>CAZKBT010000008.1:0-67609 GCA_964551305.1 uncultured Burkholderiaceae bacterium
CCGATGCGGCCGATCTCGTCACCAGCGACGTGGACGAAAACGACCGGCCCTTCATTACCGGCGAGCGCACGGTCGAAGGCTTCTTCCGTACCCGCGCCGGGATGGATCAAGCCATTTCACGGGGTCTGGCTTATGCGCCGTATGCGGATCTCCTGTGGTGCGAAACGTCCACGCCCAACCTGGAGTACGCGCGTACCTTTGCCGAAGCCATACACCGGCAGTTCCCCGGCAAGCTCTTGGCATACAACTGCTCGCCTTCGTTCAACTGGAAGAAAAACCTGGACGACGATACGATCGCCCGGTTCCAGCGCGAGCTGGGTGCCATGGGTTACAAATTCCAGTTCATTACGCTGGCCGGTTTCCACGCGTTGAACTACGGCATGTTCGATCTGGCGCACGGCTATGCGCGCCGCCAGATGAGCGCTTTCGTGGAGCTTCAGCAAAAGGAATTCGCCGCCGCCGACCTGGGCTTCACCGCCGTCAAGCACCAGCGTGAAGTGGGCACCGGCTACTTCGACGCCGTGACCCAGGTGATCGAAGGAGGACGGTCCTCGACCACGGCTTTGACGGGATCCACCGAAGAACAGCAGTTCCACGAGGCCGAAGTCGCGTAAGGCGGTTCCGGTCGCCTCCTGCAAGCCGCCGGCCTATTGATCTACGTCAATGCGCCGGCGGCTTGCTTCGTTGTAGCCTAGCGGTCATGCGCACATTCTCCATTTTTTCCATTCCCGCGGACATGCCGGCCTCGGAACGGCTCAAGCGCCGCCACATGCTGGCGCGCATGGGCTTGGCCTTGCTCGTGATGATGCAGGTGATGATGTTCGCATTTCCTGGTTATCTGCGTTCGCGCGCCAGCCCGACGGACAACCTGGTTCTCTACGATCAGGCGCTGGTCCTGATGAATTGGATCAGCCTGGTTCTGACCGTTCCCGTCGTGCTTTATTGCGCGTGGCCCGTATGGCAGGGATCCTGGCGCCAACTGCGCCGGGGGCGGATCGGCATGGACGTTCCCGTTGCGTTGGGCATAGCCGCGGCTTTCCTGCCCAGCGTGTACGCAACCTGGGCGCATCGAGGCGAAGTGTATTTCGACTCCGTCACGATGTTCGTGGCTTTTCTTTTGACGGCCCGCTATCTCGAGCTTTGCGCGCGCCAATCGGTCACTGTGGACGGCTCGCACGGCACGATCGAGGATGCGCGACGCGCGGTCACGGGGCGCGCCGACACCCTGGCATTCTGGTTCGTCGCCGTTCAGCTTGCCCTGGCGTTTCTGGCGGCAGGGGGCTGGTACCTGTACATATCCCCGGAAAGGGCGCTGTCCGTCATGATCGCCATGCTGGTCATGAGCTGTCCTTGCGCCATGGCGATGTCGGTGCCGACCGCCGTGGCCTCGGCCCATGCGGCGTTGGTGAAGCGGCCGGCGGCGTCGCCCGCCGAGGTGAACGGCTTGGCGGCCGCGACGGACCGGGTGGCGCGCCAGAACCTATACGGCTCCGTGGCTTGGCACTTGCTCATGACGCCCTTGGCGGCGGCGGGCCTGGTCGCCCCCTGGGTAGCGGCGGTGACGATGTTGCTGTCCTCCTTGGCGGTCGTGGCCAATTCCCTGCGCCTGTTCCGCGGACATTCCCGCGCCGACGCGCCCGCCTGGAACAAAGCGGCGGCCTGAGCGCGCCGTCGCGTTATGGAATCGCTGTTTCTTCTTTTACCCATATCCCTGGTCCTGGTCGTGTTGATCGGGGCGGCGTTCTGGTGGGCGGTGTTCGCGGGGCAGTTCGACGATGCCGGCCAGGCAGGCCGATCGATACTCGAGGACGACGATAGTCCGCAGGCTCAGGACGGCGGGCAATCCGAAGAAAGCGATGAAGAGCCCGGATAGTGTCGTTAATTTACATCGGTATTTGGGCGGACTGACTCGATCTTGACGCAAATCAAGGCGCTTGACGCCGGGCGGCGCCATGATGGCGGCGAATTATTCGTTTATCTGTTATTAGGGGAAGAGTATGGGCACTTCCGATACGCTCGGAAAACCCGTCGAAGTCTTCAATTATGGCGTGGTCAGGCAGTTTACGATCATGACGGTAATTTGGGGCATCGTGGGCATGCTGGTCGGCGTGTGGATCGCCGCGCAACTGATCTGGCCGCAATTGAATTTCGACATTGCCTGGCTAAGCTATGGCCGTTTGCGGCCTTTGCATACGAACGCCGTCATATTCGCTTTCGGTGGCAGCGCATTGTTCGCGACTTCCTATTACGTGGTGCAGCGTACCTGTCAGGCGCGGCTGTTTTGCGACTGGCTGGCGTCTTTCACGTTCTGGGGCTGGCAGATTGTCATCGTGGCGGCCGTGATCACCTTGCCTCTGGGTTATACCTCGTCCAAGGAATACGCCGAGCTGGAATGGCCCATCGATATCCTGATCACCCTGGTCTGGGTGGCGTTCGCCGTGGTGTTCTTCGGCACCATCGTCAAGCGCCGGGTGAAGCACATCTACGTGGCCAACTGGTTTTTCGGCTCGTACATCCTGACCATCGCCTTGCTGCATATCTTCAACAACCTGGCGCTGCCGGTTTCCTGGTTCAAGTCCTACTCCGCCTATGCCGGGGTGCAGGACGCCATGGTGCAGTGGTGGTACGGCCATAACGCCGTCGGCTTCTTCCTTACGACGAGCTTCCTGGGCATGATGTACTACTTCGTTCCCAAGCAGGCCGGGCGTCCCATCTTCTCCTATCGCTTGTCCATCGTCCACTTCTGGGCGCTGGCGTTCACCTACATGTGGGCTGGTCCGCACCATCTGTTGTTCACCTCGCTGCCCGATTGGACCCAATCCCTGGGCATGACGTTCTCGCTGATTTTGCTGGCTCCGTCCTGGGGCGGCATGATCAACGGCATCATGACGATGTCGGGCGCCTGGCACAAGCTGCGCACCGACCCCATCCTGAAGTTCCTGGTGGTCGCCTTGTCGTTCTACGGCATGGCCACGTTCGAGGGATCGATGATGTCCATTCGCACGGTCAACGCCCTGTCGCACTACACCGACTGGACGATAGGCCACGTGCACTCCGGCGCGCTGGGCTGGGTCGCCATGATCACTTTCGGCTCGCTGTATTACCTGATTCCCCGCCTGTACGGCCGTACGAGCATGGCGAATATGAAGCTGGTCGAGCTTCATTTCTGGGTCGCCACCCTGGGCGTCGTGCTGTACATCGCCGCGATGTGGATCGCCGGCGTGATGCAGGGGATGATGTGGCGCGCCACCGGCCCGGACGGCATGTTGACCTACAGCTTCGTGGAAGCCGTGCGGGCGACCTATCCCTTCTACGTCATTCGCCTGTTGGGCGGCGCGCTCTTTCTGAGCGGCGTGGTGATCATGGCCTGGAATACCTGGCTTACGGTCCGGCAGGGGCAGCAACGCGTGAACCCGACCGTGCCCCTTTATAGCCCTGATGCGCGCGATCCCGCGTTTATCGGTCCGGCATCCGCAACGGCTTGAGGATTGAAAAAATGGCTGACAAGGAAAATCGCTTTTTCTCACACAAGACGCTGGAAAAGAACGTCGGTCTGCTGATGCTGTTCAGCTTTCTGGTCGTCACCTTCGCGGGCTTCGCGCAGATTCTGCCGCTGTACTTCCAACACTCGACCACCCAGCCGATTGAGGGCGTCGATCCCTACGAGCCGCTGGCGCTGATCGGGCGTGACATCTACGTGCGCGAAGGCTGTGTCGGCTGTCACTCGCAGCAGATACGCATGCTCAGCTCCGAGGTGCAGCGCTACGGTCCGTACTCGCTGGCCGGAGAATCGGTCTATGACCGGCCCTTCCTTTGGGGCTCCAAGCGCACCGGTCCGGACCTGGCGCGGGTCGGTGGGCTTTATACCGACGATTGGCACCGTATCCACTTGCGCAACCCGCGCGACGTGGTGCGTGAATCCAATATGCCCGCTTATCCCTGGCTGCAGTTCGCCTCGGTGGCCAAAGCCGACGTCCAGGAGCGCATGAAGGTATTGCGGCAGCTCGGCGTGCCGTACACCGACGAGCAGATCGAGAAGGCGCCCGAGCAGTTGCAGGGCAAGTCCGAAGAGGACGCCTTGATCGCCTACCTGCAGGGGCTGGGCCGCGCGGGCCGCGACGCCGCCGCCCAGGCCGTCGCCGCCGGAGGTAAGTAAACATGGCCATCCTGAATGCGATCGGCACTGTATTGGCATTCGTGACATTCATCGGAATCGTTTTCTGGGCGTTTTCGCGGGGCCGTAAAAAGGACAACGATGAAGCGGCGATGCTGCCTTTCGCCTTGCCCGACGAGGGCGAGGCCGGGGATGAGCAAGACGCGGCCGCCGACGGTACAACAAAAAGGGACGAAGAGGGCCTTAAATGAGTGATTTCATAAATTCCTATTGGAGCCATTTCATCATCGCTCTCGCGGTGGGTGGGCTGATCTTCTGTCTCTGGCTGTTGTATTCCCAACGAGGCTGGCTCAAAAGCCACATCGATCAAGTCGAAGATACGGGACACGTATGGGACGGCAATCTGCGCGAGTTGAACAACCCCATCCCGCGCTGGTGGGTAGTGATGTACATCCTGACCTGTGTCTTTACGGTGGGCTACTGGTATCTATATCCGTCCCTGGGGTCGATCCAGGGCGCTTTGGGCTATAGTAGCGCCGCCCAGGTCAAGCAGGAGCTGGACGCCTTGCGCGAGCAGGTCAAGCCTATCTTCGCCCGCTACCAAGGCATGTCCATACCGGAGATCGCGGCAGACACCGAAGCGCGCGGCATCGGGCAGCGCTTGTTCCTGAACCATTGCGCCCAATGCCATAGCTCGGACGCCCGCGGAGGCGCGGGTTTTCCGGACCTGACGGACAAGGATTGGCTGTACGGCGGAGAGCCCGAGCAGATCCAGACGACGATCACCAAGGGCCGCCATGGCGTCATGCCGGCCTGGAACGGTCAGATCAAGCCCGACGAAGCGGCGGACATCGCGCAGTACGTGCGCTCGTTGTCGGGCCTGGCCGCCGACGCGTTGCGCATCATTCCCGGAAAACGCGGATTCCAGACTTATTGCGTGGCTTGCCACGGCGTGGACGGCAAGGGCAACCAGGCCCTGGGCGCCCCCAATTTGACGGACGACGTCTGGCTGTACGGCAGCTCCCAGGCCTCCATCGTCGACACCATCCTGAACGGCCGCGAAAACAGCATGCCCGCACAGGAAAACATCCTGTCCGAGGACCAGATCCGTATTCTTACCGCATGGGTTTGGGGATTGTCCAACAGTTCGGGTACGGCCGGTTCGGGCGCCGCCGTGTCGGCGCGCTAGGACGTAATCCGCCATGCTTGAAACGCCGTCCGAGGACACAACCGCCAATGCCGGGCCGGCGACCGATGCGCCGGCCTGGCAACCCGCCCAGATAAGCAGGACCAGGCCGGAACCTTCTCCGCATCTGGAGAAGGCGCTGGCCGACGTGCGCAGCAAGATCTATCCACGCGCCGTCACGGGGATATTCGCGCGTTGGCGCATCATCATGGTGGTGTTGACGCAGCTGATTTTTTACGGTCTGCCTTGGCTGCAATGGAACGGCCGGCAAGCGGTTCTGTTCGATCTGGGCGCGCGCAAGTTTTATCTCTTCGGCATGGTCCTGTGGCCGCAGGACGTCATCTACCTGGCGGTTTTGCTGGTCATTTCCGCGTTCTCGCTGTTTCTGTTCACGGCAATCGCGGGGCGACTTTTCTGCGGCTATGCCTGTCCGCAGACGGTCTATACGGAAATCTTCATGTGGGTGGAGCGCCGCATCGAAGGCGACCGGCTGGCCCGGATACGCCTGGACGAGCAACCCTGGAGCTGGCGCAAGCTGCGCATCAAGGCCGCCAAGCACATCGTCTGGATACTGATCGCTTGGTGGACGGGATCGACGTTCATCGGCTATTTCTCGCCCATACGCGAACTCGGCATGGATTTGTTGAACCTCTCGCTCGGGCCGTGGCAGTGGTTCTGGATGGTATTCTATGCCGTGGCCACCTGGGGCAATGCGGGCTTTCTCCGAGAGGCCGTGTGCAAATACATGTGTCCCTACGCGCGTTTCCAGAGCGTGATGGTCGATAACGACACGATGGTCGTGACCTACGACTACGTCCGCGGCGAGCCGCGTGGAGGGCGCTCGCGCAAGATCGACCATAAAGGCGCGGGCATGGGAGATTGCGTGGATTGCAGCATGTGCGTGCAGGTTTGCCCCACCGGCATCGACATCCGCGACGGCTTGCAGTACATGTGCATCGGCTGCGGCGCATGCGTCGATGCCTGTGACCAGGTCATGGACAAGATGCACTACGACAAAGGCCTGATCCGCTATACGTCGGCCAATGCCATCGAGCAGGATCTGGATCAGTCGCAGGTCCGCAAGCGGGCCGTTCGGCCGCGCGTCCTGATTTACACCGCCTTGCTGGTGGCCATCGTCGGCGTGTTTCTCTATGCCTTGACCACGCGCGACACCTTGCGCGTCGACGTCATACGGGACAGAGGGGTGCTGGGCCGCGAGGTGGCCGGAGGCGTAATAGAGAATATATACAGGTTGCAGGTGATGAACGCCACCGAACAGCCCATGCAGCTGACCGTCAGCGCCGGTGGCTTGCCGGACGTCAGCGTCACCCTGCCCGAGCAGCAGGGCGATAGCCTGACCATCGAGGCGGCGTCCAACCGCCTGGTGCCCATCGTCGTGCATGCGCCGGCCGGCGCGCTGGCGAGCGGCCTGCACGAGATAGAATTGGATGTGATCGGACGCCTGGAGGACGGCAGTGTAGGCGTCGCGACGGAACGCACGACCTTTTTTGTTCCTAAATAACCCAGACCTGACGAGCAGGAGATCTTGATGACCCACGTTGCTACCACGCCGGCCGATGAGGCTCGGAGCAAGCCATGGTGGCGGGAGCCCTGGCCCTGGATATTGATGGCCGGCCCCGCGGCCGCCGTGATCGGTTGTATTATTACGATCGTGCTGGCCGTGCAGACGTACGGCGACCAAGGCATCGATGACGGCGGCGTCAAGCGCGGCCTGGTCGTGACCAAGCAAAGTGTCGAGAGCCCGCCGGCCGCCGACGCGCGCTAAAAGGCGGGCTTGCGCCGCTGCCCATAAAAAAGAAAAAGGAGATGACAGGATGAAATGGCGTTCATGGATGCTGATTCTTTGGCCCTCATTCTTGATGGCCGGCGTGACCAGCGCGTTGGTGTTCGCCATGGTGGATCCCCTGGACGTCACGTTCTTCGGACACCTGGAGGCGGACCGGCAGCTCGTCTATGCGGGCGGTTTTTTTCTGTTCTGGATCATGGCGGCCTTGTCCAGCGCGTTGACCATTTTCATTGCGCCCCGCTCCAAGCGCGATATCGATCCGTTCCTGGAAGAGTAGGGCGTGCGTCGGACAGCCCCTGCCTTATGCGCAATCCGTCAAGGCCAATTCTTGCAGTCCGTGCATGTCTAGTATACGGATTTCACGCTGCTGGATGCGTAGCAGGCCTTCCCGGGCAAAACGGGAAAAAAGCCGGCTGACGGTTTCCAGCGTCAGCCCGAGATAGTTGCCGATTTCTTCGCGGGTCATGCGCAGCAGGAACTCGTTGGGCGAATAGCCCAGCGTCGCCAGTCTTTGGGACATGTTCAGGATGAACGCGGCTAGGCGCTGCTCCGAGCGCAACGAGCCTATGGCCATGAGCAGCTGGTGCGAGCGGTTGATCTCCTTGCTCATGAGACGGCGGAACTGATGTTGCAAAGCGGGCAGCTGCTGGGCGATGGCGTCCATTTCATTGATCCGGATGACACAGACCTCGCTGTCTTCCAGCGCAATGGCATGCGATACATGCCTGCTTTCCAGCAAGCCGTCCATGCCGACGATTTCGCCGGGCAGGAGAAATCCGGTGATTTGCAATTGTCCCGAGCTGCCTTCCAATTGCGTTTTGATCGAGCCCGAGCGTATGCCGTATATGGCGTCCGCCCGATCGCCGATACCGTACAGCGCGCTTCCCTTGGGCAGTCGAATCCGTTCCTTGATCAGCTCATCGAGGCGCTCCACATCCCCGCGGGACATGCCGACGGGAAGGCAGACTTCATTCAGCATGCAGGTCGAGCAGCGTGTCGACTCGGATTGCACGGGGATTCTCTTTTGCATGGAATAAGGATTTGTAACCTAAAGTAATACGGCGTTTATCGATTTGCTCGGCTCATTGTAAGCCTTCTCGGGAAAAGTTCAGTTGGTCCGCCAGTAATCGGGGTCGCCGTAGCGTGATTTGAGCATGTCGATGAACAGGCGGACCCGCAGCGGCAAATGTTTTCGCTCGGGCAGCATGGCAAATATCCCGTTGGCGGGCGCGGCATACTCGTCCAGCACGCTGACCAGGCGGCCGCCGGCCAGGTCCTCCCGTACTTCCCAGAGCGAGCGCCAGGACAGGCCGTGGCCCGCCAGCGTCCATTGATGAAGGACGGATCCGTCGCCGCAGGCCATGTTTCCTTTCACCCGGATGGCGCGCACGATCCCGCCTTGCTTGAGCAGCCAGCCTTTCGCCTGGTTGGTATGATTGCCGAAAACCAGGCAGTTGTGCTCCAGCAACTCTTCCGGCGTCCCGGGCCGTCCCCGGCGCGCAAGATAGTCGGGCGCCGCCACGATCACCCGCTGGTTGTCGGCCAGACGCAGGCCGATGAAGCGCGAATCGTCCAGATCGCCGATCCGAATCGCGCAGTCGTAGCGCTCTTCGATGAGGTCGACCAGCCGGTCGCTGAGATCCAGCGACACGATCACGTCGGGATAGCTTGCCAGGAATTCGGGCAATAGCGGCGCCACGTGGCGCCTGCCGAATCCGGCGGGGGCGCTGATGCGCAAAGGGCCGCTGGGGCTGGCGCTGCCTTGCGCAATGCGGGCCTCGGTTTCGGCCAGGTCCAGCAAAATGCGCTGGGCCTGCTCCAGCAGCGCGCTGCCCTCGGAGTTCAGGGACAGGCGGCGCGTGGAGCGTGTCAGCAATTTGATGCCAAGGCGCGCCTCCAGGGCGTTCATGCGCCGGCCCATCATGGTCGGCGCGATGCCTTCGGCCCGGGCGGCGGCAGACAGGCTGCCCATCGTGGCGACGGCGACGAAGCTTTCCAGTTCCTTGAACTTATCCATAGTCTATGTCGAAAAGCATGGACGCGCGGTGCGCCGCCCGGCCCGGTCGGCTCAATCTTTGAACAGCAGCGCGTGCAGTTTCGCCCGGATCTGCGCCAGTTCGGTCGGGCCGGCCTTGCTCTGGCGGCTGATTTTCGTGTTGGCCCAGTCCAGGCTTTTTACCTGGTCGGCCAGGGCGACCGCCGGCTCGGCGCTCTGCAAGGCGACTTCGAAAGGGTAGTGCTTGACTGCGGACGTGACGGCACAGCAGACGAAAAGACCGGTTCGCCGGTTGTATGCCGCCGGGCTGATGACGACCGCCGTTTTATGGTCGGACAGCCCGCCGCCGGCGGGTACGTCGAAATGCACGCGAACGATGTCGCCGGTGTCGGGAATGTAGCGTTTGGTCATGATCACCCTGTTGGTTCAACCGGCGGCGCCGAAGTCGATTTCGGCGTGGACATTGCCAGCCTTGATGGCGCCGAGCAATTGCGACAGCAGGTATTCTTCGGAGCGGACGGGCTCGATGACGATGCGGCCGCGCTCCAGCGTCAGCTCCACGGTGTCGTCGATGTCGATTTTGAGTGATTTCATCATGGATGAGGGCAGGCGTACCGCCGCGCTATTCCCCCATTTCTTGACTGTGCTGCGCATGAGCGGCATCTCCTTCGTGAAAATCCTTTTCTGGCACAAGTTTATCAGGCCCTGCGACAACCTTGAAATGGGGGTGTTTGTCCGCACATTAGAAGTATTCGAGCGTGTGCTCTTCAATTCATCGGTGGAATCGATATGCGATTTGACAAGTTGACAACCAAGTTTCAGCAGGCGATCGCCGAAGCGCAAAGCCTGGCGGTACAGAACGATAACCCATACATAGAGAACGCCCACGTGCTGGCGGCGCTGTTGGCGGATAACGACAGCGGCGCGGCAAGCTTGCTGGCGCGCGCCGGCGTCGCGGTCAATCGCGTTGCGCAGGCGCTCGCGACGGCGATCAAGGGATTTCCGCAAGTGCAGGGCGCCGAGGCGAACATCCAGGTCAGCCGCGAGCTGCAGGCCGCCCTGGCGCGTACGGACAAAGAAGCGAGCAGGCGCGGCGATTCCTATATTGCCAGCGAGCTGTACCTTTTGGCGCTGGCCGACGATAAAGGCGAGGTCGGGCGCATATTGCGCGAGGCCGGCCTGCAGCGCAAGCCGCTGGAAAGCGCCATCGAAGCGGTGCGAGGCGGAGCGGGAGTGACCGACGCCGAAGGCGAATCCAATCGCGAAGCGCTCTCGAAATACACCACGGACTTGACCGAGCGCGCCCGGCAGGGCAAGCTCGACCCCGTCATCGGGCGGGACGACGAAATTCGCCGCGCCATCCAGATCCTGCAGCGCCGCACCAAGAACAATCCCGTCCTGATCGGCGAGCCCGGCGTGGGTAAAACGGCCATCGTCGAGGGCCTGGCCCAGCGCATCGTCAACGACGAGGTTCCCGAGACACTGAAGGGCAAGCGGGTACTGGCGCTGGATCTGGCCGCCTTGCTGGCGGGCGCCAAGTTTCGCGGAGAGTTCGAAGAGCGCCTGAAGGCCGTCTTGAAGGAATTGTCCCAGGACGACGGCAAGACGATCGTCTTCATCGACGAACTGCACACGATGGTCGGCGCGGGCAAGGCCGAAGGCGCCATGGACGCGGGCAACATGCTCAAGCCGGCGTTGTCGCGCGGCGAACTGCATTGCATCGGCGCGACCACGCTGGACGAGTACCGCAAGTACATCGAAAAGGACGCGGCGCTGGAGCGTCGCTTCCAGAAAGTGCTGGTCAGCGAGCCCGACGTCGAGTCCACGATCGCGATCTTGCGCGGGCTGCAGGAACGCTACGAGCTGCACCACGGCGTCGCGATCACCGATCCGGCCATCGTGGCGGCGGCCGAGCTGTCCAATCGCTACATCACGGACCGTTTCCTGCCCGATAAGGCGATCGACCTGATCGACGAGGCCGCGGCGCGCATCCGCATGGAAATCGACTCCAAGCCCGAGGTGATGGACAAGTTGCATCGCCGCATCATTCAATTGAAGATCGAGCAGGCGGCCGTCAAGAAGGAAACCGACGATGCGTCGCAACGGCGTTTGAAAGCCATCGAAGACGAACTCGAGAAGCTGCAGCGCGAGTACAACGACTACGAGGAAATCTGGAAATCCGAAAAAGCGGCCGTCCAGGGCTCGCAAGCGATCAAGGAAGAGATCGAGCAAGTGCGGGCGGAAATGGCGGAATTGCAGCGCAAGGGCCAGTTCGACAAGCTGGCGGAGCTGCAATATGGAAAGCTGCCTGAACTGGAGGCTCGCCTGAAGGCCGCCGAGGCCGGACAGACGGCCGGCCCGGACGAGGGGCCGCGCTTGATGCGCACGCAGGTCGGCGCCGAGGAAATCGCCGAGGTCGTGTCGCGCGCGACCGGCATCCCCGTGTCCAAGATGATGCAGGGCGAGCGCGCCAAGCTGCTGGACATGGAAACAGCCTTGCATCAGCGCGTCGTCGGCCAGGACGAGGCCGTCAGCCTGGTGTCCGACGCCATCCGCCGTTCGCGGGCGGGGCTGTCCGATCCGTCGCGCCCCTATGGCTCCTTCCTGTTCCTGGGGCCGACCGGCGTGGGCAAGACCGAGCTGACCAAGGCCCTGGCGAACTTCTTGTTCGATTCCGACGAGCACCTGGTGCGCATCGACATGAGCGAGTTCATGGAAAAGCATTCCGTGGCGCGCTTGATCGGGGCGCCTCCGGGCTACGTGGGGTACGAAGAAGGCGGATACCTGACGGAAGCGGTCCGGCGCAGGCCCTACAGCGTCATTTTGCTCGATGAGATCGAAAAAGCGCATCCCGACGTCTTCAACGTCCTGTTGCAGGTGCTGGACGACGGTCGCTTGACGGACGGACAGGGCAGGACCGTGGATTTTCGCAATACGGTCATCGTTATGACGTCGAATCTGGGATCGCAGCATATCCAGAGCATGGTGGGCCAGCCTTACGAGGTGATAAAGGACGTCATCTGGGAAGACCTCAAGCAGGCTTTCCGGCCGGAGTTCCTGAACCGCATCGACGAGGTCGTGGTGTTTCATGGACTGGATGCCAAGCACATCGCGGCGATCGCCTCCATCCAGCTGGATCGTCTCGGCCAGCGTCTCGCCGAGAGGGACATGACCCTGGAAGTCAGCGACGCGGCATTGGCCCAGTTGGCTCAGGCGGGCTTCGATCCGGTGTTCGGCGCCAGGCCGCTCAAGCGCGCGATCCAGCAGCACATCGAGAATCCAGTGGCGCGCCTGATCCTGGAAGGCCGCTTCGGCCCGAACGACGTGGTGCCGGTGGACTGGCGCGACGGCAAGTTCGTGTTCGAGCGAACGCTGCAATAATGCCGAGCCTCTCGCCCGGGGCCTGACAAGGCGGAAAAAACAGGGTGCTTTGGAGCACCCTGTTTTATTTTTACTCGCCTGGCGCCGAGTCAGGCCCGACGGATTGGATTTCGTCTTTGCCGTAGAACTTGATCCCGATCTTGATGCGGTCCCGCCCCTGCGCCCGGCGGTGCCGGTTGGTATCGCGCAAGGAATATACGCAGCCGCAGTATTCCTGCTGATAGAACGTTTCGCGCTTGCTGATTTCTATCATGCGGGCCGAGCCGCCGCCCTTGCGCCAGTTGTAGGTCCAATAGACGAGGCCTGGATAGCGGGCCGCCGCCCGTTCGCCGCAACCGTTGATCTGGTTCATGTCTTTCCAGCGGGATATCCCCAGCGAGCTGGAGATCGTGTCGTAGCCATGTTCGTAGGCGTACAGGGCGGTGCGCTCGAATCGCATGTCGAAGCAGACGGTGCAACGCTCGCCGCGTTCGGGCTCGTTTTCGAGTCCGCGCACGCGCTCGAACCAGTTGTCGCGGTCATAGTCGGCGTCTATGAACGGAATATCGTGCTGTTCGGCATAACGGATGTTTTCGTTCTTGCGGATTTCGTATTCCCGGTCCGGGTGGATGTTGGGATTGTAGAAATAGATGGCGTAATCGATGCCCGATGCGGTCATGGCCTCCATGACTTCGCCCGAGCAGGGCGCGCAGCACGAGTGCAAAAGCACCTTCTTCCGGCTTTCCGGCAAGGTCAGTATGGGGCGTTTGAAATCGGTCATGGCAGTAGGGGATTGGGTCAACCCTGGTATTTTAGTCTCCAAGCACGATATTCCAAAGTTCGCGGACCGCTTCGCGCTCTTCGCGCATTTGATCGGGCGGCACGCGGGCTTTTTCGGCGCCTTGCAGGCGCAGTGCGTGCTGGCGCTTGCGAAGCCCGCGATAGGCATCGCCGACCTGGCGCGCCAGGTTGGTGGGAATCAGGCCGTGTTGCGCGGCCAGCCCCAGCAGAGCGATGTTTCCCAGATTGCCCAGCAGCGCGGGATGATTTCTGGCTTGCGACAGTACCAGGTATTGCGTGATGAACTCGATGTCCACCATGCCGCCGCTATCGTGCTTCAGGTCGAAGTCAGCGCTGCGGTTGGGGTGGCCCGCGCGAATTTTCTCACGCATGGCTTTGACGTTGTTTTTCAGCGCTTCATTGTCGCGCTCCATCAGGATGACGTTCTTTCTTATCTCTTCGAACCGGGCTCCGATGGCGGCATCGCCCGCGACGAACCGGGCGCGGGTGATCGCCTGGTGCTCCCAGGCCCATGCCTGCTCCGTCTGATACTTGGCAAAGGCGTCGATGGAGACGGCCAGCAGGCCCGCGTCGCCATCGGGCCGCAAGCGCAGGTCGATTTCGTAAAGCCTGCCCGAGGACGTCATGGTGGATAGCCAGGAAGCCATCCGCCTGCCCAGCTTGGTATAGCGTTCGCTTGCCTCGTCGTCGGGGTCATCGTACAGAAAGACCAGATCCAGATCCGAGGCGTAGCCGATTTCCTTGCCGCCCAGCTTGCCGTAGGCGATCACCGCAAAGCGGGGTGGCGCGAGCGGCGACTCGCCGTTCTGCGGGGGCGCATCGGAGACGGGGGTGTCGGAAAACGGCTCCGCGGGTTCCAGTCCTATATGCGGCTGTCCTTCCAGGGCGGCCAGCCGGGTTGTCGGGGCTGTTTTGCGCTTGGGCTGCACCAGGGGCCAGACGCGCTGGATGGTTTGTTCCAGCAACATGTCCGCCAGGCAGGAAAGCTGGTCCGCCAACTGCTCGACGCTCAGCACGCCCTCAAGATCCTGGGCCAGCAGCTGAAAGGTGACTTGATGCTGGACGTCGCGCATCAGGTTCATCTGCTGTTCCACGTCGGGTAGGCCGTTGGGCAGCAGGCAGGCGTCCAGCTCGCTGCTCATTTGTTGGGCGATCTGCTCGAAGTTGATCGGTTCCAGCAGGGTGCGCCATTCGATCAGGCCGTCCAGCAGCAGGGGGTAGCGATTGAGGTATTGGGACGCCCAGGGGCTGGCGCCGATCAGGCGCGCGACGCGCGCCAGGGTTTCCGGATATTCGGCAAGCAGGGCGAGGTAGGCGCTGCGCGGCGCGATCTGCTCCACCAGTTCCAACAGGCGCATGGTGGTCGTGTGGGGGTTGTCGGTTTTGCCGGCGGTATCGACGATGGCCGGCAGCAGGCGCTCGAGCCGCCTGCGGCTGGTCGCGGGCAAGCTGCGTATGCGATGGCTGTCCAGCATGGTTTCGATGCGCTCGTTGATCGCGGCGGCATGCTCGCCCAGACACTCCTGCGCCTGTTCGGCCAGGCTGCGCCGGGGCGCCTGAGCGGCGGGTTCATCGCGCGCTTGATCGAAATCCCCCATGCCGGCGATGCGAAACGCGTTGCGAAACGTTTGCGACACGAATTCCCGGTGCGCCTGCAGCGTTGCTTCGAAGTCGCCGGGCGGCATGCCCATGGCGTGGGCCAGCTCGTCGCGCAGGGCCGGATCGTGAGGAAGGAGATGGGTCTGCTCGTCTTCGCGGTATTGCAGGAAATGCTCCACACGGCGCAAAAAGAGATAGGCGGCTTCCAGCGGATCGGCCAGAGAGCCGGACAGCACGCCGGCCCTTTTCTGCTTGTGCAGGGCGGACAACAGGGCGCGCTGTTGCAGCGAGGGCATGCGCCCGCCTCGGATCAATTGATTCAGCTGCACGACGAACTCGATTTCCCGTATGCCGCCGTCGCCGAGCTTGATGTTGTGGGTCGTGTCGATGCCGTTGCGCGCCAGCGCCCGGCGCTGCCAGTCCTGGCGTATGCGCTCGCGCAAGCCGCGCAGGGCGGACAAGGTGTCGAAATCGAAATACTTGCGATAGACGAAAGGCAGACGCAGGCTTTCGAGCTCTTTGCGCTGCTGTCCGGCATCGCTGTCCGGAAAGGCCTGGCAGGCTATGATGCGGCCTTTCAGCCAGGCGTAGCGCTCCCATTCCCGTCCTTGCGCGATCAGGTAATTTTCCAGCGCGTCCAGGCTCCACGCGAGCGGGCCGGCGTCGCCGTCGGGCCGCAGGCGCAGATCGGTGCGGAATACCTGTCCATGCGTGTCGATGTCCGAAAGAATGGGCATCATGCGCTGGGTGACGCGTCCGTAGAACTCATGGTAGCTGATGGCGCGGCGTCCGGTCGTTTCGCCTTCTTCGCCGTAGAGCATGATCAGGTCGATGTCGGACGAGACGTTCAGCTCCTTGCCGCCCAGCTTGCCCATGCCGATAATGATCATTTCCTGCGGTTTGCCGGTCTGTGGATCCAGCGGCGTTCCGTGCACCAGCGCCAATTGCGTCGCCACGCAACGGTAGGCTTGCGACACCGCGAGATCCGCCAGGAAGGACATGGCGCCGACGACTTCGCGAAACGGCGCCAGCCCAGATACGTCGCGCAGCATGAGCGTGTAGAACACGCGTTCGCGCAGGCGGCGCAGTATCTGGCGCGCCGCCTGCGCGGGGTCGTCCTGCCTGCCCGCTATGTCGGTGGTCAGTTCCGTCAGCCATTGGACGATGGTCTGGCGGGTCACCGGCTGTTCGGCGGCTCGGACCAGCCATTGTCCGAAGCCGGCGTCGACGTCGACCTTGCGGCGCAGGGCGCCGGACCAGCGTAGCGCGGGGGTGAGGGTAACGGCTTGCGGCATGATGCTCGACACGAAAAAGGTGAGTGCCGCGGGGCGTGCGCGGCATGAGAGGGGACGGGTTGCTGCTTACCGTTTATATTACTGTTCCAGGCCTGTTAAATTCAAATAGTGTTGTCGACCTTGTATTCCTTATTCCGCGTGTTGGGCAAAATCCTGCTGGCAGCGTATTTCGTGCTTGCCCTGGCGTTTCTCGGCCTGCGTTACGCGGTCCTGCCCAATATCGATACCTGGCGCGATCAGATCGCGGCCCAGGCATCGACCCTGCTCGGCACGCAGGTCCAGATAGGCGAAGTCAGCGCGCAATGGAAAGGATTGCATCCCAGGGTGGCGTTGACCGATGTGACGCTGTCCGAGCGGCAAGGCGATCAGGTGCTGCGCCTGCCCGATGTCCAGGCCGTCATCAGTTGGCGCAGCTTGCTGGATCTGGCGCCCAGCTTCGCCAGACTGGACATATCGGGCCTGGAGTTGTCGATGCGGCGCGACGGCGCCAACCGCTTGTGGATCCTGGGCAAACCGTATCGGCTGGATGCGAAGGACGATGAGCCGATACTGGATGACCAGGCCATCGAGTGGCTGCTGTCCAACCGGCAAGTCACGTTGCGCGGAGGGGTCTTGAGCTGGACCGACGAGCGGCGCTCGGCGCCCGATCTGGTGCTGCGCGACGTGGATCTGGTCCTGCAAAACGACGGCAAGCGGCATGCCTTATCCCTATCGGCCGACTTGCCCGCGGCGCTGGGCAGCAGGATGCAGCTGTCGGGGCGGTTTCATTTCGGCGCCGGCGCGGCGCACCGGCGCCTGGCATGGGACGAGCTTGGCGGCGAGCTCTATCTGGATATCCAGGACATGCGGCCTTTGGGTTGGCAGCCTTGGGTGGATCAGCCGCAGAATCTGGCGTCGGGCCAGGTATCGGCGCGCGCCTGGCTGGGCGTGCGCGAGGGGAAGCCGGACGTGTTGATCTGGGACGCGAAGATCGGCGACGGCCATTGGGTTTTTGACGAACAGAACGAGATCAGGGCCGATTTTCTACATTTTTACTCGAAAGGATCATGGGCCGCCTATCGCCAGGTATTCGACCGGGAGCTGCTGGCCGCCAAGCCCGACGATTTGGAAATCAGCATCCGCGCCCGCGACTGGCGGGGCGAGGCCAAAAGCGAATTCGCGCATGCATTGACATTCGATGGCATCGATTATCAAGGCGCCGCGCGGCGTCGCATGAACGGCTTGCTCAGCGTGCGGGCTTCCCGGCTGGAGTTGGACAACGCCGATCTCCTGGCCGTCATGCGGGGCCTGTGGACACAGGCGGACGGCGATTCAGCGGGAACGCTGGATCTGGAGGGCAGTCTGATGCGAGGGCGGGCCGAGGCGATCGTCGATTACCTGCCTTTGACGGTGGACGAGGACGCCAGGCGGTGGATGGCATCCGGAATCCTGGCCGGCGCCTTGAGCGATACGCGCTTCATGGTCAAGGGCGAGCTGGACCATTTTCCCTTTCAAGCCGAGCCGGACAAAGGAGATTTCCTCTTGGAGGGGGCGTTCAAGGACGGCGTGATCGATTATGTTCCCGCCGAAAACGGAGAGCCAGGCTGGCCCAGGCTTGAGGCGTTGCGCGGCAGCGTGCGCCTGCACCGGGCCGATTTGCGCATCCAGGCGCCGCAGGGCCTGATGCGTCCGACGGCCGATCACGTCATAGACATAAAAGACGTGGCGGCGCGCATCCCCGATATCGAGCAGGGCTCGGTGCTGACGGTGAGCGGCGCTACCCGGGCCAGGGGCGCGGACTACCTGGCGCTGGCGGCGCATAGTCCATTGGGCAAGCTGCTGGACGGCGCCTTGGACGAGGTCTCCGGCGCGGGCGACTGGCGCGTGCCGCTTACCCTGACCGTGCCGCTCTTCGACCCTGAAGCCACGACCGTCGAGGGCGAGGTCCAATTCCAGGGAGGAGACCTGCGCTTCATGCCCGGCATGCCGCTATTCGAGCACGTGCAAGGCAAATTGCACTTTACGCAAGCCGGCGTGCAGGCGCGGCAGGTGCGGGGCCGCCTGCTGGGGGGCGAGCTTGCCGTGTCGGGGGGGCTGGGCTCGGCGCAGCCCGGACTCACTTTGCGCGGCTCGGCGACCGCCGCCGCGTTGACCGAGTACGTGGGGTTGGCGGGCATGAAGCGCCTGCGGGGCCAGGCGCCTTACGTCGCGACGGTGCGGGGAGGCCTAGATGGTCCGGCCCACGTCGCCATCGCGAGTTCCTTACAGGGCATGGCGCTCGATCTGCCGCCGCCGTTCGGAAAGAGCGCGCCGGAGGCCTTGAAGGTGGAGGCGACGTGGAAGTCGGATGAAAAACGCAAAGGCGACATGGTGCTGAACCTGGATGCGGGCCATGGGCTGGCTACCTTTCTGCGCAAACGCGACGACGGGCAGGCGCCGTACTTTCGCGCCGGGGCGATAGGCGTCGGACAGGCGCCATCGCTGCCGGAGCAGGGCTTGACGATCGATATCCTCTATCCCGAATTCGATGGGGACGTCTGGAACGAGGTGGCCGACGAGTTTTCGCAGCCTCTGCGCGAAGGGGAACCGACGCCCTCGGTCTTTCCCGAGATCGGCCAGGTGCGCCTGCAGGCGGAAAAAGCCCGTATTTATGGCGTGCCGCTCGATCAACTCACGTATACGGCCAGCCGGCCCGGTCCTCAGCAGTGGCGCGTGGACATCAGCTCGTCGCAGACGGCCGGCACCTTGTTCTGGCGCGAAGCCCAGGGACGGGTGGCGGGTCAGGTCGACGCCAAATTCGATCGCCTGGACCTGGGCCAGGATCCCAGTCTTAGCGAGGAAGAGAAAAGCGCTGTAAAGGAAACGGTGCCCACCGTGAGCGACGATTTCGATATTCCCGCCATCAATCTCTACGTCAAGCATTTTCGCTTGTACGGCCATCATGTCGGCGAACTGTCCCTGGTCGGCATCAATCAGGCGCGAGGCGACGTGTGGAGCCTGGAGCAGGTCAAGCTGAGCAGCCCTCATGCGAATCTGACCGGGTCGGGCGCCTGGCGTTTGAGCGGCCCCCAAAGAGGGCTGTCCGTCAATGCCAACGTCCAGGTGCAAGACATGGGCGCCTACCTCGACCAGCTAGGTTATGGCGAGCTGATGCAGGGCGGCCAGGGCACGTTGCACGGCAATTTCCGATGGCGCAACCTGCCGTGGGAATACAGCAAGTCCGACTTGAGCGGGCACGTGATTCTGGAGCTGGACAAGGGGCGCTTCAGCAGCCTGGGCTCGCGCTCGGCCCGTTTGCTGGAGCTGCTGTCGCTGCAGTCCATACGGCGGCTGGCGACCCTGGATTTGAACGTCAGAGGCGTGACCAAGGAAGGGTTTCCGTTCGATACCTTGCGCGGCGATCTGCAGATCGATAAGGGCATACTGAGCACGCCGGGGTATCGGGTCAGCGGTCCGATAGGCACGATCGTCATCGACGGCAAGGCCAATTGGCTGGACGAGACACTGGATCTACGCGCGGCGGTGGCGCCGCATCTGGACGCCAGCGGAGCGGCCGTCGCCGCGGGCATAGCCTTGAATCCCATCGTCGGCGTGGGCGCCTTCCTGGCCCAATGGCTGCTGCAAATGTCGTTGCGCGACGTCATGGCGGTCGAATACCGCATACATGGAACCTGGGACGATCCCGTACTGGAGGATGTGCCCGCCAAAAAAGAGGCCATGAGAGAGAGTCCCGGCACGCAGGACATCGCGCCGTAAGAACGGGATCGGCAGGCAAAAAAAACCGCGCATGGGTTGCGCGGTTTTACACTGGGCAAGTGGTTGGTGTTCAGTAGATGCCTTGCTGGAGCATGGCGTCCGCGACTTTGACGAAACCGGCGATATTGGCGCCATTGACATAGTTGACATAGTTACCTTGCTTTCCATGTATGACACAGTTCTCGTGAATGTTGCGCATGATGGCATGCAGCTTTGTATCGACTTGCTCGCGCGTCCAGTTCAGGCGTTGGGCGTTCTGGCTCATCTCCAGCCCTGACACGGCGACGCCGCCGGCGTTGCTGGCTTTGCCGGGCGCGTACAAAATATCCGCCTGGATGAACGCGTCGACCGCATCCAGCGACGTCGGCATGTTGGCGCCTTCGGCCACGCAGCGCACGCCGTTCTTGATCAGCATACGGGCGTCCTCGATTTCCAGCTCGTTCTGGGTCGCGCAGGGCAGGGCGACGTCCACGGGCACGTGCCAGGGACGTTTACCGGGCTCGTACAGCAGGTTGAACTGCTTCGCGTAGGTTTCGACGCGCCCGCGCTCCTCGTTTTTCAGGCGTATGAGCGCATTCAGCTTTTCCTGCGTGAAGCCGGCCTTGTCCACGACCGCGCCATGCGAGTCCGAGACGGTGATGACCTTGGCGCCCAACTGCAGGCATTTCTGTATGGCGTACTGGGCGACGTTGCCCGAGCCCGACACGGACACGGTCAATCCTTCGATGGACTGGTTCGCATGCTTGAGCATTTCTTCGGCGAAGTAGACCGTGCCGTAGCCGGTCGCCTCAGGGCGGATCAGGCTGCCGCCGTAGGACAGGCCTTTTCCCGTAAAGACGCTTGCCGACGAATTCGACAGTTTTTTCATCATGCCGGCCATGAAGCCGACTTCGCGCGCGCCCACGCCGATGTCGCCGGCGGGAACGTCCGTATCCGGTCCCAGGTGTCGGTAAAGCTCGAGCACCAGCGCCTGGCAAAAGCGCATGACTTCGCCGTCCGACTTGCCTTTGGGGTCGAAGTCCGAGCCGCCTTTGCCGCCGCCCATCGGCAGCGTGGTGAGCGCGTTCTTGAAGGTCTGTTCGAAAGCCAAGAATTTGAGGATGGACAGATTGACGGAAGGGTGAAAGCGCATGCCGCCTTTGAACGGTCCGATCGCGGAACTGTGCTGGACGCGGTAGCCGCGATTGGTCTGGACCTCGCCCTGGTCGTCGACCCAGGAGATGCGGAACTGGATCACGCGCTCGGGTTCGACCAGGCGCTCGAGCAGGCCTTGCTGCCCGTAGCGGGGGTTTTGCTCGATGAAGGGCCAAAGGCTATGAATGACTTCTTTGACCGCCTGCATGAATTCAGGCTGATGGGGGTCGCGTGCTTGTATCCGGTTTAGAAACTGTTCAAGAGAAGAGGATGTCATCGTTTATTTTTTCATGAGTTCGAAAAATTCGGCGTTGGTCTTGGTCGCGCGAATCTTGTCCAGGATGAACTCCATCGATTGGACTTCATCCATGTCGTGTATGAATTTGCGCAGTACCCAGATTTTTTGCAGCAGATCGGGCTTGATGAGCAGCTCTTCGCGCCGCGTACCCGATTTGTTCAGATTGATGGCCGGATAGACCCGTTTTTCAGCCAGCCGGCGTTCGAGGTGTACCTCGGAGTTGCCGGTGCCTTTGAACTCTTCGTAGATGACTTCATCCATGCGGCTGCCTGTTTCGATCAGTGCCGTGCCGATGATGGTCAGGGAGCCGCCTTCCTCGATGTTGCGGGCGGCGCCAAAGAAACGTTTGGGGCGTTGCAGCGCATTCGCGTCCACGCCGCCCGTCAGTACCTTGCCGGAGGCGGGCACGACCGTGTTGTAGGCGCGCGCCAGGCGCGTGATGGAATCGAGCAGGATGACGACGTCTTTCTTCAGTTCGACCAGGCGCTTTGCCTTCTCGATCACCATTTCCGCGACCTGCACGTGGCGGGTGGCCGGCTCGTCGAAAGTCGATGCGACGACTTCGCCGCGCACCGTGCGCTGCATTTCCGTGACTTCTTCGGGGCGTTCGTCCACGAGCAGGACGATGAGCACCGCATCGGGATAATTGGTCGTGATGGCATGGGCGACGTGCTGCATCATGACCGTCTTCCCGGATTTCGGGCTGGCCACGATCAGGGCTCGCTGGCCCTTGCCCAGGGGGGCGAAAATATCCAGTATGCGCCCGGTGATGTTTTCCTCGCTCTTGATGTCGCGCTCGAGGATCATCGGTTTGTTCGGATGCAGCGGCGTCAAGTTCTCGAACATGATGCGATGCTTGATCGCCTCGGGCTGCATGCCGTTGACTTTATCGACCTTGACCAGCGCGAAATAGCGTTCGCCGTCCTTGGGCGTGCGGACCTCGCCTTCGATCGAGTCGCCCGTATGCAAATTGAAACGCCGGATCTGCGAAGGCGATATGTAGATGTCGTCGGTGCTGGCCAGGTAGGACGTTTCCGGCGAACGCAGGAAGCCGAAACCGTCGGGCAGCACTTCCAGCACGCCGTCGCCGAATATCTGCTCGCCTTGCTTGGCGCGGCGTTTCATGATGGCAAACATGAGCTCTTGTTTGCGCAGACGGCTGGCGTTATCGATTTCCAGGGAGGCGGCAAGTTCGAGCAACTGCGAAACGTGCTGCGTTTTTAATTCATTGAGGTGCATGTGTGGAAATGGGAGGGGGTCAATGTGATGGTGGCGGGGCCAGAATAGCCCCGCGCGCAAAGGGCGGCGACAGGTTTATACGGCTTCATCCAGGAAGGCGTGCAGCTGGCCCTTGGACAAGGAGCCTACCTTGGTGGCGCTGGGCTTGCCGTTCTTGAAAAGCATCAACGTCGGGATGCCGCGTATGCCGTAGGCCGCGGCGGTGTCGCGGTTGTCGTCTACGTTGAGCTTGACGATCTTGACGCGGCCCGCGTAGCTGTTTGCGGCTTCTTCCAGGAGCGGGGCGATCGCCTTGCAGGGGCCGCACCAGTCCGCCCAATAGTCGACGAGCACGGGCAGGTCGGATTTGAGAACGTCGGCATCGAAAGAGCCATCGCTTACGTGTTTAATGGATTCACTCATGGTAAGAAGTTCGAAAATGGTGACGGGTAAGAGAAAATCTTACGGGAAGCAGGGTGCTGCTCGCGCGGTGCAAACGGCTGGTTTCCCCTGGGATTTTTGTCGATTTTTGACAAGCATACCATTGACGGAGGTGTTGCGCACAGCAAGCACCCGCGCTATTTTGTGGCCTGTCCGAGATGCCTTTGCGTGGACTACGTAAAATATCGGATTATTTTACTGTAGATTTTGGGGAAAACAATTGGCGACAGCCCGCTATGACGAAGCATCCATACGTGTCCTGAAAGGCCTGGAGCCGGTACGGCAGCGTCCGGGCATGTACACGCGGACCGACAATCCCCTGCACATCGTCCAGGAAGTCATCGACAACGCCGCCGACGAGGCGCTGGGCGGCTTCGCCCAGGCCATCAAGGTGACGCTGCATGCCGACGGCAGCGTCACGGTGGAGGATGACGGACGCGGCATCCCGACCGGCCTGCACCCCGAGGAAAACGCGCCGGTCGTGGAGCTGGTCTTCACGCGGCTGCACGCCGGGGGCAAGTTCGACAAGAAGGACGGGGGAGCCTATGCATTCTCGGGAGGCCTGCACGGCGTAGGGGTGTCGGTTACGAACGCCTTGTCCAAGCGGCTGGAGGTTCGAGTCTGGCGCGATGGGCGGGCGCAGGAAATTGTTTTTGCAAATGGAAACGTTGCGACACCGTTGGTGGAGCTCGAGCCCGTCGGCAAGCGCAAGACGGGCACGCGCATCCGGGTATGGCCCGATCCCCGGTATTTCGACTCGGCCGTTCTTCCCATGGGCGACCTGACGCACTTGCTGCGCAGCAAGGCGGTGCTGCTGAGCGGCATCAAAGTCGTTCTCGTCATCGAGAAAACCGGCGAAACGCGGGAATGGCTATATAAAGAGGGGCTGCGCGGCTACCTGGACGAAGCGCTGGGCGACGCCGAGCGCATCGTGCCCTTGTTTTCCGGCGAGCAGTATGCCGGCGCCGATGACGACGCCTTCGCCGAGGGAGAGGGCGCTCAGTGGGTCGTCGCCTGGACGGGCGATGGCGCGGTCGTTCGCGAATCCTACGTGAATCTGATCGCGACCACGGCGGGCGGTACGCACGAATCGGGGCTGCGCGAAGGCCTGTTTACCGCCGTCAAGTCGTTTTGCGAGCTGCATGGTCTGGTGCCCAAGGGCGTCAAGCTGCTGCCCGAGGACGTCTTCGCGCGCGCCAGCTTCGTTCTGTCGGCCAAGGTCCTGGATCCGCAGTTCCAGGGCCAGATCAAAGAACGCCTGAATAGCCGGGATGCCGTGCGTCTGGTCGGCGGGGCGGTGAAGAACGCGCTGGAACTCTGGCTGCACCAGAACGTCGAGCACGGCAAGAAACTGGCCGATATCGCGATCAAGCAGGCTCAGGCACGGGCCCGGTCGGCCCAGAAGGTCGAGAAGCGCAAGAGCTCGGGCGTCGCGGTGCTGCCGGGCAAGCTGACCGATTGCGAGTCCAGCGACGTCGGCCGGACGGAATTGTTCCTGGTCGAAGGCGATTCGGCGGGCGGATCGGCGAAAATGGGCCGGGACAAGGAATTTCAAGCCATTCTGCCGCTACGCGGCAAGGTTCTCAATTCCTGGGAAGTCGATCGCGACCGGCTGTTCGCCAATAACGAAATCCACGACATTTCGGTTGCCCTGGGGGTGGACCCGCACGGGGCCGACGACCAGGCCGACTTGTCGGGACTTCGCTATGGCAAGATATGCATCCTGTCCGATGCGGACGTGGACGGCTCGCATATCCAGGTCCTGCTGCTCACCTTGTTTTTCCGGCATTTCCCCAGGCTCATCGAAGCCGGCCACGTCTATGTGGCGCGTCCGCCTTTGTTCCGCCTCGACGTGCCGGCCAGCGGCAAGCGTCCGGCGCGCAAGATCTATTGCCTGGATCAGGGCGAGATGACCGCGTCACTGGACAAGCTGCGCAAGGAGGGCGTGCGCGAAGGGGCCTGGAGCGTCAGCCGCTTCAAGGGCCTGGGCGAAATGAGCGCGGAGCAGTTGTGGGACACGACGCTCAATCCCGATACCCGCCGGCTCATGCCCGTGACGTACGGCGCCGCGGGCCGGGCCGCGACGGTCGTCATGTTCGAAATGCTGATGGGCAAGGGAGAGTCCTCGCAGCGACGGGTCTGGCTGGAAGAAAAAGGCAATCTGGCCGACGTAGATTTATAAAGCGAAATACACATGGATAGCACACAAGCAGGATTGTTTGAAGACAATGGCGATACGGATGGGCTGGCGCTGGCGCAGTATGCCGAGCAGGCTTATCTGGACTATGCGGTATCGGTGGTCAGGGGCAGGGCGCTGCCCGAAGTCTGCGACGGCCAGAAGCCCGTGCAGCGGCGTATTCTTTACGCGATGCAGGCCATGGGCCTGGGGCCGAACGCCGAGCCCGTCAAGTCGGCGCGGGTGGTGGGCGACGTGCTGGGCAAATACCATCCCCACGGGGACCAGGCGGCCTACGACGCCATGGTGCGCATGGCGCAGGATTTCACGCTGCGCTATCCCTTGATCGACGGCCAGGGCAATTTCGGTTCCCGCGACGGCGACAACGCGGCGGCGATGCGCTACACGGAAGCCCGCTTGACGCCGTTTTCCCGGATTTTGCTGGACGAGCTGGACGAGGGCACCGTCGACTTCGTTCCCAACTACGACGGCAGCCAGAACGAGCCGGCCATGTTGCCTGCCCGCCTGCCCGTGATGCTGCTCAACGGCGCATCCGGCATCGCGGTGGGCATGGCCACGGAAATTCCGTCGCATAATCTGCGCGAGGTCGCGCGGGCCTGTGTCGCCATGATCCGGCAGCCCAGGATCACCGACCAGGAGCTGCACGAGATCGTGCCCGGGCCGGATTTCGCTGGCGGCGCGCAGATCATTTCGCCGACCCACGACATGGCGCAGATCTACGCGTCGGGCAGGGGCACCATCAAGGCGCGCGCGCGCTGGGTCTTCGAGGAAATGGCGCGCGGGCAATGGCAGCTGGTGGCTACCGAATTGCCGCCCGGCACGTCGGCGCAGCGCATCCTCGAGGAAATCGAGGATCGCACCAATCCCAAAGTCAAGGCGGGCAAGAAATCCCTGTCCGCCGAACAGCAGCAGACCAAGGCCCTGGTGCTGGGCATGCTGGATTCGGTGCGCGACGAATCGGGCAAGCAGGATGCCGTGCGTCTGGTGTTCGAACCGAAAAGCAGTCGCATCGACCGTGACGAATTCGTCAACATGCTGCTGGCGCAAACCAGCCTCGAGGGCAACGTGTCGCTGAATCTGGTGTGCATCGGCCTGGACGGCCGTCCGGGTCAGCGCTCGCTGCGCCAGGTACTGGATGAGTGGCTACGGTTCCGCGCCGACACGATGACCCGCCGCACTCGGTATCGCCTGGACAAGGTCACCGACAGGATACACGTGCTGCGCGGCCGCATGGTCGTGTACCTGAACGTCGACGAGGTCATCCAGACCATCCGCGAATCGGACGAGCCGCGCCAGGCCTTGATGGACCGCTTCGACCTCAGCGAGCGTCAGGC
This sequence comes from uncultured Burkholderiaceae bacterium, assembly GCA_964551305.1. Classification (GTDB taxonomy): domain Bacteria; phylum Pseudomonadota; class Gammaproteobacteria; order Burkholderiales; family Burkholderiaceae_B; genus JBAZDC01. Next base: position 26,516 of record CAZKBT010000008.1, read on the forward strand.
CGACGACATCCTGGAAATGCGCCTACGGCAATTGGCGCGCCTGGAAGGTTTCAAGATCGAAAAGGAGCTTGCCGCGCAAGAGATCGAACAGGCCGCCCTGCAGGAGCTGCTGGACAGCCCGAGCGCCTTCAAACGCTTGATGATCAAGGAGATCGAGAGCGATGCGAAGGTGTACGGCGACGACAGGCGCACCCTGATCGAGCCGGCGCAAAAAGCGGTCATGCAGACCAAGGTGGTCGAGGAGCCGGTCACGGTAATCGTTTCGCAGAAAGGCTGGCTGCGCGCGCGGCAAGGCCATGGCCATGATGCGACGCAGTTCAATTTCAAGGCGGGCGACAAGTTTTATGATGCATTCGAGTGCCGCAGCACGGATGACCTGGTGGCCATATCCAATACGGGCCGGGTCTATACCGTCGCCGTCTCCAGCCTGCCGTCCGCGCGCGGCGACGGCCAGCCGATCACATCCATGATCGATCTGGAGCCGGGGGCGCACGTCGCGCACATGATCGTCGGCGTGCCGGAGGATCGTTTCGTCCTAGGCACGTCCCGGGGCTACGGTTTCATCGCCGGCTTCAAGCACATGACGACGCGCCAGCGGGCGGGCAAGCAGTTCATTACGCTGGATGACAAAGACACCCTGCTCAAGCCGATGGCTTTGCGCAGCGGCGACCGCTACGTCGCCATGCTGACCGCCAGGCAGCGTTTCCTGATCGTTGCGCTGGACGAGCTGAAAACCCTGTCCGGCGGCGGGCGCGGCACGATATTGATGAGCGTCGACGACGCGGACACCATCGCGCAATGGGCGCCGGCGGGAGAGCAGGGGCTGCAGGTGGGCGGGGTGTACAGGAACAAGGACACGACGGTCATGCTGGACGCTGAAACGATGGCCGGCTACATCGGCAAGCGCGCGCGCAAGGGCAAGGCGCTGGACATCAAGATCAAGCAGCCCAACCTGTTCGCGATCTGAGTCCGCGCCATGCCGAAGCGGATTTCCGTTCTAGAATGCCGTATTCATCATCCTGTCTTTTTGTCGATACGAACGTCATGAGTTTCAACATCACCGTACACCCCAGCAAGCACGTATTCACCGCGGCCGCGGGCCAGTCAGTGCTCGACGCGGCGCTGGACGCGGGCATCGTGTTGCCCTACAGCTGTCGCAACGGCGCATGTTCCTCCTGCAAGGGACGCGTCGTTTCAGGGGAATATGATGCGGGGTCCAGCCCGGCGGAGATCCTTACGCCCGAAGAGCTCGAGCAAGGCTTCACCCTGTTCTGCCAGGCGGTGCCGACCTCGGACCTGGAGATCGAGGCGCATGAAATCCGGATGGCCGGCGACATCCAGATCCGCAAGATGCCGTCCCGGGTGATGGGTATGGAAAAACTCAATGACGACGTCATGGTGCTGACCTTGCAGCTGCCCGCCGCGGATCCTTTCCGGTTCTATCCGGGCCAGTATCTCGAGTTCATCCTGCGCGACGGCAAGCGGCGCAGTTATTCCATGGCGAACACGCCGCAGGAAAACAATCAGGTCCAGTTGCATTTGCGGCATATGCCGGGCGGAGCGTTCACCGATCATGTGTTCGGCGTGGGCGAAACCCAGATGAAGGTACGCGAGATCCAGCGTGTCGAAGGGCCTTTCGGCTCGTTTTTTCTGCGCGACGACATCGATGCGCCCATCGTGTTCCTGGCCAGCGGGACGGGTTTCGCGCCCATCAAGGCCATCATCGAGAACATGATCCGCGCGGGCGACAAACGGCCGGCGGTGCTTTATTGGGGCGGACGCCGTCCCAAGGATCTGTATATGCATCAATTGGCTGAAAGCTGGGAACAAAGACTGCCCGATTTTCGGTATATTGCCGTGGTGTCGGACGCGCTGGCTGAAGATAATTGGCAAGGGCGCACGGGTCTCGTGCACCGCGCCGTCATGCAAGACTTTCCCGACCTGTCGGGACATCAGGTCTACGCCTGTGGAGCGCCGATCATGGTTGAAACGGCGCGCAAGGATTTCATCCAATCGTGCGGCCTGCCGGACGACGCGTTTTTTGCCGATGCGTTTACATCTCAGGCGGATGCCAAATGAAAATTGCAGTGCTCGGTAGTGGGGTCATAGGGACGTCGACCGCATGGTGGTTGAATCAGGCGGGACATGACGTCGTCGTCGTCGATCGTGAAACGGGCTCCGCCAGGCAAACCAGCCGCGCCAATGGCGGGCAGATTTCCGTATCCTATGCCGAGCCCTGGGCCCATCCCCAAGCGCCCATGAAAGTGCTGCGCTGGATGTTCCAAGACAATGCGCCCATGCTGTTTCGTCCGCAATGCGACCCGCGCCAGTGGCTTTGGGCGGCGGCATTCCTGCGCGAATGCCTGCCTTCGCGCCAGGCCGGCAACATCCGGGCCATGGTGCGGATGTCGGAGTACAGCCGCCGTATCCTGCAGGAAATGCGCAGCGACCTGGATATCGCCTACGACCACCTTGAACACGGCATTCTGCATTTTTATCGCAGCCAGGCGGATTTCGATCATTCGCAACGCGGCGCCGATGCCATGCGCGATTACGGCGTCGACCGCCGCATCGTCAGCGCCGACGAAGTGATACGGATCGAGCCGGCGCTGGCGTCCGTGCGCCATACGATAGTCGGAGGCGACTACACGCCGGAAGACGAATCGGGCGACGTGCACAAGTTCACCGTGGCGTTGGCCGAACGGGCGGCCGCGGCGGGTGTGCGGTTTCTGTATTCCACGAAAGTCAATCGTCTCATGGCTGAAGGCGGCGAGATCGTCGCGGCCGAAACCATCAATCCCGAAGGCATATACGAAACCGTTAGGGCCGATGCCTTCGTGGCGGCGCTGGGGTCGTATACGCCCATGCTGGTGCGCCCCCTGGGCGTTCCGTGCATGGTCTATCCCGCCAAGGGGTATTCGGCGACGTTCGCGCTGCGCGACGAAAGCGCGGCGCCGATGGTCGCCCTGACCGACAGCGCCAACAAAATCGTGTACAGTCGCCTGGGAGCGACCTTGCGCATGGCGGGCACCGCCGAGCTTTCCGGTTATTCCAGGGCCTTGAATGAAAGCCGCTGCCGCGCCATGGTGCGCATGGCGCATGAATTGTTTCCCGAGGCGATCGACGTGGAAAACGTGCGGTTCTGGTCGGGCTTGCGGCCGGCGACGCCGTCCAACGTGCCCTTGATCGGGCGCACGCGGATCAGGAACTTGTATTTGAATACCGGGCACGGCTCCCTGGGCTGGACCATGGGTGCCGGATCCGGCCGTGCATTGGCCGATCTGATTTCGGGTAGAACGCCGGAACCGGATTTCCCTTTCCTTGCTTGAGTACACCATTATGAATGATCGATCTGTGCGTTTTTTCTCCAAGCCGGCGCGCTTGGCATGGGCGGGTGCGGGGGCGATGCTGCTGTGCTCTACGGTAGCCGTCGCCGCAACGGATGTCAGGGTGTGGCATGCCTTGAGTCCCCATAACAAAGACGTTTTCGAGGGCCTGGTCAAAGACTTCAACCGCAGCCAGAAGGATGTGATGGTCAAGCTCAAGGCCTTCGATTCGCCGGATGCCGTCGAAGCCGCGATCGAAGCGGCGAAATCCCGTGACGACAAGCCCCATCTGGCTCAACTGGACGATCATCGCTCCCAGAACGATCTGGCGTCGCGGGACTACGTTCAGCCTTTGCACGCCTTGCTGTCCAAGCATCCGATCAAGGATGCGAAGTGGTTCTTGTCGGAACAGAACACCTATCTGCGCGATACCAAGAACAGGCTGCTGGCGTTTCCGTACATGACCGAAGTGCCCGTCATGTTCTATAACCTGGATGCGTTCAAGACGGCGGGTATTACGCCGCCCGTGCCGCAGCGGGCCTGGAGCGGGTTGCAGGACCAGCTGGTGTCGCTGGCCAATAACGGATCGCGCAAATGCCCTCTGACGAGCGACCAGTCGGTCTCGGTCAATCTGGAGAACCTGGCGGCGGTGAACAACCAGCCTTACACGACCAGCGGCAACGGCCTGGTGAAGGGAACGCCGGCGTTTCAATTCGATGTGATCTACATACGTCACCTATCCCTCATGATCAGCTGGGTCCGATCCGAATTGATGCTCAAGCCCGAAAACGACGTCAAGGCGGTGGAACGGTTTGCGAATCGGGAGTGCGCCGTCCTGTTTTCCGGATCCGGCAATATCGGCTTGTTCCAGAACTCGCGCGGCTTGAACTTTGCAGTGAGCGGCCTGCCTTATTACCCCCAGGTGACGCAGACGCCGGGCAGTCCCTTCGTATCCGGCTCCGCGATCTGGGCGATTGCAGGCCATTCCAAAGAGCACGATGCGGCCAGCGCCCAGTTCCTGGAATGGCTGGCTCAACCCAAGCAGGCCGCCGAGTGGTACCAGAAGACGGGCTTCCTGCCCCTGACGCAGCAGGCATTCGCGACCACCAGCGCTTCCTATTACAAGGATCTGGGCGATTGGCGCAATCTGGCCGCCGCGTATGAAAAAGCGCCGGGGCAGACTTCGCGCGGCTTCAGGGTGAATAATTATCCGAAGATCAAAACCATGTTCCGCGCCACCCTGGATCGCGCGCTGAATGGCGAGCAGCCGGCCGTAACGGCGCTACGCTACGCGTCGGTCGAGGCCGGCAAGCTGATGCGCGAAAAAAAATAACGTCCGGGCTGCAGCACGCGGTCTTGTCGAAGCCCGCCGGTTACGCCCCGAGAGCCGGATGCCTGTCCGGTTCCCGGGGCGTTTTTCATGAGAAAAAAGTCAGCGCCAAAAAATACCATCCGTAGTCCCCAGTCTATTGTCGATAGCGTTCGGCATGCACCATGGATCCCAGGCGTGCCCATACGGGCATCCATGTACAGGACGAAATAGGTGCAAACATGAATCGACTGCTGTTGATGGCGCTGGCGTTGGCGGTGTTGCCCGGTTGCGCGGACCTGCCCGCGCAGCGGCTGCTTGCTTCGTGGCTGTCCGACAAGTCCGCCGGCTCCGCCGAATATCGGGAACCGGCGCGTTATCGCTTCGACTGGAGATTGTCGGGCGACCGCCGCGTCGGGCCGCTGCAAGTCTTTGACGACGGAGCGCGTACCTGGCTGCAATTCGACGCCGGGCAAGCGGTTCCGGCCATCTTTTCCCGTGATGCGTATGGAGATATATTATTGACATATCGCCGCGAAGGGGGCTATGTCGTCCTGGAAGGCGTCAGGCCGTTGCTGGTGTTGCGGGGCGGCGCATTGGAAAGCCGCGTTTCGCTGATCGATGCGTCCGATACGTCGTCGAAGGGGGAAGCGTCCGCGCACGTTCCCCCTGTCCTTGTCCGGCCCGCAAGCCCGCCGCAACCCCCGTTGCGCGAATCCGAGGCAGCCATCGACCCTGCTCAGACATGCGACGGGACCGCGTCGAGCGTCGTTGCGGCATCTCCATGTCGACGTTGAACCGCCGTCCCGTCACGCATGCCGTTCGCGCCACGTTTTCCTGTACCGACAGGCCCGGGCCGCGGCGCCGCGCAGAAGGGGGATTTGGTCTGGATGAAGCGCCGACCGCGTCCGTCATTTCGCTTTGGAAGCGCCGGCCGGAAATCGAACGTCGGCGTCCCATGTTCCGAAAGCCGCGTTTCGATCCGGCCCACGCGACGGTGATCGCGACGCAGGCGGATTTGCTGGCGATGCGGCCCGGCATCGCACGTCCCCTGAGCGCCCGCTTCGATGCGCCGGAGTTGGCCGACCGGATATGTCCCGTGCTCTTGAGCGACGACACGGTTGCGATCCTCGCCACGCCCGATGACGTGGGCGGCGATCATGCCGGCGAACTGGCGTGGCGTATCGCATTATCGGGAGGGCGGGATCCCTCGCAGATCGTCCGCTACGTATTGAGCGCCTCGCTATTGCTCGAGGTGACGCGCGGCGGCCTGAGTGCGCGCATTTCCTTCGCGGCGGATTCGGCGCGGGCGGCGTTATCACCTTCCTTGAAACACACCCTATAATTAACAGTTACTTATTAATTCGTGTTTCTTTCAATATGAAGACCTCCGAGATTCGCCAGAAGTTCCTGTCCTTTTTTGAATCGAAGGGCCACCACATCGTGCCGTCTTCTTCGCTGGTGCCGGCCAACGATCCGACCTTGCTCTTCACCAATTCGGGCATGGTCCAGTTCAAAGAGGTCTTCACGGGCAAGGAAACGCGCCCCTACGCGCGCGCCACCAGCGCCCAGCGCTGCGTGCGCGCGGGCGGCAAGCACAACGACCTGGAGAACGTGGGCTATACCGCGCGCCACCATACCTTCTTCGAAATGCTGGGCAATTTCAGCTTCGGAGACTATTTCAAGCGCGAAGCCATCCACAATGCGTGGGAACTGCTGACGACGGTGTACAAGCTGCCCGCGGAAAAGCTGTGGGTGACGGTGTACCAGGAAGATGACGAGGCCTACGACATCTGGCTGAAAGAGATCGGCGTGCCTGCCGAGCGCATCGTCCGCATCGGCGACAACAAAGGCGGGCGCTATGCGTCTGACAACTTCTGGCAGATGGCCGACACCGGCCCCTGCGGTCCCTGTTCCGAGATTTTCTACGACCACGGCCCCGAGATCTGGGGCGGGCCTCCGGGATCGCCCGAAGAAGACGGTGATCGCTATATCGAAATCTGGAACCTGGTTTTCATGCAGTTCGAGCGCGATGCCGCCGGCAATATGCCGCGCTTGCCCAAGCCGTGCGTGGATACGGGGATGGGGTTGGAGCGTATCGCCGCAGTGCTCCAGCATGTGCATTCGAACTACGAGATCGACCTGTTCCAGGCGCTGATCAAGGCGGCGGCGCGTGAAACCGGCACGACGGACTTGTCCGAAAACTCGCTCAAGGTCATTGCCGACCACATACGCGCGTGCAGCTTCTTGATCGTGGACGGCGTCATTCCCAGCAACGAAGGACGCGGCTACGTATTGCGCCGCATCATACGCCGAGCCTTGCGCCACGGCCATAAGCTGGGTCAATCCGGATTGTTCTTCCATCGGCTGGTCGCGGATCTGGTCGCCGAAATGGGCCAGGCCTATCCTGAACTGGCCGGCCAGCAATCCCGCGTGGAGCAGGTGCTGCGCCAGGAAGAAGAGCGCTTCAGCGAAACGCTCGAGAACGGCATGAAGATCCTCGATGCCGCCTTGGCCAATGTCCCCAAGGGCGGCACGCTGGACGGCCAAACTTTGTTCACGCTTTACGACACGTACGGCTTTCCGGTGGATCTCACCGCCGATATCTGCCGCGAGCGTGAAGTCGGCATCGACCTGGACGGCTTCGAACAGGCCATGGATCGCCAGCGGGACCAGGCGCGGGCCGCGGGCAAGTTCAAGGCCGCCGATGGCCTGAGCTACCACGGCGTGGAAACGCGATTCGACGGCTACGATCATCTTCAGGGCTCGGGTACCGTAACGGCCCTGTACGTCCAGGGCACGGCCGTGGAGCGTATCCAGGCGGGCCAGGAAGCGATCGTCGTGCTCGATGCCACGCCGTTCTACGCGGAGTCGGGCGGACAGGTCGGCGATACCGGCATATTGAATACGGGCGCGGCGGCGTTCCACGTCCAGGATACGCAAAAAATCCAGAGCGGCGTGTTCGGCCACCATGGGAAGCTGGAAACGGGCGTCCTGGCCGTGGGCGACGTCGTCCAGGCCTGCGTCGATGCCGCCCGGCGCGCCGACACGGTGCGCAATCACTCGGCGACGCACTTGATGCACAAGGCTTTGCGCCAGGTCCTGGGCGAGCACGTGCAGCAGCGCGGATCCCTGGTGGACGCCGAGAAGACGCGTTTCGACTTCGCGCAGGACGCGCCCATGACGGCCGAGCAGATCGTCCGGGTCGAACAGATCGTCAATGCCGAAGTGCTGGCTAACCAGCCGGTGCTTGCGCAGCTCATGGCATACGACGATGCCGTCGCGGGCGGCGCGATGGCCTTGTTCGGTGAAAAATATGGCGATACGGTCCGGGTGCTGGACATCGGCTTTTCCCGCGAATTGTGCGGTGGCACGCACGTGGCGCGTACCGGCGACATAGGATTGTTCAAGATCGTCTCGGAAGGTGGCGTGGCGGCCGGCGTGCGGCGGGTCGAGGCCATTACCGGCGAAAATGCCCTCAAGTGGGTCCAGCGCACCAGCGGTGCTCTGACCCAGATCGCCGCGATGTTGCGCACGCAGCCAAGCGAGGTGACCGAGCGCATCGGCCTGCTCCAGGGGCAGCTCAAGTCGCTGGAGCGCGAGCGGGATCAGTTGCAGGCCAAGTTGGCCGCGTCGGCGGGCAATGATCTGGCCGACAAGGCGGTCGTCATCGCCGGGCAATCCAAGCTGCTGGTGGCCAGCGTCGACGGCGCCGACCCCAAGGCGCTGCGGGGCATGGTCGATCAGTTGAAGAATAAACTGCATTCGGCGGTCGTGTTGCTGGCGACCGTGGTCGACGACAAGGTCAGCCTGGCCGCCGGCGTGACGTCGGATCTGACGAGCCGGCTCAAGGCCGGCGACCTGGTCGGCATGGTGGCGGCGCAATTGGGCGGCAAGGGCGGCGGACGTCCCGATATGGCCATGGGCGGCGGCGTGGACGTGGCCGCGCTTCCCGCGGCCCTGTCCAGCGTCGACCACTGGGTCAACGAGCGCTTGCCGAGCTAAGGAGGCGGATCATGTCCGACGTGTCGCGGCAGGCCGATGCCCGGGTGGACGCATCGGGGTTGAAATGCCCCTTGCCCATTCTGCGTGCCAAAAAAGCCTTGGCGCAACTGCAGAGCGGACAACTGCTCGAAGTCACGACGACGGACCCGCACGCCGTCAAGGATTTCCAGGCATTCGCCAGACAGACCGGCAACGGCCTGGAGGCGCAGATCGAAAACGGCGACGCCGTCGTCCATTATCTTCGCCGCCGCTAAGCGAGCCTGATCATGTAGCGTCAGGGGCGCGCCCGGTTCGTCGTTTCCGGGCCGCTCCACACGGGCCGCCTTAATATAGGCCGTCCCCTACGGGCCGTCCCATACGGGCCGTCTCATACGGGCCGTCTCATACGGGCCGTCCCGTTTTCACAATGCCGCTCTTGGAGTGCGTCCGGGAACGGCCTCAAGGCGCCGCATTCGCGGCCTTTCTCAAAACGTTTTGCCATCCTCCATGCGGGGCCTTGCGGGCCGCGCCTTTTTCCGGGGGAAATCCGAGCCGCCCATCCGAGCATCTAGCATGCCTGGCCTACTTGGAAAGTTGCATTTGGTTTCTTTTCTTATACAAATAACAACAATGGAATGGGGCTGGGCTCGAACCTCGCATGTGTCCAGGAAAATCGGCGTTTTTCCGGCTCAGGCATGGCCGATATGGTCCCTGTTTTCCACATTTTTCGGTTTGACTCTAATCGCTGTGGGACATATGATTTGAGTCGAAATAACTTCTACAGCAATCATAATGAGCACACTAATTTCATCGGAAAAACGGAGCGACCACGGTTCGTTCACCTTGCGTTCTCCGCGTCGGGAGGAAGGCTATGCCATACGGCAATTGGTCGAGCAATGTCCCCCTCTGGACGTGAATTCGACCTATGCCTACATGCTGTTGGGCGAGCACTTCGCGTCGACCAGTGTCGTGGCGCAGGATGCGTCGGGCATCGTAGGACTGGTATCGGCGTATCGCCATCCCGAAAAGCCGCACGTGCTCTTCGTCTGGCAGGTCGCCGTTCACCCTTCGGCGCGAGGTCATGGATTGGCCGGGCGCATGCTCAAACACATCCTGCGCAGGCCGGCTGCCCGCTCGATACGCTACGTGCAGACCACGGTGGGGCCGGAGAACGCCGGTTCCCGCGCCACGTTTGCGCGCCTGGCGCTATTGCTCGATACGTCGATCCAGGAACAGGCGATGTTCGGCCCCGAGCTTTTTGGTCCGGGCAATCACGAGGAAGAGCGCCTGCTCAGCATCGGACCGTTCGAGCCGTTGACGCCGCGCATGCCCGCCCAGCCTCAGCGCCCGGCGCGGATACCCGACGCCGGCCGCCTGCCTGCCGCCGCGCGGCCTTCCACCTATCAATAAAAGAACAGGAGAAACTATGGATCTGGAAATTTTCAACAAGATGGAATCGGAAGTCCGGGGTTACATCCGGTCCTTTCCCGTCATTTTCAACAATGCTCACGGGTCCATCCTGACGGACGAAGCCGGACGGGATTACGTCGATTTCTTCAGCGGAGCCGGCACCCTGAATTACGGCCATAACGATCCAGGCATGAAGCAGGCCCTGATCGACTACATCGGACAGGACGGCGTCGTTCACGGCCTGGACATGGCCACGACAGCCAAAAAACGATTCCTGGAAACGTTCAGCGACGTGGTGCTCGCTCCGCGGGCGATGAACTACACTTTGCAGTTTACCGGCCCCACAGGCACGAACGCCGTCGAGGCGGCGCTCAAGCTGGCAAGGCAAGTCAAGCAACGCAGTCATGTCGTCGCGTTCACGCACGGATTTCACGGCGTAAGCGCGGGATCGCTGGCCGCGACGGCCAACAGCAAGTTCCGCCAGGCGGCGGGCGTGACGCTGGATAACGTCACGTTCATGCCGTTCGACGGCTACATGGGCGAGGGTGTCGATACGTTGGCTTATTTTCGTCGCCTGCTGGAAGACCCGAGCAGCGGCATGGATCTACCGGCCGCCGTCATCGTGGAAACCGTGCAGGGCGAAGGCGGCGTCAACGTGGCGTCGGAAACTTGGCTCAAGGAACTGGAAAAGCTGTGCCGCCGTTTCGACATGCTCCTGATCGTCGACGACATCCAGGTGGGCTGCGGCCGTACCGGCACGTTCTTCAGTTTCGAGCCGTCGGGCATACGTCCCGATATCGTCACGCTATCCAAATCCCTGTCCGGATTCGGGCTGCCCATGTCCCTGGTGTTGATGAAACCTGAGTTGGACATCTGGAAACCCGGCGCGCACAGCGGCACCTTTCGCGGCAACAACCTGGCGTTCGTCACTGCGACGCGAGCCTTGGAGGCTTTCTGGGCGACGCAGGACTTTTCCGCTCAGATCCAGGAGAAGGGCAAGCTGGTCCGGGCGCGGCTCGAGAAAATCGCGCGCACCCGTCCCCAGGCGGGACTCGGCGTGCGCGGGCGCGGCCTGATCCATGGCATGGTCGCCAAGGCCGATCCCGAGCTGGCGGGACAGGTCGCCGCCAAGGCGTTCGAACACGGCTTGGTCATCGAGACCTCGGGCGCGCGCGACGAAGTGCTGAAGCTGTTGCCGGCGCTGACGATCGATCGGGATGTGTTGTTGAAAGGTCTGGACATCATTGAACAGAGCCTGGACGAAGTATTGGCCGAGCGCGGAGATACCGCGCGCGTGTTGAAGTTTGGTGGAGCGAAATCATGATAGTGAAGAACGTCAAAGACGTGATAGGCACGGAAAACGAAGTCAAGACTCAGAACTGGCTGAGCCGCCGTGTGTTATTGAAGAAGGACGGCATGGGATTTTCGTTTCATGAAACGGTCATCTTTCCCGGCACGGAAACGCACATCCACTACCAGAACCATCTGGAGGCGGTGTGGTGCGTAGAGGGAGATGGCGAGGTCGAGACCATCGCGGACGGAAAGAAGTACGCATTGGGGCCGGGCGTGGTGTACGCCCTGGACAAGAATGACGAACATTGGCTGCGCGGAGGCAAGGAGCCGCTGCGCGTGATCTGCGTGTTCAATCCGCCCTTGACGGGTTTCGAGGTCCATGACGAGAAGGGCGTGTATCCGCTGGTTGTCAATGCGTGACGCGCGTCGGGTATGGGTTAGAACGGAGGTTGAGTTATGACGGATTACTATGTTTCGCGTACGGACCGGGGCGCTGCCATCATCGCGCGCCAGGATCCCGTCGTCTACGACGGCGGCACATACGCGGATGCCCTGGACGAAAGCCAGCTGCAGTTCTACGAACGCAACGGCTTTCTGGTGCTGCATGACGTTTTCGACGAAAGCGAAGTGGCCGGCCTGCTGTCCGAGATCGACCGCATGAGCCGGGACCGCAAGATCAAGGACGCCGAGTTCACGATCACCGAGCCGGGCAGCGACGAAGTGCGTTCGATCTTCAAGGTGCACAGCCTGAACGATCGCATGGCCGAGCTTGCGCGCGATCCGCGCTTGCTGCCGGTGGCCCGGCAGATATTGGGTTCCGATGTCTACATGCATCAATCGCGCGCCAACATGAAGCCGGGCTTCAAAGGCAAGGAGTTCTATTGGCACTCGGACTTCGAGACCTGGCATACCGAGGACGGCATGCCGACGATGCGCGCCCTGAGTTGTTCCGTGCTTCTGACCGACAACAACGCGTGCAACGGTCCCTTGATGCTGGTGCCGGGCTCGCACCAGCAATTCATCTCATGCGTGGGGCAAACCCCGGACAAGCACTATAAATCGTCGCTGAAGAAGCAGGAGTACGGCGTGCCGGACCCCATCAGCCTGCAACTGCTGGTGGAGAACGGCGGCATCGAGCCCGTCGTCGCCAAGGCGGGTTCCGTGGTGTTCTTCGATTGCAACACCATGCACGGCTCGAGCGGCAATATCTCGCCGTGGCCCCGGGCCAACGTGTTCATGGTGTACAACAGCGTGGAGAACCGGCTGCAAGCGCCCAAGTACGGATTGTCGCCGCGGCCGGAGCATATCGCCGCGCGCAGCGACGACCGAACGCTAAAGCCCTTGGTGCGGGCCGCGGCCTGATGCGCGGACGGCATGCGCGAACCAGGCCCGCGCGGCCCGAGAAAGGGCGGGCGGGCCTCGTATCCCATGGTGAACGGCGGACGGCGGGCGTCTCTTGCAGGCAACAGGCAGCGGCCATGCGCTCGGCATTCGGGTTGGAGCTTGCGGGACGCCCATGCAAAGTGCTAGAATAATCTGTTATCCACAACACTATATTTAAGGATTACCAATGGTTGTAATTCGTCTGGCTCGCGGCGGTTCGAAGAAGCGCCCGTTTTACAACGTTGTTGCCGCTGATTCGCGCAATCGCCGCGATGGTCGTTTCATCGAACGCGTTGGCTTTTACAACCCCGTTGCGGGTGAAGGCCACGAAGGTCTGCGCCTGGCTCTGGACCGTGTCGAATACTGGACCGGCAATGGCGCTCAATTGTCGCCCGCCGTTGCCCGCCTGGTCAAAGAATACTCGGCAAAAGCGGCCGCTTGATTGCGGCGTCGCGGCAGCTACGGCGAACGTGTCCCGGTCAACGTCATCGCATGGGCAAGCGCCCGCTGACTTGATCGAGCTCGGCCGTATCGTGTCCGCCTATGGCATACGGGGCTGGGTGAAAATCCAACCGCATGCCGTCGATGGCGACACGCTGCTGGCAGCAGAAACTCTATGGCTGAAAGCGCCCCTTGCGCAAGCAAGTTCGGGCGCTTCGCCATTTCCGGTGCGGGTTATTGCTAGCCGCCGGCACAGCGCCGCCATCGTCGCGCAGCTGGAGGGCATCGTCGAGCGCGATGCGGCCGAAGCCCTCAAATCGCATGCCGTTCTGGCATCGCGCCAGGATTTCCCGGCCGCGCAAGACGACGAGTATTATTGGGTGGATCTGGTCGGCTGCCGCCTGTATGGCGAGCGGCAGGATGGCGAGCCCGCCCTGCTCGGGCAAGTGCGTGACGTCATGGAAAACGGCGCGCATGCGATCCTGCGTGTCGCCCGAGCGTCGCTCGACGAGTCGGGACAGCTGGTCTGGATGAAAGACTCCAAGGACAGGCCGCAGGAAGTCCTGGTCCCGTTCGTCGCCGCCCACGTTCACACGGTCGACCTGGCGGGCAAGCGGCTGGACAGCAATTGGCCGGTGGATTTTTGAGCTCTCCGGGCTTTGGGCCGAAACCGCGCGTGGGCGCGGGCGTTCCATCAGGGATGGCGGGATAGGCGATATGCGTTTCGATGTCATTACCTTGTTCCCCGACATGTTTTCCGCCTGCGCCGATCAGGGCGTGACCGGCCGCGCCCGTAAGCAGGGGGTCTGGTCCCTGCATTTCTGGAACCCGCGTGATTTCACGACCGACGTACACCGAACGGTGGATGATCGCCCCTACGGCGGCGGGCCGGGCATGGTGATGCTGGCCGAGCCCTTGGACAAGGCCGTCGATGCCGCCATGCGGGCCAGGGGGGGCGGCCAGGACGCGGAATCCGGCTTGCCCGTCGTGCTTCTCAGCCCTACGGGACGGCGCTACGACCAATCCATGGCCGCCGGCTTGGCCGCGGGCCGGGGAGCGATTCTGGTTTGCGGCCGCTACGAAGGCATAGACCAGCGTTTCATCGACCGACGCATCACGCATGAGGTATCGTTGGGCGATTTTGTCTTGTCCGGCGGCGAAATCGGCGCCTTGGCCATCATGGATAGCGTGGTGCGATTGTTGCCCGGCGTGTTGAACGATAGCGAATCGGCCCGTCAGGACTCTTTTCACGAAGCCATCGACGGCTTGCTGGATAGCCCCCACTACACGCGCCCCGAGATCTACCTGGGGGAGAGCGCGCCGGCGGAGCTGCTGTCCGGGCACCATGCGCAAATCGCGTTATGGCGCCGCCGCCGATCGCTGGCCCTGACCGCCGCGCGGCGGCCGGATCTGATCCAGGCCGCCAGGGCGGCGGGCAAGCTGAGCAAGGCCGACGAGGCATTCCTGGCGACCTTGGCTTAACGCTTCCTCGGTCCGACGCGTGCCGCGATCGCCCTAAGCCAGCTTGCTCAGTTGGCCATGCACCTTGTCCAGCGTTTCCTGGAACTGGCTCACGCGCATTTTTTCCTGTTCGACGACGGCGGCGGGCGCGCGCGCCACGAAGCTTTCATTGCCCAGCTTGGCCCGGGCCTTGGCGATTTCACCCCGCAGGCGCGCGATTTCCTTGGACAAGCGCGCGCGTTCGGCGTCGACGTCGATTTCCACGTGCAGCATCAGCTGCGTGCCGCCCACGACTTGCACGGGCGCGCCGACGTCGGGAAGCTCGTCGACGATATCCACGCTCGACAGCTTGCCCAGGGCAGCCAGGTAGGGGACATAGTCCTGGAAAGCCTCGCGCTTGCCCTGGATCATCAGGGGAACGCGTTGAGCCGGCGACAGCGACATCTCGCCCCTGAGCGCGCGCACGCCTTCCACGAGAGCCTTCAGGTCGTTGACCCGGCTTTCCGAGTCCGGGTCGATCGCTGACGGATCGGAGGCCGGATAGGGTTGGACGCTGATGCTGGTTTGCTGCTCTTCCCCGCGCTTGCCCGCCACGACCGATACTTTCTGCCAAAGCTCTTCGGTGATGAAGGGAATGATGGGGTGGGCCAGGCGCAGCACGGTCTCCAGGACGCGGATCAGGCTGCGGCGCGTGCCCAGCTGTCTAGCGGCGTCGCCGTTCTGCAGCTGAACCTTGGCCAATTCCACGTACCAGTCGCAATACTCGTTCCAGACGAATTGGTAGATGGCGTTGGCGATGTTGTCGAAGCGATAGTCGGCAAAGCCTTGCTCGACTTCCGATTCCAGGCGCTGCAGGCGGCTGATGATCCATTTGTCGGCGAAGGAGAGCCGCGCGGATACGCTTGCGCCGTCCTGGATGGCGGTTTCCCGGCTCAGGTCGTGACCCTCGGTGTTCATCAGGACGAAGCGCGACGCGTTCCACAGCTTGTTGCAGAAATTGCGATAGCCCTCGCAGCGTTTGAGGTCGAAATTGATGTTGCGGCCCAGCGTGGCGTAGGCGGCCATCGTGAAACGCAGGGCATCCGCCCCGTAGGCGGGAAAGCCCTGGGGGTAGTCCTTGCCGGTCTTTTTCCGGATGCTTTCCGCCTGCTTCGGGTTCATCAGCCCGGAGGTGCGCTTTTCCAGCAGGCCTGGCAGGTCGATGCCGTCGATCAGGTCCACCGGATCGATGGTATTGCCCTTGGACTTGCTCATTTTCTTGCCGTCGGCATCGCAAACCAGGCCGTGCACGTAGACGTCATGGAAAGGAATTTTTCCGGTCATGTGCATGCTCATCATGATCATGCGGGCGACCCAGAAAAAGATAATGTCGAAACCGGTGACCAGTACGCTGGAAGGCAGGTAGCGCTCCAGGTCGGGCGTCCGCTCGGGCCAGCCCAGGTCGCTGAAGGGCACGAGCGCGGAAGAAAACCAGGTATCCAGCACGTCTTCGTCGCGGCGCAGCGGACCGTCGACGCCGGCCCGGCGCGCCTGCTCGACGGCGTCGGCTTCATCGCGGGCGACGAACAGGCGCCCGTCTTCGCCATACCAGGCCGGAATCTGGTGGCCCCACCACAGCTGGCGGGAAATACACCAGTCCTGGATATTGTTCAGCCACTGGTTGTAGGTGGTGGTCCAGTTTTCCGGGTAGAACTTGATCCGCCCGTCGGCCACGGCCTGCAGCGCGACCTCGGTGATGCTCTTGCCGGGATTGAGCGAGCCTTCCGGCGCCGGCTTGCTCATGGCCACGAACCACTGGTCCGTCAACATGGGTTCGATGACCGTGTTGGTCCGGTCTCCGCGCGGCACCATCAGCTTGTGGGGCTTGGCGGCCTGCAGCGCATCGATGTCTTTCAGGTCGGAGACGATCTGCTTGCGGGCGGCAAAGCGGTCCATGCCGCGATAGGCTTGCGGCGCCTCGTCGGAAATGTGCGCGTCCAGCGTCAGGATGCTGATCATGTCCAGGCCGTGGCGCTGGCCCACGGCGTAGTCGTTGAAGTCGTGCGCGGGAGTGACTTTGACCACGCCGGTCCCGAACTCGCGGTCCACGTAGTCGTCCGCGATGACGGGTAGCCGGCGGCCGACCAGCGGCAGGGTCACGTGCTTGCCAATCAGGCGGGCGTAGCGCTCGTCTTCGGGGTGGACCATCACGGCGACGTCGCCCAGCATCGTTTCAGGGCGGGTCGTGGCTACCACGAGGTACTCCAGGCCGTCGACGGGTTCTTCGAGGGGATAGCGGATTTCCCACAGGAAGCCGTCTTCTTCTTCGCTGACCACTTCCAGGTCCGAGACGGCGGTGCCCAATACGGGGTCCCAGTTGACCAGTCTTTTGCCCCGATAGATCAAGCCTTGCTCATAGAGGCGCACGAAGGTTTCCACCACGGCGCGGGACAAGTTGCCGTCCATGGTGAAGTACTCGCGGTCCCAGTCGGCCGAGGAGCCCAGGCGGCGGAATTGGCTGGTGATGGCGCTGCCCGATTTTTCTTTCCATTCCCAGACTTTTTCCACGAATTTCTCGCGGCCCAGGTCGTGGCGCGTGATGTTCTGCGCGTCCAGCTGGCGTTCGACGACGATCTGCGTGGCGATGCCCGCATGGTCCGTGCCCGGGATGAAGGCCGTGTCGGCGCCGCGCATCCGGTGATAGCGCACCAGCCCGTCCATGACGGTCTGATTGAACGCATGTCCCATGTGCAGGGTGCCGGTCACGTTGGGGGGAGGAAACTGGACGGCGAAGGAGGGCGGGGTCGTATCGGCGCGCGCCGTGCCGGGCGCCGGGAGCACGTGCCGCCCGGCGGCGAAAACACCGGAGCGTTCCCATTGCGTGTACCAGCGTGATTCTATTTCTTGAGGTTCAAAACTTTTTGAAAGCTGCTCGGATGCCGTAGGCGTTGGTGTCGTGGTCATTGTGCGGTGAAAAGGTAAGAGCGTGTTGGTGCGCGCCTGTCGCATCGGGCTGCGCGGCGCAGCCGTGAGCTCAATCAGGGTAGTCGTCGGCTTTATTTTAAGCCGTAGCCGTGACAGATTCGCATGTTAAAATACCGGGTTCACATAAACTATAGCAAAGTTGTTGTTTTCATTAGAAAAACTATTTCCGCAACCCCGGTTTTTGGGTTTGGAGGTCCGGTTTTCGGCCGAAGTGGCCCGCCATCATCTTCATTTACTCAACGGTAAGTCCTTTTTATTTCATTAACTGTTTGGATTTTTCATGGCTATTGAACGCACTCTTTCCATTATCAAACCCGATGCCGTCGCCAAGAACGTGATCGGCCAGATCGTTGCCCGTTTCGAGCAGGCGGGCCTGAAAGTGATTGCCGCCCGGTTGCAGCAGTTGTCCCGCGAAGAAGCCGAACGCTTTTACGGCGTGCACAAAGAGCGTCCTTTTTTCAAGGACCTGGTTGATTTCATGGTCTCCGGCCCCGTGTTCGTGCAGGTTCTGGAAGGCGAGAACGCGATCCAGAAAAACCGCGACCTGATGGGCGCCACCGACCCCAAGAAGGCCGAAGCAGGCACGATCCGCGCCGACTTCGCCGACAGCATCGACGCCAATGCCGTGCACGGCTCGGACGCCGCCGAAACCGCAGCGGTGGAAATCGCTTTCTTCTTCCCGGAAAGCCAGGTTTTCAGCCGTTGATCGGTTGACGCTCCCGCACTCGCACGCCGCCTTGTTCACGATGTCATCGGATTCCATCAATCTTTTGGGGCTCGGGGCCGCCGAGCTGACCGACCTCGTCGGGCAGTGGGGCGGCAAGCCGTTTCGCGCCAAGCAACTGCTGCGCTGGGTGCACCAGCGCGGCGTGGATTCCTTTGACGACATGACGGACCTGGCACGCGAGTTTCGCGGGCAGCTTGCAGAACGCTGTTCGATTCACGCGCCTGCCGTGTCAACCGAACAGCGCTCTGTCGACGGAACGCGCAAGTGGCTGTTCGACGTCGGCGACAACAACGCGGTCGAGGCGGTTTTCATTCCCGAAGACGATCGCGGGACGCTCTGCATCTCCAGCCAGGCCGGCTGCACCGTGGCATGTCCTTTCTGTTCCACGGGCTATCAGGGCTTCAACCGCAATCTGACCACGGCCGAGATCATCGGCCAGCTGTGGTTCGCCAGGCGGGCGGTGCAGGCGGATGCGGGCGGCGCCCGGCTCGCCGATACGGCCACGGCGGCGCCGGTGTCGCGCGTCGTGAGCAATGTGGTGATGATGGGCATGGGCGAACCGCTCCTGAATTACGATCAGGTGGTGGGCGCCTTGCGCTTGATGCTCGACGACAATGCCTATGGCTTGTCGCGGCGGCGGGTCACCGTATCCACGTCCGGCGTCGTGCCGATGATGGACCGCTTGTCCACGGACTGCCCGGTCGCCTTGGCCGTCTCCTTGCATGCGCCCAACGATGCGTTGCGCGACAAGCTGGTTCCCTTGAACCGCAAGTATCCCTTGGCCGAATTGTTGGCCGCCTGCAACCGCTACTTGGAGTTCGCGCCGCGCGATTTCATCACGTTCGAATACATCATGCTGGACGGCGTGAACGACGGCGACGATCATGCGCGCGAGCTGATCGCCATTGCGTCACAGGTTCGCTGCAAATTCAATTTGATACCTTTCAATCCTTTCCCTCAGTCGGGCTTGAAGCGTTCCTCCACGGCACGGGTGCGTCTTTTCGCGCAGCGACTGATGGATGCCGGCGTGATCACCACCGTGCGCAAGACGCGAGGCGATGACATCGCCGCGGCCTGTGGCCAGTTGGCCGGAGACGTAAAGGACCGTACGCGCATTGCGCAGCGCTTGCCCAACCGCGCTGTCATTGCGATCAATCAGGAGCGAGCATGACCGAGCCCATAGAGACGAGCCAAGAACCGATTCCCGCACAGGGCGCAGGCCTGTCGGCCGCGAGCGTCGGATCGACGTTGCGCGCGCTGCGCGAGGCCCGCGGCATGAGCTTGTCCGAAGTTTCCGCGCGGCTCAAGTTCTCCGTTCGCCAACTGGACGCCCTGGAGCAGGAACGGTGGGATGATCTTCCGCAAGGTGTTTCCTTGCGCGGATTGGTCAAGAACTACGCCCGCTTCCTGCAGGCGGACGCCGACGCGCTGCTGGACACGCTGGAGCGCCAGGTCGGCGCGTCCGCCGCGTCGCCCTCGGCGGCCGTCAATCGCGTCGTCAACCGTTATCAGGAAACGGACATGCCGTTGCACGACGAACCCTCCGGCCGTCCCTGGGGATGGTTGGTTATCATTTTGGTTGTTTTGCTCATCGCCGTGTTCTATGCCATAGAGCGAGCATGGATTCCCGAATCCTGGCTGATGTTCGATTGGCTGAAATCCATACAGAAATGACGATTACCGCAGCTCCCGCGTCAGAATGCCAGCCTTTGCCCGTCGGCGCCGCCGCGCGGCGCGCGACGCGGCCGGTGCAGGTGCGATGGGGCGCAAACAGCGTGCAGGTCGGCGGGCGGGCGCCCGTGGTCGTGCAATCCATGACCAATACGGATACGGTCGATGCCGTGGCCACGGCCATTCAGGTCAAGGAACTGGCGCTGGCGGGATCGGAGATGGTCCGCATCACCGTCAACACGCCCGAAGCCGCCGGGGAAGTCCCGGCCATACGCGAGCATCTGGATCGCATGGGCGTCGACACGCCCCTGGTCGGCGATTTCCATTACAACGGACACAAGTTGCTGTCGCAGTTTCCGGAGTGCGCCCAGGCTTTGTCCAAGTACCGCATCAACCCCGGCAACATGGGCGGCGGCAAAAAGCGCGACGACAACTTCGCCCAGATGATAGAAATCGCCTGCCGCTACGATAAACCCGTGCGCATCGGCGTCAACTGGGGCAGCCTGGACCATGAGCTGATGGCGCGCATGATGGACGACAACAATCGCCGCGCCCAGCCCTGGGATGCGCGAGCGGTCATGCGCGATGCCCTGGTGGTGTCGGCCATCAGCAATGCGCAGCGGGCGGAGCAATTGGGGCTCTCGCCCAACGGCATCGTGCTGTCCTGCAAAGTCAGCCATGTCCAGGACCTGATCACGGTTTATCAAGACCTGTCCACGCGTTGCGATTATCCCTTGCACCTGGGGCTCACCGAGGCGGGCATGGGCAGCAAGGGCATCGTGGCCTCCACGGCTGCGCTGGCGGTCCTGCTGCAGCAGGGCATCGGCGACACGATACGCATTTCACTGACGCCCGAGCCCGGCGGCGACCGTTCGCGCGAAGTGATCGTCGCCCAGGAAATCCTGCAAAGCATGGGTTTGCGCGCCTTTACGCCCATGGTCGTGGCATGCCCCGGATGCGGGCGCACCAGCAGCACGGTTTTCCAGGAATTGGCCGACAGCATCCAAGCCTATTTGCGCGAGCAGATGCCGGTCTGGAAGACGCGCTACCCCGGCGTCGAGACCATGAACGTGGCGGTGATGGGCTGCGTGGTGAACGGTCCGGGCGAAAGCCGCCACGCCGACATCGGCATCAGCTTGCCGGGCACGGGTGAAATCCCGTCCGCGCCGGTCTATATCGACGGAGAGCGCACCGTTACCCTGAAGGGCGAGGGCATAGCCAAAGAATTCCAGGCCATCGTCCAGGATTACGTCGAGCGGCGTTATGGCCAGGCCGTATCCGATTCATCCCATGCCGCGGACCAACCGCGTGATCTTTAATTTAACGCTATGACGCAGTCGCAAGAAACAACGCAGTCCAGACAGTTCGAGAAGGTCCGCGCCCTGACCGGCATGAAAGATACGCTGCCGGATGCAAGCGCGAACTGGGAGCGGCTGGAGCAAACGGTTCGCGAGTGGCTGGCCGGCTACGGCTACCGCAACATGCGTACGCCGGTTCTGGAGCATACCCGCCTGTTCACCCGCGGCATCGGCGAAGTCACCGACATCGTCGAAAAGGAAATGTATTCCTTTACCGATTCCCTCAATGGCGAAGCGTTGACGATGCGCCCGGAGTTCACCGCCGGCATCGTGCGCGCGACCATCGAGCATAATCTGCTTTACGATAGGCCGCAGCGGGTGTTTTCGATGGGCCCGGTCTTTCGGCACGAGAAACCGCAGCGCGGCCGTTTTCGCCAATTCCATCAGATAGACGTCGAGGCCCTGGGCTTGCCAGGGCCCGACATCGATGCCGAGATGATCGTGATGCTGGCGCGGTTATGGAAACTGCTGGGCTTGACCGACATCCGCCTGGAGATCAATTCCCTGGGCCAGGCCAGCGAGCGCAGCGCGCACCGCACGGCGCTCATCGAGTACTTGGAACAGCACACCGCGGTCATGGATGACGAAGCCAGGCGGCGGATGTACACCAACCCTTTGCGCGTGCTGGACACCAAGAATCCCGCCATGCAGGAGATGGCCAATAACGCGCCGAAGCTGTTCGACTTCCTGGGGCGGGAATCCCTGGATCATTACGCGGGCGTCTGCGCGCGCCTGGATGACGCCGGTATTGCATACCGATTGAATACGCGTCTCGTGCGCGGCCTGGACTATTACAATCTGACGGTTTTCGAGTGGGTGACGGATCGCCTGGGCGCCCAGGGCACCGTGTGCGGCGGCGGCCGTTATGACGGGCTGATCGAGCTCCTGGGCGGCAAACCGGCGCCGGCCGTCGGATTCGCCATAGGCATGGAACGCCTGCTGGATCTGTGCGAACAGTCCTCCGGCGCTCACGCCCAGCCCGAATGCCAAGTCTACGTGGTCCATCAGGGCGACGCCGCGCAGCGAACTGCGGCTACACTGGCGGAATCGCTGCGCGATGCGGGCTTGCGGATTATCGTCCATGCCGGATCGGCGGGCTTCAAGTCCCAGTTCAAGCGGGCGGATGCCAGCGGCGCCGTGGCGGCGGTCGTGCTGGGCTCCGATGAGCTGGCGCAGCGGGCGGCCACCGTCAAGTGGCTGCGCGTGTCGGATACCGCCGAACAGGCGCAACAGGAAACGATCACTTTCGATCGATTGGCCGATGAATTGAAATCAAGGATTTGAACGAAGCATGGCATACGATTTAGAAGAACAGGAAAAACTGGATGCGTTGCGGGCCTGGTGGGACCGCTACGGCACGTTGCTGGTCATCGTCGCATTCGTCATCGTGGCCGGCGTACTGGGCTGGCGCGGCTGGCAATGGCACCAAAGCAACCAGGCGAACCAGGCCATGAGCTATTTCGAGGCGCTGGAGACCGCCAGCCGCGAAGCCGGCGATGAAGCCGTGACCCGGATCAAGGCCGCGAGCGACACGATGCGCAGCGACTTTCCCCGGTCGGGCTATACCTCTCGCGGCGTGCTGCTGGCGGCGCACACCTTGTACGAACGCCAGGATCTCGAAGGGGCGAAAGAGCAGCTGCAATGGCTGATCGAGCAGAACACCGATCCGGCCTTGACGCCGCTCGCACGCCTGCGCTTGGCCGGCATCCTGCTCGAACAGAAGAATTATGACCAGGCCGAGGCACTGCTGGCGGATCCGCCATCGGGCTACGCGGGGCTGTTCCTGGATCGGCGCGGCGACATCCTGCTGGCGCGCGGCAAGCCGGCCGAAGCGCGCAAGGCGTGGGAAGAGGCGCTGAAAGAGCTGAGTGGCGTGGATGCGTCGGTGCGACAAGTCCTGCAGTTGAAAATCGATGCTTTAGGTGAGGTCTGAAATCATGCGTAATTCTCTTTGCCGCCATGTCGCGCGTAATACCGCCGTGGCGTTGTGCGTCGGCCTGTTGGCCGGCTGCTCGATGTTTTCCAGCCACGACGAACGCTACGCGCCCGCGCCCTTGACCGAATACCAGGCCGGCGTGTCGGTAGGCCAGCAGTGGTCGGTTTCGCTGGGCAGCGGCAGCGGCTATGGCTTCATGCCGACCGTGCTGGACGGCTATGTGTATGCGGCCGCGCCCAACGGCCGCGTCAGCAAGATCGATTTGGCCTCCGGACGGGTGATCTGGCAGACGGATACAGGTATGAATCTTTCCGCGGGCGCCGGTTCCGACGGCCGCACGACGGTGGCCGCCGCCGCCGATGGAAACGTCGTGGCGCTGGATGAGAACGGCAGGGAGAAATGGCGTGTGCGCGCCACGAGCGAAGTGGCCGTTCCGCCGGTCGTGGGCGCGGGCGTCGTCGTCGTGCGCAGTTCCGACTATCGGATCCAGGCGTTCGATGCGAACTCCGGCGAGGCGCTCTGGGACGTGCAGCGGCCCGGTCCCGCCTTGGCCTTGAAGGCTTCCATGCAGATGCGCATCGTCGACGACCTGCTCATGGCCGGCCTGCCCAACGGCAGACTGATCGCCATTCACGCCCCGACCGGGAGCGTGCAATGGGAGGGCACGATCTCCACCTCGCAGGGCGCGACCGACCTGGATCGCATCAGCGACGTCGTCGGCGCCCCGCAGATCATGGGGCCGGCATTGTGCGGCGTGACCTATCAAGGGAAAATGGTGTGCTTTGACGTGTCGCAGGGCGGCGTTCCCATGTGGGAGCAGCGCTTTTCCAGCAGCGCCGGCATGGCGATCGACCCCGGCATGGTCTATGCGCCGGACCAGCGCGATGTGGTTCACGCGTTCGAGCTGGCTTCCGGGCGCGAAGTCTGGAAACAGGACGGGCTGCGGAATCGTCGCTTGACCGCGCCCGCCGTCGTGCATCAAGGCATCGCCGTCGGCGATCTGGATGGTTTCGTGCACTTCTTGTCGCGCGCCGACGGCAGTTTGCTCGGCCGCGTTCAGGTCGGCGGCGGCGCCATCGTATCGCCCCCGGTGGCGACGGATCGCGGCGTTCTGGTACAAACCGGAAACGGCGCATTGGTTCTGGTTGGCGTCAATTGAGCACCATCGCATATAAGCCGGTCATCGCCCTGGTGGGACGGGCCAACGTCGGGAAGTCCACGCTGTTCAATCGCATCACGCGTTCGCGGGCTGCGTTGGTGGCGGATTTTTCAGGCCTGACCCGGGACCGGCACTACGGCGAAGGCCGGGTCGGCAGCACGCCTTTCATCGTCGTGGACACAGGAGGCTTCGAGCCCGTCGCCAAAACCGGCATATTGGCGCACATGGCGCGCCAGACGCAGCAAGCCATTGCCGAGTCCGACGTCGTGATTTTCCTGGTGGATGCGCGCGCCGGCATCAACGCGCACGATCATGAGATCGCCGCCTTGCTGCGCAAAAACAACCAGCGTGTCGTCTTGGCCGTCAACAAGGCCGAAGGCATGCGCCATAGTTCGGCCGCGTCGGAATTCTACGAACTGGGCCTGGGCGAACCCCATCCCATTTCCGCCTCGCACGGCGACGGCGTCGTCGATCTGGTCGAGCAAGCCTTGTCGCTGCTGGACTTGCCGCCTGCCTCCGAAGACGGCCGGGACGAGGAAGACGGCGAGTTCGATCCCGTGGACGATTCGGTCGAAGGCCGGCTGCCCGACGTGTCCGGACAGGACGGCGACGATGCGGCTCGAGCCGCGCCGGCGCAGCATCGCATCAAGCTGGCGATCGTCGGCAGGCCCAATGTCGGCAAGTCGACTCTCATCAACGCCTTGTTGGGCGAAGAGCGCGTGATTGCGTTCGACATGCCCGGCACCACGCGCGACGCGATCGAGATCGAGTTCGAGCGCGACGGCGTGCCCTATCTGTTGATCGACACGGCCGGGCTGCGCCGCCGCGGCAAGGTCTTCGAGGCGATCGAAAAATTTTCCGTCATCAAGACGCTGCAGGCCATCGAGGCGTGCAACGTCGTGGTGTTGATGCTGGACGCGCATGCCGAGATTTCCGACCAGGATGCGCATATCGCGGGATTCATCCTGGAAACGGGCAGGGCGCTCGTCGTCGCCATCAACAAATGGGACGGCCTGGATTCGGAACAGCGCGAGCGCGTGCTGCGCGAGTTCGAGCGCAAGATGCGGTTCTTGTCCTTCGCCAAAATGCACACCATATCGGCATTGAAATCGGCGGGCATCAGGCCCTTGCTCAAGTCGGTCAACGCGGCGCACGCCGCCGCCTTCGCCAAGCTTTCCACGCCCAAGCTCACTCGCGCGCTGCATGCCGCGGTCGAGCAGCAGCAGCCTCCGCGCAAGGGGCCGTTCAGGCCCAAGATGCGCTACGCGCACCAGGGAGGCCAGAACCCGCCGCGCATCATCATCCATGGCAGTGCGCTGGACGCCATACCCGAATCGTATCGCCGTTATCTCGAAAGCCGTTTTCGCCAGGAATTCAAGCTCGAAGGCACGCCGCTCAGCATCGAATTCAAGGCCTCGCACAATCCCTACGTTCAGGAGAAATCGTGAGCCGTTTCTGGAGCGACGATGTCGCCGATCTGATTCCCTATACGGCTGGTGAGCAGCCCAAAGTCGACAACCTGCTCAAACTCAACACGAACGAGCATCCGTACGGGCCGTCTCCATTGGCGTTGCAGGCGATTCGCGATGCGGCCAACGATACGCTGCGCTTGTATCCCGACTACGATTCGTCGGCGTTGCGCCAGGCCGTGGCCCGCCTGCACGGCATCGATCCCGCGCAGGTGTTCGTCGGCAATGGATCGGACGAAGTGCTCGCCCACGTATTCCGCGCCTTGTTCCGCCGCGAAGGGCGGGCCTTGTGGATGCCGGATATTTCCTACAGCTTCTATCGCACCTATGTGCAGATGTTCGATATACCGTTCAGGCTGATTCCCCTGGCCGACGATTTCTCGATAAGGGTCGACGATTACGCGGCCGACGACGGCGCGGCGCCGGCGGGCATCATCATCGCCAACCCCAATGCACCGACGGGCATCGCGCTGGACCTGGGAGCCATCGGCGCGCTTGCCCAGGCGCATCCGGACGCGGCCGTCGTCATCGACGAAGCCTACGTCGACTTTGGCGCCCGGTCGGCGGTTTCCTTGCTGGCGAAGCACGACAACCTGGTGGTCGTCCATACCTTGTCGAAATCCCGCGCCCTGGCGGGCCTGCGTGTAGGTTACGCAATGGCCGGCAAGGCCGTCGTCGATGGGCTGAAGCGCGTCAAGGACAGCTTCAATTCCTATCCGCTGGATCGCCCGGCCCAGGCGGGAGCCCTGGCGTCGATCGAAGACACGGCTTATTTCCACGAAAAAACGCAGCTGGTCATCCAGGCCCGCGAGGACCTGGCGCGGCGTTTGCGGGAAATGGGCTTCCAGGTTTTGCCGTCGTCGGCCAACTTCATTTTCGCCCGGCATCCCGGACACGACGCGCAGCGGATCAGCCAGGACCTGCGAGCGCAAGGCATACTCGTGCGTCATTTCAAGAATGAGCGCATCCAGCAGTTTTTGCGGATCTCCATCGGCACGTTGCAAGACAATGACCGCTTGTGTAACGTGTTGAAAGGCATTTTGGATGATAAACATTAAAATTTTTCAGCGATTGCCGATAAATTCACCATGGCCTTGTGCGCATCTAGGGAAAACCCTGTAAAGTATGGGTTTCACCTTCGATATCAATAACAAAATAATTGGAGTCCAGCCAATGAGCAATAAAGGGCAAACACTACAAGATCCGTTCCTTAACGCACTTCGCAAGGATCACGTGCCCGTTTCCATCTACCTGGTCAACGGCATCAAGCTGCAGGGACAGGTAGAATCGTTTGATCAGTATGTCGTGCTATTGCGCAATACCGTCACGCAAATGGTTTACAAGCATGCCATTTCGACAGTGGTTCCGGCTCGCCCGGTGTCATTTCAAGTGGATACGCCTTCTGAATAAGCATTTACCGAAGCTGCGCCCGATCGAACTCCCCGCGATGCGTTTCGCATCGGCAGGGAGTTTTCATTGCTCGCCGCGGCATGGAAAATGCGGAGGCCTTCTTTGAAGGCGCTGGTCATCAGCGTCGACCTTGGCAATTCGGATCATCAGGCTCATGCCGAGGAGTTCATCATGCTGGCCAAGGGCGCCGGCGCGGACATCGTCGACGTGCTCGCCGTTCGCCGCCAGGCTCCGGACGCCAAGCATTTCATCGGATCGGGCAAGCTAGACGAAGCGCTGCACATCGTGCGCGCCTCCGACATCGACATCGTCCTGTTCGATCAGCCCTTGTCGCCGGCCCAGCAACGCAACATAGAGCGAGTCCTCGAGCGCAGGGTCGTCGACCGGGTGGCCTTGATCCTGGATATCTTCGCGCTGCGCGCGCAAAGCCACGAGGGCA
Source organism: uncultured Burkholderiaceae bacterium (assembly GCA_964551305.1). Lineage (GTDB taxonomy): Bacteria > Pseudomonadota > Gammaproteobacteria > Burkholderiales > Burkholderiaceae_B > JBAZDC01. The sequence goes on from CAZKBT010000008.1 coordinate 54,256, forward strand.
AGCTGCAAGTCGAACTGGCCCAGCTGCAGCATCTGCAGACCCGCCTGACGCGCATGTGGAGCCACCTGGAACGGCAGCGCGGCGGCATAGGGATGCGCGGACCCGGCGAATCCCAGCTGGAAATGGATAGGCGCATGATCGGCGCCAAGGTCCGCACCCTTCGCGAACGGCTCGATCGCGTGCAGCGGCAGCGGACCAGCCAACGGCGCGCACGCTCCCGCGGCCGGACGTTGTCCGTGTCTCTGGTGGGCTATACGAACGCGGGAAAGTCCACCTTGTTCAATGCATTGACGCGAGCCGGCGCCTACGCCGCGGACCAGTTGTTCGCGACGCTGGACACGACGACGCGGCGCGTTTGGATAGAAGGGGCGGGGCAGACGGTGATTTCCGATACCGTGGGATTCATCAGGGACCTGCCGCCGACGCTGATCGCGGCGTTCAGGGCCACGCTGGAGGAAACCGTGCAGGCGGACCTGATCCTGCACGTCATCGATGCCTCCAGTGCGCAGCGAGACGAGCAGGTGCAGGAGGTCAATAAGGTCTTGCACGACATCGGCGCGGATGACGTTCCCAGAATATTGGTTTATAACAAAATTGACGCGGCGGGCTACGAGCCGCGGGTGGAGCGTGATGAACATGGTACCATTGCGCGAGTCTTTGTAAGTGCTATGGAGCGCGACGGTTTGGACGGTTTGCGTCAAGCCATCGCTGAATCTGGTCAAATCGCGGAAAACAATGCGTTCATTCACCAAAATATTCAATCTCAATGATCCGGGCTGGGGTCGCGGAAACAAGAACGATAACGACAACGGTTCAGAGCCTCCGCGCCGTCCGGGCCGCAGCGACGGTCCGCCCGATCTGGACGAGGTCTGGCGCGACTTCAACAATCGCCTGGGTTCGGTTTTTGGCCGCAAGCCGAAACGGGGCGGCAATCCGTTCGGCGGCAACGGCTCGGGCGGCGGCAACGGCGGCGTCCCGGCATTCAAGGGCTCTCCCAAGCTGATCGGCGTCATCGTGGCGATCGGCGTCGCGTTGTGGCTTGCAAGCGGCTTGATGATCGTTCAGGAAGGTCAGGTCGCCGTCATCACCCGTTTCGGTCAATACACCAAGACGCTCAGTCCCGGCCTGCAATGGCGGTTGCCGTATCCGATCGAAAGCGGCCAGATGGTCAATATCTCCCAGTTGCGCACCTTCGAAGTGGGCTATCGGGGAACCGCCCGCAACAAGGTGCTGCCCGAATCCTTGATGCTGACGACCGACGAGGCCATCATCGATTTGCAGTTCGTCGTCCAGTATCGCCTGGAGCCCAACGGCGCGCCGGATTACTTGTTCAAGACCAGCCAGCCCGACGAATCCGTGCGCCAGGCGGCGGAAACCGCCATGCGCGAGATCGTCGGCAAGCATCCCATGGACTTCGTCCTGTACTCGGGACGCACCGAGGTCGCCTCCGCGGTGCACAAGCTGGCGCAAAGCATATTGGACCGCTACGAAACGGGGATACAGATCAGCACCGTCGCCATCCAGAACGTCCAGCCGCCCGAGCAGGTGCAGGCGGCGTTCGACGACGCGGTCAAGGCCGGCCAGGACCGCGAGCGCCAGATCAACGAAGGTAACGCTTATTCCAACCAGGTCTTGCCCGAAGCCGAGGGCCAGGCGGCCCGGATGGTGCAGGAGGCCGAAGGGTACCGCGCCAAGGTCATCGGCGATGCCCAGGGCGATACGGCGCGCTTCACCAGCGTCGAGACCGAGTATGCCAAGGCGCCCGCCATCACGCGCGAGCGCCTGTATCTGTCGACCATGCAGCAAATACTGGAAAATTCCAGCAAAGTCATGATCGATGCCCAGTCCAGCAACAACATGCTGTATTTGCCGTTGGACAAAATCATGAAGGATGTGTCGAGCTCGCGCCCGGGACCCGCGCTCAGTCCAGCGGAAAGCGCCGCGGGCGCGGCCGCCGCGGCATCCGGCAATACGGCGAACAGGACCGCGCCGGCTCAGGGGCGCCAGGCTCCCGCGCCCGCCAGTCCAAACTCTCTTTCGATAAGTCCGTATTCGCGCTAGGAGACCCAAGATGCCACGTTTATTTCCAGTCTTGATAGGTCTGCTGATCGTATTGGCGGTGTTGTCCTCATGCGTGTTCATCGTCAGGGAGCGCGATGCGGCCCTGGTGTTCGCGCTGGGCGAAGTACGCGAGACCATCACCACGCCGGGCCTGCATTTCAAGCTGCCTCCCCCATTCGAGAACGTCGTGCTGCTCGACAAGCGGCTGCAGACCATAGAAACCAATGATCCGGAGCGCATCCAGACTGCGGAAAAGAAGAACCTGCTGATCGACTCGTTCGTGAAATGGCGCATCGCCGATCCACGGCAGTTCTACGTCACCTTCGGCGCCAACGATCGCGCCGCCGTCGAGCGCTTGCAGGCCCAGATTCGCGATGCGCTCAACGCTTCCGTCAACGTTCGGACGGTCAAGGAAGTGGTTTCCAGCAAGCGCGACGCCATCATGCGTGAAGTGTCGTCCACGGTTGCCGCGCGCGCGTTGCCCCTGGGGGTGGAAGTGGTCGACGTGCGTCTGCGCCGTATCGATTTCGCGCCCGAGATTTCCGAGTCGGTGTATCGGCGCATGGAGGCCGAGCGCAAGCAGGAGGCCAATCGCCTGCGCGCGTCGGGCGCGGCGGACAGCGAGCGCATCCGCGCCCAGGCCGATCGCGAGCGGCAGGAAATCCTGGCCAAGGCCTATGCCCAGGCCCAGGAAATCATGGGCCGCGGCGATGCCGAGGCCGCATCCCTGTACGCGGCGGCCTATGGGCGCAATCCCGGGTTTTATAGCCTGTACAAGAGTCTGGAAAGCTACCGCTCCGCGTTCTCCGGGGCATCATCCGACACCCTGGTGCTCAGCCCGAAATCGGAGTTCTTCCGATTCTGGAATGCTTCCGAAGGAAATGTCCAGCCGCAGAACTGACGTATTTGCAACAGTTTCAGACGGGTGTTTGCATGAGCGGGGCGTGTCGGCGACACGTCCCGCTTTCCCTTCGGGGCCGCTATCGTTTATACTAACTCGTAAGTTTGGTTTCAGTTTTTCCGCAAAGCGACTTGGCGGGCTTACGCCCCGAGTCGCTTTTTGTTTGTCTGGTTCGCCCAATGGGGCGCTTGATACGACTTCATGATGTCAAATTGGCTCTTGCCAGAGAATCTGGCTGACGTATTGCCTGCCGAGGCCCGTCGCATCGAAGAACTGCGGCGCGATTTGCTCGACTTGTTTCGCACCTACGGCTACGAACTCGTCGCGCCTCCGCTGGTGGAATACATCGATTCCCTGCTTTCGGGAACGGGCGCCGACCTGAACCTGCGTACCTTCAAGCTGGTGGATCAGTTGTCCGGCCGTACCTTGGGCGTGCGCGCCGACATGACCACGCAGGTTTCGCGCATCGATGCGCACCTGCTCAACCGAGAGGGCATTACGCGGCTGTGCTATTGCGGATCCGTGCTGCATGCCCGGCCTCAAGGCCTCTTGTCGGATCGTGAATTGCTGCAGATCGGCGCGGAGATCTTCGGCCATGCGGGCGTCGAAGCCGATATCGAAATCATCGAGCTGGCTTTGGAGTGCGTGCGCCGGGCGGGTGTTCACAGCGCGCGGGTGGACCTCAATCACCCCGGAGTCGTGCGCGCCTTGGTCAATGCGGATCCGGCGTATGCCGCCATGGCCGACGACATCATGGAATTGCTGCGCGCCAAGGACGCTCCGGGCTTGAAGAGCTTGTCCGCCGGCTTGCCCCGGGCCGACGGCGAAATCGGGCAGGCCTTGCTGGTGCTGACGCAGTTGTACGGCGACGTGTCCGTGATCGAACGCGCCCGCGCAGAACTGCCCGACGTGCCGGGCCTGTCCGATGCGCTGGCCAGCCTGGATAGCCTGGTCAAAGCCTTGCCGTCGCATGATTTCAGCGTTGATTTGGCGGACACGGGCAATGGCTACGGCTACCACTCGGGCGTCATGTTTTCGGTCTACGCCGAAGGCTGGCCTGATGCCTTGGTGCGAGGCGGCCGCTATGACGGCGTCAGCGCATCGTTTGGCCGCGCACGACCCGCAACGGGTTTCAGCCTGGACTTGCGCAAGCTGTCCGAGGGCTTGCCCGAGCCGCTTCGCGCGCGCGCCATACGCGCTCCCTGGTCCAACGACGCCGCGCTGGTCGAGCAGCTGCGTCAATTGCGGCAATCGGGTGAAATCGTCGTGCAGTCGTTGCCGGGGCAGCTGCATTACCTGGATGAATTTATCGTGGACCGTGAGCTGGTTTTGGAAAACGGTGCTTGGAAGCTTAGGGCGATAGGGTAATCGAATCTTCGGTCGCTTTATGGCGTTGTGTAAACGTTTGGCCTGGTTTGTTTTGGCCTGCATTTTTCTGACAGAACATGAGCAAGAATATCGTGGTGATCGGAACCCAATGGGGTGACGAAGGAAAGGGCAAGATCGTCGATTGGCTGGCGGAGTCCGCGCAAGGCGTGGTTCGCTTCCAGGGTGGTCACAATGCCGGACATACACTATGGATCAACGGCAAGAAAACCATATTGCGCCTGATTCCGTCCGGCATCATGCATCCGCATGTGACCTGCTACATCGGAAATGGGGTGGTGTTGTCGCCCGAGGCCTTGCTGAAAGAAATCGGCGAGCTCGAAGCGGCGGGGCTCGACGTCCGTTCGCGGCTGCAGGTCTCCGCGGCGTGCCCCTTGATCATGCCTTATCACATCGCCGTGGACCAGGCGCGGGAAGCGCGCAAGGGCGACGGCAAGATCGGCACCACCGGGCGCGGCATCGGCCCGGCCTATGAAGACAAGGTCGGGCGTCGCGCCTTGCGGGTCCAAGACCTGTACGATCCCGCCATCTTCGACGAAAAATTGGCCGAAGCGCTGGATTTCCACAATTTCGTCCTGACCCAGTACTTGGGCGCATCGGCGCTGTCCTTCGACGAGGTGCGCGAGCAGGTCATGGCGTTGGCCGAGCCGCTGGCGCCCATGGTGGCGGACGTGTCCAGCAATCTGCATATCGCACGCAGGGCCGGTCACAATTTGTTGTTCGAAGGTGCGCAGGGCGCGCTGCTGGACATCGATCATGGCACCTATCCGTATGTGACCAGCAGCAACTGCGTGGCGGGCGCCGCATCGGCCGGAGCGGGCGTGGGTCCGCAAGCCCTGAATTACGTTCTGGGCATCGCCAAGGCCTATACGACGCGTGTCGGTTCCGGCCCGTTCCCGACCGAGCTGCTGGACGATACCGGCGTGCGCCTCGCCACGGTCGGCAAGGAATTCGGCTCGGTGACCGGCCGTCCGCGTCGCTGCGGCTGGTTCGATGCGGCCGCCATGAAGCGATCGGTCATGATCAACGGCGTCTCGGGCTTGTGCATCACCAAGCTGGACGTGCTCGATGGCGTGGAACATCTGAAAATCGGCGTAGGCTACCGATACAAAGGCGAGTTCCTGGACGTCCTGCCTTACGGCGCGCACGCCGTGGCCGAAGCCGAGCCCGTTCTGGAAGAAATGCCCGGTTGGAGCGAGTCCACGGTCGGCATCACCGAATACGACAAGCTGCCCGTCAATGCCCGCCGTTACCTGGAGCGGATCGCGGAAGTGTGCGACGTGGCGATCGACATGGTCTCCACAGGTCCGGATCGCCAGGAAACCATCGTCCTGAGCCACCCTTTCAAGGCCTGAGCGCCGGCGATCTTCCGATTGTTCGCCCCACGTACCCCCTCAAGCCCAGGCCATCCCGCCTGGGCTTGCGCTTGATCTTTCACTCCATATTGGTAAGATCGACGGGATACCTACCTCTTTCCGATAATTCTCCATTTTGTCGATGCTCAGGATAAGCCGCCAACGGCTTCTATTGCGGCAATGCTATGCCGGTCGTGGCCGATACACGGCCGGCGTATCCCGTTGCGCGAGCAAGAGCTTCGATGCGCTCTATGAGCAGGAACTGGCGTTCCGATCCGCGTGCGCCAGAGCCAAGCCAGGCTGATTTTCCACCGACGCTTTCTTGAGCAGTACTTCATTCTTTTTCGTCTCAGGCCGTCTCCGGGCGCGTCCGCGCGAGCCGGGTCGCGAGCCGTGACAGCGGGGTTGCCGTAAAGCGCGCGGCCTCTTAGTGGAAACGATCGTTTTTCTATGCAGCTTACCAAGAATTTCGTCAAGGCCAAGCAGCCTTGCGCGGCGGGCTATCGCTGGTTCGTCCGGTCCCGCAACGGCGAAGGCGAATACCAGCAATTGCTGGATGACCTGGTCGCCGAAGACCGCATCGAGGATGCGATATGGCTACTGGATCAATTTGGCCCCACCGACCAGGTGCGCGTACTCGACTTCCTGGATGCCAAGGCCATGATCTTTGCCGGCGACCTGGTGGTCAAGCATGGCATCGACGTCGAAACCATCGTCAGGGCGGGGCGCAGCATCAAGACCGAAGGCGGGATCCGCGCGACGGGCAATATCGTTGCCGGCCAGGACGTCAAGGCCGCGGGGGGAATGCGATGCGACGGCGATTTGCTGGCCGGCGGCGACGTGCATGCGGGGTGGGGCATCGAGGTGGGCAAGACCCTGTCATGCCGCGGCAACGTCAGCGCATCATGGTCGATCGACGTCGGCCTGGAACTGACGGTCGACGGAGACCTGCACGCGCACCGCGATATCTTCGCCGGCACGTCGCTCGTGTGCAGGCAGGGTATCAAGGCGGGCGGCGCCATTCAGTCGGACGGCTGCATTCATGCCGAGCGAGGCATTATCGCGGGCGACGCAATACAGTGCGCGGATTATCTGGATGCGCGCTGGGGCGTCAAGGCCGGCGGCGACATCACCGCCGGCAGCGCCATTCGCGTGGGAGAAGGAATCGAAACGCCGGGGTCGATATCATGCGGGCCAGGCCATGGCGTTTATGCCGGCCTGGCCGTGCGCGTCGATGCATGGGACGTGTCCGCCAGGGTCCATGCCGACCGGCGCCCGGATCGATTGCTGAGCGGCTTCTGGGGCGGCCGGCCATAGTGTCGGGGAGGGCGCTTCGAGTTCATAAAAGCCCGGGGCCGGCGAGCGATATGCCGCGCTCAGGCCGCGATGTCGTCCCGTCTGGGCGGCGTGTTGAACGGGTCCTGATCGTCCCCGCCGTCGTTGGGTAGCGGAGCCAACGGGGGCAAACCCAGCGCCAGCCGCAGGCGCTGGCAATCGGGGTTGGGCGACCCGTCGGCCATCCACGTGGTGAATTCCCGGCAAGGAGAGGGGCGCTGTTCGTAGATGGCGCAATGAATGCCGTCCTGGCCCAGCTCGCCGCGCAAGGCAATGCATCTTGCTTTTCCGTACTCCGTGCCTTTCATGCAAGCCCTGAGCGGGCCTACCTGCGATACCAGTTCCGCGGGCACGGTGCCGCCGCCTTCGCCCTTGATTTCCCCGCAGTAGAACGACACGCGAAAGTGAGCGCAGCACGCGCCGCAGCTCAGGCATGGGTTGTAGGACGTGGCGTCGTTGGCGGCATGATCGCCGTTTTTCAAGCGGGAGCGCGGTTTGCGGCGGAGCGGCGTGATCTGGATTTTCTGGCCGGCCAGCAAAGGCGGATTCGTGTCGGAAGACGCGGGGCGTGCGGCTGTTTCTTGCAGGAAGAAAGTTCGCGGTGCGGTCATGATGACAGGGGCTCAATGTATGGAAACCTATTTTAGGGGATTCGGCCGCCGCACGTATGAACTGCGTGCGAGGCGTTGCGGCGGTTCCACACCCCGGCAGGCGTGTTCGGCGGGACGAGGGGGGCGGGTGGTCAGTCAGCGGGAGGCGCCGGCGCGGGAGATGCAGGAGTATGGGCCAGCAGTACTTTGCCGGCGGCGGCGTAGCATTCGTCTATGTGCTGATTGCACACTTTGCGCAGTATGGCGAAACTGATCCCCGCGGCGATCACGCTGCCGGCCAGGGGAATGTACTTGGATGCCGACTTGCCGGCCAGGCGCGTCAATCCGGCGTGCTGCAGGACGCTGATGATGCGTTGGGTGGTCAAGGTTTTACCGATCAGGCCCGTGCCGGCGCTGACTCCCCCCACCAGTATGATTTTTTGCAGATCGGGACTCAGCTTGTCGATCTGCGTCGGCGACATGCCGAATTTTTCGTTGATTTGAGGCAGGATCTTCAGCAGGATCGCCACGTCGGCGCCGATATCGACGCCAGGAATGGGCACGACCGCGGCGGCGGCCGATAGCAAGGCGCGGTTGCGCACGAGCTTACGGCATTCCTGGCGCACGGTGTCGAGTTCTTGCTGGTTTACCGGAAGCATAGGCGTTTCATTTCTGTTGCTCAAGACACGCATAGCTTACTACCATTGGACGTATTTTCCCTTGCAGGCGAACACTGCCGGTATCCGCCTGCAAGCGCGCATGGCATTTTTGTTGCCTGATGTGTAAACATGGTATATAGTCAAAGACGTTACAAATTTCCGTTTCAAAGGCATACTTGGCGCAGCTTACCAGGGCTATCACTAGGGACCCGCTATGCAAACGCACAAGCCTGTGCATCCCGGCAGCATTCTAAAAGATTACATCTTGCCGGAACTATGCATCACTGTAACGGTAGCCGCTCGACAGATCGGCATATCGCGCGTGCAGTTCTCGCGCTTTATCAATGGGCGCGCAGCGGTCACTCCGGATCTGGCCATCCGGCTTTCAAAGTGGATACCAGAGCCCGATGCCATTACATGGCTGCACATGCAAGCGGACTATGACCTTTGGCAGGCTCAGCATTCCGGCAAGGACTGGCGGGTGGAGCCGGCCCGCAAGCGTGTTACCGTGCCGCATAAACGGCCGGCCCCAGCCCCGCAGACAGTGGGCGAATAGCTCGAGCTTGCTGGCGCGGTTCGACCACCCTCAGTCGGGGCTGTCGTCGCGCTCTTTCAGGGCGCGCGCCTTGCGTCCCATGATGCCGGGATAGGTTTGCGTTTTTCCCTGGGCGGGATGTCCTTGGTCGCCTTGTCCAGGCTGATCCCGGCGGACGTGGCCGGGAGTATTGTGAGCGGGGTTGGCATGGCCGGGATTCCTCTTGGTCGGATGATCGGGGTCGTCGATGCCCGAGCTATACCGTCCGGGGCCGGCGGGTTCTTTCTGGCCTGGGTCCACGTCGTTGCCTGTTTCCGGATCTTGCCGCGCGGGATGTTTCACGTCGACCGGCGCTCGTTCGAGTTCCGGATCGTCGGGGATGCCGGTAATTTTTTGCTCGTCGGGAATTGCTACCGATTTTTCTTCGGCATCATTGGCCGATCCGGGCGGTGTCGGAGTGCCGGATTGGGCGGGGCGACGCGTTGGCGTGGCGTGCTTCATGGTCGGTTCCTTTAGTGATGGGGTGTCCGGTCACCAGCAAGCGGCGTGCCCGATCAAAAGCCGTCAGGTGTTTCCCGCCAAGGACACATAGTGGGGTATGCGCCGCAAAGCATAATCCGCGCTTTTCTCGCGGATCTCATTTCGCTCTCCTTCGAACTTGACCGTTTCGCTGAAGAGCAAAAAGGAATCGGAGCCGGCTTGGCGCAGCGCCCATGCGAAACATTGGGTTCCGGCTGGAATCGTCTCGTCCGTGTCATCGGCCACGCCGGTATTGGCGATGGCCAGCGTGGCAGGGCTTCGGGACAGGGCGCCGGCCGCCATTTCCCGCGCCACTTCTTCGCTGGTCAGGTTGAAGCGGCGCAGGGTCTCCGGGTCGACGTCCAGGCAGCGCTGCTTGGCCTGCGGCGAGTAGACGACGAATGCGCAATCGAGCAATTGCCCCGCGCCCCTGGCGTCCGCCAACGTTGCGGCGATCAGGCCGGCGGTGCAGGATTCCGCGGTGACAAGCACCACATCGCGGCGGCGCATGAATTGCACGACATCATCCAGATTCCGCATGTGCTACTCCTTGACGTTTTTGTCTCCGGCGCGTGCCCGAGGCTGCGCGCGGCGCTTCGGTCAAGATTTGATCTTCGCTGAACCGCACGCCGTTGCCTGTTTGGTATCGACTGGCCGGCGCGAGTTGTTCCAGTATGACGCCGCTGTAATAATCGACGGGGGATGCGGGCAGGGCGGTCACGCGCACGGGTATCCATCTTTCGGTCGATTGGGCCGTGAGGCGAACGATGTCTCCTATCCGTAGCCGGATGGCGCCGGGCGCCCGGTGCGTGTCGCGGTGTCCTACGACAACCCGGAACTCCATCGGGCCATGAATGACGTAGGCGCCGCGTATGATGCCATCTGCCTGGCGCAGCCTGTCGACGATGGGCGCGGCACGGGTGTTTTCTTCCGCCCCTTCGAAGATGATCGCGTGCGCCGTGATCTGGTCTTGTTCGGTCAGGCCCAGCAAGTTGGCTAGAACAGTGAACTGCTGTTCGGTCATATGTCCATGGTGGGTGTGCGTTGGAAATGCTGTTTGTATGGACAGTGTTTTAGCATAAAAAGAAAGATGGTTGTGGCATTTGGCGTAATGCTTTTTTGCTTTGGCCTTTGTTCATGGCGCCATCAGCAAAGCATCGACAGCCCGCAGCGCTTCCAATCCATTCATAGTCAAGCTGACATGGCCGGGGTTTCCATGTATGGACGCGTCCTGCGGATTGATGCGTATCACGGGAGCGCGTAGTTCAAATGCAAGCCGATGGGTGAAATCGCGCGCGGTTGGAATCGCGGTTCCGGCTCCGATCTCGATCACCAGCAGCCGTTCGGCATCGCGCAGCCAGTGTTCCAGCCGTCTATGCTGCGTGTAGGTGCGGTGTTCCAGCCATTCTTCATCGCCAAACATGTAAATGTTGGGTCGCGCCAGCCCGCCGCAATGGGGACAGGCAGGCGGTTCGTTGAGCAGTCGGCAGTTTTCTTCCTCGACCATGGGTGTGAAGCCGTTCGCGGGCCAGATATCGGTGGTGCAGGCATTCAGACATTGCAGGTGATGAATGGAGCCATGGCATTCGGTGACAAGACCGGCGTCCAAGCCGGCTTTCTGGAAATGTCCGTCGACGTTGCTGGTGAAGGCCGCATAGCCGCACGGACTTTGCCCGCCCCATTTCTTCAGGATCTGATAACCCTGATGCGGCGTCGTTTGGCGGTATAGTGCAAGACGTTGTCCGTAAAAGCCCCAGGCCAAGTCCGGGTGTCTGCGGAAGGCGCGCGGCGATGCGATGGAAATGAAATCGATCCGATCGCGTCCGAGCGCGGGGTAGGCGCGCCAGAAACCTTGGTTGCCGCGAAAATCCGGCAGGCCGGAATCCACGCCCATGCCTGCTCCGGTGACGAATATCAACATGTCCGCACCGTCGAGCAAGCGGGCGGCCCGTTCCAGATTACGTGATTTTTCCAGTTCGTTCATCATGTTCGTTCAGTGTTGCCAAGAGGCGTGTTGCCGGGCTCGGTTTCTCAAATTTCCCCTGGCAAGCGACGCAAAAATCCAGACACGCCGTTAGGCACGGCATTTAAGTTTATGCAATAATTGCACGCTTGCAAGGTGCCGGAATAGCTTTTCAAAGCTATTGCCGTGTTCACCTTCTTGCCCCTCTAGCTCATGCCTGGTTAGAGCAGCGGACTCATAATCCGTTGGTGCCGTGTTCGACTCACGGGGGGGGCACCAGAATTATTTAGCAAAATCAGTGCCTTAAAGCCGCTTATCACGCGGCTTTTTTCTTTCCGCTTCCACTGTGACCAGAATGTGACCGTGTTCGCGTAACGGGCTAGATAAGCGTACTTCTGGACCATCTCAACTCGCTTCCGGCCGTACATTTCTTTGAGCATCATAAACGGTGTGCCGCTTTGCACATGCCAGGACGCCCATGTGTGACGCAAGTCGTGGAAATGAAAGTTCGTCAAACCGATAGCGGCGCAGGCACGTTCAAAGATGACGGCGTCGATCTGGCTGATTTGCGAAACTTTTTTTCATTCCGTGCAGCGCGCGTGAAAACCAGTTCTGCGTGAATGTCTTCGTGGTCTTTCAGAAGCGCCATGGCGTCCTCACGGAGCGGGACGGAGCGTGCTGATCGACTTTGCTCCCCATACGTTACTCATTCGTTTCTCCGGCACGTCTATACACTCGATGCGTCGAAATCGCGGCCATGATATCGATGGCCGTTAAAGAGCATATTGCGCGACCAGTGAATTTTTCGAAGCTAGGTCTGCTAGAACATTTTTGATATTAGGGGTGGTAGGGCGGATCTTCCATGGCTATTTGTAGGTGTCAATGCAACATCTCGCCGATACAATCGAAATACGTTTTGTGGTGGATTCTATTGGAGGAGATAACAATGACGAAAAATGAAAATAGCCCATTGAGCGAGGCTTGTGAATGCGATCCGACATTGCGCGCTGATTTGGCGGATGCAACGGACCCCGAAAAAGGTGCAGGGATGATTGGTTATAAAGAGGAGACGGTGGGCGACGAACTCGATATTTTAAGCCTGTCCGATGTTGGATCGATAGCTCGTTTCGGTGGCAAGGGCGATGGGGCAACTGATGTGGGCCCTGCAATTGCTGCAGGATTGGTGGTGTGCTCTTGTTTGACGTTTCCATGGACTGCTGAAGGATACGTGATCACGAATAGTTTGAGCATAGAATTGGATGACAACATCGAGATCGATTTCAATGGGAGCGTTATCGATTTCGGGGACATGGCAAGGCTGCGCTTCCAGTCCCCTGTGGTCGTCGATGGATTGACTTTGGCGGAATACGTTCTTTCTGGAAGTGCTTTCATCAAACTGAATAGCCATATTGGCATTCAGGCTGGCGACATCCTATATATATCCACGAATCAACAGCCATCGCCAGAATGGGCTGACACTAAAAAAGACTGCGTCAGGATAAAAGGTTTTTACAGTGGGTATATATGGCTGGAAGAACCTATTAATTTCGGGTACTGGCCGTCTGATCCCGGATTCTCGGCTACCATCTATAGGCCGCGCAGCGTTGTCCTAAGAAATGGTCGTTTACTTCTTGGGAACGATGCAGTCCCAAGGGTAATGATCGAAATTACTGGATGTCAAGACGTGGTTCTAGACCGCTTAATCGTTGAAGGGAAAAACCCCATCGACGTTGCTAGCAGCATTACACGTGTTGGCGTAGCTCTATATAGATGTATCGGTGCTCGTGTCCTTTCCCCTACTTTTATTCGCATGTCTTATCCAATTGAGACAGATGGCGGTACGCGAAACGTCAGAGCAACCAATGTTCTTGCCCGCGACTGTCACCACACTATTGAGGCGTGCGATTGGTCTAGCAATATAACCGTTGATGGCCTAAACGCATCAGGCTGCTATTCTGCAATCTCTGCGCATCCGTCATTCAATGTTCACTTCATTGAATCACCCCGGGTTTTGAGGAGGCTCCAACTTTTGAGAAAATGGAGCCATGAG
>CAZKBT010000009.1:0-61199 GCA_964551305.1 uncultured Burkholderiaceae bacterium
GACCACCGGCATGGTCACTAAAGAATGGGTGGCCATCCACCGCAAGCACCACGCCAAATGCGAACGCGAAGGCGATCCGCACTCGCCCATGATCTTCGGGCTGAACAAAGTATTCTTTCGCGGCGCCGAGCTGTATCGCGAAGAAGCCACCAATGCCGAGACGCTCAAGCGCTACGGCCACGGCACGCCGGACGACTGGATCGAGCGCAAGCTATATTCCAGGCACAGCCTGCTGGGCGTCATGATCATGCTGGGCATCGACCTTGCCTTGTTCGGCATGCTCGGCCTGACGGTGTGGGCCGTGCAGATGGCATGGATTCCTTTCTGGGCCGCGGGCGTCGTCAACGGCGTCGGCCATTTCTGGGGCTATCGCAATTATGCGAGCCCGGACACCAGCACCAACGTCTCGCCCTGGGGCATCGTCATCGGCGGCGAAGAGTTGCACAACAATCATCATGCCTACGGCACATCCGCCAAGTTCTCGACCAAGTGGTACGAATTCGACCTGGGTTGGTGCTACATCAGCGTGCTGCAGTTCTGCGGCTTGGCCAAAGTCAAGAAGCTCGCGCCCAAGCTCAAGCTCGAGAAGCAGGACAAGCCTCTGGTCGACTTGAACACCTTGCAAGGCGTCATCACGCACCGTTATGAAATCTTGGCCCGCTATACCGATTTGCTGAAGAGGTACGCCAAAGCGGAGCTGGACAAGCTCAAGCCGACGCGCGAGGTCGGCAGTCCGGATTGCCGCTGGACCAGCTTGAAGCGTTCGAAGGACTTGCTCAGCGCCGCGGATGCGCAGGCCCTGGAACCCGCGCAGCGCGCGGAACTCGACAGCGTGCTGGCCACCAGCCAATCGTTGTCGACGCTGGTCCAGATGCGTCAGGAACTGGTCCGGCTGTGGGAAAGCTCCAGCGCTTCCAGCGAGCAATTGCTGGCTGATCTGCAGACATGGTGCGCCCGCGCCCAACAAAGCGGTATCGAAGGCCTCGAGCAGTTTGCTTACCGGTTGCGCCGCTATGCGGCATGATTGCTAGTCTCAATCCCCAGCAACAGGCAGCCGTTACTTCCGCTTCAAAGCACGCGCTGGTCTTGGCCGGCGCGGGCAGCGGCAAAACCCGCGTACTGACCACCAGGATGGCCTGGCTGATTCAAACCGGCCAGGCCACTCCGTTTGGGCTGCTCGCCGTCACGTTCACGAACAAGTCGGCCAAAGAAATGCTGACCCGGCTCACGTCCATGCTGCCCATCAACGTCCGCGGCATGTGGGTCGGCACGTTTCATGGCTTGTGCAACCGGATGCTGCGGGCGCATCACCGTGATGCCGGCTTGCCCCAGACTTTCCAGATCATGGATTCGGCCGATCAGCTGGCTTCGATCAAGCGGCTGATCAAGGCGGCGGGGATAGACGACGAAAAGTACCCGCCGCGCGACGTCCAGCGCTTCGTCAACGGCGCCAAGGAAGAGGGCGAGCGCCCCGGAGATGTCGACGCATGGGACGCGCATCGCCGCAGGATGGTTGAAATCTATCAGCTCTATCAGGATCAATGCGAGCGTGAAAGCGTAGTCGATTTCGCGGAGCTGTTGTTGCGTTCGTATGAGCTCCTGCAGCGCAATGCGCCCGTGCGCGAGCATTATCAACGCCGCTTTCAGCATATTCTGGTCGACGAATTCCAGGACACGAACCGCTTGCAATACCGCTGGCTGACCTTGCTGGCGGGCGGCGGCGCATCGATGTTCGCCGTCGGGGACGACGATCAGTCCATCTATGCCTTTCGCGGCGCGCGCGTCGGCAACATGGCCGAGTTCGAGCGCGATTTCGCGCAGGGCAATGTCGTTCGCCTGGAGCAGAATTACCGGTCCTACGGCCATATCCTGGATTCGGCCAATGCCCTGATCGCGCACAATGCGTCCCGCCTGGGCAAGAATCTCTGGACCGAGCAAGGCGAGGGCGAAATGGTTCGCGTCGTCGAACAGCCGTCGGACATGCTCGAGGCCCAATGGATCGTGGATGAAATCAAGTCCTCGATCGATGAAGGACGCATGCGCAGCGAAATCGCGGTGCTGTATCGCAGCAACGCCCAGTCGCGCGTCATCGAGCACGCCCTGTTCTCATCCGGCATTCCGTACAAGGTCTACGGCGGCCTGCGCTTCTTCGAACGCCAAGAGATCAAGCACGCTTTGGCCTATCTGCGCCTGCTGGACAATCCGCATGACGATACGAGCTGGTTGAGAGTCGTGAACTTTCCCACGCGCGGCATCGGCGCACGCACGCTGGAGCAGCTTGGCGATATTGCCCGGGAACAGAACGTCAGCCTGTTTCGCGCGGTCGCCCACGTGCCGGGCAAGGGAGGGGCCAATCTCGCGCGTTTTGCGCAGCTCATTCAGCACATGGCGCACGAGGCGCAGGTATTGACCTTGCCCGAGCTCATCGAGCATGTCGTTCATCACAGCGGCCTGCTGGAGCATTACAAGGCCGACCGCGAAGGCGCCGACCGGTTGGAGAATCTGCAGGAACTGGTGAATGCGGCAACCGTGTTCATGCACGAAGAGCGCTACGACGATGCGCCCGCCGGACGGGCTCACGACGAATCGGGGCCGGACAGCATCACGGGCGAGATCGTGGGTATGTCGCCGCTGGCCGCGTTTCTGTCGCATGCCTCGCTGGAGGCCGGCGACAACCAGGCTCAGGCGGGACAGGATGCGATCCAGCTGATGACCGTCCATGCCGCAAAGGGGCTGGAATTCGACGTCGTTTTCATCACCGGCGTCGAGGAAGGCTTGTTCCCGCACGAAAACAGCCTGCTGGAAAGCGCCGGAATCGAGGAAGAGCGGCGCCTGATGTACGTCGCCATTACGCGCGCGCGTGAGCGACTGTACCTGACCTTGGCGCAGAGCCGGATGCTGCATGGGCAGACCCGGTATGCGATGCGCTCGCGCTTTCTCGATGAAATACCCGAACAGCATCTCAAGTGGCTGACATCCAAAGAGGCCGGCGCGCGCCGTGAGCCTTGGAGCGGGGCGTTCAGGCGGGGCGACGCGTACAACCGTCCCGGCACGGGAACGGTAGCGCCGCGGGCGGCGCGCAGCACCGCCTTGGGGGTGACGGTCGGCGACCGGCATTTTCGCGTCGGCCAGCGCGTGCGGCACGCCAAATTCGGCGAGGGCACGATTCTGAATCTGAGCGGCGCCGGGCAGGACGCCCAAGCGCGGATTCAATTCGCCGATGCGGGCCAGAAAACCTTGGCGCTGGGCGTTGCCAAGCTGGATGCCGTCGCCTGAAGGGCCGGCGCCGCGCAGGCGTCAATCCGTCGCGGCTTCCAGCGTCTCCAGCTCTTCCTGCAGGCTCAGCCATTGCTCTTCCAGCTCAGCTATGCTCTTTTGCGCCAAGCCGTGTTCTTCCATGGTTTTCTGGCGCTCTTCTCGGCGCGGCTCGGAATAGAGTTCAGGGTCGGCGATCAGCGCATCCAGCTCCTGCAGGCGTCTTTTCAGCGCTTCCATTCCTTGTTCGATCTGGCCCAGCTTCTTTTCCAGCGGCCTTTTCAAAGCGGCCAGGCGCTGGCGCTGTTCTGCCTCCAACCGGCGCTGCGCCTTGCGATCGACCGTGTCCGCCTGGCCGGCCGCCGCGGCCTCCTGCCGGCTTTCCGCCCGCAGACCGGCGGCGCGGTCGGCCAGCCAATCGCGGTAGTCTTCCAGGTCGCCGTCGAACTCGCGCACCCGTCCATCGGCCACGATCCAGAAGCTGTCGACTGTGGTGCGCAGCAAATGCCGGTCATGCGATACCAGCAGCACGCTGCCCGAGAACTCGGCCAGCGCCCGAGCCAGCGCTTCCCGCGTATCGACGTCGAGGTGGTTGCTGGGCTCGTCCAGCAGCAGGAGATTGGGTTTTTGCCACACCACCAGCGACAGCGCCAGGCGGGATTTTTCCCCGCCCGACATCGGGGCGATGGGACTATTCACCGTGTCGCCGCTGAACCCGAAGCTGCCCAGGTAATTGCGCAGCTCCTGTTCCCTGGCCTGGGGCGCGATGCGGGCCAGTTGCTGTAGCGGGGTGGCGTTCAGATCCAGCATGTCCAGCTGATGCTGGGCAAAATAGCCTATTTCCAGCCCTTTGGAGGGCTTGCATTCTCCGGCGATGGGCGCGAGTTCTCCGGCCAGGGTCTTGATCAGGGTGCTCTTGCCCGCGCCGTTCACGCCGAGTATGCCGATACGGCTGCCGCCGCGCACCATCAGTGTTACGTCGCGCAAGACGGTTTTCGTCGCGCCTTGTTCCTCGGGATAGCCCGTGGCGGCCTTGTCCAGGGCCAAGAGCGGGTCGGGCATGTTGGCCGGCGGGGGTATGCGGATGTCGATGCCCGATTCCATGATCAGCGGCGCGAGTGTCTCCATCCGGGCCAGCGCCTTGACGCGGCTCTGCGCCTGCTTGGCTTTGCTCGCCTTGGCTTTGAAGCGGTCGATGAAGCCTTGCAAGCGAGCCGTTTCGCGCGCCTGGCGCTCGACGGCTAAACGCGTCTGGCGCAGGCGTTCGGCGCGCTGGGTCAGGAAATCCTCGTACCCGCCTTTATAGCGTATCAGCTTGGTTTGGTCGAAGTGCAGTATGGTGCGGGCGACGGCGTCCAGGAACTCGGTGTCGTGCGAGATCAGCATGACGGTGCCCGGATAGGCAGCCAGCCAGCGTTCCAGCCACAGCATGGCGTCCAGATCCAGGTGGTTGGTGGGCTCGTCCAGCAGCAGCAATTCGGACGGCGCCATCAAGGCGCGCGCCAGAGCCAGCCGCATTTGCCATCCGCCGGAAAAATGCCTGATGGGCAGCATCCATTCGTGCGGCTTGAACCCCAGTCCGGCCAGCAATTGCTCGGCACGCGACGGCGCGCTCCAGGCATCGGCCTCGACCAGGGCGTTTTCCAGTTCGGCGATGCGATGGCCTTGTTCGCCCGGGGTTCGCGCCCGCTCGGCTTGTATGGCGCGCAGATGCGTGTCGCCGTCGATGACGAATTCCCGGGCCGCGCGATCCAGGTCGGCGATATCCTGCTCCACACTGGCGATGCGCCATCCCTGCGGGATCGACAGCGCGCCGGCGTCGGCATCCAAGCGGCCCTGCAGCAACGAAAACAGCGTAGACTTGCCGGCGCCGTTCTTGCCGACGATGCCTACGCGTTCTCCCGGGTTGACGACGAAGTCGGTTTCGTCGAGCAAGACTTTTACGCCGCGGCGCAGCGTCAAACCTGTGGCGCGTATCACGAGGCCAGTTGCTCCCTGGTCAATAGCAGGACCTGGTCCTCCGCGTTGTCGGTGCTGAGCCATACCGGATCGAGCTCCGGAAACGCCGCCACGAAATGGTCGTATTCGTTGCCGATTTCCAGGACCAGGATGCCGTCCGCCGTCAGATAGTCGGGGGCCTGTTCCAGCAGGCGGCGCACGATCTGCATGCCGTCCTCACCGCCGGCCAAGGCCAGCGTCGGCTCGTGCCGGTATTCTTCGGGCAGGGCCTCCATCGATTGCTGGTTGACGTAGGGCGGATTGCAGATGATCACTTGGTATTCGCTGGGCGGCAGCTGGGCGAACAGGTCGCTGCGATAGGTGGTGACGCGGCCGTCCAGGCCATGGAGCTGTATGTTGCCGTCGGCGACGGCCAGCGCGTCTTCGGAAATGTCGACCGCGTCGACTTGCGCGTTTTCGAAGGCCAGGGCGGCCAGGATGGCTAGGCACCCCGAACCGGTGCATAAATCCAGCACCATCTCGACGTTGTCGGGTTCGGAGACCCATGGGCTCAAGCCGTCGGCGAGCAGCTCGGCGATGGGCGAACGCGGCACGATGACCCGGGAATCCACCAGGAAGCGGTGTCCCCGCAGCCATGCCTCGCCCGTCAGGTAGGCGACCGGCACGCGTTCGGATACGCGCCGTTGCACCAGCGTCAGGAATTGCTCGCGTTCATGAGGAAGGACATGCGCGTCCAGGAACGGATCCAGCGTGTCCAGCGGCAGATGCAGGGTGTGCAGTAACAGATAGGCGGCTTCATCCCAGGCGTTGTCGCTGCCGTGGCCGAACGAGAGCTTGGCCGTGTTGAAGCGCGTGATGGCGTAACGTAATAGATCACGCAGGGAGCGCAGTTCCGGATAAGCATCCATGAGGGTTCGAATTCCTGTCAGGCGTCGGGCAGCAATGTTTCCAGGGTGCGGCGGTATATGTTCTTCAACGGCGCCAGCGTATCGAGGCGGATGTGCTCGTTGACTTGATGGATGCTGGCGTTGATGGGGCCGAACTCGACGACTTGCCGGCAGATCTTGGCGATGAACCGGCCGTCGGAGGTCCCTCCGGTGGTCGACAATTCGGCAGCCAAGCCGGTTTCGTCGGCGATCGCCCGGGTAAGCGCGCGGCTGAGCTCGCCCTCGGACGTGAGGAAAGGCTCGCCGCCCAGCGTCCAGTCGAGATCATAGTCCAAATCATGCGTGTCGAGTATGTCCCGGACGTGGCTTTTTAGGCTTTCGGGCGTGCTGGCCGTGGAAAAGCGAAAATTGAAATCCGCGACGGCCGTGCCCGGGATGACATTGGTCGCCCCGGTGCCGGCATGCAGGTTGGACACCTGGAAGGTCGTGGCCGGGAAATAGCGATTGCCTTCATCCCAACGCCGGTCCGCCAATTCGGCCAGCGCGGGCGCCAACAGATGTATGGGATTGCGCGCCAAATGCGGATACGCGACGTGGCCCTGCTTGCCCTTGACCGTCAATCTTCCCGATAGCGAGCCGCGGCGCCCGTTCTTGATCGTATCGCCCAGCGCGCTGGTCGAGGTGGGTTCGCCCACGATGCAATAATCCGGCGTCTTGCCTTGTCGCTCCAGCCATTCGCAGACTTTGACGGTGCCATTGACGGAGGGGCCTTCCTCGTCCGACGTGATGAGCAAGGCGATGCTGCCGGCATGGCCGGGCCGCTGCGCGACGAATTCTTCGGCGGCGACCACGAAGGCGGCGATGGAGCTCTTCATGTCGGCCGCGCCCCGGCCGTACAGATTGCCGTCGCGCTCCGTGGGCGTGAACGGAGGGCTGGCCCACAGCTCCAGCGGACCCGTGGGCACGACATCGGTGTGCCCGGCGAACACCAGCATGGGCGATGCGTCGCCGCGTTGCGCCCACAGGTTGGTGACTTCGCCGAACACCAGGGTTTGGCAATCGAAGCCCATGGCGCTCAGGCGCTCGGCCAGCAGAGCCTGACAGTTCGCGTCGTCGGGCGTGACGGAGGGCCGCGCGATCAACGCGCGCGCCAGATTATGGACGGCGGCGTCTGACATCAGGCCCTCAGCAGCTCGTTTATGCTGGTCTTGGCGCGCGTCTGCGCGTCCACGCGCTTGACGATGACGGCGCAGGCCAGGCTGTGCGTGCCGTCCGCCGACGGCAGCGAGCCGGGAACGACTACCGATCCCGAGGGTATGCGGCCGTAGCTGATCGCGCCCGTCGCGCGGTCATAGATCTTGGTGCTTTGCGATAGGAACACGCCCATGGACAGGACGGAGTTCTCTTCCACGATCACGCCTTCCACGACTTCCGATCGGGCGCCGATGAAGCAATTGTCCTCGATGATCGTCGGATTGGCTTGCAACGGCTCTAGCACCCCGCCGATTCCCACGCCGCCGGACAGGTGGACGTTCTTGCCGATCTGCGCGCAGGAGCCCACGGTGGCCCAGGTGTCGACCATGGTGCCTTCGTCCACATAGGCGCCGATATTCACGTAGGACGGCATCAAGACGACGTTCTTGGCCAGGAACGATCCGCGGCGGGCGACCGCGGGCGGCACGACCCGAAAGCCTCCCGCGGCAAAATCCGCCGCCGAGTAGTCCTGGAACTTGAGCGGGACCTTGTCGTAGTACAGGACGGGCTTGTCGCCGGCGACGGCATTGTCCTGCAGCCGGAACGACAACAGGACGGCCTTCTTTATCCATTGATGCACGACCCAGTCGCCGTCGACTTTCTCGGCGACGCGCAGGCCGCCCTGATCCAGGCCGTCCAGTACGGATGAAACGGCTTCGCGCACGTCGGCGGGAGTGCTTTGGGGCGACAGATCGGCCCGATTGTCCCAGGCGTTTTCGATGATGGCTTGCAAGGAGATTCTCGTCATGTTCGTGCTCTGCTCGGGTTGTGGTGATAGGTTCGTAGGAGAAAAAAAAGCCGGATGCGTGTCACCGCGCAAATGACGCGATGCGATGCGCGGCTTCGACGCATTGTTCGGTGGGGGCGACCAGGGCGATGCGTATGCGGCCCGCGCCCGGGTTGACGCCGTGCGCATCGCGGGCGAGCAGGCTGCCGGGCAGAACGGAGACGGCCGTCGCGCTGTAGAGATCGCGTGTGAACGCCATATCGTCATATGGCGTCTTCGCCCACAGATAGAACGAGGCATCGGGCAGGCCGACGTCCATGACCGGCTGGAGTATGGGCAGTACTTGCTCGAATTTTTCGCGGTACAAGCGGCGGTTTTCGCGGACGTGGCTCTCGTCGTTCCAGGCGGCGATGCTGGCGGCGGCGACGGCCGGGCTCATGGCGCTGCCATGATAGGTTCGATAAAGCAGGAAGGCCTGGATCCAGGACGCGTCGCCGGCGACGAAGCCGGAGCGCAAGCCGGGGAGGTTGGACCGTTTGGACAGGCTGGAAAAACAGATCAGGTTGCGAAAGTCCGGCCGCCCCAGCTCGACCGCGGCTTGCAGCCCGCCCATGGGTTTGCGCTCGTCATCGAAATAGATTTCCGAATAGCATTCGTCCGAGGCGATGACGAATCCGTGCTTGTCGGACAGCGCGAACAGGGTTTTCCAATCTTCCAGGTCCAGGACGTTGCCGGCCGGGTTGCCGGGCGAGCACACGAACAGCAATTGCGTTTTTCGCCACACGGCGTCCGGAACGCCTGCCCAGTCGCTGCCGAAGTTCAGTTCGGGCCGCGCATCGGCGTAATACGGCTGGGCGCCCGCCAACAGGGCCGCGCCTTCGTAGATCTGATAGAACGGGTTGGGGCAGACGACCAGCGCTTCCCGGCCTGCATCGATCGCAACCTGGGCAAACGAGAAAAGCGCTTCGCGCGAGCCGAGCACCGGCAGAACCTGCGTGTCGGCGTCGGGGGCCGTTATACGATAGCGCCGGGCTATCCAATTGGAAATGGCCGCGCGCAAGTCGGCGGGCCCCTTGGTCGGCGGGTAGACGGCCAGGCCGCTCAATGCGTCTTTCATCGCCTGGATGATGAAAGGGGCGGTCGGATGCTTGGGCTCGCCTATGGACAGGTTGATGGCGCGCAGGTCGGGCGGCGCTTCGGCCGAGGCCATGTAGGCCCTGAGCTTTTCGAAAGGATAGGGGTGTAGCGCGTCGAGTCTAGGATTCATGGTCGCTGCAAGCGGCAACATGAGCGACTGAGAGTAAGGCGTGTCGTCCAGATGTGCCGGGGGTGTGAATGATCCCGGCTGCGCCTGCTGTTCATTGCCATTGTCGTTTGCACCGGTAAGACCCCAGCCGGTATCGCGCCTCATAGCGCAAAAAACAAATATGGTGGTGCGAACGGAGAGACTCGAACTCTCACACCTCTCGGCGCCAGAACCTAAATCTGGTGCGTCTACCAATTCCGCCACGTTCGCAACTTTAGGCAAGCCGGTAATTTTAGCGTGGCCACACTACGGGCGCAAGTTACGCCCCCGTGGACCGGCCGGAAAGCACGCCGGCTCGGGGCCAGACGGGCGGCTCGTATGCCTTCGTGCAGTTTCCGGTAAAATTGTTTGTTCAATTGTCCGATTACTCACATTTTTAAATAGGTTCCTAATGCAGCCCGTGGTTGAAATCCTGTCTGGTCTTGAGCGCCGAGTCGATCTGATCGTTCCCGTGGCCGACATTGAAAAAGAAGTTCAGTCGCAAATCAAGCGCATCGCCCGCACGGCGAAGATCCAGGGTTTTCGTCCCGGCAAGGCGCCCTTGTCGCTGATCGAGCGCAGCCATGGCCCCGGCGTTCGCTATGATGCGATCAATGCCCAGGTGGGCCGCAAGCTGGACGAGGTCATTACGCAATCGGACCTGCGCGTGGCGGGCACGCCCTCGCTGGAGCCCAAGACCGAAGGCGTGGAAGAAGGCATGCTGGCTTTTTCGGCTACTTTCGAAGTCTATCCCGAAGTGCAGGTGCCGGATCTGTCCGCCTTGAAGATCACGCGCTCGAACACCACCGTGGGCGATGCCGAAGTGCAGCGCACGATCGACATCCTGCGCAAGCAGCGCGCCACCTACGAGGCTCGCGAAGACCGCGCCGCCCAGGACGATGATCGCGTCACGCTGAATTTCGTCGGCACGATCGACGGCGTCGCCGCCGGCGGCGGCTCGGCGGAACAGTTTCCCTTCGTGCTGGGCCAGGGCCGCATGCTGCCCGAGTTCGAGACCGCCGTGCGCGGCATGAAAGCCGGAGAAGAAAAGACCTTCCCGCTGACCTTCCCCGAACAGTACGGCAGCAAGGAGGTCGCGGGCAAGACGGCCGAATTCAAAATCACGGTGACCGAAGTGGCCGAGCCCATCCTGCCGGCGCTGGATGGCGAGTTCGCCACGGCGTTGGGCCAGCAGGAAGGCGACGTCGAAAAACTGCTTGCCGACGTGCGCACGAATATCGAGCGCGAGGTCAAGGCGCGCGCACAAGGCCGCACCAAGGCCAGCGTCATGGATGCGCTGGTCGAGGCGTGCGCGTTCGACGTTCCCAAGGCCTTGGTCGACAACGATGCGCAAAGCCGTGTCGCGGCGGCTCGCGAAGACCTCAAGCAGCGCGGCGTGCCCAACGCGGATTCGGTACCCATTCCGGTGGAAGCTTTTACCGCCGAATCGCAACGCCGCGTGCGCCTGGGCCTGCTGGTGTCCGAACTGGTGCGCAGCGCCGATCTGCAAGCCAAGCCTGAACAGGTTCGCGCCCGCATCGAAGAGTTCGCGCAAAACTACGAGCAGCCCGCGCAGGTGGTGGCGTATTATCTGTCGGACCGTCAGCGCCGCGCCGAAATCGAGGCCATCGTGCTCGAGGACAACGTCGTGGAGCACGTGCTGGCTCATGCCCAGGTCGCGGATGAAGACGTTGCTTTTGATGAATTGATGGGAACCAACTAATGTCCATATCCATGTCACGGTTTACGGATTTCTATGCGTCGATGTACGGCGGCGACTCGGTCACGCCTTCCGGCCTGGGTTACGTGCCCATCGTCGTAGAGCAGTCTGGCCGCGGCGAGCGATCCTACGACATCTATTCGCGCCTGCTGCGCGAGCGGATCGTTTTCTTCGTGGGACCGGTCAACGATAATTCGGCCAATCTGGTCGTTGCCCAGTTATTGTTCCTGGAATCCGAGAATCCGGAAAAAGACATATCGCTCTACATCAATTCGCCGGGCGGCTCGGTGTACGCGGGGCTGGCCATCTATGACACGATGCAGTTCGTCAAGCCGGACGTATCCACGTTGTGCACGGGGATCGCCGCCAGCATGGGGGCGTTCCTTCTGGCGGCGGGCGCCAAGGGCAAGCGCTATACGCTGCCCAATTCGCGCATCATGATCCATCAGCCTTCGGGCGGAGCCCAGGGCCAGGCGTCGGACATACAGATCCAGGCGCGGGAAATCCTGAGCCTGCGCGAGCGCCTGAACGTCATATTGGCCAGGCACACCGGCCAGTCGGTGGAGCGCATCGCCCTGGACACGGAGCGTGATACATTCATGTCAGGCGATGAGGCCGTTGCGTACGGCCTCATCGACAAAGTGATGTCTTCTCGAAGCGACGAAGCGTAAGGGCGGTTCGGCGCGCCGTCGCGCCGATGATTATGTGGCGGGCATCCGTGTTCGCCGTTTGAATTGAGCAAAGAGTATATGCCCGAGAAAAAAGGTTCGGCGAACGAAAAGGTCTTGCATTGTTCGTTCTGCAACAAAAGCCAGCATGAGGTCAAACGGCTGATTGCGGGTCCGTCCGTGTTCATTTGCGATGAGTGCATCGATCTGTGCACGGACATCATCCTCGAGGAAGCGCAAGAGGCGGCGCGCGACGCGGTGCGCAACGACCTGCCGACGCCCAGGGAAATCAAGGAGTTCCTCGACGATTACGTCATCGGTCAGGACACGCCGAAACGGACGCTGGCCGTGGCGGTCTACAACCACTACAAGCGCATACGCTATGGCGAGGTCAAAGGCGACGACGTCGAGCTGTCGAAAAGCAACATCCTTCTGATCGGGCCCACGGGCTCGGGCAAGACGCTGCTCGCGCAGACGCTGGCCCGCATGCTGGACGTCCCGTTCGTCATGGCCGACGCCACCACCTTGACCGAAGCCGGCTATGTGGGCGAAGACGTGGAAAACATTGTCCAGAAGCTCTTGCAAAACTGCAATTACGACGTGGAAAAAGCCCAGCGCGCCATTATCTACATCGACGAAATCGACAAGATTTCGCGCAAGGCGGATAACCCCTCCATTACGCGCGACGTGTCGGGCGAAGGCGTGCAGCAGGCCCTGCTCAAGCTGATCGAGGGCACCATCGCGTCTGTTCCGCCTCAGGGCGGCCGCAAGCACCCGAACCAGGATTTCGTCCAGGTCGACACGACCAACGTCCTGTTCATCGTCGGCGGCGCCTTCGACGGACTGGAAAAGGTCATCCGGGACCGCACGGAGCGTTCTGGGATCGGTTTTTCCGCTTCGGTGCGGGCCAAGACCGAGCGCGGCGTCGGCGAGCTGTTCGCCGAAGTCGAGCCCGAGGATCTGATCAAGTTCGGCCTGATTCCCGAGTTGGTCGGCCGCCTGCCGGTCGTTGCGACCTTGGAGGAGCTGCAGGAGGATACCCTGGTGCGCATCCTGGTCGAGCCCAAGAATTCCTTGATCAAGCAGTTCCAGAAACTGTTTGAAATGGAAGATGTGCAACTCGAAGTATTGCCCGAGGCCCTGGCGGCGATCGCCAAGCGCGCGATCAAGCGGCGTACCGGCGCGCGCGGCTTGCGCTCCATCGTCGAATTGGCCCTGCTCGGCACGATGTATGAGCTGCCTTCGCAAAAAGGCGTCAAGCGCGTCGTTGTGGACGAGGCCGCCATAACGGGCGGCGGCGCGCCCTTGCTCATCTACGAGGATCAGGATCAGGAGAAATCCGGACGCCAGGAGCAGGGTGCGGCAAAACGCTTGAAGGGCGCCGCTTGACTTAATGCCCTTGTTCAATGCAGGATATTGCCGTCTAGGCCTTGAAAAGTGGTGTATCGTCGCCACCTTACATGCCAGGTAGAACTAAAAGAGGGAAGCCGAGGCTTCCCTTTTTTTCTCAAGGCACTTAAAGGAAATTTACTATGTCCTCGAGCCAGATGCTCTCTTTAGAACCCACCGATCTGCCGCTGCTGCCGCTGCGCGACGTGGTGGTGTTCCCGCACATGGTCATCCCGCTGTTCGTGGGACGGCCCCGCTCGATCAAGGCGCTGGAGCTTGCCATGGAGGCAGGCAATAACATCATGCTGGTGGCGCAGAAATCCGCCAGCAAGGATGATCCCACTCCGGACGATCTCTACGAGATAGGGTGCGCGGCAAGTATTTTGCAGATGTTGAAACTCCCCGACGGCACGGTCAAGGTGCTGATCGAGGGCACCCAGCGCGCCCGCATTCAGCGGGTCACCGACGTGGATACCCATTTCGTGGCCCAGGTCGTCAGCGTGCAGGAAGACGCCGGCGTCGGCGCCGAATCCGAAGCGCTGCGCCGTGCCGTGATCGCCCAGTTCGAGCAGTACGTCAAGTTGAACAAGAAGATCCCCCAGGAGATCCTGACCTCGCTCAGCGGCATTGACCATGCGGGTCGCCTGGCCGATACGATCGCCGCTCATCTTCCGCTGAAACTCGAGCAGAAGCAACAGATGCTTGAAATCATCGACACGCCCGAGCGTCTCGAAAACCTGTTGTCGCAACTGGAGTCCGAAATCGACATCCTTCAGGTCGAGAAGCGGATACGCGGGCGCGTGAAAAAACAGATGGAAAAGAGCCAGCGCGACTACTACCTGAACGAGCAGGTCAAGGCGATCCAGAAAGAGCTCGGCGAAGGCGAGGAAGGCGCCGACATCGAGGAACTGGAAAAGAAGATCCAGGCGGCGCAATTGCCCAAGGAAGCCAAGAAAAAAGTCGATTCCGAGCTGAAGAAGCTCAAGCTGATGTCGCCCATGTCGGCCGAGGCCACGGTGGTGCGCAACTATATCGATACCATCATCGGCTTGCCGTGGCGCAAGAAAAGCCGTATCAACAACTCCATTTCCAACGCCGAGCACGTGCTGGATTCGGACCATTACGGCCTGGAAAAGGTCAAGGAACGCATCATCGAGTACCTGGCCGTCCAGCAGCGCGTCGACAAGCTCAAGGCGCCCATCCTGTGCCTGGTCGGCCCTCCGGGCGTCGGCAAGACGTCGCTGGGCCAATCGATCGCTACCGCGACGAACCGCAAGTTCGTGCGCATGGCGCTGGGCGGCGTGCGCGACGAAGCCGAGATACGCGGGCATCGCCGCACCTATATCGGTTCCATGCCGGGCAAGATCCTGCAAAGCATGGCCAAGGTCAGCGTGCGCAATCCCTTGTTCCTGCTGGATGAAATCGACAAGATGGGCGCGGATTTCCGCGGCGATCCGTCTTCGGCGCTGCTCGAGGTGCTGGATCCCGAACAGAATCACACTTTCCAGGATCACTACGTCGAGGTCGATTTCGATCTTTCCGACGTGATGTTCGTGGCGACCAGCAATACCCTGAACATTCCCCCGGCGTTGCTGGACCGGATGGAAGTCATACGCCTGTCGGGCTATACCGAAGAGGAAAAGGTGCACATCGTCTTCAACCATTTGCTGCCAAAGTTGATGAAGAACAATGGCGTGCAGGAAGGCGAGCTCGAGGTCGAGGAGTCGGCCGTGCGCGACATCGTGCGCTACTACACGCGTGAAGCGGGCGTGCGCGCGCTCGAGCGCGAGATCGGGAAGATCTGCCGCAAGGTCGTCAAGCGCTTACTGGAAAAGCACCCTGGGGCGGGGAAGGCCAAGCCTGCGCGGATCGATCCCGCGGATCAGGTCGTCGTGACGTCGGAAAACCTGAGCGAGTTCCTGGGCGTGCGCCGGTACAACTTCGGCATGGCCGAGACCGAAAACAAGGTGGGCCTGGTTACCGGCCTGGCTTGGACCGAAGTGGGCGGCGATCTGCTGACGATCGAAGTGGCCGACATGCCCGGCAAAGGCGTCGTGCAGCGTACCGGCTCGTTGGGCGACGTGATGAAGGAGTCCGTGGAAGCCGCGCGCACCGTGGTCCGCGCCCGCGCGCAGAAATGGGGTATTCCCAACACGGCGTTCGAAAAGCGCGATCTGCACGTGCACTTTCCCGAAGGGGCCACTCCCAAGGACGGGCCGTCGGCGGGCATCGCCATCACCACGGCCATGGTGTCGTCCCTGACCGGCATTCCGGTGCGTGCGGACGTGGCCATGACGGGCGAGATTACCCTGCGGGGCGAAGTCCTGCCGATCGGCGGGCTGAAGGAAAAACTGTTGGCGGCGCAGCGCGGCGGCATCAAGATCGTGATGATTCCGGAAGAGAACGTCAAAGACCTGGCCGAGATTCCCGACAAGGTGAAGAACCAGCTGGAAATCATACCCGTGCGCTGGATCGATCGCGTACTGGAAGTCGCCTTGCAGGAAATGCCGACGCCTTTGTCGGATGAGGAAGTGGCGCGTCTCGCCGCCGAAGCGGTCGCCACGGCCAAGCCGGTGGAAGACGCAGGATCGGGCTTCGTGAAGCACTGATAGCCGGCTTGCGTCATGACAAGGATGCGATCCGTATTGCACGGATCGCATCCTTTTTTCTATTTATCGCCGGCCGGGGCGCCGTCGCCCGTGGCTTCAGTGCAGCGCGGTGGTGCGTATGAGTCCGACGGCGATGCCTTCGAGCGAGAAATCGTCGGCCGGCGCCACGATGATGGGCTGGAAGTCGTCGTTTTCCGGCAATAGCTCGATGCGGCCGCCGGACTTCGAAAAGCGTTTCACCGTGACTTCGTCGCCGATCCGGGCGACGACGATTTGCCCGTTACGGGCATCCGGCGATTTCTTCACGGCTAGCAAGTCGCCGTCGAGGATGCCCGCGTCGCGCATGCTGTAGCCCTTGACCCGCAGGAGGTAATCGGGGACCTGCTGGAACAGCGCCGGCTCGATCCCGATTTCGCTCTCGATGTGCTCGGCGGCCAATATGGGCGAGCCCGCCGCCACGCGGCCGACCAGGGGCACCATGATTTGACTGAGATGGGACGGGGCCAGATTCGGAGCGGGACGCTGTGCGTCGCCGTCCGTGCTTTCGGCCTGGATCAAGCGTATGCCGCGCGATGCGCCGGCCGTCATTTCTATTGCGCCTTTGCGGGCAAGGGCCTTCAAGTGGTCTTCGGCGGCGTTGGCGGACTTGAACCCCAGAGCGCGGGCGATTTCGGCGCGCGTGGGAGGAAACCCCGTGCGGCGAATTTCACTGGCGATCAGATCCAGGATCTGTTGCTGACGAGCGGTAAGTTTGGCGGCCATGATGTGAGCTGTATTTTTATACAGCTCGTATTCTGCATCAGAACCCGCCAAAGCGCAAGGGAAGAGGGATGCATCATCCGGTCCGGAGGCTGACCGCGGGTGAGACGTGTTCATGCACAAGAAAGGATTATGGGTCTATGATGAACCCCTTTCTTCAAGCAGGTCGATGACGGCGCGCCTGCTCAACCCTTGGTTTCAGCGGGAACTTCGTAGTGGTCACCGAGCAAGACACCTTCAGTTTCAAGTCGATCGCGGTTCCCGCGTTCGGCCCCGCCCTCCTGTACGGTTTGATGAAAGGCGCGATCTATCCCGTGCTGGCGCTGACGGCGCGCGACATGGGGGCGTCGCTGGCCACGGCCAGCCTGATCGTCATGTTGACTGGGATAGGATCGCTGGCTGGAAATATTCCGGCGGCGCTGGTAACCGCCAGGTTCGGCGAGCGGCGCGCGCTGATCGGCGCATCGATCTTGCTTGCCTGCGGACTGCTGCTTTGCATGTTCGCCCGGACGATCTGGGTGCTGGGCTGCGGTGTGTTGGCGGTCGGTCTGTCCTCTTCGGTATTCCTGCTCGCGCGCCAGCTGTATTTGATGGATGCCACGCCTCAGCACTTGCGGGCCAGAGCCATGTCGCTGCTGGGCGGCACGTCGCGCATAGGAATGTTCGCGGGGCCGTTCCTGGGCGCCGGCTTCATGTACTTCCTGGGGCTGACGGGCGCCTATGCATTGGGCCTGCTGGCCAGTATCGGCGCAGGATTCATCGCCTACCGTTCTCCTGATCTCGACGGGGGAGGCAAGCGGATTCCCGATCGGAAAATCGGCGTGGCCAGCGTATTCATGCGCTATCGCCGCACTTTCCTGACGTTGGGTTTGGGAATCGTGCTCATCAACATCCTGCGCAGCGCCCGCGACGTGGTGATTCCGCTTTGGGCGGATACGCTGGGCCTGGGGCCCGCGACGATATCCGTGATCTACGGCATAGTGACGGCCGTGGACATGGCGGTTTTTTATCCCGCGGGAAAGGTCATGGACACGCGAGGGAGGGTATGGGTTTCCGTCCCCGCCTGCATATTGATGGGCATCAGCCTGATACTCATGTCGTTCACGACAGGCCTGGTGACGCTGATGCTGGCGGGCATGCTGTTGGGATTCGGCAATGGGATCAGTTCGGGGCTGGTCATGACCTTGGGCGCCGACGCCGCCCCCGCCGAGGCGAGACCCCAGTTCCTGGGCGTCTGGCGCTTGATGGCGGACATCGGCAACATGGGCGGCCCCTTGATGCTGTCCATGGTCATGACGGCGGCGTCGCTGGCCGGCGGCATGGTCACGGTCGGCCTGGTCGGCTTCCTTGCGGCGGGGGTGTTCTGGCGTTGGATACCGCGCTCGAAGCGCGCCGCTTGAATCCCGCCCGGGCCGATGCGCGGGCGGGAGACGCGTTCACAGTACTTTGGCGATCGATTCGGCGACGTAGTCGATGTTGCCGCTGTTCAACGCGGCAACGCAGATGCGGCCGCTGCTGACGGCATAGACGCCGAATTCTTCGCGCAGCCGATCGACTTGGGCGGCGGTCAGGCCTGAATAGGAGAACATGCCCCGCTGTTTCAGCACGAAACCGAAGTCTTGTTGCGCGCCGGCGGCCTCGAGCTTGTCGACCAGCTGGCGACGCATGTCGCGGATGCGATCGCGCATGCCGGCCAGTTCCCGGCTCCAGGTTTCGTAGAGCTGCGGTGTATTGAGCACGGTCGATACCACGGTGCCGCCGTGGGTGGGCGGATTGGAATAATTGGTGCGGATGATGCGCTTGAGCTGGCTGAGCACGCGGACGCTTTCGTCCTTGCTGGCGGCGACCAGCGTCAGGGCGCCCACGCGTTCGCCGTAAAGCGAGAACGACTTCGAGAACGACGAGCTGATGAGCATCGTCAGGCCCAGCTTGGCGAACATGCGCACGACAGCCGCGTCTTCTTCGAGCCCGTCGCCGAAACCCTGATAGGCGATGTCCAGGAATGGCACCAGGTTTTTCGCCTTGATGACCTGCGCGATGCGTTCCCATTGCTCTGGAGTCGGATCCACGCCCGTCGGATTGTGGCAGCAGGCGTGCAGGACGACGATGGTCTGCGGCGGCTGCGCTTCGAGACTGGCGAGCATGCCGTCGAAATTCAGGCCCCGCGTGGCGGCATCATAGTAGGCGTAGGTGTCGACGGGAAAGCCCGCGCGCTCGAACAGGGCGCGGTGGTTTTCCCAGCTCGGGTCGCTGATCAGCACCTTGGCAACGGGCAGGAGGGCCTTCAGGAAGTCCGCGCCGATCTTCAGGGCGCCGGTGCCGCCCAGCGCCTGGGCCGTCAATACGCGGCCTTCGGCTACGATGGGCGAATCCTTGCCGAGCAGCAGGGTTTGGGCCCCCTTGTTGTAGTCGGCGATGCCTTCGATGGGAAGGTAGCCGCGCGCGGCGCGCGCCTCGATGCGCGCGACTTCCGCCTGGCGCACGGATTCCAGCAAGGGAATGCGGCCTTCGTCGTCGTAATAGACTCCGACGCCCAGATTGACTTTATTTTGGCGCGTGTCGGCGTTGTATTGTTCGTTCAGGCCTAGAATGGGGTCGCGTGCGGCGAGCTCGACGGATTCGAATAAGGAAGTCATGGGGCGTCTGCTATGGGGCTGAGGATGGGAAAGGGAGGGTGGGGAAATTGTCGATCATTAATGTGATAATAAGGGGTTAACCCTGAGTGTGTCCAGCATGAAAACCTTTGCTCCCGGCTTCGTCGAGTTTCCAGGCAGCCCGTTTCAGCTTTATCAGCCTTATCCCCCCGCCGGCGATCAGCCGGCCGCGATCGATGCGCTGGTCGAAGGAATCAACGACGGCCTGATGTTTCAGACCATGCTGGGGGTGACCGGCTCCGGCAAGACATATACCATGGCCAATATCATCGCCCGCACGGGCAGGCCGGCCATCGTGCTGGCGCCGAACAAGACCCTCGCGGCCCAGCTGTACGCCGAGATGCGTGAGTTCTTCCCGCGCAACGCGGTCGAATATTTCGTTTCCTATTACGACTATTACCAGCCCGAAGCCTATGTGGCCGCCCGCGATCTGTTCATCGAGAAGGACTCGTCCATCAACGAGCACATCGAGCAGATGCGCCTGTCGGCGACCAAAAGCCTGCTGGAGCGGCGCGATACGATCATCGTCGGAACGGTCTCCTGCATATACGGCATAGGCAACCCCGGCGACTACCATGCCATGGTGCTGACCTTGCGCACGGGCGATCGGATCGCCAGGCGCGAGCTGCTGGCGCGGCTGGTGGCCATGCAGTACGAGCGCAACGACGCGGAATTCGTTCGCGGCCATTTTCGGGCGCGCGGCGAAGTCATCGACGTTTTTCCGGCCGAGCATGCGGAGCTGGCCTTGCGCATTACGATGTTCGACGACGAAATCGAGAACCTGGAAATGTTCGACCCCCTGACCGGGAAGATCAAGCAGAAGATCCCCCGTTTCACGGTTTTTCCCAGCTCGCACTACGTCACGCCCCGGGAAACGGTGCTTCGGGCCGTCGAAACCATCAAGGAAGAGCTGAGGGAACGCATCGCCGTGCTGGTCGAGCAGGGCAAGCTGGTCGAGGCGCAACGCCTGGAGCAGCGCACGCGCTTCGATCTGGAGATGTTGCAGGAACTGGGCTTTTGCAAGGGCATCGAGAACTATTCCCGGCATCTTTCGGGCGCCGCGCCCGGCGAGCCTCCGCCGACGTTGATCGACTACCTGCCGGCGGACGCGCTGATGTTCATCGATGAAAGCCACGTGACCCTTGGGCAGCTGAGCGGCATGTACCGGGGCGACCGGTCGCGCAAGGAAACCTTGGTCCAGTTCGGTTTTCGCTTGCCTTCCGCCGTGGATAACCGGCCGCTGAAGCTCGAAGAGTTCGAACAGCGCATGCGCCAGTGCGTCTTTGTTTCGGCCACGCCGTCCACGTACGAGCAGGAGCATTCCGACAACGTCGTCGAGCAGGTGGTGCGGCCCACCGGACTGGTCGACCCGACCATCGAAGTGCGCCCCGCGACCACGCAGGTCGACGATCTGCTCGGGGAAATCAAATTGCGCGCCGACGCGGGCGATCGCGTGCTGGTCACGACCTTGACGAAGCGCATGGCGGAAGACCTGACCGAGTATCTTGCCGAGCACGGCGTGAAAGTGCGCTATTTGCATTCCGACATCGATACGGTGGAGCGCGTCGAGATCATACGGGACCTGCGGCTGGGCGTCTTCGACGTGCTGGTGGGCATCAACCTGCTGCGCGAAGGCCTGGACATCCCCGAGGTCTCGCTGGTCGCCATATTGGATGCGGACAAGGAAGGCTTCCTTCGTTCCGAGCGCAGCCTGATCCAGACCATAGGGCGGGCCGCGCGCAACCTGAACGGAAAGGCGATACTCTATGCCGATCAGGTCACCGATTCCATGCGCAGGGCGATAGATGAAACGGAAAGGCGCCGGGCGAAGCAACTGGCGTTCAATGTCGAGCACAATATCACGGCGCGGGGCGTGAACAAGGCGGTGAAGGAACTGATCGACGGCGTGATGGGGGCGGCGAAGGTGGAAACCGAAGCGCAAATCTTCCCCAGCGACGTCCTGTACGATGAAAAGACGCTGGCCCGCGAGATCCGGCGCTTGGAAAAGCAGATGATGGACCATGCCCGCAACCTGGAGTTCGAGCAGGCGGCCGCCGCGCGCGATGCGTTGAGTCGCTTGAAGCAAAAGGCGCTGCTCGGCTGAGACGGTGGGGCGGACGGCCTCCGATAGTTTTGTTGGAAAACGCCCACAAAATGGGATGAATTTGGATTTTCCTGGAAGGCGGAATTCCAAAAAGAAAAGGTGATGGCATTTTTGCTGCCTTATTGAGCGTTCGTGAAAAAGCCTTCCGTTCGATTTCGTCAAATTATGTTGCACTGCATGATTATTGGCTTTGGAGCATGGCGTCCCGTATTTTCTATCCTCTGCCCCAAGCTCGCCGCGACGGCTGATTCGCTTGTTTTCATGCTTGTCAATAGGCCGTCCGCGCCTCTTGCTGGCATGCAAAAACTCTTGCCTATTTGCGGGTTTTCCCTCATCATATTGCCTATGATGACTAAGGTACTTTTCGTTTCCATGGGCAATATCTGTCGCTCCCCAAGCGCGGAAGGCGTGTTTCGTCGCTTGGTCGATGACGCGGGGCTGTCGGATCTTGTGGGCGTGGATTCCGCCGGGACACATAACTTCCACGTCGGCGAACCCCCCGACGCGCGCGTACAGGCAGCCGCCCGTAAACGCGGTTACGACATTTCGCAATGCCAGGCCAGGCAGATCACGCAAGACGACTTCCGTGAATACGACATGATATTGGCCATGGATTGGGAAGATCGCGCCGCGTTGATGCAGCAATGCCCGAAGATCTATCAG
The DNA here is from genome assembly GCA_964551305.1 of uncultured Burkholderiaceae bacterium. Taxonomy (GTDB): domain Bacteria; phylum Pseudomonadota; class Gammaproteobacteria; order Burkholderiales; family Burkholderiaceae_B; genus JBAZDC01. The sequence goes on from CAZKBT010000009.1 coordinate 21,934, forward strand.
CACAAGCTGATGCTGCTGATGCGTTTTGCCAATGAATTCGAAGAAGCCACGGTGCCCGACCCGTATTATGGCGGACCCGACGGTTTCAGCAAGGTGCTGGACTACCTGGAAGACGCCTGTCAGGGCGTCATGGAATTGGTGCGCAAGCGCGTGACTCAATATCAAGCAGCCTGATACGGAAAAAAAGCGCCATGACGACGCCCGATGGGGCCGTCATGGCGAAACGAATGGGAATGCATGGAAAGTCGCGCGTCTGGCGCGTTTTTTTTGGCTGATAACCCTAGCGATTTACTCAAGAAATGGTTATACTTGACTTAATTAGTCGGGATTTGAATCGAGTGACGCGCCGGTATTCCTGTCGGCCTGTCGCTCTGTGAAGGAAATCACTATGCGTTTGACGACAAAAGGGCGTTTCGCTGTTACCGCGATGATCGACTTGGCCTTGCGCCAGCAAAGTGGGCCGGTCACCTTGTCCGGCATCAGCGCGCGCCAGAATATTTCTCTCTCGTATCTGGAACAACTTTTCGGCAAGCTGCGCCGCCATGAACTGGTCGACAGCGTGCGCGGGCCCGGAGGCGGCTATTCGCTGGCAAGGCTGGCGCGCAACATCACCGTGGCCGACATCATTTTCGCCGTCGACGAACCCCTGGACGCCACCAGTTGCGGCGGCAAGGAAGACTGTAATGTCGGGCGCAACGGCACATCGGGCAAATGCATGACGCATGAGCTCTGGAGCACGCTCAATCGTAAAATGGTGGATTACCTGGACTCGGTATCGTTGCAGGATCTCGTCGATCAGCAGCGCATGCGCTTGCTGAAGGAAGCGAGCCAAGCCCGCGCCGCCGTGCGGCTGGACCGCGCCGAGGCTTCGTCGCCGATGTCTTTGTAGAGTTTTAGGAGTTTTTCATGTCTGCACGTCCTGTATACCTAGACTATTCTGCCACGACGCCGGTCGATCCGCGCGTCGTGGACAAGATGGTTCCCTGGCTGTACGAGAACTTCGGCAACCCCGCGTCGCGCAGCCACTCGTACGGCTGGGCCGCGGAAGAGGCGGTCGAGCAAGCCCGCGCCGAGGTCGCCGAACTGATCCATGCCGATCCGCGCGAGATCATCTGGACATCCGGCGCGACGGAGTCGGACAACCTCGCCCTGAAGGGCGCGGCGAATTTCTACGCCAGCCGCGGCAAGCACATCATCACCGTCAAAACCGAGCACAAGGCGATTCTCGACACCTGTCGGGAGCTCGAGCGCCAGGGCTTCGAAGTCACCTATCTGGACGTCAAGGACAACGGCCTGCTGGACCTGGATGTCTTCGCGGCCGCGCTGCGCCCCGATACGATTCTGGTGTCGGTCATGTTGGTGAACAACGAAGTCGGCGTCATCCAGGACGTCGACGCCATCGGCGAGCTCTGTCGTGAAAAAGGCATCATTTTTCACGTGGATGCCGCCCAGGCGGCGGGCAAGGTCCTCATCGACCTGAGCAAGTCCAAGATCGATCTGATGTCTTTCTCCGCCCATAAGATATACGGTCCCAAGGGCATCGGGGCGCTGTACGTGCGGCGCAAGCCTCGCGTGCGGCTCGAAGCCCAGATGCATGGCGGCGGGCACGAGCGGGGCTTTCGCTCAGGCACGCTGCCCACGCACCAGATCGTCGGCATGGGTGAGGCGTTCCGCCTGGCGCGCCTGGAAATGGCCACGGAAAACGAGCGCATCCGCGCCTTGCGCGACCGCCTCTGGGCCGGCCTGTCCAAGATCGAAGAGGTCTACCTGAATGGCGACATGGAGCAGCGCGTGCCGCACAATTTGAACGTCAGCTTCAATTACGTGGAAGGCGAATCGCTGATCATGGCGATCAAGGAATTGGCTGTGTCCAGCGGTTCGGCGTGCACCTCGGCCAGCCTGGAGCCGTCGTACGTATTGCGCGCCCTGGGCCGCAACGACGAGTTGGCGCACAGCTCGATCCGCTTTACGATCGGCCGTTTCACGACCGAGCGGGATATCGATTTTGCCGTCCAGCTTCTGGCCAGCCGCGTGGGAAAACTGCGCGAGATGTCGCCTTTGTGGGAAATGGCCCAGGAAGGCATCGATTTGAATTCGGTACAGTGGGCGGCTCATTAATGGGCGCGGCCGCTTGAGCGGCGCCGTTGGCGCGCACGACGCGCGGCGCAACTCTGGTTTACAAGGATGGAATGATTATGGCTTACAGCGACAAAGTACTCGATCACTATGAAAACCCCCGCAATGTCGGCTCGTTCGACAAAGGCGACGAGAACGTGGGCACCGGCATGGTCGGCGCGCCGGCCTGTGGCGACGTGATGAAGCTGCAGATCCGGGTCAACGAGCAGGGCATCATCGAGGATGCGCGCTTCAAGACCTACGGTTGTGGCTCGGCGATCGCCTCCAGTTCCCTGGTTACCGAATGGGTCAAAGGCAAGACGCTGGATCAGGCGATGGGCATCCGCAATACCCAGATCGCCGAAGAACTCGCCTTGCCGCCGGTCAAGATCCACTGCTCCATTCTCGCCGAAGACGCGATCAAGGCGGCCGTGCAGAACTACCGGGAAAAACATCTGGATTGAACATGGCTATTACCCTTACTCAACAAGCCGCGGACCATATCACCCGCTTCATCCAGAAGCGCGGGAAAGGCATGGGCTTGCGTCTGGGTGTTCGCACGACGGGATGCTCGGGCATGGCCTACAAGCTGGAATACGTGGATCAGCCCAACGACGAAGACCGGGTTTTCGAAAGTTACGGCGTCAAGGTGTTCGTCGACCCCAAAAGCATTCCTTATCTGGACGGCACGCAATTGGACTATTCGCGCGAAGGCCTGAACGAGGGGTTCAAGTTTTCCAACCCCAATGAAAAGGCCTCCTGCGGATGCGGCGAGTCGTTCACGGTGTAGGCGTGGCGGGCGAAAACCATTTTTCGCTGTTTGGCTTGCCCGAGCAATTCTCGCAGGACTCCGATGCGCTCGAGCGTACATGGCGCGTCTTGGCCGCCAAGGTCCATCCCGACCGCTACGAGACTGCGACGCCCGCCGAGAAGCGGCTGGCGATGCAATGGGCCTCCACCGTCAACGAAGCGTATCGCGTGCTGAAGTCGCCGCTGGATCGCGCCCGGTATTTGTGCGAACTGGCCGGTCATGACGTCCAGGCGGAGTCCAATACCCGGATGGACGGCGCGTTCCTGATGCTGCAGATGGAATGGCGCGAGCGGCTGGATGAAGCCCGGGAAGCGGGCGATGCCGGACTGCTGGACGAACTGGAGAATGAGATCGAACAGGCGCGAGCCGACATGCAAGCCGCCGTGGCGACATTGATCGACGGGCGGGACGACCGGGCCGCGGCCGGCGCCAAGGTGCGCGAATGGATGTTCATCGAGAAAATGTCCCGGGAAGTTCAGGCGGCGCGGCACGTGTTAACCGACAGACAGAATTAATTATGGCTTTATTGCAAATCTCCGAGCCGGGCGATTCGCCCGAGCCGCATCAGCGCAAGCTGGCGGTCGGCATAGACCTGGGCACGACGCACTCCCTGGTGGCCGCCGTGCGCAACAGCGTGCCTGAAGTGCTGCTCGACGAACAGGGCGGGGCGCTGCTGCCTTCGGTCGTGCATTACGGGCCGGATGGAACCGTCCTGGTGGGCGATGAAGCCCGGTCCAGGCAGGGCACCGACACCTTGAATACGATCTCGTCGGTCAAGCGGCTCATGGGCCGCTCCTTGCAGGAAGCCCGGGTCCGGGGCGTCGCGTACGAGTTCGCGCAAGACGATGCCGTCGTGCGCATACGGACGGCGCAGGGCGACGTCACGCCGATCGAGATATCCAGCGACATACTCAAGACGTTGCGCCTGCGGGCCGAACAGGCCTTGGGCGGCGAGCTTGTGGGCGCGGTGGTGACGGTGCCGGCCTATTTCGACGACGCCCAGCGCCAGGCGACGCGAGACGCGGCCCGATTGGCCGGTTTGACGGTGTTGCGCCTGCTGAACGAACCGACCGCGGCGGCCATCGCCTACGGCCTGGACCAGGGCGCCGAGGGCATTTACGCCGTTTACGACCTGGGCGGCGGCACCTTCGACTTATCGATCCTGAAGCTGAGCCAGGGAGTATTCGAGGTGGTGGCCACGGGCGGCGACACCAGTTTGGGCGGCGACGATTTCGACGAGGCCATCGTTGCCCATGCGGCGGCCGAGGCAGGGATCGATCTCGGCGCATTGGCGCGCCAGAGCCGCCGCGATTTGCTGTTGGCGGCCCGGCGGGCCCGCGAAGCCTTGAGCGACGCGGACCAGACTCATTTCATCGTCGAACTGGACCATGCGGAGCGGATCGACCAGTCACTGACGCGCGAGGTCTTCGAGCGCCTGGCGCAGCCCCTGATCAAGCGGACGCTGGACACGGCCGTGGCCACCCTGCGCGACGCCGGCATCGGCGTGAAGCAGGTGCGCGGCGTCGTCATGGTGGGCGGCGCGACGCGCATGCCCGTCGTACAGCGTGAAGTGCGGAATTTGTTCGGCACGGCGCCGTTGACGAATCTGGATCCCGATCAAGTCGTCGCGTTGGGCGCGGCATTGCAGGCGAATTTGCTGGCGGGCAATCGCGCGCCGGGCGATGACTGGCTGCTGCTGGACGTGACCCCGCTTTCGCTGGGGCTGGAAACCATGGGCGGTCTCGTGGAACGCGTCATTCCCCGAAATAGCACGATACCCGTGGCGCGGGCGCAGGATTTCACGACGTTCAAGGACGGTCAGACCGCCATGAGCATACATGTGCTCCAGGGTGAACGCGATCTGGTATCGGATTGCCGCTCCCTGGCGCGATTTACCCTGCACGGCATCCCTCCCATGGCGGCCGGCGCCGCCAGGATCCGGGTGACATTCCAGGTCGATGCGGACGGTTTGCTCAACGTCTACGCGCGTGAAGAGAGTACGGGCGTCGAGGCTTCCGTGACCGTCAAGCCGTCTTACGGCCTGTCGGACGAAGAAGTGGCCCGCATGCTGTCCGACGGCATGAGGCATTCGGATAGCGATGCGCAGGCGCGCAGCTTGCGCGAGCAGCAGGTCGAGCTGGATCAGCTTCTGGAGTCGATACAGGCGGCGTTGAATGCCGACGGCGATCTGCTGTCGGATCAGGAACGCCGGGCGCTGGACGAGAAGCTGGCCGGCGCGCTGGCGGCGCGCGCCAGCGACGATGCGGACGTGGTGCGGGTTGCGGTGCAGGAATTGAACGCGGCATCCGGCGAGTTTGCCGCGCGCCGCATGGATCGCAGCATACGGCTGGCATTGTCCGGCCGTTCGGTCAGCGATTTCTCGGATTGAAAAGTAGATAGCAAATGCCGAAGATTACCGTTTTGCCCCACCCCGAGATTTGCCCCGAAGGCGCGGTCATCGAGGATGCGCCGCAAGGCGTCTCGATATGCCGCGTGCTGCTCGATAACGAGGTGGAAATCGAGCATGCCTGCGAGCTTTCCTGTGCCTGCACGACCTGTCACGTCATTGTGCGCGAAGGATTCGATTCTCTGGAAGAGGCGTCCGACAACGAGGAAGATTACCTCGATCGCGCCTGGGGGTTGTCTCCCACGTCCCGGTTGTCTTGCCAGGCCCTGGTCGCGGACGAGGACTTGACGGTGGAGATACCCAGATACACCATCAACCATGCCAAAGAGAATCATTGACTAGCACAGGGGCGCCCCATGTTGTGGACAGATACTCGCGAAATCGTGGAGGGCCTGCTCGAGGCCCATCCGGACGTCGATCCCAGGCAGATCCGGTTTACCGACCTGCGTGACTGGGTTCTGGCCTTGCCGGGATTCGAGGACAAGCCGGAGCGCTGCGGCGAACGCATACTTGAAGCCATCCAGATGACATGGATGGACGAAGTGTGAGCATAAATCCACCACGTTTGCGTTTCGGCCTTGCCGCCAATCGGCTCCACCACGAGTCGGACAATGCCGCGTTGTTTCAATGGTTGAGACACTGCGCGGCGGGCATCAGAGAGCTGGGCATGCAGCTGTACAGCGTGGGCCGCACCCATGACGCCATCGCGCGGTCGGGGCTGCTGCCTTCTTACGACGGCCTTGTCCGTTATCCCTACGGCCGCGAGGGCGGCCTGATGAAGCTGGTCGCGCGCGTGACCGAAAGCCGCGACGGCACGCCGCCGTTCGATGGCGCGATCTACCTGATCGACCCGGTGGATCCGTCCTCCATTTTTCCCGAGGCGCTTGCACTGAAGCGCCAGTGCATCACCCATGGCCGTCCCTTCGTGTCGACGTTGATGGGCGCGCGGGAATGGGTGGAAATCGAGCGCTTGCGGGCCGGCTTGAAACCCGATGCCCAGGCGGCGAGCCTGTTCGATTTTTCCCGGCAGACCGTCGCATTGATTGCGCACGATGCGCTCAAGGACGACATGGTGGGGTTCGCCGATGCCCATTTCGATCTGCTGTCGCGGTTTCTCAAACGCGTGGGGACCGGAACGACGGGCTCGCGCTTGAATGAGCTGGCGTGGTCCAAGGGATGGCCCAAGGACAAGGCCTGGGTGCAGCCCTATCTGAGCGGACCGCTGGGCGGAGACGCCCAGATCGCCGAGATCATTCTTGAAGATCGATGCCAGCGCGTCATCTTCTTCGAAGATCCGCACGTGGCCCGCCAGCACGAGGCGGACATCCAGTTGCTCGAACGGGCCGTGCGCGTGGTGACGGGCAAGGCATGCTGCATCACCTCGCCGCGGGTCGCTCGTCGTTGGGCGCAGGCGCTGGAAGGCGTGCCGGCCGCATAGAAGGGCGGGCTGTGTAAAAAGACGAGCTTGGCGCGAAAGCGCGATCAGCGAAGCAACGAGGCCGAACGATAGTCGTTCGGCCTCGTGCGTTTTCAGTCTTCGCGGCGCAGATGGGGGAACAGTATCACGTCGCGGATGCTCGGGCTGTCGGTCAGCAGCATCACCAGACGGTCTATGCCGACTCCGCAGCCGCCCGTGGGCGGCATGCCGTATTCCAGGGCGCGGATGTAGTCCGCGTCATAATACATGGCTTCCTCGTCGCCGGCGTCCTTGGCGGCGACCTGCGCCAGGAATCGGGCCGCCTGGTCTTCCGGGTCGTTGAGTTCGGAAAAACCGTTGGCGATCTCGCGCCCCGTGATGAAAAGCTCGAAGCGTTCCGTGATGCCGGGCTGGGTGTCCGATGCGCGGGCCAGCGGCGATACTTCGACCGGATAATCGATGATGTAGGTCGGCTGCCAAAGCAGGGCTTCTGCCGTTTCCTCGAACAGCGCCAGCTGCAGGGCGCCAAGACCGGCCCGCTTGAGTACCGGGCCGTCGACGTCCGCGCCCAGCTTCTTGAGCTCGGCGCGCAGCACATTGCCATCCATCAGTTGGGCCTCGGTATAGTGGGGCGCGTACTTGAGGATGGCCTGGACGATGGTCAGCCTGTCGAATGGGCGGCCCAGGTCCAGCTCCTTGCCTTGGTACGTGAGCCGGGCGCCGCCTGTGGCCGCAATGGCGGCATCGCGTATCAGCGTTTCCGTGAAGTCCATGAGCCACGTGTAGTTCGTGTACGCGGCGTAGAACTCCATCATGGTGAATTCGGGGTTATGGCGGGGGCTGACGCCTTCGTTGCGGAAGTTGCGGTTCAGCTCGAATACGCGTTCGAAGCCGCCGACGATCAGGCGCTTCAGATACAGCTCCGGCGCGATGCGCAGGAACATTTCCATGTCCAAGGCGTTGTGGTGCGTCACGAAGGGCTTGGCCGCCGCGCCGCCGGGAATGGGGTGCAGCATCGGCGTTTCGACCTCCAGGAAGCCGGCCTGCAGCATGTGCCGGCGTATGCTGCCGATCGCTTTACTGCGCGCCACGAAGGTTTGGCGCGTTTCATCGGTCATGATCAGGTCGACGTAGCGCTGGCGATAGCGGGTTTCCTGATCGGACAGGCCGTGGAATTTGTCGGGCAAGGGGCGAAGGGACTTGGCCAGCAAGCGGACCTGCGAGGCATGAATGGACAACTCGCCTTTGTTGGTTTTGAAAACCGTGCCTTGAACGGCGAGAATGTCGCCGATATCCCAGGTCTTGAATTCGGCATAGGCTTCATCACCCAATGCGCTCTTGTCCAGATAGATCTGGATGCGGCCAGTGCCGTCCTGCACCGTGGCGAAACTGGCTTTGCCCATCACGCGCTTGAGCCGCATGCGGCCGGCGATCCGGACCTGCTTGGCCAGGGCGGCCAGCTGTTCTTTGTCGCTGTCGTCGTAGCCGGCATGCAGTTCGGCGGCATGGCTGTCGGGCTGGAAGTCGTTCGGATAGGCGACTCCTTGCTCGCGCAGCTTGGCCAGTTTGCCTCGCCGTTCCGCGATCAGATGGTTTTCATCGATGGGGGTGCTTGCTTGCGTGGTTGCAGTCATGTTCAGGGGTCAGGCGTAGTGACGAATGTCGTCGAGCACCTTGGTGCCGAAATCGTCGCGGTTCAAATAGGCAAGGACGTGCGCCGCGGTGTCCACGGGCGAGCTCAATCGGCCTTGGTCGTGCATGGCGCGGAATCGCTCCACGTTTGGAAACGCGGCGCCGTCGTATGCGCGTATGGATTGCTGCATGCCGGTGTCGATGACGCCCGGCGCCAGCGATACGATGCGCGTGTCGCGATGCCCCTCGGCGGCGACGACCTCGCTGTAGCGGTCCAAGGCTGCCTTGGTGGCGCAGTACACGCCCCAGCCGGGCGTGGCATGGCGCCCGGCGCCAGAGGAGACGTTCAGGATGCGCCGTTCGCCGCCCAGGTCGGCGGTGTGCTGCAAGAAGGCCGCGCTCAGGGCAATGGCGCTGATGACGTTCAGCGAGAATGCCGCCGTGATGCGCGCGGCGCTGCGCAGGGCATCGGCCTGGCTCACTGGCTCGACGGAGCCGGCGTTGTTGATGAGCAGGTAGCGCTCGGCGTGGTTCGGCAGGCTGGGCATGATTTGCTCGGCCAGGCGCTCCACCGCGGCCGGATTGGCCAGGTCGCATTGGATCTGTTGCAAGGCATAGCCGTGGTCGCGGGCATGATCGGCAAGCCGGGCATCATGGGTGCGCGAGATCGCGATCAAATGCGTCCGGTCGTCCATGAGGCCGAGCGCCATCGCGCGTCCCAGCACCTTGGAAGCTCCGGTGACGATCGCCACGGTGGACAGGGTCATGGCGCTCATACTCCTTGCTTCAGGCTGGCCTGGATGAACGGGTCCAGATCACCGTCCAATACCTTCTGGGTGTTGGAAATCTCCAGGTTGGTGCGCAAGTCTTTGATGCGGCTCTGATCCAGGACGTAGGAGCGGATCTGGTGGCCCCAGCCCACGTCCGTCTTGGCGTCCTCCAGTTTTTGCTGCTCCGCCAGGCGCGCGCGCATCTCCAGCTCATACAGTTTGGATTTCAGCATTTGCATGGCTTCGGCGCGATTTCGGTGCTGGGAGCGGTCGTTCTGGCATTGCACGACGATGCCGGTCGGCTCGTGGGTGATGCGCACCGCCGAATCGGTCTTGTTGATGTGCTGTCCGCCCGCGCCGCTGGCGCGGTACGTATCCACCCGCAAATCCGCCGGATTGATGTCGACCTCGAACGAATCGTCGATCTCGGGGTAGACATAGACGCTGGCGAAGGACGTGTGGCGACCGTTGGACGAATCGAACGGGCTTTTGCGCACCAGGCGATGCACGCCGGACTCGGTGCGCAGGTAGCCGAAAGCGTATTCGCCTTCGATCTTCAATGTCGCCGATTTGATGCCGGCCACGTCGCCGTCGGACTGCTCGAGGATCTCGACCTTGAAGTCCTTACGTTCACAATAACGCAGGTATTGCCGCAACAGCATCGAGGCCCAGTCCTGCGCCTCGGTGCCTCCCGCGCCGGACTGGATGTCCATGAAGCAATTGAGGGGGTCGGCCGGATTGGAAAACATGCGGCGGAATTCGAGCTCTTCCAGGCGCGTTCCGAACTTCGCGACGTCTTCCTCGATCGCCAGCAGCGTGGCGTCGTCTTCGTCCATCCGGGCCAGCTCGAAAAGCTCCTGCGCGTCATGCAGGCCGGCGCCCAGTTCCGTCAGGGTGGAGACGATGGTTTCCAGGCTCTTCTTTTCACGGCCCAGATCCTGGGCGTGCTTGGGGTCGTTCCAGACTTCGGGGCTTTCCAGCTCGGCGTTTACGACTTGCAGGCGCTCCGACTTGGCATCGTAGTCAAAGATACCTCCGAAGTGCCTGTTGCCGCTCTTCGTAGTCTTCGATACGGGCGGCAAGTTGGTTCTGGCGTTCGGCTTCCATAAGGTTTCCTGAAAGAGGGTGATGCTAACGATAAGTTCGGGTTAACCAAGCATTTTACCTTGTTGACGCATGACGCGCTTTTGTCGTCGCGGGCGGGCGCCTGCGCTTAGAATCTTAGAATAATGCCTGGGATGCGTACGTCATCCCGCCATCGTTCAAAGAGGAAAGAGATTTGAGGTTCATACACGCGGCGGACATCCACCTGGACAGCCCGCTGAAAGGCCTGAGCGCCTATCCGGACGCGCCGGCGCAGCGCCTGCGCAACGCCACGCGCGAGGCGTTCACCAACCTGGTGACGGTCGCCGTCGATGAAAACGTCGATTTCATGGTGATCGCGGGCGATCTCTACGATGGAGACTGGAAAGACCACAACACCGGCTTGTTTTTCGTCCAGGAAATGGGACGCTTGCGCCGGGCCGGCATTCCCGTCTATCTGCTGTACGGCAATCACGATGCGCAGAGCGAACTGACCAAGCGCTTGCAGATGCCGGACAATGTCCATGTTTTCGGAGCGAACAAGCCCGGCACTTTTCGCATCGATGCGTTGCGCGTCGCTTTGCATGGCCAAAGCTTCAAGCATGCCGCCATCATGGATAACCTGGCGACGGGCTATCCGGATCCGGTACGGGGCTATTTCAACATCGGCGTGCTGCATACGGCCTTGCAGGGCAATGCGGCGCACGACACGTATGCCCCGTGCAGCCTGGATGAGCTGCATGCCTGTGGCTATGATTATTGGGCGCTGGGCCATGTGCACGAATACAGCGTCTGGCGCGGCGCGTCGACTGTGGTGTTCCCCGGCAACATCCAGGGCCGGCACGTCCGGGAAACCGGCGCGCGAGGCGCGGTATTGGTCGGTCTGGACGAAGGCGGCGGCCTGAGCCTGGAGCGCCGCTACGTCGATGTATTGCGCTGGCACCTCGCGACGGTCGACGTGTCGTCCTGCCTGGATTATCCGCAGGTGGCGGCGGCCGTTCAAGACGCTCTGGAGTCCCTGCTTCAGGATCAAGGGCGCGACAGGCCGATGGCCGTGCGCGTGGTCCTGGCCGGAGAAACGCCGGCGCACGGCGCGCTGTTCGGGCTCGAAGCCCAGCTTCGAGCCGACGTGCTGGCCGCCATCGCCGTCCTGGGCAACGACCGCTACTGGCTGGAAAAGGTTGTTCTGGATACCCGCGCGCCGGCGATGCCGCGGGTGGACACCGCCGACGGCGCATTGACGGATGTGCATCGCATGCTGGCGTCGGCCTCGCGCGACCCGTTATTTCTCGACAGCCTGAAGAGTGACCTGATGGGGCTGGTCGGCAAGACGCCGCGCGAACTGCATGCGAGCGTTCCGCACATGGAAAGCATCCGACACGGCGAGCTGCGCGGCCTGGTCGACGAAGTGCAGGACATGCTGGCCGCCTACCTGGACGAGGCGGACTGACGATGCGATTGAATCAACTGACCTTGTCGCGTTATGGCAAATTCACCGACGCACGGGTCGATTTCCCCAAGGCCGAGCTCGATTTTCACCTTGTCCTGGGACCGAACGAGGCGGGAAAATCCACGTTGAGGCAGGCGGTGCTCGAGGTCTTGTTCGGCATCAATGATCGTACGCCGTTGAGCTTCCTGCACGCAAAGAGTGAAATGCGCCTGGGGGCCGAAGTGAGCGGGGGCGACCGGATCCTGCGCTTCGAACGGGCCAAGGCCAGGCGCAATACCTTGCGCGACGAGAACGACGCGGCGCTGGACGACGGCGTCCTGGCGTCGTTCCTGGACGGCATGCCGGTCGCGCTGTTCACGAAACTGTTCAATCTGGATCATGCGCGGCTGTTGAAGGGCGGCCATGAAATGCTGGCCGCGAAAGACGATCTTGGCCAGGTGTTGTTCCAGGCTGCGTCGGGCATCGCGGGCCTGGGCGGCATCCATGAAGGGTTGAAAGCCGAGGCCGCCGGACTGTGGGCGCCCAAGCGGGCCAAGGACAGGCAATGGTACTCGGCTCTGGACCAGCTGGAAGAGGCCGAGCGGACTTTGAAGCAGGCCATCGTGCTCACGCCGCGATGGCGCGATGCCGATCGGAGACTGCGCGAGCTGGAGGAGGCGTTCGAGGCGGCCCGTTCAAGGCGTCAGGCCTTGCACGGCCGGCGTGATCAATTGGAACGCATCCGGCGCTGGGCGCCGGCCGTGGGCCGGCTCGACGACCTCGAGCGCGCGGCATCGGCCTTGGGCGAGGTGACGGTATTGCCCGCCGACGCGGCGTCGGTATTCGAACGGTCTGGCGTGGCGATCGCGCAGGCGACGCAGCGCGTGAGCACGCACAAGGCTGAGCGCGAGCGCCTCGAGCAAAACCTGGAGGGCTTGAGCGTCGACGATGCGATCCTGCCGTTGTCCGCCGATATCGAGGCGCTGGAAGCCATGCGCCACCGTTGCGCCCAGCATGCGGGCAATGTGTCGCGCTATCGCGCGCAAGCGACCCTGACCTGGAAGGAGATCCAGGAGATCGTCGGAATGTTGCCTTGGCGGGATGCAATAAGTAGATACATTGAATCTTCTTATTCCGAGCTGCCGGCCGATGCCATGCAGGTGTTGCGCCGCTATCTGCCGACGCTGCCCGCGCGCAGGCAGCTGGAGCAATGGATGCGGCAGCGGGTGGCGCTGGATTCGGCGCTGGACTCGGCGCGGCGTAATTTGCAGGCGCGCGAGAACGATGCGGAATCCGTGCGGGCCTCCTTGGCCGGCCTCGAGGACGAGGTTGTCGCCGCGGCGCTGAGAGACGCCGTGCTAACGCTGTCCAAGCGGGACGATCCCGACAAGGCATTGCTCGACGTTCGGCGCGAGCTGGAGCGCTCGCAAGAGCAATGGGAGCAGGCCATGGCCGCGCTGGCCGAGCCCGGCTTGACCTTGCGCGCGCTGCGTACGACGGGTTGGCCGTCGGGCGTGGCGGTTGGCGCGCTGCATAATGAGCGGCAGGATCTGGCCGCGCAGCGAAACGCCGCTGCGGATCGCGTGGCGCAAGCCCGGGCGGACGCGGATGCGCTGGCGCTGGAACTCGGACAGTACAAACGGACCCACCGGGTCATCGATCCGCGGGCTGTCGGCGAGGCGCGCGCCGAAAGGGATCGGACCTGGGAACGCGTCGAGACCGGCAAGGTGCCCGCACAGTCGGCGGGGCCGGTGTTTCGCCGGCAGGTCGCGCAGGCGGACGAGCTGGTCGACATGCAGCTATCGGCGGCCCAGGAGCTCGCGGGCCTGCAAAGCCGGGAGCACGCGCTCGAACGGGAACGGCTGGCGTTGGAGCATTTGCAGGCCCGGCATGCCGCGGCCGAACAGGCATTGGCGCGATTCGACGCGCATTGGGGGCGGATGTTGGGCGAGTGGGGCTTGGGCGAGCGTTCGCCGGCCTCGATGCAGGACTGGCTTGCGCGCAAGGATAAAGCGTTGATGGCCGCGCAGCAGCTGGAAAAGGCGCGCGACGACGAGCATGCCATGCGTTCGGAGCTGGACGCGTGCCGCGCCGTCTTGCTCGGTGCGGCGCGTGAGCGGGACGAGGCCGCCGCGGGCGAGGCTTCCCTGGCCGAATTGCGGCGCCGGGCGCGGGCATGGATACAGAGCGCCGATGCCTCGGCGCATCGGCGAGCGGCGCTTTCGGAACAGTTGATCCAGGTGCGGGCGGCGATGCGAAGCTTGCGCCTTGAAGAACAGGACGCATTGCATCAGCTGAGGGCTTGGCGGGATCAGTGGCGCGAAGGAATGCGCGTGCTGGGGCTGGGCGATATCGACGACGTGGCCCGGGTCAGCGCTATCCTGGAGCTGCTGTCGCAGCTGGGGACCAAGCTGGACAAGCTGCGCGAGATCCAGGATGAGCAATTGCGTGTCATCCGCGACGAGCTGGATCGATTCGATGCCGCGGCACGGGAGCTTGCCGCCAAGCTGGCCGCCGGAAACGACGACGCGGCGGATGCGGCGGCGATCAGCCGTGACCTGTCGGCCCGGCTGGCCCGCGCGCGCGAGCAGGATGCGCTGCGGCGCCAGCTTCGGCACGAGCTGGGGCATGCGGCGCAACAGGAGCGCCAGGCTGGAGAGGCCGCCGGCCTGGCGCGCGCTGCACTGGAGCCCTTGTTCGCCGGCGCGGGCGTGGCCGATCTGACCTCGTTGTCGGAGTTGATCGCGCGCTCGGATGCGTATCGACGCAATCAGGCGGCGCAGGAAGCCTTGCGCGCGGAGTTGCTGGAGACCGCTCATGGCCATGGCTTGGCTCAGATACGGGCCGAGGTGGCCGATATGGACCCGGCGGCGGTGAATGCCGAGCTGGATCGTCTCGATCATGAGCTGGAGTCCGCCGTGCAGGAACAGAATCGGTTGGCGGTCGAGAAGTCCGAGGCGGAAAGGGTCTTGTCGGGCATGAAGGGCGCGGACGGCGCGGCGCGCGCCGAAAGCCAGCGGCAAGAGGCGCTGGCCCGCATGGCCCAGATCGCCGAGCGCTATATCAAGGTGCAGACGGCGGCAAGGCTGCTGCGCTGGGTCATGGACAAGTACCGGGAAGAGAAACAGGGGCCGATGCTGCGCAGCGCCGGCATGCTGTTCAAGACGTTGACGCTGGGGTCTTTCGATCGCCTGGCGGTGGATTTCGAGCAGACGCCGCTGGTGCTGGAGGGCGTTCGTCCCACGGGCGAGCGCCTGGACATCGAGGCCATGAGCGAAGGGACGCGCGATCAGCTATTCCTGGCCTTGAGGCTGGCGGCCGTGGATATGCACGTGGCGCAAAACGGCGCGATGCCCTTCGTCGCCGATGATCTTCTGGTCAATTACGACGAGGCGCGGACGGTGGCGGGGCTGAATGTGCTGGCCGATCTGTCCAAGCGGACCCAGGTCATTTTCCTGAGCCATCACGCGCACATCGAGCCCTTGGCCAGATCCGTATTCGGCCCCGGCTTGAACGTGATCCGCCTGCCTTAGATCGGATCCGGCCGTCTCCGGGGAGGCGCAGGCGTAGCGGGGCCGGAGCTAGCGTATTTCCGGATCGGAAATCTTGGTGTCCTTGGATTCCGCCTGGGTCACGTGCCGCCCCGGCGGAACGTCGTGCGTCAGCCAGACGTTGCCGCCTATGGTGCAGCCGTGTCCCAGCGTGACGCGCCCCAATATGGTCGCGCCCGCATAAATGACGACGTCGTCCTCGACGATGGGATGGCGCGGCAATCCCTTTTCCAGCTGGCCGCAATCGTCGGTCGGAAAGCGCTTGGCGCCCAGCGTGACCGCCTGGTAGATGCGTACGCGCTCGCCAATGATGGCCGTCTCGCCGATGACCACGCCCGTGCCGTGGTCGATGAAGAAGCTGCCGCCGATCTGCGCGCCCGGATGGATGTCTATGCCGGTCTGGCTGTGCGCCAGCTCGGCGGAAACCCGCGCCAGCAAAGGCAGGCCCAGACGATAGAGCCGATGGGCGATCCGGTGATGGATCATTGCCGATACGCCGGGATAGCAAAGCAGGACTTCGTCCACGCTGTTGGCGGCCGGGTCGCCGTGATAGGCGGCCATCACATCGCTGTCGAGCAGGCGCCGGATGTCGGGCAGCGCCTGGGAAAAGTCATGCACCAGCTGAATGGCTTTCTGGTCGAGGGCGGTGTCGTCGTTCTTGTGGGCCTCGTGGCATTTCAGCTCGAGGCGAACCTGTTGCAGCAGGGTATGCAGCATCGCGTGCAAGGTATGGCCCACGTAATAGTCTTCGCTTTCCTGGCGCAGGTCGGAGGGCCCGAGCCGCATGGGAAAAAGAATGCCTTTCAGGTCGTCCATGATGCGGACCATGGCGTCGGTCGACGGAAAGGTTCGACCGCCCGATCCGTTCGAGCGCCGCTGGGCGTTGCGCCATTCATTGCGGGCGGCTTTCAAGGCTTGGACTATAGTAGGAACATTGAAGGCGGTCATGGTGTGCGTATCCTGGTTCGAGAACGGTGCGGATCGATATGTTCATCGGGTTTGAAGATGGTACCAAATCTCTCGGCCGGCCATGCGCCGGCGTGCAAGAGCCGCGTGATTTTTCCCCATGGTCATGACAAGGATGAATATGCTGGCGATCTATACTCCCAAGTCCGAATCGGAGGCCGCTGTCATCGCCTCGCTATTGCGCGCGTACGATATCGATTTCGTCTTTCGGGGCGGCGCGTTCAGCACGATGTATCCAGGGCCCGTGGTGAACAGCCTGAATGAGCAGGCCTTGATGGTGCGCGCCGATCAGGCCGAGCTGGCCCGGCAGCTGCTGCGGGAGTTCATCGATGAATAGCGGTACGATAGCGTCCCGTACGTCGTCGCCGTTTTTTTCGTAGTTCATGGATCAGAAACTCACTCCGTCCACCGTATTGTTATTGTTGATACCCCCGTTCCTGTGGGCGGGCAACGCGATCATAGGGCGGATCGCGGTGCCGTTGATACCCCCCTTGACGTTGAATTTCCTGCGCTGGTCGATCGCCTTGCTGATCATCTTGCCTTTCGGCTATTCCGTGTTGCGGCAGGGAAGCGGCCTTTGGGCCAAGCGCTGGCGCTATATCTGGCTGGGCTGCCTGGGTGTCGGCATCTACAATTCCTTTCAGTATCTGGCTCTGCACACGTCCACGCCCATCAACGTGACCTTGGTGACGGCAAGCTCGCCCGTCTGGATGCTGCTGGTGGGACGGCTGTTTTTCCACACGCAGATCACCGTTCGCCAGCTGTTCGGCGCCGTCCTGTCGATTGCGGGCGTGCTGATCGTGCTAAGTCATGGCGAGATCGGGCAACTGCTCGAATTGCGATTCGTGTTCGGCGACTTGCTGATGCTGCTGGCCACGCTGTCCTGGGCCGTATACAGCTGGCTCTTGTCCCAGTCCAAAACTGAGGACAGCGAAGCCGTTCGCTTGAATTGGGCGACGTTCATGATGCCCCAGATCCTCTACGGCATCGTCTGGTCCGGCGCGTTCGCGGCCGGCGAGTGGACGGTGGCCGCGCCGACAATACAATGGGGATGGCCGCTGGCGCTGATCCTGGCTTACGTATCCATAGGCCCGGCCATTATCGCGATGAGATGCTGGGCGTTGGGCGTGCAGCGCGTGGGCGCCAGCCGCGCCGGTTTCTTCAACAATCTGGCGCCGCTGTTCGCGGCCCTGATGTCATCGCTGTTTCTCGGCGAGATGCCCCAGGCGTTCCACGCCGCCGGCTTCACGTTGATCGTGGGCGGCATCATCTTTTCGTCCAGGCGCTGAAGCCCGGCGGCATCCCGGTTCGGATCCCGCCGCCCGCCATCACGTTCATGACGGACGCGGCGCTCCGGCGTTCCGGCGCTCCGGCGTCACGCCGGTTGCGCGTGCTCGATGAGCAATTGCGCGGACACCGTGCCGTTCCAGACGTTCTGTTCCAGCCGGTACGCCACGTCAACGTAGTCGGGCAGCATGGCGGCGTGATTGAACCAGATTCCGTCGAATCGCTGGTTGTCGCGTTCCAGGCTGAGTTTCAGGTGCTTGTCTTTCAGCAGCCGTTGCTGCCTGACCACGAAAGTGTCGCGGAAAACGGGCGGCGCGAACCCGGCGCCCCAGACTTGCTGCTGCAGCAGGCCCGCGACGTCGGCATTGGCATAGGCGCTTTCCAGCGATCCGTCCGTGAGAATCACGGGATCGAAGCTGTCTTGGCCGCTGAGCTCGCGCACGGCGGCGTCGAAGCCGCCGACGAATTCCTGATAGCGGTCTTCCAGTAAAGTCAGGCCGGCCGCCATGGCGTGGCCGCCGAACTTCAGGATCATGCCGGGATGGCGCTTGGAGACCAGGTCCAGCACATCGCGCAGATGCACGTCCGGGATGGAGCGGCCCGACCCGCGCAGTTCGCCGCCGTCGGAGCGGGCGAAGGCGATGGTCGGCCTCCAGTAGGTTTCCTTCAGCCTCGAGGCCACCAGGCCGACGACGCCCTGATGCCAATCCGGGTGGTAGACGCTGACGCTGGCGCCGATCTGGGGCTGCGTGGTCTGCATGGCGTGCAGGGCTTCTTCGCGCATGGCGGTTTCGATTGCGCGGCGCTCCTGGTTCATGCCGTCCAGCTCGCGCGCCAGCTGCATGGCCAGCGTTTCGTCGTCGGTGGTCAGGCAGTGTATGCCCACGCTCATGTCCGCCAGCCGGCCGGCGGCATTGATGCGGGGGCCGATCGCGAAGCCCAGGTCGAATCCGCTGGCATTGCGCGGGTCGCGGCCCGCCACGGCGAAAAGGGCGCGCAGCCCCGCCTGCATTTGGCCCTTGCGCATGCGGTTCAAGCCCTGGGTGACCAGCAGGCGATTGTTCGCGTCCAGTTTGACGACGTCGGCGACCGTGCCCAGCGCGACCAGGTCCGACAACGCATCCAGGCGGGGGCCGCCGTCGGGCGGATAGATGCCGCGCCGCCGCAGTTCCGCCCGCAAGGCCAGCATCACATAAAAAACGACGCCCACGCCAGCCAGGTTCTTGGAGGCAAAACCGCAGCCCGGCTGGTTGGGGTTGATAATGGCCAGGGCATCGGGCAAGGCCTCGCCCGGCAGGTGGTGATCGGTGACGACCACGTCGATGCCACGCGCGCGGGCGGCGGCGACGCCTTCGACACTGGCGATGCCGTTGTCCACGGTGATCAGCATATCGGGCTTGCCGGCAGGGTGGCGCACCGCCAGGTCGACGACGGCCGGCGACAGGCCGTAGCCGGTTTCGAACCGATTGGGAACCAGGAAGTCCACGACGGCGCCCATGCTGCGCAAGGCACGCAAGGCGACGGCGCAAGCCGTCGCGCCGTCGCAGTCGTAATCGGCGACGATCAGCAACCGCTTGCCGGCCAGGATCGCATCGGCAAGTATGCTAGCGCCGAGCTGCACATGGGTGAGCTGGACGGGCGGAATCAGCGCGTTCCAGCCCATGCGGATCTCATCGGCGCGCCTGACGCCGCGCGCCGCCCACAGTCTCGCCAGCAAAGGATGCACTCCCGAGGTTTGCAGGGAATAGGCGGCCTCCTGGTCGAAGGGGCGATTGTTCAATATGGGTGTGACCACCATTTTCTCCAGTTAGTCCGACGCCCCGGCAATAGATCGAACCAGCGGCTCGGGCCATGCGGGGCGATTTCCACGATGCGTTCGCCACCCGTCATGACGATGTGGGGCGCTTTGTCCATCGTCGAAAAGTAGTCGGCATCCAATTGTTTCAGCGTATGCAGCCAATGCGACCAGTCCTGGCGCAGGACCGGTTCCTGCAGTGCGTCGAAAATACGGGCATCGTCCGGAATCGGCCCGGCGCGCAACTGGTCGAGCCGCGCTCCGCCGAACAGCCATAGACTGTTGACGGCGATAAGGCCCTGACGCGCGCGCCGCTGGTTGACGGGATGGTCGAACCAGAGCATTTGCAGTTCGTTGACCAGTCGTCTCCAGGGACGACCGGATATGTCCTGGGACCACCAGTCGTTGACCATGCCGCGGCTGACCAGCGCCGGGCTGGCACAGGCCGGCGCGTAGTCCCGGGGCAGCGTGACCCGCCAGCGAGCGGGCTGGCAAGGATGCAGCGCGAATGGCGCGCCGGCCAGAAGCTCCCGGGCCGAATGCAGCAGCGCCTCGCTTTGCTCGGGCGTAATGTCGAGTTGCGACGCGGGTATCAGCGCCGCGCCGTCGCGAGAGGGCGCCACGTGCACCAGTTCCGCGAGCCAGACCGGCTCGTCCGGCTCCGCCGCGGTTTCGCTTGCGGATCGCGCATACATGGGTCCCAGACCTGCGCTAACATGCTGTCCAGGCCGTGCGCGAAATCCCCGGGCTTGCAATTGCCAGAATTCATATGCCGTGCATAAGGCTTGCGCGGGATCGACGGCCGTGACGCGCGCCCGGCCCCGGGCGAGCCAGCGCGTCAGCGCGGGGGCCGTGTCGGGCAGGTAAGAGGCAAGTTCGCGCGCGTCGCGCGGATCGGGCAACGAGCCGGGTAGTACGATGTGCATACTAGAATTGTAGTGTTTTATGGATAACGGTAATTATCAACATGTCGTATGAATTATGGATAGGGGCTCGATATGCCGGCCTGGCGCGATCGCGGCGGCGCGCGGCGGGACGCAGAGACCGTTTCGTGTCCTTCATCGCGGCCAGCTCCATGGCGGGCATCGCCTTGGGGGTGGCCGCGTTGATCGTGGTGCTGTCGGTCATGAACGGCTTCCAGACCCAGGTGCGCGACAAGATGCTGTCCGTACTGCCGCATATCGAGCTGTTCGTGCCGCGCATGCAGGGAGACTTGACGTCGCAGTGGCGCGACATCGCCGATCAGGCGCAGCGCAATCCGTCCGTATCGGGCGTGGCGCCGTTCGTGGCCGCACAGGGCATGCTGGTGCGCGGCGAGGCGCTCAGCGGCGTGCAGGTGCGCGGCATCGACGCCCGATACGAAAGCACGGTCTCGGACTTGGCCGGCCAGATGCTGGTCGGCTCGCTGGATGCCTTGCAGCCGGGCAAATTCGGCATCGTGCTGGGCAATCAGCTGGCGAGCATCCTGAACGTGGATGTGGGCCAGACCGTCATGGTCCTGGCGCCGCAAGGCTCGATTTCTCCGGCCGGATTCGCGCCGCGCATGCGCCAGTTCACCGTCACGGGCGTGTTTTCCTCCGGCTATTACGAATACGATGCCTCGCTGGCCTTCATCAATGTCGAGGACGCCGCGCGCGTGTTTCGCGACAGCGGCGCGGGCGGCGTGCGTTTGCGCATCGCCGACATGCACAAGGCGCCTCAGGTCGCACGAGAGCTGGCGCGTGATTTGCCTCCTTATGTGATCGCCCAGGACTGGACCTTGAACAATCGCACCTGGTTCGCCGCGGTGCAGACCGAAAAGCGCATGATGTTCTTGATCCTCACGCTGATCGTGGCGGTGGCGGCGTTCAACCTGCTGTCGTCGCTGGTGATGGCGGTCAAGGACAAGCGTTCGGATATCGCCATCTTGCGCACCTTGGGTTCCACTCCGCGAGAAATCGCGCGAATTTTCCTGGTCCAGGGAGCATTGATAGGCTGCGTGGGCACGGCGCTGGGCGTCGGACTCGGCGCCTTGGTCGCCTACAATATCGACGTGATCGTCCCGTTCATCGAGCGCATGCTGGGAGTGCAGTTTTTGCCGCAACAGATCTATTTCATTACGGAAATGCCGTCCAATCCGCAACTGAGCGATATCGTCGTGATCGGAGCGACGTCGCTGATCCTGTCCTTGTTGGCGACTTTGTATCCCAGCTGGCGCGCATCGCGTCTGCAGCCGGCCGAGGTATTGCGCCATGACTGAGCCCCGCAACGCCGTCAATGCCGGCATCGCGCCGCTCAGCGCCAGCCATCTGGTCAAGACCTACCAGGATCGCGGACAGGCCGTCGAAGTATTGCGCGACGTCAGTCTGACGGTGGCGCCGGGAGAGATGGTCGCGATCGTCGGCGCCTCGGGCTCGGGCAAAAGCACCTTGCTGCATGTTCTGGGCCTGCTCGATGAGCCTACGTCGGGTTCGGTCAGCATCGACGGGCAGTCCGCGTCGGGCCTGTCGGAAAGCAAGCGCAGCCAATTGCGCAACCGCAGCCTCGGCTTCGTCTATCAGTTTCATCATTTATTGCCGGAGTTTTCCGCCCTGGACAACGTGGCCATGCCATTGATCGTGCGGCGCGAGCATCGCGAACAGGCGCGCGAACAGGCGATGACGGTGCTGGAGCAGGTCGGGCTCGCGCAGCGCGTGGATCATTATCCGGGCCAGCTGTCCGGCGGCGAGCGCCAGCGCGTCGCCTTGGCCAGGGCGCTGGTCACCCGTCCGGCTTGCGTGCTGGCTGACGAGCCCACTGGCAATCTGGATCGCCACACGGCGCACAGCATGTTCGATCTGCTCGTGCAGATGAATCGCGAGCTGGGCACGGCATTCGTGATCGTCACGCACGATCCGGCGCTGGCGGCCTTGGCGCACCGGCAGTTGTTCATGGAAGAGGGCGTGCTGGTCGACGCGCCGAGCAAGTAGCGCCGCGGCAAGGAAGGGCGGCGTTTGCCTGTGCGGGACGTCCGCCCTGCGGATGATCGGGAGCGGATCATGTTGATGGATACGCATTGTCATTTGGATGCGTCGGAGTTCGACACGGACCGCCGGGCCGTGATCGATCGCGCCCGGTCCCAAGGCGTGCGCGCCATCGTCATTCCAGCGGTGCGGCGCGGCAATTTCGCCGCCGTCCGCGAACTGGCCCGCTCCTTTGACGGCGGCTGCTATGCATTGGGCATCCATCCCCTGTACGTCCCGCAAGCGCAATGGTCGGATCTGGATGCGCTGCGCGCCGCCGTTCGCGACAGCATGGATGATGCCCGTTTCGTAGCGATAGGCGAGATCGGCCTTGATTTTTTCGTGCCGGAGCTGACCGGGCCCGCCATGCGCGAGAAGCAGGAAGCGTTTTATCAGGCTCAATTGGACGTCGCTCGGGAATTCGAGCTGCCGGTGCTGCTGCACGTGCGCCGTTCGCAAGACCGGCTGCTCAAGTATCTGCGCCAACGCCCCGTGCAAGGGGGGATCGCGCATGCCTTCAACGGCAGCTTTCAGCAGGCGGGGCAGTTCATCGACCATGGCTTCGCCCTGGGCTTGGGCGGTGCCATGACGTTCGAGCGGGCGCTGCGGATACGGCGCCTGGCGACCCGGCTTGCGCTGGAGAACTTGGTCCTGGAGACCGATGCGCCCGATATATCTCCGGAATGGCTGTGCAGCCCCGGCCGGGTGGCCGAGCGCAACGAACCTTGCCAAGTCGGCCGCATCGCCTCGGTATTGGCGCAGCTTCGCGGCGAAACGGTGCGAGAGATCGCTCGGGCAACCGCGGATGCCGCTTGCCGGGTATTGCCGCGCTTGGCGGGAAATCTGTAGCAGCAGGCGCGGCGGGCGCGGCGTTTGTTTATCCCGCGTGCAAGCCGAGGTGGCCGCTTGCGTCCCCATCGTCGTCTCGATAGCGGCCGACCGGTCTACGCTACAGCCTTTTTTCCGAAGAGGCCGCGATGGTGGGGCGCATATGTCTGCTCGGGTTCGTGGCGTCCGGCACGGTCGTGCATGTGTTGCCCGATTTGCCGAGTCGCTGGACGCAGTGGGTCTTGCTTGCCGCTGTCGGACTCTTTTTCATCCCGGCATGGCGCGCGCGGGGCCGCCCGCGGACGGCGTGCTGGGCCATTGCCGCAAGCCTGCTCGGCTTTTTGTTGACCACGCATCGCGCCGAACTTCGCCTGGCGGATGCCCTGTTGGCGGATAATGAGAACAAAGTCAGCCGGGTAGAGCTTCGCATTGCGCAGTTGCCTCGGCACGAGCCGGACAGCCGCCATTTTCAGGCGGAGGTGTTGTCCTCCAGGCCCGAGGGCGTGCCGTCCGTCATTCAGGTTTCGTGGTCCGCGGCGTCGTGGCCGGGGCCGTATCCAAAAGGGCGGAGCGAGCCCGCCGAGTTTCCCGAGCTGATACCCGGCCAGCGCTGGCGCATGGCGCTGACGTTGAAGTCGCCTCATGGCATGAGCAATCCCGGCGCGTTCGATTACGAGGGATATGCCTTCGCCCAAGGGGTGCGCGCTTTGGGCAGCGTACGCGGCACCCCGGAGTATATGGGCGACGATCCTTGGGCCAGCCTGCCCGTGATCGCGCAACGCGCGCGCTATCGGGTGAGGCAGGCCATGCAGCCCTACGTGCGGGATCTGCGCTATGGCGCCGTGCTCGTGGCCCTGGCGATCGGAGATCAGGCGGGCGTGCAGGCGTCGGACTGGCAAGTCTTCAATAGGTCGGGCTTGACACACCTCATCTCCATAAGCGGATCGCATATCACGATGATCGCCGCGCTGGCGGCGTTGGCGGTCTCCTGGCTTTGGCGCCGGGTCCGATTCGGCCATGCGGTGCCGGCAGAGATCCTGCCGGCCCAAGTGGCGGCCGCCTGGGCGGCGCTGCTCGTGGCATGGCTGTATTGCCTGCTGGCGGGCTGGGGCGTGCCGG
Organism: uncultured Burkholderiaceae bacterium; assembly: GCA_964551305.1. Lineage (GTDB taxonomy): Bacteria > Pseudomonadota > Gammaproteobacteria > Burkholderiales > Burkholderiaceae_B > JBAZDC01. The sequence continues at coordinate 46,125 of CAZKBT010000009.1, forward strand.
CGCGCAGGACCTTCCTGATGCTCAGCGTCGTGGCTCTGGCCCGCATCGCGCGATTGCCCATGAGCGCATCGCGCATCGTCCTGTCGGCGGCATTCCTGGTGGTCCTGCTGGATCCCTGGGCCATGCTGAGCACGGGCTTTTGGCTTTCGTTCGGCGCGGTATGCGTCTTGCTGGCCAGCTCGTCCTGGTTCGGCCAGGCGGTATCCGAGCGGCAGGCCGGGCGCTGGAGCCGCCTGGGCGCGTTCGCAATGACGGCGGCGCGCCTGCAAGTGGCCATATCCTTGGCCTTGCTGCCCCTGCTGGCGCGCATGTTCAATGAAATTTCCCTGGTTTCCCCTTTGGCGAATGCCTATGCCATTACCTTGATCGGGATGGTGGTGACGCCGGCGGCCTTGCTGCTGGCCGGACTGGCGCTCGTGCCCGGCGCCGGCGCGCTTGCCTCGTGGGCGGCATGGCTGGGCCATGGCGTGATGCAGTGGTTGATGCATCCGACCGTGTGGCTGGCCGAGCTCGAGCTGGCCAGCGTCGTCATCCCGACTCCTCCATGGTGGCTGACGTTGTTGGCGATGGCGGGCGTGGCGATGGCCGCCATGCCTTACGGCTTGCCGGGCCGCAGGCTCGGCTGGCTGCTCATGCTGCCGGCGCTGTGCTGGCGCGTGGAGCGGCCCCGCGAAGGGGATTGGTCGATGCATGCCCTGGACGTCGGGCAGGCCGGCGCCGTGGTGGTCAGGACCGCGCGCAGCACCCTGGTTTTCGACGGCGGCCTGCGGCGCGGCCCGGCGTCGGAAGACGGCGAGCGGATCGTCTGGCCCTTTTTGAAGACCCTGGGAGTGCGCGAGATCGACGTGCTCGTCGTGTCCCACAGCGATCTGGATCATGCGGGCGGAGTATGGGGCATCGTGAAATCGGCGCCGGTCGAGCAGGCGTACAGCTCCTTCGATCTGCGCCGCTATCTGCGCAGAGAGGCGTCGAAGCTGGGGGCCGATGCGCAGGCGCTGAACCTGCCGTCGGCCATCACGCCTTGCAGGCGCGGCGTGCGATGGCGGGTGGACGGCGTGAGCTTCGAATTCCTGTGGCCGGCGCGCGGATCCGCGACGCAGGCGTGGGGCGACAAGGAAGGTCGCAACGCGGATTCCTGCGTCTTGCGCGTGCAAGGCAGGCATCACGGCATGCTGTTGACGGGCGACGTCGGCGCGCGGGAGGAGCAGGCCATGATCGAGTGGATGGATGGTCCCGTGGACGTCGTCATGGCTGCGCATCACGGATCCAAGTCGTCATCGTCGCAAGCATGGGTCGAGGCGACGCGGCCCGCCCACGTTATCGTCCAGGCGGGACGTTTCAACCGCTACGGGCATCCTCATCGGCAGGTGCAACGGCGCTGGGAGCGCGCGGGCGCGCAATTCTGGCGCAGCGATCATCATGGCGCGGTCACGGCCGTGTCGTCCGGCGGCGAGCTGCGCGTCAGCGCGCAACGCGTGGATCATCGCCGCTACTGGACGTCGCAGCCGGCATGCGGCCCGCAATCGCCGGCTTGCGGGCGCGGCGCACAGCAGCCGTGATTATTCCGCTATTATCGATGTCTCTCATTCGGAGCGCAGCATGAACACGTCTTCTTACGCCACGGACTCGAAACAGCAACCGGAGCAGGCGCCGCGCCTGGAGTACGTCACGTGCGCCAGCCCGAGCGGCGTGCATCGCATGGCCTATTGGGAATGGGGCGACCCCTCGAACGACCGCGTCTTGCTTTGCGTGCATGGCTTGACGCGCACGGGCAGGGATTTCGACCCGCTGGCCCGGCGCTTGAGCAGGCATTACCGCGTCGTGTGTCCCGACGTCGTCGGCCGCGGCCGTTCGGATTGGCTGCTCGATCCCCACGGCTACGCCGTTCCCCAGTATGTCGCCGACATGCTGGTATTGATCGCCAGGTTGAACCCGGCTCGCCTGGATTGGGTAGGCACGTCGATGGGCGGACTGGTGGGCTTGGGCCTGGCGGGCGCCTTGGCCATGTCGGCCGCGATGCCCATCGGCAGGACGGCGCCGGGCCTGGGAGACGACGAGCGCCTGCGCATCGGCAAAATGGTGCTCAACGACATCGGCCCGCGTTTGCAGGTGCAAGGCCTTGCGCGTATCGCCGGCTACGTGAGCCAGGAGCTGCGTTTCGACACGTTCGAGCAGGCCGTGGACTACGTCCGTGGCGTTTCGGCGGGTTTCGGCGAGCACGATCAGGCGGACTGGGAGGAGTTGACGCGTTATATTATGGTCGGCAAGGATGGCGGCTGGGTCAAGCATTACGACCTGCGCATCGGCAAAGGCTTGGCGGACCAGTCGCCGGAGGCGATCGCGGCATCGGAGTCCCTGCTCTGGATGGCGTATGAAAGCCTGGAGCGTGTCCTCGTGCTGCGCGGCGAACTGTCCGATCTGATCGACGACGCGACGCAGGCGGAAATGCTGAGGCGAAATCCACGCGCCGCGGCGGTGCTGGTCGGGAATGTCGGCCATGCGCCGACGCTGCGCGCCGCGGATCAATTGGATCCGGTGGAAGCGTTCTTGCTGTCCTGAGGCGGCCGGGCCGCCGTGCGATGCCCATGAACGAACAGGAGCTGTCTATAAACGTCGATCTGCATTGTCATTCCATCATGTCCGACGGCGTGTTGTCGCCGGCGGACGTGGCCGCCCGCGCCCACGCGAATGGCGTGCAGCTGTGGGCGCTGACGGATCACGATATCTTGTCCGGTCTGGACGAGGCGTCGACGGCGGCGCGCGCATTGGGCATGGGGTTCGTGACGGGCGTGGAAATCTCGGTGACCTGGGCCAGTCAGACCGTGCACATCGTCGGCCTGGACATCGATCCGCAGGACGCGCAGCTGCAGGACGGATTGGCCTACATCCGGACGGGGCGCCTGGTTCGGGCCCGGCTCATGGCCGACAAGCTCGGCGCCATGGGCATTTCGGGCAGTTACGAGGGTGCCTTGCCTTATGCGGCCAACCCCAATTCGATCAGCCGCACGCATTTCGCCCGCTTCCTGGTCGCGCAGGGCCATTGCAAATCGATGAAGGAAGTGTTCCAGAAGTACTTGGGCGACGGCAAGCCCGCCAACGTGCCGGTCCAGTGGGCGACCCTGGATCAGGCGGTGAGCTGGATCATCGGCGCGGGCGGCCACGCGGTGATCGCGCATCCCGGCCGCTATGATTACACGCCCATGGAGTTCGACGCGCTGTTCGAGCGCTTCAAAGAGCTGGGCGGAGTGGGGATCGAAGTCGTCACCGGCAGTCACGCGCCGCACCAATATGCCGAATATGCCGGCGTCGCCCGGCGCTACGGATTCCTGGCATCGTCGGGGTCGGATTTTCACAGCCCCGACGAAAGCCGTCTGGACCTGGGCGCCTTGCCTGCCTTGCCTTCCGGCCTTGCGCCGATCTGGGAACTGTTCTGAACATGCGGGATGGCCGTTCGAGCGGCCCGCACGCTCTGCGCATGGCGAAAATGGTCTATGCTTGTCGTCATGAACAAGGCATTCACCAAGGAAACCGACCAGGACGATGACGACGACCTCGCCCACGAGGCCGTGGCCCTGCCTGCGGGGGTCAAGAACTACATCACCACCGAGGGCTATCGGCGGCTGCGTGACGAGTTGAAGCACCTGATGCAGCAAGAGCGCCCCTCGGTCGTGCAAACCGTGTCGTGGGCGGCGTCCAACGGCGACCGTTCGGAAAACGGCGATTATCTCTACGGCAAGAAGCGCCTGCGCGAGATCGATCGCCGCATACGCTTCCTGACCAAGCGCCTGGACATCGCGCACGTCGTCGATCCGCGCGAGCAGCCCAACAGGGACCAGGTTTTCTTCGGCGCCACGGTCCTGTATTCGGACAAGAACGGCGAGGAATTCCGGGTCACCATCGTCGGCGTGGACGAGGCCGATCCATTGCGCGGCCGCATCAGCTGGATATCGCCGGTGGCGCGGGCGCTGAACCAGGCGAGGGTGGGGGATACGGTCACGCTGCGCACGCCGGCCGGCCTGGACGAGCTCGATATTCTGGAAGTCGGTTATCCGGGCTGAGCCCGGAGCGGGCGGATTTCACGGCCGGCGCATCCGGTTCGAGGCGCGAGCCGAGTTTCGGGGAACCCGCTAAAATGAAGCCCTCCTTCCAATCTGCCTGCTTCATATCGTGAATTCCATCCAGTATTTCCTCGGTTCCTCCGTCTTGTCGTCGTTTCGCCGCGAGCGCTTATTGCAACGGTTCGCGGAACTGGATCTGCCGGTTTCGGACATCCAGGGGCGGTTCGAGCACTATGCCTGGGTGGAAGGCGACCTGGACCAGGCGGCTCGGCAACGGCTGGCTGGCTTGCTGGATTACGGCGATTCCGCGCGGGAGAAGGAGAACGGCGCCGTCGTCCTGCGCGTCGTGCCGCGTTTAGGCACCGTGTCGCCCTGGGCCAGCAAGGCGACCGACATCGCTCACAATTGCGGCCTGCCGATGGTCCGCCGCATCGAGCGCGGCATCCGTTACGCGATTACGCCCGCGCGCGGCCTGCTCGGCAAGAAAACGCTGGATGAGCGGCAACTGGCGGCCATCGCGAATTGCCTGCATGACAGGATGACGGAATCGGTGGTCGATGCGACCTTCGACGGACAGGCCTTGTTCGCCTCGCTCGAGGGCAAGCCCATACAAACAGTGGACGTCCTGTCCCAGGGCAGGCAGGCGCTGCTCCAGGCCGATCGCGAATTGGGATTGGCGCTGTCCGACGACGAAATCGACTATCTGGACATGTCTTTTCGGCAGCTGGGACGCAATCCCACCGACGTGGAGTTGATGATGTTCGCCCAGGCCAACAGCGAGCACTGCCGCCACAAAATCTTCAATGCTCAATGGGTGATCGACGGCCAGCCGCAATCCAAGACGCTGTTCGGCATGATACGCGAGACCCATGCCGCGCAGCCTGAAGGCACCGTCGTGGCGTATTCGGACAATGCCGCGATCATGCAGGGCGGTCCGGCCAGCCTGTTTCATGCCGGCAAGTCGCAGCAATCCCGGGTGTACGCCCGGCATTCTGCGCTCGTTCATACGTTGATGAAAGTCGAAACGCACAACCATCCCACGGCGATCGCGCCTTTTCCCGGCGCGTCCACCGGGGCGGGAGGAGAAATCCGCGACGAGGGCGCGACGGGCCGGGGCTCGAAGCCCAAGGCCGGCCTGACGGGCTTCACGGTTTCCAACCTGCGCGTTCCCCAGTTCATCGAGCCCTGGGAAAGCGATGCCCACGGCATTCCCGACCGCATCGCCAGCCCGCTGGACATCATGGTGGAAGGGCCGCTGGGCGGCGCGGCATTCAACAACGAATTCGGGCGCCCCAATCTGCTGGGGTATTTCAGGACCTATGAGCAGAACGACGGCGCGACGCGCTGGGGCTATCACAAGCCCGTCATGATCGCCGGCGGCCTGGGCTACATCGACGACCTGCTGACCCACAAGGATCCGATTCCGCCCGGCGCGCTGCTGGTGCAGCTGGGCGGTCCGGGCATGCGCATCGGCATGGGCGGCGGCGCCGCGTCCAGCATGAGCGTGGGGACCAATACCGCCGAACTGGACTTCGATTCCGTGCAGCGGGGCAATCCCGAGATCGAGCGCCGCGCCCAAGAGGTCATCGACCGATGCTGGCAGCAAGGCGGCGCCAATCCGATCATAGCCATTCACGACGTGGGCGCGGGGGGACTGTCCAACGCCTTCCCCGAACTGGTCAACGACGCGGGGCGGGGCGCGGTATTCGAGCTACAGCAAGTGCACCTCGAAGAGTCCGGACTCTCCGCCGCGGAAATCTGGAGCAATGAATCGCAGGAACGCTATGTGCTGGCCATTGCTCCTGAAGACCTGGCCCGTTTCGACGCCATCGCGCGCCGCGAGCGCTGTCCGTATGCCGTGGTCGGCGTCGCCACGCAAGAGCGTCAGCTGCGCGTCACGTTCGGTGAAGGATTGCCGGACGTCGGCGTCAGCTTGCCTGCCAACCCGGGCATGGCGCCCGCGCCGGCGCAGGACGTGCGTCCGGTCGACGTTCCCATCGACGTGATTCTGGGCAAGCCCCCGCGCATGACGCGCGACGTGACGCGCGCCGCGCGCGCGCGCATCGACGTGGACGTCGTGGGGCTCAAGCTCGATGAGGCCGTCGATCGCGTGCTGCGCCACCCCACGGTGGCCAACAAGACCTTTTTGATTACCATCGGCGATCGCACCGTCGGCGGCTTGAGCAGCCGGGACCAGATGGTGGGACCCTGGCAGGTGCCGGTGGCCGATTGCGCCGTCACGCTGGCCGACTACGAAAGCGCGCGCGGCGAGGCGATGGCGATGGGCGAGCGCTCGCCCATCGCGGTGATCGACGCGCCGGCATCGGGCCGCATGGCCGTCGTGGAGGCCTTGACCAATCTCGTTTCCGCCGACGTCGCCTCCCTGAAAGACATCAAGCTGTCGGCCAACTGGATGGCCGCCTGCGGCGCCGCAGGCCAGGACGCCGCGCTGTTCGACACCGTCAGCGCGGTCAGCCGATGGTGCCAGGCGCTGGGCTTATCCATTCCGGTGGGCAAAGACTCTCTGTCCATGCGCACCACCTGGTCGCAAAACGGCGAATCGCGCGAGGTGATCGCGCCCGTGTCCTTGATCGTCACGGCCTTCGCTCCGGTGATGGACGTACGCGCCAGTCTCACGCCTCAGTTGCGCACGGATGCCGGCGACACGGTGCTGATACTCATCGATCTGGGCAAGGGCCGGCAGCGTCTGGGCGGATCGGTGCTGGCGCAGGTCTTCAACCAGGTCGGCAATAGCGTGCCCGACATCGACGACGCCGAAATGGTGGCGTCGTTCTTCACCGTCGTGCGTGAATTGGCTCGCGACGGCTTGGTGTTGGCTTATCACGATCGCTCGGACGGCGGCTTGCTGGCGACCGTGTGCGAAATGGCTTTCGCCGGCCACGTCGGCGTGTCCGTCAATCTGGACATGCTGACGATCGATCCGGTGGCCGAGGACTGGGGCGACTACAAGATCCGTCCGGAGCAGATCGCCGTCCAGCGCGACGAACTGACCATGAAGGCGCTGTTCGCCGAAGAAGCCGGTGCGGTCATCCAGGTTCGCGCGGCCCAGCGCGATACCGTGCTGCAGCGCTTGCGCCAGGCGGGATTGTCGGTGCATTCCCACGTCTTGGGAAGCTTGAACGCGCAAGACGAGATCCAGATCTACCGTGATGGAAAGTGTATTTATCAGAAACCGCGTATTGCGTTGGCGCGGCAATGGAGCGAAGTGAGCCGCCGCATCATGCTGGTCCGCGACAACCCCGATTGCGCGCAGGCCGAATTCGACGTGTGGGCCGACGCAGACGATCCCGGGTTCCAGCCGGTGGTCGCCTTCAATCCGCAAGAGGACATCGCCGCGCCGTTCGTCAATGCCGGCGCGCGCCCCAGGATCGCCGTCCTGCGCGAGCAGGGCTGCAACAGCCAGGTGGAAATGGCCTGGGCCTTCGACAAGGCGGGCTTCGAAGCGCATGACGTGCACATGACGGACCTGTTGACCGGACGCGTCGGCTTGGACACGATGCAGGGCCTGGTCGCGGTGGGCGGATTCAGCTACGGCGACGTGCTGGGCGCCGGGGAAGGGTGGGCCCGCACGATTCGTTTCAACGAGCTTCTTTCGGATGCGTTCGCCGCGTATTTCGCCCGTCCCGATACGTTTGCGCTGGGGGTGTGCAATGGCTGCCAGATGATGGCGGCCTTGTCCGCCATGATCCCGGGCGCGGAGCATTGGCCGCGCTTTACCCGCAATCGGTCCGAAAAGTACGAAGCGCGCTTGTCCATGGTCGAGATCGCCGATTCACCCTCGCTGTTCTTCCAGGGGATGGCGGGCAGCCGCATTCCGGTCGCCGTCGCGCACGGCGAAGGCTATGCCGACTTTTCCAGGCAAGGAAGCATGGACGAGGTGGCGGCGGCTTTGCGGTACGTCGACAATGCCGGCCGGGCGACGCAGCGCTATCCCTTCAATCCCAACGGCAGTCCGGGGGGGCTGACCGGCGTCACCACCGTGGACGGGCGCTTTACCGTCATGATGCCGCATCCCGAGCGCGTCACGCGCAACGTCATGTTTTCCTGGGCGCCGGCTTCTTGGGGGCCGCAGGACGCGGGCGGCGAGGCCAGCCCCTATGGCGGCGACAGCCCCTGGCTGCGGATGTTCCGCAATGCGCGGGTCTGGCTGGGCTAGCTCATCCAGGCTCGCGCGCTTGCGAAGCGGATGATCATATTGAGTTACGTATTGCCCATGCTCAAGCATGGGCGAATCCAAAGCGTAATGTTACCCTTTCAGGGTCAGGCGGCATGCCATCGGGTATGCCGCTTTTGGCTTTTCAAGATCGAGAACGCTAAACGGGAGGGCGGGTTTGCTTGGCATGACGGCATACGGTAATTCCAATGGTGGCGTGATAAAACGGGCTGCAAGGGCGTTGCTTTATATGATGCTCTTGTGGATTTCAGTGTCCATCGCCCAGGCGCAGGCCCAGCAGGCGCCGGCGGCCAAGGACGCTTCTTATGCCGCGTTGGCCGATTTGCTGGAAAACCAGCAGACGCGCGAGCAGCTGATCAAACAATTGCGGTCGCAGGCCGATCAGCCGGTCTCCGCCGAGGCGCAGGCCGCGGCGAAGACCGCAAGTTCCGGCCCGGAATCCGCCGCAGGCGGCGGCGTCGCCGACGAGCTGCAAAGAATCGCCACGCGCCTGCAAGACGATATCGCCGAAACCTGGCAGGCGGTAGCAGCCGTGTTCACCGATCAACCGTTGCCGGGCCAGAGGCCCGACCACTGGCAGAGGGCCCTGGTCAGCCTGGCCATCGCCATCGTTTCCGTATCGATTGCCTATTTCGTCCTGCGCCTGGCCGCAAGTTACGGATTCAAAAGACTGAACGCATGGACCATGCGCGAGGACGGAAAGCGGCCCCGCCACACGGGCTACCGGCCTGCCACGGACGGCGCAGGGCGCAAGGGGCTCGGCAAGCTGGGCTCGCTGACCTTGGGGCGCAAACTGCTTGCGGTGATGGGGGCGTTCGCCATCGATATCGCGGCGACCCTGCTGGCTGCCCTGGCCGCCTATTTCGTGCTCATCACGTTCGCCGATCGAGGCGCGGTTCCGCTTTTCGCCATGCAGTTCCTGACGGCGTTCATGCTCGTCGAAATCGTCAAGGCCTTTTCCCGCGGGGTTTTCGCCACGCATTACGAGCAGTTGCGCTTGCTCCCGCTGTCGGAACAGGCGGCGGATTACTGGAACCGCTGGCTCATCGTCCTGATCACGATAACCGGCTACAGCCTGCTGTTCGTCGTGCCCGTGGTCCAGGCTTTGTTGACCGAGGGCGTGGGGCGATTTGCCGGCTTGGTGCTGATGGCGGTCGTCTATGTGTATGCCGTCACCGTGGTGTGGAACAAGCGCAAAGAGGTCAGCGCCGGGCTGGTGGCGCACGCCGAGCGCTCCACCGCGCCGGTTTTCGGCACGCTGACGCGTGTCCTGGCCAAGATATGGCATTGGGCCGTGCTGGCCTACTTCACGGTCCTGTTCATGGTCAGCCAAGCCGATCAGCAGCACGCCCTCGATTTCATGATGCATGCCACGCTGCAATCGGTCGTCGCCGTCCTGGCCGGCGCCTTGCTGGCGGCGGCGTTGTCGTCGCTGCTGGCGCGCCGCATCGTCCTGCCGGACAACTGGCGCAGTAGCCTGCCCTTGCTGGAGGCGCGCATCAACGCCTACGTGCCGGCATGCCTCAAATTCCTGCGTTTGCTCATACTGGTCGTCGTCACTCTGGTCGTGCTGGACGCATGGCAGGTTTTCGACCTCGTCGGATGGCTGGGGTCGGAGCCGGGCCGCAAGGCGATCGGCACTCTTGCGCGCGTGGGCATCGTCTTGCTGATCGCCGCCCTGAGCTGGACGGTGCTGGCCAGCGTCATCGAACACAGGCTGGGCGTCTCCGCGGGCAGGAACAAGCCGACGGAGCGCGAGAAGACCCTGCTGATGCTGTTTCGCAGCGCGGCCTCGGTGCTCATTGCCACGTTCACGGTACTGATCGTGCTTTCCCAGATCGGAATCAACATCGGCCCGCTGATCGCCGGGGCGGGGGTGGCGGGACTGGCCATCGGCTTCGGCGCGCAGAAGCTGGTGCAGGACGTCATTACCGGCATCTTCATCCAGCTCGAGAACGGGATGAACCAGAACGACGTGGTCGAGGTCGCCGGCTTGTTCGGCACGGTGGAGAAAATCACGATACGGTCGGTGATGATCAGGACGCTGGACGGCGGCTATCACCTGATTCCCTTTTCCACCATCGATAAAGTGACCAATCACACCCGTGACTACGGCTACCACTATGGCGAATACAACATCGGCCATCGCGAAAGCGTCGACGAGGCCATCGGCCAGCTCGAACAGGCGTTCGCCGAATTGAAGCTGGATCCGGAGCTGGCGCCGTCGATCCTGGAAGACATCGCCATCCCGGGCGTGACCGCGCTGAACGAGCGCGGCTTCACGATACGCGTGCTGATCAAGACCGCGCCCGGCATGCAGTGGGCCGTGCAGCGCGCCTTCAATCGCCTGGTGAAGAAGTATTTCGATGACGCGGGCATCGAGCTGCCTTATCCGCACACCGTCCTGCATTTCGGGCGGGACAAGGACGGCTACGCCGCGCCCGTGGATATCCGCACCGTCGAAGCATTCAGTCAAGTGGCGGACGCGGGAGCCGCCTCCGGCCAGGCGCAGGGCTTCGAGCCACCCCTAGGAAAACCCTAGAGTTGAGCGTATAATCTTGCTTTGCACGGAGCTCACTGTTCATGCGTCTCATAAAGAAAGCGCTCACCTTTGACGATGTCTTGTTGGTGCCTGCCTATTCCAACATCCTTCCCCGCGACACGTCTCTCGCCACCCGACTGACCCGTAACATCACCCTGAACATTCCCCTGGTGTCCGCCGCGATGGATACCGTGACGGAATCGCGCCTGGCGATCGCCATGGCGCAGGAAGGGGGCATCGGCATCATCCACAAGAACCTGAACGCCGACGAGCAGGCCCGCGAAGTGGCCCGGGTCAAGCGCCATGAGTTCGGCATCGTCATCGACCCGGTGACGGTGACGCCGGACATGCGCGTGCGCGACGCGATCGCCTTGCAGCGCCAGCATGGCATTTCCGGCTTGCCGGTCGTCGAAGGCGGCAAGCTGGTAGGCATCGTCACCAACCGTGATCTCCGGTTCGAGGAACGCCTGGACGTGCCGCTGCGCGACGTCATGACGCCCCAGGAAAAACTGGTCACCATGCCGGAAGGCGCGACGCTGGATCAGGCGCAGGCTCTCATGCACCAGCATCGCCTGGAGCGCGTGCTGATCGTCAACGACCAGGGGCAATTGCGGGGCCTTGCCACGGTCAAAGACATTGTCAAGAACACCGAACACCCCAACGCCTGCAAAGACGGCCACGGCCAGCTGCGCGCAGGCGCGGCGGTCGGGGTGGGCGCCGATACGGAAGCGCGCGTCGAAAAACTGGCGGCGGCCGGCGTTGATCTGATCGTCGTCGACACGGCGCATGGCCACACCCAGGGCGTGCTCGAGCGCGTGCGCTGGATCAAGACCCATCATCCGAAGATCCAGGTGGTGGGCGGCAACATCGCCACCGCCGCCGCCGCGCTTGCGCTCGTCGATGCCGGCGCCGACGGCGTCAAGGTCGGCATCGGGCCGGGCTCCATTTGCACGACGCGCATCGTGGCCGGCGTCGGCGTGCCCCAGATCACCGCGATCGCCGACGTCGCCAAGGCGCTGGTCGGCACGGACGTTCCCTTGATCGCCGACGGCGGCATCCGCTATTCGGGCGACGTCGCCAAGGCGTTGGCGGCCGGCGCGTCCGCCTGCATGATGGGCGGCATGTTCGCCGGTACCGAAGAGGCGCCCGGCGAAGTCGTGCTGTTCCAGGGACGCTCGTACAAATCCTATCGCGGCATGGGCAGCGTGGGCGCCATGAGCGACGGCTCGGCCGACCGCTACTTCCAGGACCCCAACAACAACGTCGACAAGCTCGTTCCCGAAGGCATCGAAGGGCGCGTCCCGTACAAAGGCAGCGTCATCGCCATCCTGTATCAATTGGTCGGCGGCATCCGCGCCTCCATGGGCTATTGCGGATGTAGCACCATCGACGAACTGCATGCCAAGGCGGAGTTCGTTGAAATCACGTCGGCCGGCGTGCGCGAATCCCACGTGCACGACGTGCAGATCACCAAGGAAGCGCCGAACTACCGCGCGGACTGACCGTTTCGGACCCGGGCCGGCGCCATCGCCACCTGGCATGGCGGCGCCGGCGCAAGCCGTGCGTCATTCGCCTTACACTAGTACTTTTCACATAGCCATCCTGCCATCATGCACCAGCGCATCCTCATCCTGGACTACGGTTCGCAAGTCACCCAGCTCATCGCCCGCCGCGTACGCGAAGCGGGCGTTTTTTGTGAAATCCACCCCGGCGACGTCGACGACGCCTTCATCCGGGAGCAGTGCTCGCTGGGCCTGAAGGGCATCATCCTGTCGGGCAGCCACGCATCGGCCTACCATGAGGAATCGCTCAAGGTGCCCGCGGGCGTGTTCAGCGCGGGCGTGCCGGTATTGGGCATCTGCTACGGCATGCAATCCATGGCCATGCAGCTGGGCGGCAAGGTCGAGTTTTCCGACCATCGCGAGTTCGGCTACGCGGAAGTCCGCGCGCGCGGGCATACCCGCTTGCTGGACGGCCTGCAAGACTTCATCAATACCGAAGGGCATGGCATCCTGAAGGTCTGGATGAGCCACGGCGACAAAGTCACGCAATTGCCTCCGGGTTTCGTTTTGATGGCATCCACGCCGTCGTGTCCCATCGCCGGCATGGCCGACGAGGCGCGCGGCTTCTATGGCGTGCAATTCCATCCCGAAGTCACGCATACGCAGCAAGGACAGGCCATCCTGGCCCGCTTCGTGCACGACATCTGCGGTTGCGGCGGCGACTGGAACATGCCCGACTACATCGACGAGGCCGTCGCCCGCATCCGCGAGCAGGTGGGCGACGAAGAAGTGCTGCTGGCGCTGTCCGGCGGCGTCGATTCATCCGTTGCCGCCGCCTTGATCCATCGCGCGATCGGCGATCGCCTGACCTGCGTGTTTGTCGATCACGGCCTGCTGCGCCTGAACGAGGCCGAGCAGGTCATGCAGACCTTCGGCGAAAACCTGGGCGTGCGCGTCATCCACATCGACGCCACCGAGCAGTTCATGGGACATCTGGCCGGTGTCACGGACCCGGAAGCCAAGCGCAAGATCATAGGCCGTGAATTCGTCGAAGTCTTCCAGGAACAAGCGGCGAAGCTGAAGAATGCGCGCTGGCTGGCCCAAGGCACGATCTATCCGGACGTCATCGAATCCGCGGCCTCCAAGACCGGCAAGGCGGTGGCCATCAAGTCGCACCATAACGTGGGCGGCCTGCCCGAAACCTTGAACCTGAAATTGCTGGAGCCTTTGCGCGAGCTTTTCAAGGACGAAGTCCGCAAGCTGGGCGTGGCGTTGGGCCTGCCGCCGCCCATGGTCTATCGCCATCCGTTTCCCGGCCCGGGTTTGGGCGTGCGGATCCTGGGCGAAGTCCGCAAAGACTTTGCGGATCTGCTCAGGCGCGCCGACGCGATCTTCATCGAAGAGCTGCGCAAGACGGTCGATCCGATCAGCGGAAAGAATTGGTATGACTTGACATCCCAAGCCTTTGCGGTGTTCCTGCCCGTCAAATCGGTAGGCGTGATGGGTGATGGCCGCACCTATGACTACGTGGTCGCGCTGCGCGCGGTGCAGACCTCGGATTTCATGACGGCGGACTGGGCGGAGCTGCCTTATTCGCTGTTGAAGAAGGTGTCGGGCCGGATCATCAACGAAGTCCGCGGGATCAATCGGGTGACGTACGATGTGAGCAGCAAGCCGCCTGCGACGATCGAGTGGGAGTGATCTCGCGTCCGGCACAGACTGGCACCAAGAAGCATTAAAACACCCCTAAGCCCGCGTAATTGCGGGCTTTTTTCGTTCTTGGCGTAGCACTGTCTGGCAAATTTTCGCATCGCCAAGCACACGGTTTCTATGGCATGGTAGATGGTACGATTTGAACCTGATGCCATGTTCGGCACTCGATACCATGCCGCCTCTGATGGGGTGTTCATGGTATCGAATTTAGGTAACGCATTGTCCTTAAAGAAGTTTTTTGAGGATTTGTGGGGCTTTTTGAGCATGGTATTTTTGAGAGGAAACCCAACCCGACCATGCTGACTGATACCAAGCTGCGCAACCTCAAGCCAAAGGACAAGCTCTACAAAGTGAATGACCGTGACGGCCTCTACGTGGCCATCACGCCAGCGGGTTCGATTTCATTCCGCTACAACTACTCGATCCACGGCAGGCAGGAGACAATCACCTTCGGCCGCTACGGTGTCGGAGGGATCACGCTAGCGGAAGCCCGCGAACGGCTGGGCGAAGCCAAGAAGATGATCGCCGCAGGGAAATCTCCAGCCAAGGAGAAAGCGCGGGACAAAGCCCGCGTCAAGGATGCTGAGACATTCGGCGCGTGGGCCGAGAAGTGGTTGCGCGGCTATCAAATGGCAGATTCCACCCGCGACATGCGCCGTGGAACATACGAGCGAGAGCTAAAGCCGAAATTCAGCAACAGGAAACTGATAGAAATTACCCACGAGGACTTGCGGGCGCTGACTGATGCCATCGTGGAACAAGGCAGGCCATCAACGGCCGTGCTTTGCCGCGAAATTATGATGCAGGTCTTCCGCTGGGCTATCGAACGCGGACAGAAGGTTGAGAACCCGGCCGATTTGGTGCGCCCGTCAACTATCGCCAAGTTTGAGCCGCGAGATCGAGCACTGACGCCCGAGGAAATTGGCTTGATGTACCAGTACATGGAGCGTATCGGCACCACACCTTCAATTCGAGCGGCTGCCAAGCTGCTGTTGCTAACGATGGTTCGCAAAAGCGAACTGACCAACGCAACGTGGAACGAAATCAATTTCACCGACGCGCTCT
>CAZKBT010000010.1:0-58947 GCA_964551305.1 uncultured Burkholderiaceae bacterium
CCCACAGGGCGAAATAGCCATACAGGATGAAAAAGGTGGTGGCCCATGACGCGATCAGCCTCGTTCCCATCAAAGCGGAGGCCAGCAGGGTCGCGATGACCGGCGTCAGGCCCACCCAAAGCAGGAACGAGCGATCCCATTCATCGAAATGATGGATGTAGCGGGTCGGCCGTTCCCGTTCGGTCGCAGCCGGTTGCCACGCGCGGCTATCCGCGGCGGCGGACTTCGCACGACCGGCGGATATACGCGCCCACCAAAGCCATGCGAGCCATACCGCCAGCATGGGACTCAATCGCGCGAGCTGGTCGAGCGCGAAGTGTATGATCAGCAACAGGCCTTGCAGGCGGCTCGGCATGTCGATGGCGTTGCCGGCATAGTCCAGCGGCAGGAACCGATGATCGAAAAGCCACCACAGATGCGGCGATACGCAGACCACGAATGCCGCGGCCGCCATGCCCAACCCCTTCCATGTACCGGCTTGCGCGAAACAGCGTTGGCGCAGCATGAACAGGAAGAATCCGGCCCATTGAAGCACGATGCTGTATTTGGTCATGACGGCCAGGGCGCTGACGACGCCCAGCCAGAGCCAGGCGCAGGCTTGCCGATACCGCAGCGCGCGATAGAGCAGCCACGTGGATGCCGTGATCGACCAGAACTGAGCGGTATTGTGGTTGTAGATGGTGCCGCGCGATGAAAAGTAGATGGTCGTGGATACCAGCGCCGTGGCGATGAAGGCATGGCGCGCCGTGGCCATTTCCTTGCCCAGCAGCCAGACGAACCACAGGCCCAGCGCCGATGACAGCATGCCGGCGAAGAAGCTCAGCCAATAAGGGCGGCCGAAGACGTGCGTCAGCAGATACATGACCCAGGTGGGAAAGGGCGGATGCTTGTAATAGCCCAGTTCCAGGCTGGCGGCCCATACCAATTGCTCCATGCCGTCCGCGTCGGGTGATCGATGGCTGACGGCGCAAAGCACGGTCCAGAGCATGACCATGAATGCCAGGAAGCAGAGCATCTGCCGGTTCGGCGACAGCAGAATGGCTCTGTTTCGGGCAGGCGCCGATAAAGCCGGATGAGTGGTAATGGAAGGGTTGCGCATTGAAGTCCATGAGTCTGACGATGAGATCTGCAATGCTTAGTGGGGGAATTCGTCCGATTGTTCCGCTTTCGCGCGATTTTCCAGCCCATGAGAAAAAGACATTCAATGGCCGTGTTCAGCCCATTGCGGGCGCCGCATGTGTGAAGGGAGGGCTATTCAGTCTTTTTCGAGCGCCGCGCCGACGGCGTTTGCGCCCAGCAAGTCGACTATCGCGCCGGGCGCCACGCCGAGCAGATAGCCCCGCTTGCCGCCGTTGATGTAGATGGTCGGATAATCGAGCAAGTCGTTCTCGATCCAGACCGGCATTTTCTTGCGTGTGGCAAAGGGCGACGTTCCGCCCACCAGATAGCCCGAGTGCCGCTGGGCCGTCTCGACCGGGCATGGTGTGATTTTCTTGGTGTTCGTTTGCCGGGCCAGGTTCTTGGTGGACACGTCCCGATCGCCGTGCATGATGACGATCAGAGGCTGACCGTTCTCGTTCTCCATGATGAGCGTCTTGGCGACCTGATGCGGATCCAGCTTGAGCTGGCGAGCCGCTTCCAGGGCGCCGCCGTGGTCGACGTAGTCGTAGGTGTGCTCGGTAAAGGAGACGCGGTGTTGCTTGAGCCATTTCACCGCGGGCGTTTCGGAAATATGCTTGGATTTGCTCATGACGATGCGAAGGATGGCGGGTCGCTAGCCACGCGGATGGTGCTTGGCATGCAGGTTTTTCAAGCGTTCCCGGGCGACGTGGGTATATATTTGCGTCGTGGAAATATCCGCATGGCCCAACAGCATCTGCACGACGCGCAGGTCGGCGCCGTGGTTCAGCAGGTGCGTGGCGAACGCATGGCGCAGCACGTGGGGCGACAACGGCGTGTGTATGTCGGCCGCGCGCGCATACTTCTTGACGATATGCCAGAACGATTGGCGCGACATCGAGGCCGCGCGCGCGGTGACGAAGAGGGCGTCGCAACGCCGTCCGCCCAGAAGCCCGGGCCGAGCCTGCTTCACATAGGCCTCTATCCAATGGATGGCTTCTTGCCCGAGCGGCACCAGGCGATCCTTGCCGCCTTTGCCCATCGTAACCCGCACAATGCCTTCGTTCAGGCTCACTTCCAGCAGGTTGAGCTTGACTAGCTCGCTGACGCGCAGCCCGGTGGCGTAGAGGGTTTCCAGCATTGCCCGGTCGCGCAATCCCAATGGGGTGCCGGTATCGGGCGCCTGCAACAGCGCATCCACGTTGGCTTCGGATAGTGTCTTGGGAAAGCGGGCCGCTTGCTTGGCCGCCCGCAGCGACAGGCAGGGATCCTGCCGGATGCGGCCCTGGCGCAAGGCCCAGAGGTAATAGCGGCGCAACGAGGCAAGCCGTCGATTGGCGGTGCTGGCCTTGGTTTCGGCATGGCGGGCCGCGAACCATTCCTGGATGTCCGCGTTGGCCGCCTGGTTCAAGTCCATGTTTTTCTGCCGCCGCAGCCAGAGGCTGAATGCGCTCAGGTCGCGGCGGTAGGCGGCCAGCGTGTTCTTCGCCAGCCCGTCTTCGAGCCAGGCGGCGTCAAGAAATTCTTGGATATCGGGTGCTGGCGTCAAGGACAAGGCGTGGCTTACCGTAACTGGCGCACGGGGGTGCGGAAAAACAGGAGTGCGGAAACTATAGCGCATAACGCGTAGGGGGGCTGAACGCGAGCCCCTTCGCTCGCGCCGGCTTCCGGCTTGTTTGACCATCGATATATATCTATATATATTACGATACGGATCGCTGCCGGCTAGTACCGGGCGGCGCGGCGTTGTTCAACGAAAATCCATAGAGGCGGGACATGAAACTGAAACGATTGTTGACCACGGCGGCCTTCGTCGCGGCGGCGTGGACGGGAGCGGCGCATGCCGGGGATATCGTCGTGTCGGCCGCGGCCAGCCTGACCAATGCATTCAAGGACCTGGCCGCGCAGTTCGAGCAAGCTCATCCGGACAGCAAGGTATTGCCCAGCTTCGCGGCGTCGGACGTCCTGCTCCAGCAGATCGTCAATGGCGCGCCGGCGGATATCTTCGCCTCCGCCGATCAAACGGCGATGGACAAGGCGGAGCAGGCGGGGGCCGTCCTGCCCGAGACGCGCAAGGATTTCGCGCGCAACGAGATCGTGCTGATCGTGCCGAAGGACAGTTCCCTGAATATCGGCTCGGTGCAGGACCTGGGCAAGGAAGGCGTCACGCGCGTCGCCTACGGCAATCCCGCGACCGTGCCGGTGGGCCGCTATACGCAGGCGGCGCTGGAGCACGCGGGCAGTTGGGACGCGGTATCGTCCAAGCAGGTCCTGGGCCAGAATGTTCGCCAGGTGCTGGACTACGTGGCGCGCGGCGAAGTGGACGCTGGGTTCGTGTTCGCCACGGACGCCGCCGTATCGGCGGACAAGGTAGCGGTCGTTCAGAAGATCGCGTCGCCCATCCCGGTGCTGTATCCCATCGCTCTGGTCAAGCGCGAAGGCAGCAGCCCCGATGCACGGGCGTTTCAGGACTTCGTGCTGTCCGAGCAAGGACAGGCCGTCTTGGCGAAGTACGGTTTTGCCAAGCCTTGACGTTCGGCCGCGGGTTGCGTCGGCATGACCGATACGATGTGGATCCCGCTGCTGCTTTCGTTGAAAGTGGCGGGCTGGGCGACGTTTTTCGCGACGGTTCTGGGCGTGGGGCTGGCCTATGCCTTGTCCCGCGCCAGGGTGTCGATCTGGACGGACCTGGTCGATTCCGTGCTGACCTTGCCCCTGGTGTTGCCGCCCACGGTGATCGGCTACTACTTGCTGGTGTTGTTCGGCAGGCGGGGCTGGCTGGGCCAGATATTGTCGGGATGGGGCATCGAACTGGTATTTACATGGCAAGGCGCGGTCATCGCCGCAACGGTCGTGGCGTTTCCGTTGGTATTGAAATCAGCGCGGGCTGCGTTCGAAAGCGTCGATCACGGCCTTGAAAACGCGGCGCGCGTATTGGGGATCAGCGAAGCCGCGCTGTTCTTCCGCGTCAGCCTGCCCCTGGCCATGCGCGGCATCGTCGCGGGCGTGCTGCTGTCGTTCGCGCGCGCCTTGGGCGAGTTCGGGGCGACGCTGATGATCGCGGGCAGCATACCGGGGCGCACGCAAACCTTGTCGATCGCCATTTACGAGGCGGTGCAGGCGGGGGACGACGCGCTGGCCGGCAGCTTGGTGGCGCTGACCTCGCTGACGTGCGTCGTCGTGCTGATCGTGGCAAGCCGGCTGGCGCCCGACCGCCTGCGCGCCGCCCGGGAGCGGCGCTCGTGATTTCGATCGCCGTCCGGCATCGCCTGGAGTCGGGTTCGCACGAATTTGCGCTGGACGTGGACATTGAATCGACGAGCCTTCGCATCGCCCTGTTCGGCCCGTCGGGTGCAGGCAAGTCCATGACCCTGCGCTGCGTGGCCGGATTGGAACGGCCGGATGCGGGACGCATTCGGATCGACGACGAGGTTTATTTCGATTCGCGGCAAGGCATCTGCCTGCCGCCCAGGGCGCGGCGCGTGGCCTATCTGCAACAGGACTACGCCTTGTTTCCGCACCTGACCGTGGCGCAGAATATCGCCTTCGGCTTGAGCAAGGGGTGGCTCAACCCCGCCAAGACGCACCTGCCGCCGTCGGCGCGACGATGGGTGCAAGCCCTCGAGCTCGAGCCGCTGCTGCGCAGCTACCCGGACAAAATATCCGGCGGCCAGAAGCAGCGCGTCGCCCTGGCGCGCGCGCTATCCGTCGGGCCCAGACTGTTGTTGCTGGACGAGCCCATGGCGGCCGTCGACGCGCAGCTCAGGCGCAAGATGCGCGCGGAGCTGGCCGCATTGCAGGCGCAGTTGGACATTCCTGTCATCTTGATCACGCACGACCCGGAAGACGTCGCGGCCTTGTCCGAGCAGGTCTACCGGATACAGGACGGGCGCATCGTCGGCGAGTGCACGCCGGCGCAGCTGGCGGCTAGTCAAGCACGCCTATCATGACGCTGGATGCCTTGAATATCGCGCAGACGGTTTGATTTTCCCTCAGGTCCAGTTCCGTGGCGCCTTGCTTGCTGATCATGGCTGCGATCACATAATCCCCGTGCTCCAACTCGACGCGGATTTCGGAATTGACGGCGCCGTGCGTAATGCGGCTGACGCGGCCGGTGAGTTGATTGCGGGCCGAAAGCCGCAGCCCTTCGCCGGGCACGCCTATCATCACCGACGACGCCTTGATGAAAGCCAGGGCGCGCCGACCCGGGCACAGGCCCAGCGCCTGGACGCTTTCTTTGGTGATGGAAGCGACGATGCGAAGCTTCTCGTTCAATTGCAAGACGACTTCGTCGTTGACCGAGCCGGGCGTAATGTGCTCGATGGTCCCGCTCAGTTTGTTGCGCGCCGAGGTTTGTACCATCATGGTCTGGATGAACTCCATATCTTTGCCCGACGTGTCGGTGACTGCCGTCAGGCGCGCCAGGAAACGCGCATGTTCGCGTTGCAGGGCGTCATACAGGCGCAACAGCTCGATGGCGCGGGGAGTCAGGCTGGCGCCGCCGCCGCGCCGTCCGCCCGTGGTGCGCACGACCAACGCCTGGCCCGCCAGGTTGCTCATCGTGTCGATGGCGTCCCAGGCCGCTTTGTAGCTCAAGCCTATGGCCTTGGCCGCCGCGGTGATGGAGCCATTTTCATCGATGGCGGCAAGCAGCGCCATGCGTTTCTGGCTGCCCCAGTTCTGTTGACGGGACCGGAACCAGATGGAGCCGGCCAGCTCGACGCCGGGCGTGTCCATGCCGGCGTGGGCGTCGGCCGTTGCGTCGTCCGCCGTCGTGTCCGCGCCGGACGGTTGCGGGCCGGCGCCGATGCGCGAGGAGGTTTTCTTGGTCATGCGCGTAGTGTAAAGCGCGGCGGGCGTTTGTCCAGCGCAAAGAGATGCGCGCGTCCTTTGCCGCTAGAATATCCCGCATGACTTACCTGGGAAATCCATCATCTCATGAGCGCTGACTTGCCCGATATTCCGGACGACGAGCTGCTGGCCGGTCCGGCGCAGCGGACCCTGGTGTTGGCGGTCAACAACCGGCATGCCCGGCGGCTGTTCGCCGACATGTCGGCGCGTCTTTCCGCGCGCCGCTCGGTGATGCCGGTGCCGCGGATACTGCCTTTGTCCGCCTGGCTGGTCCAGGCCGACGACGAGCTGGCGTTTGCCGTCGATGCCGATGTGGCCGCCCATCGCCTGGATGCCTTCGGCGCCCGCCATGTGTGGCGCGAGGTCATACAGCGCATCGAAACCGATAACGCCCTGCTGGACGTGGCCCAGGCGGCCGAGTTGGCGGCGCAGGCGGACGCGCTGCTAGACGAATGGATGATACGTATCGACGAAGCGGACGAAACCGAGGACGCGCGGCGCTTTGCGCTATGGCGCGGGCATTACCGGCGTTGGCTGTCGGACAACGATGCGCAGGATGCCAATCTGGCGTACCAGCGCCTGCTGCAAGCCGCGCGCGACGGGCTTTACGTTCCCGATGCGGACATCATCGCGCTGTCGGGCTTTCATGAGCTCACCCCGCGATTCTCGGCGTTGCTGGCCGTTTTTCGCGATCGCGGCATCGACATCCGTTCGCTGCGTCGCTCCGTGCCGGAGGCGTCGGCGTGTCTGCGCGTGGAGGCGCCCGATCCGGATTCGGAATGGCGCATGGCCGCCGCGTGGGCGGCGAACAAGCTCGATGAAAGGCCCGACGGCCGTTATGCCATCGTCGCGACCAGGCTGCAGGCCGATGTTGCTTTGGCGCACCGCGCCTTGCGCGGCGCCTTGGGTGGGCATCCCTACAATGTCGCCGTCGCGCGCCCCTTGGGGCAATGGCCCATGGTCCGCGCCATGCATGCTTGGCTGTACGTGGCGGGCGACATGGTCCGGCGCGGCCATTGCGATGCGGCCGATTTGGGCCGGGCCTTGCTGGACGCGGATTTTCTGGCGGCTCCGGAACAGCGATCGGCCATGGCCGCCATGGACGCCGAGTTGCGCCGCAAGGGCTATCTAAAAGTATCGTTCGCGCAAGCCGAGGCCTTGTTCGGAAAGCACGTTCCGGCTTTCCTGCCCCGTTGGCGGGAAAGCCTGGATCTGCTCGCCCAGGCTTCGTCCCGGCAAGGTATCGGCAAGTGGGTGACGCTTTGGCGCGCCTGCTTGCGGCAGCTCGGTTTTCCGGGCCCGGCCGTCCTGACCAGCCATGCCTATCAGGTGATCGATGCGTTCGATGCGACCTTGGACGCTTTGCGCGGCCAGGATGTGGTGTTGGGCTTGCCGACATACCTTTCCGCCTTGGTTCAATTGCAGCGTATCTTGCAGGATACGGCCTTCCAGCCGCAGCGCGATGCGCAGGCAAGACTCGACGTGCTGGGCCTCCTGGAATCCGAAGGCGGGCGATGGGATGAGGTATGGGTGCTGGGCTTGACCGACGAGGTGCTGCCGGCGGCGGCCAAGCCCAATCCTTTCATTCCCTTGTCCGCGCTGCGTAAAGCCAATGCGCCGCGCGCCACGCCGGAGCGCGAACTGCAGTGGGCGCGCACCATGTTCGAGGCCCTGCAGGCCGGGGCGCCGCGGCTTTACCTGAGCCATGCCTTGCATGAGGGCGAACGCGAGCTGCGTCCCAGCCCCTTCATCGCGCAGATTCCCGTCGCGCAAAGCCGTTTCGAGCGGCAGGCGTCCGTGGCGGCGCGCATGGAAGTGCTCAAGGACGAGCAAGGCCCGCCATTGGTAGCGGGGGGGGTGACGCGCGGCGGTATCAGCGTCCTCGATACTCAGGCGCGCAATCCGTTGTGGGCCTTCGTCAAGTACCGGCTCGGCGCCAGCCTGCTGCCCGATTACGCCCAGCCGTTCGATCAGAACGTCCGCGGCATTTTTTTGCACCGCGCCGCGGAACTGGTTTGGAGCATGGTGCCCGATCAAGACAGGTTGCAGGTCTTGTGCCTGGAAGGCCGCCTCGATGAATTGGCGGCGCAGTGCGTGCAGACGGCTGCGCAGGAGCTGCCGGCCGAACTCGGCGATGCCTTGCGCGCGCTGGAGATCGAGCGGGCGCAAGGCGTGCTGCATGCCTGGCTGCAGCGCGAGCTCGAGCGGGAGCCCTTCCTTATAAGGGGGGTGGAGCGCGACATGGTCTGGCGGCATGGCCCCCTGGAGCTGAGCGTGCGGCTGGACAGGATAGACGAGTTGGCCGACGGCCGCCTGGCCGTGATCGACTACAAGGCGGGAAACGGCAATATCGACCCCCGCTCGAACTGGATGCGCGCGCGTCCCATCGGCTTGCAACTGCCTTTCTACGCGTCCGTCCTGGCCGACGAAGAGCCGGGCGTGGCCGTCCTGGCTTTGGTGCGATTGCATGCTCGCAAAATCGAATTCAAGGGCCTGGGCGACGGCGACTACGGCTTTGAGGGATTGTCGCAGCCGGCCCAGTGGCCGGCGTTCGCCGAGTACCGTTGGCGGGATGTGCTGGATCATTGGCGCACGGGGATCCGGGAGCTGGCCGGCGAGTTTGCCGCCGGCGTGGCGTGCAACCGGAGCTTGCGGGCGGACGACGTGCAGTATTGCGATGTCTTGCCGTTTCTGCGCCTGAACGAGGAGCTGCCGCATGGCGAGTAGACAGCCCAGCGATTACGCCGTCCGCGCGCGCGCGATCGATCCCGCCCAGTCCTTTTTGGTGCAGGCGCCCGCCGGGTCGGGAAAGACAGAGCTGCTGACTGATCGTATCCTGGCCTTGCTGGCCACGGTGCAGCGTCCGGAGGAAATCGTCGCCATTACGTTCACGCGCAAGGCGGCGTCGGAAATGCACGCGCGCGTACTGGGCAAGTTGCGCGCGGGGTTGGAAGCGAAACCCGAGGAACCGTACAAGCAGCGCAGTTGGGAATTGGCTCGGGCGGCGATGCGCCGCAATGAAGAAATGGGCTGGAACCTTCTTGAGTATCCGGCTCGTCTCAGCATCCGCACCATCGACGCATTCTGCGCCTCGCTGGTCAGGGCGATGCCCTGGCTGAGCTCGCTGGGCGGCGTGCCCGCCGTTACCGACAATGCCGCCGTGCATTATCGGCAGGCAGCGATGGCGACGATCGACATGGCGGACGAGGCGCCGCCGGTGCAGCGGTTGTTGGCGCATCTGGATGTGGACGTCAATGCGGCATGCGAACTGTTGGCGCAAATGCTGGCCAGCCGCGATCAATGGCTGCCTTTGCTGGCGGCGGGGCAGGACGTGGCGCAATTGACGCGAAACCTGGAACGGGTAGTCAAAGCCGACCTGCGGCACATGGCCGCCGCCATGCCGCCGGGATGGGCGCCGGCTTTGGCGGGCCCGCTGTCGCGCGCTGCCAATGTCCTGGCAAGCGCGGGGCAGGCCGTCGAGGCATCCCCGCTGGCCGACTGGCAAGGCGAGGCATTCGACGCCGAAGTCCATGATCTGCCGCGTTGGCGGGCGCTGGCCGATGCGCTGCTGACGGCCAGGAACGAGCTGCGCCGCACCGTTACGGTGCGGCAGGGATTCGAAGCCAAGTCCGATTACAAGGATGCGTTTCTGGCCTGGCTGAAATCCGCTTCCGACGATGACGCATGGGTCAAGCTGCTGGGTGATGTACGGCGCGCTCCGGATGCCCGGTACACCGAAGAGCAGGAACGTATCCTGAATGTGCTGATCCAGGCCTTGTGGCTGGCGGCGGCGCAGCTGAAGCTGCAGTTTGCGCGGGCAGGCGAGGTGGATTTCATCGAAATCTCCCAGCGCGCCTTGTCGGCGCTGGGCCAGGCCGATGACCCGAGCGATCTGCTGCTGCGGCTGGATATGAGCATACGCCACATTCTTGTGGATGAATTCCAGGATACGAGCCAGACGCAGATCGAGCTGCTGTACAAGCTGACGTCGGGCTGGTCGCAAGGAGACGGGCGCACGCTGTTCCTGGTGGGCGATCCCATGCAGTCTATCTACCGGTTTCGCAAGGCGGAAGTCGGCCTGTTCCTGGACGTCAAGGAATCGGGCCTGGGCGAGATCCGGCTGACGCCGCTGGAATTGACCGACAACTTCCGATCCCAGGCCGGGCTCGTGCAGTGGGTCAACGACACGTGCAGGCATCTGTTTCCCACGCGGGACGACGCCGAGCTGGGGGCGATACGCTACAGTCCATCGGTTGCCTTTCATGAGCAGGCCGGCCATGCCGCGGTCCGGGCGCACCCCGTCTGGACCCGCCGGGAAGTCGACGAGGACGGACAGGAAGCCGCTTGGCGGGCCGAAGCGCTGGCGGTGGAGCTGGCGGCGCAGGCCTTGGCCCGGTTTCCCGACAGCGCGCATCCCGTCGCCATCCTGGTACGGGCGCGCTCGAATCTGGACGGCATCGTCAGGCGCCTGGCCATGGCCGACATACCGTGCCGGGCCGTGGACCTTATGTCCCTGCAATCCCGGCAGGTCGTGATCGACTTGGTTCAGCTGGCCCGCGCGCTGTCGCATGGGGGGGACCGCCTGGCATGGCTGTCGGTGCTGCGCTCGCCGTTGTGCGGCCTGCGCCTGGACTCGTTGCATGCGGTATTCGGCGAAGACCTGGCGGCTGGCGTGCCGTCCTTGCTGCGCCGCTGGCTGGCCTCGCCCGATCAGGCGCTGGATGCCGACGAAGCGCGTCGCTTGCGCAAGGCCGCCGGCGTATTGCTGGATGATGGCAATGCCGCCGGCAGCGTTCCTTTCGCCGCCTGGTTGGAGCAGTGCTGGGAACGGCTGGGCGGGCCGTCCATCTATGCCGAGCCGAGCGATGCCGCCGATGCGGAAAGCCTGTTGCGCCTGATCGAAACCCTGGCGCCATACGGCGCCCTGGACTGCTCGGACCTGGAAGCTCGGCTGGCTCAGCTTTACGCGGCGCCGCGCAGCAGCGGCCGCGCGGTAGAAGTCATGACCATACATAAATCTAAAGGGCTGGAGTTCGAAACCGTGATCATGGCGGGGCTGCATCGCAGGCCGCCGGCGGACCGGTCGCCGCTGCTGCGGTTCGAGCATGTTTCCGGCAGGTTGTTGATCGGGCCGATCAAGCAGCGCGTCCAGGACGACGCCGATCCCGTATCCGCCTATCTGGCCGAAAGGGACAAGAAACGCGCTTACTATGAAACGGACCGTCTGTTGTACGTCGCCTTGACACGCGCGCGCCAGCAATTGCATTTGCTGGGCGTCGTGGAGGTGGATCAGGCCGGCGCGCCGCAAAAACCGCCTGCCAGCACGCTCATGGGCAGGCTGTGGGATTACCTGGACCTGCCCGTCCGGGTCGACGAGGCGGACTTGGCCGACATCGACGCCGCCGATGCGCCGGGCGCGCCGCCGCCAACCGACGGGGGCCGTGCGCAACGCTATTTGCTGCGGCCGATTCCCGAGGAGATTCCGGTTGAAGAGATCGAGCCGATGTTGCCGCATGCGCCGCCGGTATCGGGCGCCGCCTGGCAGTGGCGGCCGGAAACCGATGACGAGCGGATGATCGGCATCGTGGCGCATGCCTGGCTGGAGCGGATCGGCAAGGACGGCGTGGATGCCTGGCAGCTGGAACGCCTGGATGCCAGCCGTCGGGTGTTCCAGCGTCAGTTGCGCCGAGCCGGTGTTGCCGCCGATCGCATCGAACGATCCGAAGCCATGTTGTACGACACGCTGGCCGCGACCTTGAACAGCGAGAAAGGAAGATGGCTGCTGGGCGTGGCGCGGGCGCATCGCGAATGGTCGCTGCTGGACGCGTCCGGCAGGGTATCGGTCATCGACCTGGCCATTTCCCAGGAACGGGGCTGGCTGATCGTCGACTACAAGACGGGGCGTCCCGGCGAGGGCGAGTCCGTCGGGGCGTTTTGCGCGCGCATGCGGGAACGCTACCGCGAGCAGATCGAGCGCTATTGCGAGCACGTCAGCGCCCTGGACGGCCGCCCGGCGCGCGGCGCGCTGTATTTTCCCCGCGTGGACGTATGGGTGGACATGGCCGTCGTAGACAGCCTGCCAGGATCGTGAACTCCTGTTAGAATTCGATTTGGCGGGCCCCTTCGCATGGTTCGGCGGTTAATCTGGTCAGGTCGGGAACGAAGCAGCCACAGCCGTTTAGAATTAGTGCCGGAGTAAGGCTCGCCTCTTCATTGGCTGGCGTCAATTCCAGGCCGGGCCGAATCCGGTACACTTTTCGTTTACTCTTTCGGTCGCTTCCCAAAAAGCTCTCTGCATGACGTATCAGGTATTAGCACGCAAATGGCGTCCACGTTCGTTTGACACGCTGGTCGGACAGGATCACGTCGTTCGGGCCTTGACGCACGCCTTGGCTACGCAGCGGCTGCATCACGCTTGGCTGTTTACCGGCACGCGCGGCGTCGGCAAGACCACCTTGTCGCGCATACTGGCGAAATCCCTGAACTGCGAAGCGGGCGTGACCGCTACGCCTTGCGGCGTTTGCCGCGCTTGTACCGAGATCGATACCGGCCGCTTCGTCGATTACGTCGAGTTGGATGCCGCGTCCAATCGGGGCGTCGACGAAATGACGCAATTGCTCGAGCAGGCCGTTTACGCGCCGAGCAGTGGCCGGTTCAAGGTCTACATGATCGACGAAGTCCACATGCTGACCGGTCATGCCTTCAACGCCATGCTGAAGACTCTGGAAGAGCCGCCGCCGCATGTCAAGTTCATACTGGCGACGACCGACCCCCAGAAAATTCCCGTCACTGTATTGTCGCGCTGCCTGCAATTCAACTTGAAGCAGATGACGGCGGAGTCCATCGTCGCTCATTTGCAGGATGTGCTCGGCCAGGAAGCCATACCGTTTGAGACGCCTGCCTTGCGCTTGCTGGCCAAGGCCGCGTCGGGCTCCATGCGCGACGCCTTGTCGCTGACCGACCAGGCGATCGCCTATAGCGCCGGCGACCTGACGGCACAGTCGGTGCAGGGCATGCTGGGAGCCATCGATCAGCGTCATCTCGTCGATCTGCTGACGGCCTTGGCGGACGGCGCGACGACGCGGGTGCTGGCCGTGGCCGATGAGCTGGCCTCGCGCGGCTTATCCTATACGGGCGCGCTGGCGGACCTGGCCATTCTGTTGTCGCGCATCGCCATCGAGCAGCGCGTGCCGGGCGCCTTGCCGGAAGACGATCCCCAGGCCGAAGACATCGCGCATCTGGCGCAGCGCCTGCATCCCGATCAGGTGCAGCTGTTTTATTCCGTATCGGTTCACAGCAGGCAGGAATTGTCCCTGGCGCCGGACGAATACGCCGGTTTCGTGATGGCTTGCCTGCGCATGGTGTCGCTGGCGCCGCCCGGCGCCGTGCCGCCGCTGTCGCCGCCCGCATCGCGCGGCGATGCCGCCTGCGGCCGCGCCTCGTCGCCGGAAGAGGGGCGAGGCGGTGCATCGCCGGCGCCCCAGCCCGCGCAACCGGCGCCGGCGCAGCGGTTGGACAACGAGCAGGCGCAGAAACGGCAATCGATGCCGGGCGCGCCCGGCGAGCCGCTGCGCGTGGATCATGCGCAGGCCGCGCAGCCGTCCCGCGGCGACCGACCCTCGCAGGCTGATCCTTCGCCGCGGGCCGATCGATCATCGCAGAGCGAGCCTTCGCTACAGCCCCAGTCCCTTTCGCGGATCGGACAGGCCTCCCGCCCTCAGCCGGCCGAGCCGTCGCCGCCGGCCGTCGCCGGGCGGGGCGTTGCTGCGCTGGAAGCCGCCGTGCAGGGTGGGGAGGATAATGCGACCGTCGAGGTTCCAGCTTGGGAGGACCTGCCAGAGCACCGGCTGAGCGATGCATCGCCGGTGGCGGGCGAGCCCGCCGTTGCCCTGGGTCGGTTGGTGGACGATGCGGCGGTGGCCGTGACGCAGCCGGACGCCGCCTCGGCCGCCTTCGCCGAAAACGACCAGGGGGCGCCGGCCGCCGCCGAAACGCGCAATGCGGCGCCGGATGACGAATTCGAAACCTTGGACTTGCCGGACTACGAGGCGTCGTACGACGATACGCGCTTCGAGCCCGCCGATGATTACGGTTCGGCGGACTTCGCCGGTTTGGGTGACATCCTGCCGGATGCGTTCGCGATGGATGCGCCGCGCCGGCGTTCGGGCAAGTCGGCTCGTCTTTCGGACATGACCAGCCCGGCATGGCCGGCGTTCGCCGCATCCTTGCCCTTGACCGGGCTTGCCAGCGAATTGGCGCGCCAGAGCGAATGGGTAGGTGTGCGCGACGGCATGGTCCATCTTCGGGTGGCCATACGCACGCTGGCCGATACGTCAGCCAAATCGCGCGTGCAGACCGTGTTGTCGGAACATTTCGGCCAGGTCGTCAATCTGGCCGTGGAATACGGCGCCACCGGCGACGAGACGGCGCATGCGGTCGAGCTGGCGCAGCGCGCCCAACGGCAAAAGGACGCCGAGCAGGCGGTGCGGGCCGATCCCTTCATACACATTTTGAAGACGGAATTCAACGCGGCCGTCGTGCACGACTCCATCCGCGCCGCGCCCTTGAACAAAGCGGCATGACAACTTTTTCTATTTTTCAGGACGAAACACTATGATGAAAGGTCAGATTGCAGGCTTGATGCGCCAGGCGCAGCAGATGCAGGAAAACATGAAAAAGGCACAGGAAGCGCTTGCCGACATCATCGTCGAGGGCGCCTCAGGCGGCGGCCTGGTCAAGGTCTCCATGTCGTGCCGCCATGACGTCAAGCGCGTGCAGATCGATCCCAGCCTGTTCGAGGAGGACAAGGATATGCTGGAAGACCTGGTGGCCGCCGCATTCAATGACGCGTTGCGCAAGGCAGAGGCGACCGCTCAGGAAAAAATGGCATCGGTGACGGCCGGAATGCCGCTGCCGCCGGGAATGAAGCTGCCGTTCTGATGGAGCAGCCCCTGTCCGAACCGGAGCCGCTCAAGGTTCTGATCGAAGCCTTGCGCCGCCTGCCCGGCGTGGGGGTGCGTTCGGCCCGCCGCATGGCCTATCATTTGATGCAGCATGATCTGGCGGGCGCCGACATGCTCAGCAGGGCATTGCGCGATGCAGTCGGCAATCTGCGGCATTGCTCGATGTGCAACGGATTTTCCGACCAGGACGTCTGCGCCATTTGCGTCAATCCCAAACGCGATCCCAGCCTGCTGTGCGTGGTTGAAACGCCTGCGGATCAGGCGGTAATCGAGGCCGGGCACGGCTATCGCGGCCTGTATTACATACTCATGGGCCGCCTGGCCCCTCTCGAGGGCATAGGCCCTCGAGAGCTCCAGTTCGAGCGGCTCATCAAGCGCGCCCGCGACGGCGTGGTCAAGGAAGTCATTCTGGCCACGAACTTCACGGCGGAAGGCGAAACGACGGCCCACTACCTGGCCGAATCATTGCGGCAGGAAGGCATCGCCGTGACGCGGATCGCGCGCGGCGTGCCCAGCGGCAGCGAGCTGGAATACGTCGATGCCGGCACTGTGGCCTGGGCATTGATGGAGCGCCGGCAGACCTGAGCGTCCGCGGCCGTCAGCGCGCCTGGGCGATCAAGGCATCGAGCTTGATGGCGTCGGCGGTGAATACGCGTATGCCTTCGGCCAATTTTTCGGTTGCCATGGCGTCCATGTTGAGTTCCGTGCGGAAGGCGATCTCATTGCTGGCTATCCACTCGGGGGCCTGGCGCTTGGCGCCGTCCGCATCCAGCTGCCGCTCCAGCGGCTCTTGCGACGCGCTCAGCTCGGCCAGCAGCTCGGGGCTGATGGTAAGCAGATCGCACCCGGCCAGGGCTCGGATCTGGCCGATGTTGCGAAAGCTGGCCCCCATGACTTCGGTCGGTATGTCGTAGGTCTTGTAATAGTTGTAGATGCGGGTCACGGATTGCACGCCGGGATCGTTGGCGCCGGCACGCTCGCTTTCCACCCAGTTCGCGCCTTCGTGCTTTTTGTGCCAGTCATAGATGCGGCCGACGAAAGGCGAGATCAACCGGACCTTGGCCTGCGCGCAGGCGATGGCCTGCGCCAAGGAAAACAGCAGCGTCAGATTGCATCGTATGCCCTCGGCCTGCAGTACCTTGGCGGCCTGTATGCCTTCCCAGGTCGAGGCCAGCTTGATCAGCACGCGTTCTCTGTCGATGCCCGCGGCCCGATACATCGCGATGATCTGCCGCGCTCGTTCGATGCTGGCCTGCGTGTCGAAGGACAAGCGGGCATCCACCTCGGTCGATACGCGGCCGGGCACGATCTTCAGGATTTCCAGGCCGAACGCGACCAGCAATTGTTCGGTCAGCTCGCTGAGCGGCCGATGACCGTGGTCGCGGATGGTGCGCGCAAGCAGATCCTTGTTCTCCGGCTTCTGCGCCGCCTTCAGGATCAGGGAGGGGTTGGTGGTCGCATCCGTAGGGCGGTGCGCACGCATGGCTTCGAAATCGCCCGTATCGGCGACGACGGTGGTGTACTGGCGCAGAGCTTCGAGTTGATTGGTCATGGTGCCTGGAAAATAAACGGAAAAACGAGTGATGATGACACGAAACAGGCGGATAAAAGGCCCTTCTTGTTACTGTAGACGATTTCACGCGGCGGCGTGGGGTCGGCCCGTTTCGGAAAGACAGCGAGGCTTCTCAATGTATAATCGGAAGGTTTAATTATTGACTTTATAACCGGGGTTTACAGTGCTGCCGTCACTCTTTCCTGAGGGAGTTCAATCCGCTCCCCGCGCGATTCTTGCTTTGGCCGACGGTACCATCTTCAAGGGTGTCTCCATCGGCGCCGATGGTCATTGCGTCGCCGAAATCGTATTCAATACTTCCATGACGGGGTACCAGGAAATCCTGACCGACCCCAGCTACAGCGGACAGATCGTCACGCTGACCTATCCGCATATCGGCAATACCGGCGTCAACGCCGAAGACGTCGAATCGTCCAGCGTTTACGCCGGCGGCCTCGTCGTACGCGATTGCGCGTTGCGGGTGTCCAACTTTCGTTCCACGCTGTCGTTGCCGGAGTACCTCAAGCAGAACGGCGTCGTGGCTATCTCGGGTGTCGATACGCGCAAGCTGACCCGCATCCTGCGCGAGGGCGGCGCCCAAGGCGCATGCATCCTCGTCGGCGACGATGCCGAGCGGGCGCTCGAGCTGGCGCGCAGCTTCCCGGGCATGAGCGGCCAGGACCTGGCCAAAGAGGTGTCCATCAAACAGAAAACCGATTGGACCGAGGGCACGTGGACCTTGGGCCAGGGTTATTCCAAGATCGGCAACGGCGATTTTCACGTTGTCGCCTACGACTTCGGCATCAAGTCCAACATCCTGCGTCTGCTGGCGGACCGAGGCTGTCGCATCACGCTGGTTCCGGCCCAGACGCCGGTGCGTCAGGTACTGGATCTGGCTCCCGACGGCGTGTTCTTCTCCAACGGCCCCGGCGATCCCGAGCCTTGCGATTACGCCATCGAAACCAGCAAAGAAGTGATTGCCCGCAAGATCCCGTTTTTCGGCATCTGCCTGGGCCAGCAAATCCTGGGACTGAGCATCGGGGCCAAGGCCGTCAAGATGAAGACCGGCCATCACGGCGCCAACCATCCCGTTCAGGAACTGGATACCGGACGCGTGTACATCACCAGCCAGAACCACGGTTTCAACATCGATGCCGATTCCCTGCCCGGCAATGCGCGCGTCACCCACGTGTCCTTGTTCGACGGCAGCCTGCAAGGCTTCGAACTGACGGACGCGCCCGCGTTCTCCTTCCAGGGCCACCCCGAAGCCAGCCCCGGCCCGCACGACATCGTCGGCCTATTCGATAAATTCATCGGCCTCATGGCTGACAAAAAATAATTCATCACCCACTATGCCAAAGCGTTTAGATATAAAAAGCATCCTCATCATCGGCGCGGGCCCCATCGTCATCGGACAGGCCTGCGAATTCGACTACTCCGGCGCGCAAGCGTGCAAGGCGCTCAAGGAAGAGGGCTACCGTACGATCCTGGTCAACAGCAATCCCGCGACCATCATGACCGATCCGGAAACCGCCGACGCGACCTACATCGAGCCGATAACGTGGCAGGCCGTCGAGAAAATCATCGAGCGGGAAAAACCCGATGCGCTGCTGGCCACCATGGGCGGACAGACGGCCTTGAACTGCGCGCTGGATCTCGTGCGCCACGGCGTGCTGGCCAAGCATGGCGTCGAATTGATCGGCGCCAACGAGAAAGCCATAGAAAAGGCCGAGGACCGCCAGTTGTTCAAGCAGGCCATGACCGATATCGGACTCGATTCGGCCAAGTCCGGCGTGGCCCATTCCATGGAAGAGGCCTGGGAAGTGCAGCGCCGCATTGCCGAGGATGCGAAAACGGCGGGCTTTCCGGTCGTCATCCGTCCCAGCTTCACCATGGGCGGCTCGGGCGGCGGCATCGCCTACAACAGCGAGGAATTCGAAAGCATCTGCCGCCGCGGCCTGGAGGCATCGCCCACCAGCGAGCTGCTGATCGAGGAGTCCCTGCTTGGCTGGAAAGAGTTCGAGATGGAAGTCGTGCGCGATGCCGCCGACAATTGCATCATCATCTGCTCCATCGAAAACCTGGATCCGATGGGCGTGCATACGGGGGATTCGATCACGGTGGCGCCGGCCCAGACATTGACGGACAAGGAATACCAGTTGATGCGCAATGCCTCCATCGCGGTGCTGCGCGAGATCGGCGTGGAAACGGGCGGGTCGAACGTGCAGTTCGCCATTAATCCGAAGGACGGCCGCATGATCGTCATCGAGATGAATCCGCGTGTTTCGCGCTCCTCGGCGCTGGCCTCGAAGGCCACCGGCTTTCCGATCGCGAAAGTCGCGGCCCGGCTGGCCGTCGGCTACACCTTGGACGAACTGAAAAACGACATCACCGGCGGCGCCACGCCCGCCTCGTTCGAGCCCACCATCGATTACGTGGTCACCAAGATTCCCCGCTTCGCCTTCGAGAAATTCCCCCAGGCCGACTCCCGCTTGACGACCCAGATGAAATCCGTGGGCGAGGTCATGGCGATCGGCCGGACGTTCCAGGAGTCTTTCCAGAAAGCCTTGCGCGGCCTGGAGGTCGGCGTGGACGGTTTGAACCAGAAGACGACGGATCGCGAGAAGCTCCAGATCGAGCTGGGCGAGCCCGGCCCCGAGCGCATCTGGTACGTGGGCGACGCCTTCGCTCAGGGCTTCAGCCTGGAAGAGGTGCATATCCTGACCAGCATCGATCCCTGGTTTCTCGCCCAGATCAAGGAGATCGTGGACATCGAGCTGGCCCTCGAGCAGAAGACCCTGGGCGATCTCGACGTCGATACCTTGTGGCAGCTCAAGCGCCGCGGCTTCTCCGACCGCCGCCTGGCCTTCCTGCTCGACACATCAGAAACCGAGGTGCGCAAGCTGCGCCATCAGCTGAACGTGCGTCCGGTCTACAAGCGCGTCGACACCTGCGCGGCGGAGTTCGCGACGCGCACGGCGTACATGTACTCGACCTATGAAGAGGAGTGCGAAGCCGAGCCGACCGGCAACAAGAAAATCATCGTTCTCGGCGGCGGGCCCAACCGGATCGGCCAGGGCATCGAGTTCGATTATTGCTGCGTGCACGCCGCGTTGGCCTTGCGCGAAGACGGCTACGAAACCATCATGATCAATTGCAATCCGGAGACGGTGTCCACCGATTACGATACGTCGGATCGCCTGTACTTCGAGCCGCTCACGCTGGAAGACGTGCTGGAGATCGTCCACAAGGAAAATCCCGCCGGCATGATCGTGCAGTACGGCGGCCAGACGCCGTTGAAGCTGGCGCGCGCGCTGGAAGCGAACGGCGTACCCATCATCGGCACCAGTCCCGAATCGATCGACGTGGCCGAGGACCGCGAGCGCTTCCAGAAGCTGCTGGCCAAGCTGGGCTTGCGCCAGCCGCCCAACCGCACGGCCCGCACCGAGGGCGAGGCGCTGGCGCTGGCGGCGGAAATCGGCTATCCGCTGGTCGTGCGCCCCAGCTACGTTCTGGGCGGACGGGCCATGGAGATCGTGCACGAGCAGCAGGACCTGGAGCGCTACATGCGCGAAGCGGTCAAGGTCAGCAACGATTCGCCGGTCCTGCTGGATCACTTCCTGAACAATGCGACGGAAGTGGACGTCGACTGCCTGTCGGACGGCGAAACCGTATTCATCGGCGGTGTCATGGAGCACATCGAGCAGGCCGGGGTGCACTCGGGCGATTCCGCGTGCAGCCTGCCGCCGTATTCGCTGTCCGCCGGCGTCATTGCCGAAATCAAGCGTCAGACCGGCTTGATGGCGCGCGCGCTGAACGTCAAGGGCTTGATGAACGTGCAGTTCGCCATCCAGGACGGCGACGTATACGTGCTGGAAGTCAATCCGCGCGCCTCGCGCACCGTTCCGTACGTCTCCAAGGCCACCGGTCTGCAGCTCGCCAAGATCGCGGCGCGCGCCATGGCGGGAAATACGCTGGCTGGGCAGGGCATTGCCAAGGAAGTCGTGCCCCGCTATTACTCCGTGAAGGAGGCCGTCTTTCCTTTCGTGAAGTTTCCGGGTGTCGACACCATACTGGGCCCCGAAATGAAGTCCACCGGCGAAGTGATGGGCGTCGGCGAAAGCTTCGGAGAGGCCTTCGTCAAGTCTCAATTGGCGGCGGGCGTGGCCTTGCCCGAATCCGGCACCGCATTCATCAGCGTCAAGGCGCAGGACAAGCCGCGCGCGGTGGAAGTGGCCCGCGGGCTGATCGCGCTGGGCTTCAAGATCGTCGCCACGCGCGGCACGGCGGCCGCCATCGAGGCGGCGGGGCTGGAGGTCCAGGTCGTCAACAAGGTCACCGAAGGGCGCCCCCACATCGTCGACATGATCAAAAACGGCGAGATCGCCATGGTCATCAACACGGTCGAAGAACGCCGCAACGCCATTGCCGATTCCCGTATGATACGCACGCACGCCCTGGCGTCGCGGGTGACGTTCTTCACGACGATCGCCGGCGCTCGCGCGGCGGTCGAAGGCTTGCAGTACCTGCGCGAAGGCGGCGGCCTGAAGGTCTATTCCTTGCAAGACCTCCACGCCCAGCTGGTCGCATGATTCCCATCCAACACTGACAAGAAGGCGGTCCGGCATGTCCAGTTCATTTTTCCCTAGATGGCGCAGAGTGCACGGCATGGCCGCGAACGAGGTGGTGCAGCCCGACGAGTACCTGCCTTTGCCGCAAAGCGTGGCCATGGGCGCCCAGCACGTCGTGGCCATGTTCGGATCGACCATCCTGGCGCCGCTGCTGATGGGTTTCGATCCCAACGTGGCGATCCTGATGTCCGGGATCGGCACGCTGATCTTCTTTCTGTTCGTCGGCGGACGCGTCCCCAGCTATCTGGGATCCAGCTTTGCGTTCATCGGGGGGGTGATCGCGGTCACGGGCTATGCCGGCGCCGGCCCCAACACCAATATCGGCGTGGCGCTGGGCGCGATCATCGCGTGCGGATTCGCCTATACGGTGATCGGCGCCATCGTCTGGTGGATCAACGCTCGTTCGGGCGACGGCGCCAAATGGATAGACACCTGGATGCCGCCGGTGGTGACCGGCGCCGTCGTGGCGGTGATCGGCTTGAATCTGGCGCCCATCGCGGCCAAGGGCGCGATGGGTTCGTCGACCTTCGATGCATTGATGGCCTTGACGACCATCGTGTGCGTGGGCGGAATAGCCGTCTATACGCGCGGAGTCATGCAGCGCCTGCTGATCCTGGTCGGGCTCGTGTTGGCCTGCGTCATCTATGCCGTTTTCGCCAACGGATTCGGTCTGGGCATGCCCATCCTGTTCGATGACCTGCGCAATGCGCCCTGGCTGGGATTGCCCCAGTTCCACGCGCCCGTGTTCCAGGCGCAGGCGATCAGCGTGATCGTTCCCGTGGCCGTCATTCTGGTGGCGGAAAACCTGGGGCACATCAAGGCGGTGACCGCCATGACCGGGAAGAACCTCGACGTCTACCTCGGCCGGGCTTTCGTCGGCGACGGCGTGGCCACGATGGTGTCGGGGGCGGTGGGCGGCACGGGCGTCACCACGTACGCCGAGAATATCGGCGTCATGGCGGTTACCCGCATTTACTCCACGCTGGTGTTCGTGATTGCGGCGATCATTGCCATACTGCTCGGGTTTTCCCCGAAGTTCGGCGCCGTCATCCAGATGATACCGGGGCCCGTTCTGGGCGGCATGTCCGTCGTGGTGTTCGGCTTGATCGCCATAGCCGGCGCCAGGATATGGGTAGTCAACAAGGTCGATTTCAGCGATAACCGCAATCTCATCGTCGCGGCGGTTACCTTGGTGCTGGGCGCGGGCAACTTTTCCATGCAGTTCGGCGCGTTCAAGCTCGACGGCATCGGCACGGCGACGTTCGGGGCAATCATCCTGTACGCCCTGTTGCGCAGGCGCGCCATCGTGTAAATCGGTCTCAGGGCCGTCGCCGCTTGCAATTTTCCCGTTCTTTGCCGACAATAGACCCGTATCCCCGGTTTGGTGTGACCGGGGATTTGTTTTGAGCTGTCGCCTGCTGGGTAAATCCAGAAAAAATCAGCCAGGCCGGGCTTCGGTTCTTCGCTGCGCAAAGGGTCGTCCTGTCAACTGACAGGGTGGCTGCCGCACGCGCTGCGTTTATTTTGTGTGTTCGATAGGCGCTCCTTCAAGGGGAGCGTCTTTTTACTTTTATTCAGGAATATTATGTCTGCGATCCCGTTGACTGTACGCGGCGCCGAGCGCTTAAAGGCAGAATTGCATCGTTTGAAGACCGTCGATCGCCCCGATGTGATCAACGCCATTTCGGAAGCGCGCGCTCAGGGCGACTTGTCGGAGAATGCGGAATACGACGCCGCGCGCGAGCGCCAGGCGTTCATCGAAGGCCGCATCCAGGAGCTGGAAGGTACGCTGTCCAATGCGCAGGTCATCGATCCGGCGAGCCTGGACGTCGACGGCAGGGCCGTATTCGGCGCGACAGTGGAAATCGAAGAACTTGAGTCGGGCAACCGGCTCAAGTACCAGATCGTCGGCGATCTGGAGGCGGACATCCGCCAGAATCTGATCTCCATATCCAGCCCGGTGGCGCGCGCCTTG
Organism: uncultured Burkholderiaceae bacterium; assembly: GCA_964551305.1. Classification (GTDB taxonomy): domain Bacteria; phylum Pseudomonadota; class Gammaproteobacteria; order Burkholderiales; family Burkholderiaceae_B; genus JBAZDC01. The sequence continues at coordinate 23,092 of CAZKBT010000010.1, forward strand.
ATCGGCAAGAGCGAAGGCGACGTCGTGGAAGTCCAGGCTCCCGCCGGCGTGCGCGAATACGAAGTGCTCAAGGTCAGCTACGAGTAATCGATTTTACGTTTTGCAATAAAATCCGCTGAAAACGCCTTTTTGAGGCGTTCAAATTGAAAAGGCCCAACCGAATGAGAGTTGGGCTTTATAATTTCGCGCCTGGCGCGGATTCGGCCGAAGCGAGCTTCAGCCTGTATTCAGCGTTTTCCAGCCCCGAGGACGCGGCGCGAGCCGGCGCGCAGCGATAAGGCGCTGCGGCCCGTGCGCCGCGGGATGCCGATGGCGGGCCGGGCGGCGGCGCCGGCCAGGCGGCGCTCACGCGGCGCCGCCGATTCGTTGCGCGCCGCCAGTGATGCCTGGCGTTTTTGTTTTTCCGTGCGCCGAGTCAGCGTCACGCCCTGGGCAGCCTGTTTCTTGGGCGTGTGGGGCTCGGACGGCTTGCGCACGGCGCGGGTGGTTTCGGCTTTTTCGGATTTCGCGACGGCGCCGGCATCGGGGCGATAGAGGATGAGCATCTTGCCCAGATGATGGATGGGGGCGCACGACAGTGCGTCGCATATCGATTCCAGCATCTGTACGCGTGCCTGGCGATCGTCGCCGGCGACGCGTACCTTGATGAGCTGATGGGCCTTGAGGTTCAGGTCTATCTCTTTGAGGACCGCGTCGGACAGGCCCTTGTCGCCGATAAGGACGACGGGGCGTAAAGAGTGGGCGGCGGCGCGCAGGGCGCTGCGCTCTTGTGATGTTATGTCGAGTTTTGGCATAAATAGATTGTACGGTAATGGCCAAAAAAAAATTCTCCAAAGACTGGATCATGCGGCACATAAATGATCCCTACGTCAAAATGGCGCAACAAAAGGGCTATCGGGCCCGCGCGGCTTTCAAATTGGCCGAAATACTGGACACCGAAAAACTCCTTCGGCCCGGCGACGTCGTGGTGGATCTTGGGGCTGCGCCGGGCAGCTGGTCGCAAATCGCGCGCGAGCGCCTGGCGGGCGCGGAAGGCAGAATCCAGGGCCGGATCGTGGCGCTGGACATGCTGCCGATGGAGCCCATCGACGGCGTCGAGTTCATTCAGGGTGATTTTCGGGAAGACGAGGTACTCGAAAAGTTGCAAAAAACCCTGGCCGGACAGCGCGTGGACCTTGTTATTTCCGACATGGCTCCCAATTTATCCGGTGTGAGTTCGGCCGATTCAGCTAGAATTCAGCATGTATGCGATTTGGCGCTGGATTTTTCCGTTCATCACCTGAAGGACAACGGTGCGTTGATCGTCAAGGCCTTTCACGGCAGCGGTTTTTCGCAGATCGTGGAATCGTTCAAGCAGCGGTTCCGGCGCGTCGTCGAGCGCAAGCCCAAGGCGTCCCGCGACAAGTCGTCGGAAACGTTCCTGGTGGCGCGCGATTTGAAGCGGTGATCCACCGCCTCGCATCGTGGCGCGGGCGGCTCGCGCCGCGTCGCGCATCTAGGGGTTTTTACAAACAAGGACGCTTTCTATCGGGTAGAATGGGTCTATTACATGCTTGTTTCGCCACGGTTGGCCGGGGCGGGGGCAAGTCGGCGCTTTACGCAGGAGGTTGGCTTTGAACAACTCGTTTTCCAAGGTTGCGATCTGGATGGTCATCGCGCTGGTTCTGTTTACTGTTTTCAAACAGTTCGACGGCCGGCCGGCGACATCGGAAAGCGTAACCTACACCCAGTTCATGAGCGACGCTCAGGCTGGACGCATCAGCAAGGTCGATATTCAGGGCGATACGCTGTACGTGACGCCCGATACGGGGCGGCCCTATACCTTGACCTCGCCTGGCGACCTGTGGATGGTGCCTGAACTGGTGAACGCGGGCGTGCAGGTGTCGGGCAAGGCCCGCGAAGAGCCTTCCTTCCTGACCAGCCTGTTCATTTCCTGGTTCCCCATGCTGCTCTTGATCGGCGTGTGGATATTCTTCATGCGCCAGATGCAGGGCGGCGGCAAGGGCGGGGCGTTCAGCTTCGGCAAATCGCGCGCGCGCATGCTCGATGAGAACACCAACAACATCACCTTCGCCGACGTCGCGGGCTGCGACGAAGCCAAGGAAGACGTGCAGGAACTGGTCGATTTCCTGCGCGACCCGACCAAGTTCCAGCGCCTGGGTGGCCGCATTCCCCGCGGCGTCCTGATGGTGGGTTCGCCCGGCACGGGCAAGACCCTGCTGGCCAAGGCCATCGCGGGCGAGGCCAAGGTGCCTTTCTTCAGTATTTCTGGTTCGGACTTCGTGGAAATGTTCGTCGGCGTGGGCGCCGCGCGCGTGCGCGACATGTTCGAGAATGCAAAAAAGCAGGCGCCTTGCATCATCTTCATTGACGAAATCGACGCGGTCGGCCGCCAGCGCGGCGCCGGTCTGGGCGGCGGCAACGACGAACGCGAGCAGACGCTGAATCAGCTGCTGGTCGAGATGGACGGCTTCGAAACCGGGCAAGGCGTGCTGGTCATCGCCGCCACCAACCGTCCCGACGTGCTGGATCCCGCCTTGCTGCGTCCGGGCCGCTTCGACCGCCAAGTGGTCGTGGCGCTGCCCGACATACGCGGGCGTGAGCAAATCCTGAAGGTGCACATGCGCAAGGTGCCCATTGCCTCCGGCGTCGATCCCATGATCCTCGCGCGCGGCACACCCGGTTTTTCGGGCGCCGACCTGGCCAATCTGGTCAATGAAGCCGCCTTGTTCGCCGCGCGCCGCAACGGTCGCGCGGTCGAAATGAGCGACTTCGAAAAGGCCAAGGACAAGATCATCATGGGCGCGGAGCGCCGTTCGCTCATCATGCCCGAGGAAGAGCGCCGCAACACCGCGTATCACGAAGCTGGACACGCCCTGGTGGCGCGCTTGCTGCCCAAGACGGATCCCGTGCACAAGGTCACGATCATCCCGCGTGGACGAGCCCTGGGCGTCACCATGCAGCTGCCTGAAAGCGACCGCTACAGCATGGACAAAGAGCGGTTGCTCAATACGATCGCCGTATTGTTCGGCGGACGCATCGCCGAAGAGGTCTTCATGAACCAGATGACGACCGGAGCGTCCAACGACTTCGAGCGCGCCACTGCGATCGCGCGCGACATCGTCACGCGCTACGGCATGACCGACTCCCTGGGCCCCGTGGTGTATGCCGAGAACGAAGGCGAAGTCTTCCTGGGACGCAGCGTCACCAAAACGACCCACGTGTCCGAAGCGACGATGCAGAAGGTCGACGCCGAAATCCGCGCCATCATCGATCAGCAATACACGGTCGCCCGCAAGCTGATCGAAGGCAACCGCGACAAGATGGAGGTCATGGCCAAGGCCCTGCTCGAATGGGAAACCATCGAAATGGACCAGATCGACGACATCATGGCCGGCCGGCCGCCCCGTCCTCCAGAGACGCCTCCCAGCCGCAACGACAAAACGGACGTGACGCCTCCGTCGGCAGGCATTCGTCCTGCCAGCGACGGAAGCACCGCGACGACGCCGGTCTAAGGTTTCCGCGACCGTTTCCGTCACATGAACTCTACTTTGCTATGTGGGCGCTTCGAGCTGTCGCTTGAGCGCCCATTGGTTATGGGTATCGTCAACGTCACCCCCGACTCGTTTTCCGACGGCAGCCGCTATTTCGACGCCCGGGCCGCGATCGACCATGCCCGCTGCCTGGTGGAGCAGGGCGCCGACATTCTCGACGTCGGGGGCGAATCCACCCGGCCGGGCGCCGAGCCGATCAGCGCCCGCGACGAGCTTGCGCGCGTCCTGCCCGTGATCGATGGGTTGCGCGATTGCGGCGTGCCCGTTTCCGTGGATACCTTCAAGCCGGAAGTCATGCGCGAGGCGCTGGCCGCCGGAGTGGACATGATCAATGACGTCTACGGGTTTCGCCGGGAGGGCGCGGTCCAGGCCGTGGCGGCGTTTCGCTGCGCGGTATGCGTCATGCACATGCAAGGCGAGCCAAAGACCATGCAGCTTTCGCCTTCGTACCGCGACGTGGCGGCCGAAGTCGGCCAGTTCCTGCGTGAGCGGGCGGCGCTGCTGGAGCGGGCCGGCGTGCAAAGAGAGCGGATCGTACTGGATCCTGGTTTTGGATTCGGAAAGACGGTCGCGCAAAATTATGAAATCTTGCGGCATTGGACCGGCATGGGTTTGGATGCGTATCCCGGCCTGCTTGGCGTGTCGCGCAAATCGATGATAGGCAGCGTGACCGGAAGGCCGGTCTCGGACAGGCTGGCGGGCAGCCTGAGCGCCGTTTTGGCCGGAATCGCCCGTGGCGCCAAGATCGTGCGGGTGCACGACGTGGCGCAGACGGTCGACGCCTTGAAGGTCTGGCAGGCTGTCGAATTTGGAGTGAGTGAATGACAGAACGGAAATATTTCGGCACGGACGGCGTGCGCGGCGAAGTCGGCGGTCCGGCCATCAATGCGGAATTTGCCTTGCGCTTGGGCTATGCGGCGGGGCGGGTCCTGACGCGTGCGCACGTCGGCAGCAACCGTCCGCGCGTGGTGATCGGCAAGGACACGCGTATTTCCGGCTATATGCTGGAATCGGCCCTGGAGGCGGGGCTTTCCTCGGCGGGCGTGGACGTGTTGCTGGCGGGGCCGGTGCCGACTCCCGCGGTGGCGTACTTGACGCGCGCGCTGCGCCTGGCCGCGGGCATCGTCATCAGCGCTTCCCATAATCCCTATCAGGATAACGGCATCAAGTTCTTTTCGGCGCAGGGAATGAAACTGCCCGATGAGCTCGAGCTCGAGATCGAAGCCGAGATCGATGCGCCGTTGGGCTGTGTCGGCTCCAGCCAGCTGGGCCGCGCGCGCCGGATCGAGGATGCGGCGGGACGGTACATCGAGTTCTGCAAAAGCACGTTTCCGAACGAGCTGGATCTGGAGGGCCTGAAAATCGTGGTCGACGCCGCCCACGGCGCCGCCTACCATATCGCGCCGCACGTCCTGAGCGAACTGGGAGCCGGCGTCGTTTCCGTCGGCTGCCAGCCCGACGGATTCAACATCAACGACGGCGTCGGCGCCATGCATCCGGAGAATCTGGCGGCCCAGGTCAAGCAGCATGGCGCGCAGATCGGCATCGCGCTGGACGGCGACGCGGACCGCCTGCAGATGGTGGACGGCGAGGGCCGGATCTATAACGGCGACGAACTGCTGTACGCCATCGTGCGTGAGCGCATGGGCCGCGAAAAGGTCCAAGGCGTAGTGGGCACCTTGATGACCAATTTCGGCTTCGAGAAGCAGATGAAGGCCCTGGGTGTGGGCTTCGACCGTGCCAAGGTCGGGGACCGCTATGTGCTGGAGCGCATGCTGGAGCGCGGCTGGCTGTTCGGCGGCGAAAGCTCGGGCCATCTATTGTGCCTGGATTGTCACACGACGGGCGACGGGATCATCGCGGCCTTGCAGGTCTTGATGGCCATGCGCCGCGACGGACGGACGCTGGCCGAGCTGGTCGGCGATCTGAAAATGTATCCTCAGAAGATGGTCAACGTGCCCTTGGTGCCGGGGATGGATTGGAAGTCGCATGCGGGCCTGAAAGCCGCGCAGAAGCAGGTCGAAGCGATGCTGGGCGAACGCGGCCGGGTCCTGATACGCGCGTCGGGCACCGAGCCCAAGCTGCGCCTGATGGTCGAGGCCGAAGACGCCGGCCTGGCCGACGAGGGCGTGGCGCAATTGCTTGCAGTGGATTTAAGCACGATGTAACGTGACATACGGTGTAACGCGATGTTCAAATACCTGAAACATTCGCCAGGCACAATGAGCGCATGCTCATGGAGTCGCACTTATGCTAGAGTTTGCTCGCATTCAATCGGGGAAAGTTGCTGGCGGCCGGACATGGTCGGATTCGGCGGATGAAGGTCTGGTGCTGGGCTTGGCCCGCACCAACGAAGAACTCGAGGCCATCCAGCGCCTGCGTTACTCGGTATTCAGCGAAGAAATGAACGCCGTTTTTCCCGGCGCCGCGGACGGCATCGACAGCGACCGTTTCGATCCCTGGTGCGAGCACCTGATGGTCCGGGAAATGCACACCGGCAAGGTGGTCGGCACCTACCGCATCCTGACGCCGGGCAATGCGGTCGAGGCGGGCGGCTATTATTCCGAATCCGAGTTCGATCTTGCTCCGCTGGAACATTTCCGCCACGGCCTGGTTGAGGTGGGACGTTCGTGCATACACCCCGATTACCGCAGCGGCTCGGTCATCATGCTGCTCTGGTCGGGCATCGCCAAATTCGTGCAAAGCGCGGGATATCGCCACGTGCTCGGATGCGCCAGCGTGAGTTTGCGCGACGACGGCATCACCGCCGCCGAAGTTTGGCGCGTCGCCAATCGCCTGAGGGCGGCATCGCCGGAACTTCCATGCCTCGTTCCCCGCCACCGCTATCCCGCGGAGCGCCTGGACAGCAATTTACCGGCTCGCATGCCTGCCCTGATCAAAGGATATTTGAAGCTGGGTGCGCAAATTTGCGGCGACCCGGCCTGGGACCCCGACTTCAACACCGCCGATTTTCCCGTGCTGCTCGACATCGAAATGATGGATATCCGCTACAAACGCCATTTCGGCTTGAGCTGAACGGCTTTCAACCCGGCGTCTTGGTCAGGGTGAACTCGTAGCCTGTCTTGTGCCACTCGTGCTGTTCATTCTCCAGGGAATAAGCGGACAGCGGGTGGCTCTCCAGCCAATTTTCCGACAAGTGCAATGCAATGCGCTTGCCTTTGGACGCCAGCCCCAGCGGAGGAGGGTCCGCATTGGTGCGGCGCCGCGAGAACAGGACGGCCAGCCGCAGGCACAGCAGGGTGATCCATTGGTTCTTGCCGGGAAGGTGGCTTTTAAGCTTGCTCAGCTTGCCTTGGTGGCCCAGCGCCAGGAAAGCCAGCATGCGCTGGTCGTCGTTGGAGAAGCCGGGCATGTCCGCATGTTCCAGGATATAGGCGCTGTGCTTGTGATAATCGTCATGCGTGATGCTGATGCCGATTTCATGCAGGTCGCCGGCCCAGCCCAGCATGCGGCGCATGTCTTCTTCTTCGCCAGGGTCCGGCAACTTCAGCTGGTCGAAGCAATACATGGCCATCTGTTTTACGCGCTCCGCCTGGCGCGTATCCACGTGATAGCGTTTCTTGAACTGCCGAACGGTCTCGTCGCGCTTGTCGTGCTGGGAGTCGCGTCCCAGGAGGTCGTACAGCACGCCCACGCGCAGCGCGCCTTCTCCCGGCGCCATGACCTTGATCTTCAACTCCTGGAACGCCGCGGCCATGATGGCCAGTCCGCCCGCCAGCACCAATGCGCGGTCCGGCTTCAAGCCGGGCAGATCTTGAAGAAGGACCCGGCCGTCCTTGATCAGGCGCGCGGCAAGCTTTTCCAGTCCCGGCAGGGTAATGCCCTTGACCGACATGCCGGTTTCGGCCAGCACGGCCAGCAGGCCTTTGGCCGTGCCCGATGACCCGTAGGCCTCCTGCCAGCCGGTCTTGCGGTAGGGCGCCGAGATGACCTCGAGCTCGCGCCGGGCGGCCAGTATCGCCTGTTCCATGCGCTCGGCGGTGATGCATCCGTCGGGAAAGTAGCGGCGGGTGTAACTGACGCAGCCCATGGGCAGGGACGCCATGTGCAGGGGCGTGAAGTCTTTGCCGATGATGACTTCGGTGGAGCCGCCGCCGATATCGATCATCAGTCGGCGATTGGGCGAGGGCGGCAGCTCATGCGAGATGCCCGAGAAGATCAGGCGCGCTTCTTCCTGGCCGGCGATGACTTCGATGGGAAAGCCGAGCGCCGCTTCGACGCGCGGCAGTATCTCCGCCGTATTCCTGGCGATGCGAAAAGTGTTGGTGGCGACGGCGCGCACGCGGTTGGGATGGAAGCCTTCCAGGCGTTCTCCGAAACGCTTCAGGACGGCGACGGCGCGTTCTACGGCCTCTTCGTCGAGGTATTTGTCGTCATCCAGCCCCGCCGCCAGGCGCACGGATTCTTTGAGGCGATCGATGGCGTAGATCTGGGCGATGCCGTCTTGCTGTTCGACGCGCCCTATGGACAGGCGAAAGCTGTTCGAGCCCAGGTCCACGGCGGCTAGTAAATGTTCCATGCTTGGCTACTTTGGGTGAATACCCCGGAATTATAAGTAGCTGGAACCTGCTTTTTCGCTATTCGCGGCATATTTTCCAGAAAAAATCGCTATTTGTACGGAAAAACCAGAAAGTCGCGAGAGGCGGCGAATTGTCATTACACTGTAAGAATATTGCAGTAAAAGTTCTGGTGTTTTCCGGTTTTGGGTCTTTTTCTGGGACTATTTATGCTTGCTTCATCCGCGGATGCTCTTTATTTGAACCGCGAGCTCTCGCTGCTCAAATTCAATGAACGAGTCTTGGCCATGGCGCAGAATCCGTCCACGCCCTTGCTGGAGCGCTTGCGATATTTGTGCATCGTCAGCTCCAACATGGACGAATTCTTCGAAATCCGTATCGCCAGTCTGAAGGAGCAGCAGCTGCAGACGCCCGGCTTGGTCGGCGGCGACGGCTTTACGCCCGGCGAGGCGTTCGAGCGGGTGCAGCTTGCCGCCCATGAGCTGATCGAACGCCAGAACGCTTTGTTGACGGCGCAGGTGCTGCCTCAGCTCAGGATGGAGGGAATAGGCCTGCTCGAACCCGCCCGGTGGTCCGAGGGGCTGCGCGAATGGGCGCATGAAGAGTTCCTGCGCGACGTCATGCCCATGCTCACGCCTATCGGGCTGGATCCCGCCCATCCGTTCCCGCGCGTCCTGAACAAGAGCTTGAATTTCATCGTGCCCTTGTCCGGCCAGGACGCGTTCGGGCGCAGCGCCTCGATCGCGATTGTGCAGGCCCCTCGCGCCTTGCCGCGCTTGATCAAGGCGCCGTCCGAGCTCGCCGGCATCCCCCATGGCTATATTCTGTTGACCGCGATGATCAGCGCGTTCGTCGGCGAGCTTTTCCCGGGCCTGGAGGTCAAGGGATGCTATCAGTGGAGGGTGACGCGCAACAGCGATTTGTTCGTGGACGAGGAAGAAATCACCAATCTGCGCCAAGCCTTGCAGGGCGAATTGTCGCAACGCAATTTCGGCGCGGCGGTGCGGCTGGAAATCGACCAGTACATGCCGCCGGAGCTGGAAAACTTCCTGCAGCGCGAATTCCTTTTGCTGCCGCAGGATACGTATCGCGTCGGCGGCCCGGTGAATCTGTCGCGGCTGATGCATCTGTGCAACGTGGTCGATCGTCCCGATCTGTTGTTTCCCGAGCACCGTCCCAGCCTGCCGGAGCCTTTCGACCAACCGGGAATCAGCCCGGACGAGCTATTTGCCGCCATCGCTGAAAAAGATATTTTGCTGCACCACCCCTATCAGGCCTTCGACCCCGTGCTCAGTTTCTTGACCGCGGCGGCCAAGGACCCGTCGGTCGTCGCCATCAAGCAGACCATCTATCGCACCGGTGAAGACTCCGAGTTGATGCGGCTATTGCTGGCTGCCGCCAAAGTGGGAAAAGAGGTCACGGTCGTGGTCGAGCTGATGGCGCGCTTCGACGAGCAGACCAACATCAACTGGGCGGCCAAGCTCGAAGAGGTCGGCGCGCACGTCAGCTACGGTGTCGTCGGCCATAAAACCCATGCCAAGATGGCGCTGGTGCTGCGCCGCGAGCATGGCCGCATACGGCGTTACGGCCACCTGGGCACGGGCAATTACCATCCCCGCACGGCGAGGCTGTATACCGATTTCGGCATGCTGACCGCCAACCAGACCTTGTGCGAAGACATGGACAAGGTGTTCTCCCTGCTGACCGGCCTGGGCGCGCGGCGCCCGTTGAAGCTGTTGCTGCAGTCTCCGTTCACCCTGCACGACACGATGATCGCGCACATCAAGCGCGAAACCGCCAACGCCAAGGCCGGCAAGCGCGCGCGCATCAATGCCAAGATGAACTCCCTGCTCGAGCCCATCATCATCGGCGAGCTCTACAAGGCCAGCCAGGCGGGCGTCAAGGTGGATCTGATCGTTCGCGGGGCCTGCGCCCTGCGCGCGGGCGTGCCGGGGCTTTCCGACAACATCCACGTGCGTTCGATAGTCGGGCGCTTCCTGGAGCATTCCCGCGTCTTCTATTTTTACAACGGCGGGAACGAAGACGTGTATCTGTCTTCGGCCGACTGGATGGAGCGCAATTTCTTCCGGCGGGTGGAAGTCAGCTTCCCCATCCTCGACAAGCGCCTGAAACGCCGTGTGATCCGTGAGGCCTTCAGCTATGCCTTGCGCGACAATCAGCTGGCCTGGCGGGCCTTGCCCGACGGCAGCTATGCCAAGGTCAAGAGCCGCGGCGCGCCGTTCAATCTGCATCGGAAACTGGCGGATGCGCTGGACTGAGCGGAAGAATGCGCGTCACAAACATGTCATGTGTTCTGTCACGAACATGTCATATTTTGTGCTTAATATGACGGCCATGCAGAATGAATCTGCGTCAACCCGCTTCAATCTACAGGATTCCGCTATGTTCAAACGTCTATTGCTACAAGTTTCGATGGGGTTCGCATTCGGGGCCGTCGCCCTGACCGCGCAAGCCGCCGACATTACCGGAGCAGGCGCTTCGTTCCCTTACCCCATTTACGCGAAATGGGCGGCCCAATACCAGCAGGAAACCAAGCATCGCATCAATTACCAATCGATCGGCTCGGGCGGCGGCCAGCAGCAGATCATCGCCAAGACGGTGGATTTCGGCGCATCCGACGACCCCATGAAGGCTGAAGACCTGGAAAAACACAATCTTCTGCAATTCCCCGCCATCATCGGCGGCACGGTACCCGTGGTGAACGTCGAAGGCATCAAGCCGGGCGAGCTGAAATTGTCAGGCCAGGTGCTGGCGGACATTTTCCTGGGCAAGGTCACGAAATGGGATGACCCCGCCATCACGGCGCTCAACCCCGGCTTGAGCCTGCCCTCGTCGTCCATCATCGTCGTGCATCGCTCGGACGGCTCGGGCACGACCTTCGGCTGGACGAACTACCTGTCGAAAGTCTCCTCCGACTGGAAGGAAAAGGTTGGCGAAGGCAAGGCCGTGAAATGGCCCACAGGCCAGGGCGGCAAGGGCAACGAAGGCGTCGCCGCCTACGTGCGCCAGCTGAAGAATTCGATCGGCTACGTCGAATACGCCTATGCCAAGCAGAACAATCTGTCCTGGACCCAGGTTCAGAACAAGGACGGCCAATTCGTGCAGCCTTCGCAGGAGAGCTTCGCCGCCGCGGCCGCCAATGCCGACTGGAAGGGTACGCCTGGCATGGGCGTGGTCCTGACCAACGAGGCGGGCGCGCAGTCCTGGCCCGTTACCTCCGCCAGCTTCATCCTCGTGCATAAAACCCAGGGCAAGCCGGAGAATGCCAAGGCGGTCCTGGCCTTTTTCGACTGGGCGTTCAAGAACGGCGCCAAGCAGGCGGCGGAGCTGGACTACGTGCCGATGCCGGAGGCGGTGACGGCGCAGATCGCCGAGGCCTGGAAAACGCAGATCAAGGCCGAGGACGGCAGCGCTATCTGGAAGTAGTTCCTTGATCTGAAAGGCATTCGCCTTTTCGGGTCGGGCAGGGACGGCGGTTGAAAAGGGCTCGCCGTCCCTTGTTGTGTAAAAATAGCGATAAATTTGCGGGCGAGGTTCGAAAAATGGATGTTTTTAGGATGCCGTCGCCCAGCCGCCACCAGCTCTATGCAGAAACACCGACATGAAAAATAGCCGGAATGCGTTCATGGATGCATTGTTCAAGAACGTGACGCGCACGTTCGCGTTTTTTGTCTTCATCCTTCTGGGCGCCATCATGGTGTCCCTTATATACGGCAGCCGGGAATCCATCGCCGAGAACGGCATAGCTTTCTTGTGGACCAACAACTGGGATCCCGTCCAGAATATCTACGGAGCCCTGGTGCCCATCGTGGGCACTTTGTTGACCTCCATCATCGCCTTGGTGATCGCCGTGCCGGTATCGTTCGGGATCGCGATGTTCCTGACCGAGCTTGCGCCGACCTGGCTGCGGCGGCCGCTGGGCACGGCCATCGAGATGCTGGCGGCGATTCCATCCATCATCTACGGCATGTGGGGCCTGTTCGTGTTCGTGCCCCTGTTCCAGCAGTACGTGCAGCCCGGGTTGATCGGCCTGTTCGAAGGCGTGCCGGTGCTGGGCGACCTCTTCGCCGGCCCGCCCTTCGGGATCGGGGTGTTCACGGCGGGGCTGATCCTGTCCATCATGGTGATTCCCTTCATTGCCGCGGTGATGCGCGACGTTTTCGAACTCGTCCCGCCCTTGCTTAAAGAGTCGGCGTACGGATTGGGCAGCACGACCTGGGAAGTGGTCTGGAAAGTCGTCCTTCCGTTCACGAAGAACGGCGTCATCGGCGGCATCATGCTGGGACTGGGCAGGGCGCTGGGCGAGACGATGGCGGTGACTTTCGTCATAGGCAACTCCTTCAATTTGCCCTCCTCGGTTTTCTCGCCTTCCAATTCCATTGCATCGGCATTGGCCAATGAGTTCAACGAGGCGGGAGGCATGCAGAAATCCGCGTTGCTGGAGCTGGGCTTGATCCTGTTCTTGATAACGACCGTCGTCTTGGCGTGTTCCAAGCTGTTATTGCTGCGCTTGTCGAAAAGCGAAGGCCTCAAGCACTGAAATCAGGCGATAAACCATGTTTACCAGCGACTCCATCGTCAATGCCTCCAATCCCGTCTACAGGCGGCGCCAGCGCCGCAACCGCTTGCTGCTGGGCTTGTCCGGCGCAACCGTCGTGTTCGGCCTATTCTGGCTGGTCTGGATCATCTTCACCTTGCTGGTCAAAGGGGGCTCGGCCTTGTCCCTGACCTTGTTGACGCAAAGCACGCCCCCGCCCGGCGGCGACGGCGGCTTGCTCAATGCCATTACGGGCAGCGTCATGATGGCCGTGGTCGGAACGTTGATCGGCACGCCGATCGGCATCCTGGCGGGCACGTATTTGTCCGAATACGGACGGCGCGGCTGGCTGGCTCCCGCCACCCGCTTCCTGAACGACGTGCTGCTGTCCGCCCCGTCGATCGTCATCGGCCTGTTCATCTATGCGGTCTACGTGGCGCAGGTCGAGCATTATTCGGGCTGGGCCGGCGCCTTCGCCCTGGCGATCCTGGTCATACCGGTGGTCGTGCGGGCCACCGACAACATGCTGCTGCTGGTGCCCAACACCCTGCGTGAAGCGGCCGCCGCCCTTGGCTGCCCTCAGTGGCGCATCGTGATCTTCATATGCTATCGGGCGGCCAGGTCCGGCATCATTACCGGCATCCTGCTGGCCGTGGCCCGGATCTCCGGCGAAACCGCTCCCTTGCTGTTCACCGCGCTGAACAACCAGTTCATGTCGACCAACATGAACGCGCCTTTGGCCAATCTGCCCGTGGTCATCTACCAATACGCGGCCAGCCCCTTCGAGGACTGGAACCGCCTGGCCTGGGCGGGCGCGGTCATGATTACTTTGCTGGTGCTGGGCATCAACATCATCGCCCGCAGCCTATTCCGTAAATAACGAGCAATGGGCCCGACGCGTTGTCCGGCCCGCAGGAAACTTGAAATGCCAAACACCCAACCTGCCGAACGCACGAAGCTTGAAGTCAAGAACTTGAATTTCTATTACGGAAAGTTCCATGCCATCAAGAACGTCAGCATGAACATCAAGGAAAACAAGGTCACTGCGTTCATCGGTCCGTCCGGATGCGGAAAATCGACGTTGCTGCGCACGTTCAACCGCATGTTCGAACTTTATCCCGGCCAGCGGGCCGAGGGCGAGATCAATCTGGACGGCGAGAACCTGCTGGAGGCCAAGGTCGATATTTCATTGATCCGGGCCAAGGTCGGCATGGTATTCCAAAAGCCCACGCCGTTTCCCATGAGCATCTACGACAACATCGCCTTTGGCGTGCGCTTGTTCGAGCGGCTGAGCAAAGGGGAAATGGACGAGCGCGTCGAATGGGCACTAAGCAAGGCGGCGCTGTGGAACGAGGTCAAAGACAAGCTCAACCAGAGCGGCAACAGCCTGTCGGGGGGCCAGCAGCAGCGGCTCTGCATCGCGCGCGGCGTGGCGATCAAGCCCGAGATATTGTTGCTGGACGAACCTTGCTCGGCCCTGGATCCCATCTCGACGGCAAAGATCGAGGAACTGATCGCCGAATTGAAAAGCGACTATACCGTCGTCATCGTGACGCACAATATGCAGCAGGCGGCGCGCTGTTCCGACTATACGGCGTACATGTATCTGGGCGAGCTGATGGAATACGGCGATACGGACCAGATTTTCGTCAAGCCCGCCCGCAAGGAAACCGAGGACTACATCACCGGCCGCTTCGGCTGACGGTGCCTTGCCGCGTGAGCCGGCCGGCATGGCCGGCTCTGCCTAGTTCCACCTGCCGCCGCGGCCGGCCAGGCTGAAGCGGCCGGCGCCGAAGAATGCGACCGCAAGTGCGCCGAACAGGAACAAGCCCTGGAGCTCGAGGCGCCAGCCGCCTGTGTTGGTGAACTGATAAAGATGGCCCATGTGCGCCAGCAGGATGGCCGCCAGCATGTTGATGACGATCAGCAGGGCGCCCAGGCGCGTATAGATGCCGATGATCAGCAAGAGCGGGGCGATGACTTCCCCGACATAGGCGCCCCAGGCGATGAAACCGGGCAGTCCCTTGGACACGACCAGGCTTTCGATCCCGGCGATGCCGTTGGTCATTTTGGCGATGCCGTGAAAGATCAGCAGTATGCCTACGGCCAGCCGCAGGATGAGTTTTCCGAGGTCGTCTTGTGTGGTCGGTGACATGGGCAATTCCGTCTCGATGGGTCAATGTGCCGGTGGGCCCGGCCATTATATCGGATGGCTTGCCCAAACCTCTGCGAGGCAAGCGTTTCCGGGCTATGCCTGTTCGTCCGCTTCTCGAGTCGACCGCTCCTGGTAATGCGCGAGCGATACGAACAACGCCTGGGCCAGGCAGATCGTCGACGTCAGCGTTCTGAACGCGAAGGCGGTTTGCTCCCGGGCCTGGAGCAGAATGTCGGCGTAGTGAGCGATGGGCGCCATGCGGCTATCGGAAATCAGCAGAATCGTGGCGTCGCGTTCACGGGCGTGCTGCAGGCAGAGCTGGGTTTCCGGGGAATAGGGCGGAAAGCTGACGGCCACCAGCGTATCCCGGGCGCGAATCGCCCGCATGGATTGGCGTGGATCCCCGCCCAGGCCGGATACGAAGTGCGCGCGCTTGTCCAGGTTCTGCAGGGCATAGGCGAGGTACGAGGCGACCGACAGCGAACGCCCCATGCCCACCACATAGATGTCTTGCGTGTTCGCCAACTGCTTGACCGCGGCGTCGAAGGCCTCGGGATCAAAGACGTCCAGCAGATCGTCCAGGCTTCGCTGGCTGGCCTGAATGAACCGCCGGGCCAATTCCGTGCCGGACTCCGTCGCGCCGCGCTCTATTTCCTGGCGTATGCGATGCTGATAGCTTTCGCCCGGCGCCGTTTCGTTGCGCAACGAGTCGCGAAACATGGATTGCAGGCCGGAATAGCCCGAGAATCCGAAACGCTGGGCGAACCTGACGACGGCCGACGCCTGGACCTCGCAGGCGCGCGCGATATCCTGAACGCGCGCGAACGCGATTTCATGACGATGTTGTTCGATGTGCTTGGCAATACGCTGGAGCTGCTTGGGCAGACCGTTGTAGTGTTCGGCCAAAGTATCGAAAAACCGGTCTGCATCGGCTGTCACGTTTATCCTCTTTCAGGAACGATTTTCGGCAGTATACACATATCCAACACAAATTCTATTTCTAATTAAAATAGAAAATAAATTGTAAAATGGACGGGAAAGCGATACAGTGGAGCCCTGAGTTGTTCTTTCCTTCATCGTCGCTATTTTTCTTTTTCTTGATGTGAGTGCCATGAACGCGCCTGTACCCCCAGCAGAGAATCGTCCCCTGGATTTAATATGCCTCGGCCGCGTAGCGGTGGATCTCTACGCGCAGCAGGTGGGCGCCAGGCTCGAAGACACGCACAGCTTCGCCAAGTACCTTGGCGGATCTTCGGGCAACATCGCCTTCGGCACGGCCAGGCTGGGCTTGAAATCGTCCATGGTGACCCGGGTGGGCGACGATCACATGGGCCGTTTCCTGACGGCCGCGCTCCAGGCGGAAGGGTGCGACACCAGCCGCATCGTGGCCGATCCCGATCGGCTGACCGCCCTGGCGGTGCTCGGCATCAAGGACCGCGATACCTTTCCGCTGGTGTTCTACAGGGAAAACTGCGCCGACATGGCCGTTTCCCGGGAAGACCTGGACGAAGCTCATATTGCCTCGGCGCGCGCGCTGCTGATCACGGGCACGCACCTGTCTACGCCGCACGTGCTGGAGACCAGCAAGGCGGCGCTGGAGCTCGCCCGGCGCCACGACGTCAGGACCGTACTGGATATCGATTATCGCCCGGTGCTGTGGGGCCTGACCGGACAAGCCGACGGCGAGACCCGTTTCATCGCCAGCGACCGCGTATCGGCGCACCTGATGAGCATTCTTCCCTTGTTCGACCTGATCGTCGGCACGGAAGAGGAAATCCGTATCGCGGGCGGCGGCGATTCCGTCCTGGAGTCCCTGCGCGCCATCCGGGGGGTTACCCAGGCCACCTTGGTGCTCAAGCGCGGCGAGCATGGCTGCAATGTGTTCGAATCCGACATTCCAAACGAACTGCCTCCCGCCTATCCTAGTTTTCGCGTCACGGTCTTCAATGTGCTGGGGGCGGGCGACGCCTTCATGTCGGGCCTGCTGAAAGGCTGGCTGCACGGGGAGTCCTGGGAACAGTCCTGCCGCCTGGCCAACGCATGCGGGGCGCTGGTGGTGTCGCGCCACGGCTGCGCGCCCGCCATGCCCACGCCGGCCGAGCTGGCGTACTTCTTCGAGCTGGGCGCCGCCGGCGGCGCGACCAGGACGAGCGCTTGCAGCGCTTGCATCGCGTCACCACGGATCGGTCCCACAGGCGGGACCTGCACGTCTTCGCTTTCGATCATCGCAGCCAGATACTGGAGCTCGCGCGCCAGGCCGGCGCGGATCCCGAACGCATACCCGCGCTCAAGGCGCTGTTCGTGCGGGCGGTGCGGGAAACGCAGCAGAAGAAGGCCGACGAGGGACGGCAGATCAACGTCGGGATACTGGCGGACCAGCGGTTCGGCCAGGATGCCCTGAACGCGGCGACGGGCCGGGGCTGGTGGATAGGACGCCCCGTCGAGTTGCCCGGCTCCTTGCCGGTGCGCTTCGAATACGGCGCCTCCGTCGCCGCGCAACTGCATACGTGGCCCTTGGAGCACATCGTCAAATGCCTGGTGCAATACGACGTCGACCATCCGGAGCATATACGGGCGGACCAGGAAGAGCGCATGGCTGGCCTGTACGAGTCCGTGCAGGTCAGCGGCCACGATCTGTTGCTGGAGATCATCCCGCCGGGCGTAAGCGCCGCCGAGCACGACGACAAGGTCATCCGGGGCATCGAACGATTGTACAAACTGGGCGTGATGCCCGAATGGTGGAAGATCGGCGCCTTGTCGCCGGACGGCTGGCGCAGGCTGGACGCGCTGATCGACGAGTACGACCCGCACTGCAAGGGCGTGGTCTTGCTGGGGCTGGGGGCGCCGCTGCCCGAGCTGGTGCAAGGATTCGAGCATGTGCCCGCCAGCCGCTATTGCCGGGGCTTCACCGTGGGTCGCTCGATTTTCAACGAGCCCGCGCTGGACTGGCTGGCCGGCCGGATCGATGATGGGGAACTGGTGTCGCGCATCAGAAACAACTTCGAATACCTGATAGATGGATGGCAAGCCATGCGCCGCAGGAAATAACCAAGGGGAAACGACGCGGGAACCGTAAGCAAGGAAGATAAAAAGGACCGCCGGCATGATGTAGCCGGCGGTCCTTTTTTGCTTCTATCCAGTCCTTCTACTTGGCGGTCGGCATGACGAATTCCGCGCCTTTTTCGATGCTTTGCGGCCAGCGCTGCATGATGGATTTCTGCTTGGTATAGAAACGCACGCCTTCTTCGCCATAGGCGTGCATGTCGCCGAACAAGCTCTTCTTCCATCCGCCGAAGCCGTGCCATGCCATCGGGACGGGAATCGGCACGTTGATGCCGACCATGCCGGCCTGGACGCGACGGCCGAATTCGCGCGCGACGTTGCCGTCGCTGGTATAGCACGAGACGCCGTTGCCGAATGCATGATCGTTGATGAGTTGCAATGCCGTGCCGAAGTCGGGCACGCGCATGCATGCCAGGACGGGGCCGAAGATTTCTTCCTTGTAGATGCGCATTTCCGGCTTGACGTTGTCGAACAGGGTGCCGCCGGTAAAGAAACCGTTTTCGAGGCCGGCCACTTTATGGCCGCGCCCGTCGACCACCAGCGTCGCGCCTTCCTCGACGCCGATGCCGATATAGTTCTCGATGCGCTCCAGCGCCGCCTTGGCCACGATCGGACCCATTTCGACGCTATCGTCCATGCCGTTGCCGATTTTCAGGGCCTTGGCGCGTTCGGCGAGCTTGGGCACGATCTTGTCGGCCACGTCGCCCACCAGCACCGCCACCGAAATCGCCATGCAGCGCTCGCCGGCCGAACCGTAGCCCGCGCCGATCAGCGCGTCGACCGCCTGATCGATGTCGGCGTCGGGCATCACGACCAGGTGGTTCTTGGCGCCGCCGAGGGCTTGCACGCGCTTGCCGAAATGAGCGCCCCGCTCGTAAATGTATTGGGCGATGGGCGTGGAGCCGACGAAGCTCAGCGCCGCCACGTCGGGATGCTCGATCAGCGCATCCACGGCCTGCTTGTCGCCTTGCACGACGTTGAAGACGCCGTCGGGCAGTCCGGCCTGCTTGAGCAGGTCGGCCATGAACAGCGACGACGACGGGTCGCGCTCGCTCGGCTTGAGCACGAAGCAGTTACCCGCCGCGATGGCGACCGGGAACATCCAGCACGGCACCATGCAGGGAAAGTTGAACGGCGTGATGCCCGCGACGACGCCCAAAGGCTGGCGCAGGGTCCAGTTGTCCAGCCCCGTGGAAACCTGGTCGGTGTAATCGCCTTTCAACAACTGCGGTATGCCGCAGGCGAATTCGATCACGTCGATGCCGCGGGAAACCTCGCCCTGGGCGTCGCTGAACACCTTGCCGTGCTCGGCTGTGATGATGGCGGCCAACTCGTCCTTATGTTCGTTCATCAGCGCCAGGAAATTGAACAGGACGCGCGCGCGCCGGATGGGCGGGGTGTTCGACCAGGCAGGGAAGGCGGCGCGCGCGGCCTCGACGGCCGCGTTGACGTCCTGCACGGAGCCCAGGCGCAACGTCCGGGCCTCGGTGCCGGTGGCCGGATTGTAGATGGGTTGGGTGCGGTCGCCCGAGCCGGCTTCGCGGCGCCCGTTGATGTAGTGGCCGACGTCGGCGCTGTCGTTGAAAGCTTTCATAGTGTCTCGCTCGAAGGTGTGGGAAAGGCATGACGAATCGCCATGATGAGACCAGTGTAGAAAGAGCGGGCCCCGCTGCCTAGATCAAAACACTTGATTGATTGTTTAATATATTAAACAATAGTCGGTATGAATATACAAAAAGTAAGCAGCCTGTGGACGCATCTTTACTGGCTCACCATTCTGGATCAGCAAGGCAGCTTTACGTCGGCCGCGGCGCGGCTGAACGTCAGCAAGGCCGCGATCAGCTTGCGCATCGCCGAGCTGGAAAAGGCGGCGGGCGTCGCGCTGGTGCGCCGCACGACGCGCAGCGTCCAACTGACGGAAGCGGGACGGCAGTTGGTCGAGAACACGCGCCATGCGTTCGACCAGATCGCCCAGAGCTTTTCCGGAATCCAGGAGCTGGCCGACACCCCGCGCGGCGCATTGCGCGTCACGGTCCCGGTCGCGTTCGCCCGGCAACAGCTGGTGCCGCGCCTGCCCGGCTTCATCCGCGCGTATCCGGACGTGCGCATCGAGCTGGACTTGTCGGACCGCCTGGTGTCCTTGGCGGGCGAAGGCTTCGATCTGGCATTGCGCCACGTCGCCGCGCCCCCCGACACGCACGTGGCTTGGCCATTGTGCTCCACCCGATCGGTACTGGTCGCCAGCCCGGCTTATCTGCAACGGCACGGCTCGCCGTCCCATCCCGAAACGCTGGCGCGCCATCGCTGCCTGCATTATCCACGCCCCAAAGGGACGGCCACCTGGACATTCGAGCTCGCGGGCGGCCGCGATGCGTCGCCCGAGCGCTTGACCGTTCCCATACGAAGCGCCTTTTCGGCCAACAACAGCGAGGTGCTGCGCGACGTCGCCCTGGAGGGCGAGGGCATTGCGCTGGCGCCGGATTTCAGCGTGCAAAGCGCCTTGCGCCAGGGCAGTCTGGTGGAGATTCTGCCCGATTGGCGGCCGGAAGGCGCCTTCGGCGACAAGATCTATGCCATCCGCCCTTACGCATCGCATGTGCCGCAAGCGGTGCAGGTATTCGTCGCCTATTTGCGCTCGGCTTTCCAGGATGGATTCGATACCTAGTGTTTGGTCTGCGCTTGATTGTTGGTTTTTCGTCGCTTCACCCGGCGCGGCCGCGCCGGGCGTCGCCAAGGACTGTTAATGTTTTGATACGAATTGGTTCGCGATGACCTTCACGCAAATGTATGTTCGTACTGTAACTTGTATAGAATCGGAATTGCACGTAGCGATACGATGTAACTCGTGACTACGCGACATTGTCAACTTTTATAAAGGACTGCGACGATGGGCATTATTGGAATGATAGTGGTGGGTTTCATCGTGGGCTTGATCGCCCGCGCCATCATGCCGGGCGAACAGAAGTTCGGTTTCATACTGACGGTGATTTTGGGTATCGTGGGCTCGGTCGTCGCCGGCTACCTGGGCGGCGCACTGGGATTTTATCAACCGGGCGAAGGGGCGGGCTGGATCGGGTCGATCATAGGCGCGATCATCGTGTTGTTCATATACGGATTGATCGTCAAGAAAAGCTGACGGCAAAGAAAAAGGGTTTAGGCGCAAGGCTTAAACCCTTTACTTTTTGGCTTGTGCTTGGTCGGGGCGATAGGATTCGAACCTACGACCCTCTGGTCCCAAACCAGATGCGCTACCAGACTGCGCTACGCCCCGACGTTTCTAAAAACCAAGCAGAAAATTATAGCAGTTTATTGCCGCTACTGCTGGCCCGCGTTCTCGTTTTCTTCCGGGCCGGTGTGGCTGCGTTCGACCAGCACTTTGGCGATGCGTCGGCCTTCGAGCTTGAGCACCTTGAACTTCAACGTCACATGAGCCTGGGACAAGGTGTACTCATCGCCCGATTCCGGGAGGCGGCCGAATTGATTCAATAGATAGCCCGCCACGGTGCTGTATTCATCGGATTCGTCGCTCAGACCCTCGATTTCCACGGTCTGTTCGAAATGATGCAGGTCGGCGGCTCCGTCCACCACCCAGCGGTCTTCGCCGTCCACGATGATGTCGGGCGTTTCGTCCTCGTCGGGAAAGTCGCCCGCGATGGCTTCGAAAACGTCGATGGGCGTAACCAGTCCCTCCACGGTGCCGAATTCATTGATGACGACGACCAGCTGTCCGCGTGCCGATTTCAGGGTTTCGATCAGGTCCAGCGTGCGGATGGTGTCGTGTACGATGATGGGCGGCCGCAGCTTGCGCTCATTGATCTGTTTATACACGAGCAGGTCGGCGATGATGTCCTTGGCCCGGCCGATGCCGACGATGTCGTCCAGGGACCCACGGCATACGGGGAAGAAGCTGTGCGGTGTCTTGCTGATCTCCGCGAGCATGTCCCCGGCGCTGTCTTCGAGGTCGATCCAGGTGATGTCCGTGCGCGGCGTCATGATCGAGTGCACGTGCCGTTCGGCCAGGCGCAGCACGCCGCTGACCATGTTGCGCTCTTCTACGCCGAAGGGGGTGTCGACCGGTTCGGCGTCGTCGTCTTCGCCCGCCTCGTCCAAGGACGAAACGGGGCGCTTGCCGAGCATGCGCAAAATCACGTCGGCCGTGCGTTCGCGCATGGGGCGGCGCGAATCGAGATTGAGCAGGTTGCGCCGCGCGAGCTGGTTCAAGAGTTCGATAACGACGGAAAAACCTATGGCCGCGTACAGGTAGCCTTTGGGCACCTTGAAGCCGAACCCCTCCGCGATCAGGGCGAAGCCTATCATCAGCAGAAAGCCCAGGCAAAGAATGACGACCGTGGGATGCGCGTTGACGAAGCGCGTCAGCGGCTTGGAGGCGACCAGCATGACGCCGATCGCGATGATGACCGCCGCCATCATGACTTCGAGATGGTCCACCATGCCCACGGCGGTAATGACGGCATCCAGCGAGAATACGGCGTCCAGCACCACGATCTGCGTGACGATCACCCAGAAACCCGCATAGACGCGCGAGCCGGTCATGGTGTGCTTTTTGCCGTCGACGCGCTCGTGCATTTCGAGCGTGCCTTTGAACACCAGGAAGAATCCCCCGAGTATGAGAATGAGGTCTCGCCCTGAAAAGCTCCACGGACCAAGGTTGAGCAAGGGCTGCGTCAACTGGAATAGCCAGGAGATGCCGGTCAGCAATGCCAGACGCATGACCAAGGCGAGCGACAGGCCTATAATGCGCGCGCGATCCCGTTGGGACGGGGGGAGTTTCTCGGACAGGATGGCGATGAAAATCAGGTTGTCTATGCCTAGGACGATTTCCAGTATGACCAGCGTCAATAGGCCGACCCACACGGCGGGGTCAAGCAGCAACTCCATCAGGGAATTCCTAAGTACAAAAAAAACATTATAGAGAGGAATTCGGGAGGGACGGATAAAAAGGGCGTTCGGCCGGCCCGCGGTCGTCTCTTCATGCGTTATGCATGCCTGGGATCGGAGCCGGCCGGCGCCCTGCGCAAGTGCGGCAACGTGTACGCGCCTTTTTCATAGACCAGGCCGGGCCAGAGGGCGTGGGCGAGCGCTTCGCGGGCAAGCCCGGGGTCCAGCGGCACGGGGACATAGTCGGTCGGAGCCCGGTAGCGGTATTGGCTGGCCGGGCGATGAGGCTCCAGAACGATGAGCATGTCGTGCTTCAAGTAGCCGTAGTTTTCGCCATATTGCATCATGGCGCGCTCGCCGCTTTCGCCGGTCAGGTCCCGGCCTATCATCGGATGCTCGCCGTCGACGCCGATCAGCGACAACAGCGTGACGGGCAGGTCGATCTGGCTGATCAGGCGCTCGTCGCGGCGCGCGGCCACGTCGGCGCCCAGGATGAGCGCCGGGATATGGAAATGCCGCAGCGGCACGAGATTCGCGCCGCCGACGCGGGCGTCATGGTCGGCGACCACCAGGAAGACCGTATCGTCCCAATAGGCGGAGCGCTTGGCTTTCTCGAAGAACTGGCCGATTGCCCAATCGGCGTAGCGCACGGTGTTTTCAACGGTGGCCGGGTGTCCTTGCGCCTGGATGCGTCCGGCCGGGTACTCCCATGGCGAATGGTTGCTGACCGAAAAGGCCAGCGTCAGCGTGGGTTGTCCGGGGGGGGCGCTCAGCAGGTCGTGCAGGCAATGGAACATGTCTTCGTCGCTGGCTCCCCAGGTGCCGACGAAGGCCGGATTCTTGAAGGAGGATTGTTCGTACAGGTCGTCGAAGCCGTTGCCCAGGAAAAAGCTTTTCATGTTGTCGAAGTGGGCTTCGCCGCCATAGATGAAGCGCGAGCGGTAGCCGTGCTGCTTGAGCAGTTGGGCCAAGGTGAAGAAATGGCTTTGGGCGCCCGGCAGGCGCAGCGCGGCATCGGAAATGGACGGCGGAAAGCCCGCGCTGACGGCTTCCAGGCCGCGCACGGAGCGTGTGCCTGTGGCGTAGGCGCGGGTGAAATTCCATCCGGCCGCGGCAAGCTCGTCCAAGCATGGCGTCAATCCGGCTCCGCCCAGGTTGCCGACGTACTGCGCCCCCAGGCTTTCCTCCACGATGAGCACCAGGTTGCGGGGCCTGGGCACCCGCCGGTTTGCCTGATGGCGGTGCAGCGTGGGTATGCCTGCATGGTCTGGAGCCGGGGATAGGCCCGCCGCGCGCATGACGACGTCCTGTACTTCCCGTTCGTCCATGTCCCCGTATACGTCCTGCGCGCTGCGCTCGTTCTTCATGCTGTAGACGGCATAGGCGACGCTGTACAGTGAGTTCAGCGGCAGGGCATTGACCATGCTGTCGCCGCAAAAGGCGACGCTGGACGGGTTGATGGGACGGTGGCCCAGCGTGCCGCGTATGGCCAGGACGGCCAGCGCCACGCCGAGCGCCGACAGGACGGGGCGCAGCCACCAGGGGAGCACCGGCGCGTCGGGTTGGGCTTGGCCGAACAACATATGGCCCAGCCACGCGAACAGGAGCAGGGCTAGGACGCCGCCGATGACGATGCGTCTATAGCCTTTCCAAAGCATGGTGAAGACTTCGCGGGGATGTTTCAGGTAGTCGACGTAAAGGCGGTTGGGGCGCGTGTCGTATTCGTCGATGAATTGCGGCGTGGACACTTCCAGAAGGACCAGCAGGAACCAGGCGAACTGCAGCCACCAGCCCGTGACGGCCACGGCCACGGGATAATGGCCGATCCAAGGGGCCAGCAGCGCCGGCACGACGAGGATGGCGCCTATCATGTTGGCGTCGATGCGCAGGCCGCGGTGCAATATGGGCCAGTAACCGCCCGCTCGGCGCACGCGCTCGCGCTGCCAGGCGGCGATCAGGCAGCGGCTGAGCGTCAGCAGCAATAGGGAGGAGAGGATGAAGGTCAGTATCTGGGTATACATGGTGAAACTACCGCCAGGGTAAAACGGTGAGGCCTCGTTCGTATTGCGTATGAGCGTGGGATAAGCATATGCAGTTGGCGCGATTGTAGTGTAATGAATCTGACGTACAATCTTTAGCTCCTTTTTGCATTGTTTTCGGACGGGAATCCCTCATGTCTTTCCCCACTTGCTTGCGTCGTTTTGCGGGTGTCGCCGCGATCGCCTTGTTGCCTGTTGCCGCCTGGTCCCAGGATGTCATAAAAATAGGCGAACTGAACAGCTACAAGACACAACCCGCTTTTCTGGGGCCCTACAAGAACGGCATGGACTTGGCCGTGGAGCAGATCAATGCCGCCGGCGGGGTCAATGGCAAGAAGCTGGAACTCATCGTCAAGGACGACAACTCCAATCCGGGGGACGCGGTGCGCGTCGCCGAAGAACTGGTCACGCGTGACAAGGTCGACGTGCTCACCGGCACGTTCCTGTCGCACATCGGCTTGGCGGTGGCGGATTTCGCTCAGCATCGCAAGGCCTTCTTTCTCGCCAGCGAGCCCCTGACCGACAAAATCGTCTGGGAAAACGGCAATCGCTACACCTACCGCTTGCGCACCTCCACGTATATGCAGGTCGCCATGTTGATCCCCGAAGCGGTCAAGATGAACAAAAAGCGCTGGGCCATCGTCTACCCGAATTACGAATACGGCCAGTCGGCCGTGGCGACGTTCAAGCGCCTGCGCAAGGAAGCTCAGCCCGATGTGGAGTTCGTGGCGGAACAGGCCACGCCGCTGGGCAAGATCGATGCGGGCAGCGTCGTGCAGGCGCTGGCCGACGCCAAGCCCGACGCCATGTTCAACGTCCTGTTCGCCACCGATCTGGCGCGCTTCGTGCGCGCCGGCACGCAGCGCCATTTCTTCAAGGATCTGTCGGTGGTCAGCCTGTTGACGGGCGAGCCCGAATACCTGGATCCCCTGGGGACCGAAACGCCCGAAGGCTGGGTCGTCACCGGCTACCCCTGGTATGCCATCGATACGCCCGAGCACGATGCGTTCCTGAAGGCGTATCAGCAAAAGTTCAATGACTACCCAAGGTTGGGCACCATCATCGGCTACAGCGCCATCGTGTCGCTGGCGGCCGGCATCGAGAAAGCCGGCTCCACGGACACGGAAGCGCTGATCGCCGCGTTCAAGGAATTGCCGGTCCAGACGCCTTGGGGGCCCATCGTGTATCGCGGCGTGGATCATCAGTCCACCATGGGCGCCTACGTGGGCAAGCTGGCCCTCAAGGACGGCAAGGGGGTGATGACGGACGTGCGCTACATCGACGGCGCAAGCGTCCTGCCCGACGAGGCCCAGGTTCGCCAATGGCGGCCGGCCTCGGCGAACTGATCCCGAGTTCTTTCAGGAGCTTGCATTGCCGCGCTGTTCGTCCCCATGAACCTGGGCAGTCTGTTCATCCAGGCCATCAACGGCCTGGCCGAGGCCTCGTCGCTCTTTCTGGTGGCGGCCGGCCTGTCGTTGATCTTCGGCGTCACACGCATCGTCAATTTTGCGCATGGGTCCCTCTACATGCTGGGCATCTATGGCGCATACAGCCTGGTGCAATGGTGGGGCGGCAGCCCGTGGGGATTCTGGCTCAGCTTGCCGCTGGCGGCCTTGCTGGTGGCCTTGCTGGGGCTGATAGTGGAAATCGCCTTGCTGCGGCGCATCTACAAGGCGCCCGAGATTTTCCAGCTGCTCGCCACGTTCGCGCTGGTGCTCATCTTCAATGACGCGGCGCTCTGGCTCTGGGGGCCGGATGACCTGATGGGGCCTCTGGCGCCGGGCTTGTCGGGTTCCGTGCAAGTGCTTGGGCGGCACGTGCCGCAATACGATTTGATGCTGGTCGCGCTGGGCCCGATCGTATTGCTGGCGCTTTGGCTGTTGTTGACTCGCACCCGCTGGGGCGTGATGATACGCGCCGCCACACAGGATCGGGAAATGCTGGGCGCGCTGGGCGTCAACCAGGCATGGCTGTTCAGCAGCGTTTTCGCGCTGGGCGCCTTCCTGGCGGGATTGGGAGGCGCCATGCAGCTGGCCCGCCAGCCCGCCAACCTCATGCTGGACCTGAGCATCATCGGCGACGTTTTCGTGGTGGTGGTGGTCGGCGGCATGGGCTCGATTCCCGGCGCCTATCTGGCGGCGCTGATCGTTGCGGAGCTCAAGGCGCTGTGCATCGCCCTGGGCGTCGTCCAATGGGGCGGCATGACTGTGGCCTTTCCCAAGCTCACCCTGGTGGTCGAGTTCCTGTTCATGGCGGTGGTGCTGGTCTTTCGGCCCTGGGGCCTGCTTGGCAAGCCGATGTCGGCGCAGCGCCACATGGGCTTGCGCGACCAGCCCTTTCACGCCGCAAGCCCCGCGTTGCGCTGGTCGGCCGGGCTGCTGCTGGCGGCGCTGCTTGCCTTGCCGTGGCTGTCGGAACACTTTCCCTATGCGATGGTCCTGGCCCAGGACATGCTGATCGCGGTCGTTTTCGCGGTCAGCCTGCACATCCTGCTCGGCCTGGGCGGCATGCTCTCGTTCGGCCACGCGGCCTATTTCGGCATAGGCGCCTACGCCGTGGCCATGCTGGCCAAGCTGGCGGGATGGAGCATGGGAGCGACGTTGCTGGCGGCGCCGTTGATCGCCGGAGCAGCGGCTTGTCTGTTCGGCTGGTTCTGCATCCGGCTTTCGGGCGTCTACCTGGCCATGCTGACACTGGCCTTCGCCCAGATCGTGTGGTCCGTCGTCTATCAGTGGGATGCGGTGACGGGGGGGTCGAACGGTTTGTTCGGCGTATGGCCCTCGTCCTGGCTGGCGGGCGACGGCTACTACTATTTTGTTCTCGCCGTCGCAGTGGCCGTCGTGCTGATGGTGCGGCGCATGGTTTTCGCGCCGTTCGGGCTGGCGTTGCGCGCCGTGCGCGATTCGGCGCTGCGCGCGGAAGCCGTCGGCATGCCCGTCAAGCGCATTCAATGGCTCGCGTTCGTGCTGGCGGGCGTGCTGGCCGGCGTCGCCGGGGCCATCTACGTATACGCGAAAGGCAGCACGTCGCCCGAGGTCATCACGGTGGCGAAGTCCGTCGATGCGCTGGTCATGGTGCTGCTGGGCGGCATGCAGACCCTGACGGGGCCGATCGTCGGGGCGGTCGGCTTCGTGGGGCTGCAGGATTATTTCGTCGGCGCGACCGATTATTGGCGTGGCCTGTTCGGGCTGGTCATACTCGCGCTGGTGCTGCTTTTTCCCCGAGGCATAGCGGGCTATTTCCAGCAACGCGTTTCCAGGAGCACGTACTCATGAGCGTCTTGAGCGTGCGTCATCTGAACAAGCGATTCGGTGGCAATGTCGCGGTCGAAGACCTTAGCTTCGACCTCGAGGCGGGCGAGTTGCTGGCGCTGATCGGCCCCAACGGCGCTGGAAAATCCACCACCTTCAACATGATAGGCGGGCAACTGTCCGCCGATTCGGGCAGCGTTGCCTTGCATGGCATGGAACTGCTGGGCAAATCGCCGTATCGCATTGCGCAATCCGGAGTGGGGCGAACTTTCCAGATCACGGCCACGTTTTCTTCGCTGACGGTGCGTGAAAACGTGCAGGCGGCCATGCTGGCCGGCCGACGCCGCATATTCGGTTTCTGGGAACCGGCTTGCGGACAGTACACGGACGAGGCGCTGGATCTGCTCGGACAGGTGGGGATGCGGGATCAGGCGGCCAGGCCGTGCAGCGAGCTGGCGTATGGCGACGTGAAGCGCGTCGAGCTGGCGATGAGCCTGGCAAGCTCGCCGCGCCTGCTGCTGATGGACGAACCGACGGCGGGAATGGCGCCGGCGGAACGCCATGCCTTGCTGGCGTTGGTCAAAAAACTGGTTGCCCAACGCAATATGGCGGTGCTGTTCACCGAACACAGCATGGACGTCGTCTTTACGTATGCGGACAGGGTCGCGGTGCTGGCGCGAGGACGCCTCATCGCCGAAGGCGAGCCCGGCTACGTGCGCAATCATCCCATGGCCCGGGAAGTGTATTTCGGCTCCGGCGCGACGTTCCAGGACATGCCCGACGGCACGGGGGCTCCATGACGGGGAACACGGCATCCGGAACCCCGTTGCTGGCGGTACGCGGCATGAACGGCTGGTATGGCGATGCGCACATACTTCACGACATTGATCTGGAGGTGCGCCGCGGCGAGGTCGTCGCCTTGATGGGGCGCAACGGCGCAGGCAAGTCGACGACGTTCAAGGCGATCATGGGCCTGCTGCAGCGGCGCGCCGGCGAGGTCACGTTCATGGGGCATGACTTGGCCGGGCTGGAGCCGTATCGCATCGCCCGTCTGGGGTTGGGCTTCGTGCCCGAGGACAGGCGCATCTTCACGGACCTGACCGTGCATGAGAACCTGCTGACCGGAGAGCAGGCGCGGCGGACGTGGCCCGACGGGTCGGCTGGGCAGAACTGGACTGCACAGGACATCTACGTTTTGTTTCCGCCTCTGGCATCGATGCGGGACCGGCCCGCGGGCGCCATGAGCGGGGGCGAGCAGCAAATGCTGACGGTGGCCAGGACGCTGATGGGTAATCCATTTCTGCTGCTGCTGGACGAGCCGTCGGAAGGGGTCGCGCCCGTCATCGTCGAGCAGATGGTGAAGATGATCCAGGACCTGAAGTCGCGCGGCGCCAGTATCCTTTTATCCGAGCAGAACCTGCATTTCGCGCGCCTGGTGGCGGATCGCGCCTACGTATTGGAGAAAGGCGCGGTGCGCTACGAAGGCCCCATGCGGGACCTGGCCAAAGACCAGGCCCTGCTGCGCGACTACCTCAGCTTGTGAGCGCCGGTCCGGCATGATGCTCGTGCGCACCGAACCGGCGTCTTGCCTCGCTCTTCAGGCCGCGCGATCCATGCGCCGGCCTTGGTGGTACTGGTCCAGCATCTCCGCATAGCGGCGTTTGGCCTTCTCCTGGTTTTTCTCCTTCACATGCCCGAAGCCGCGAATGTCGTCGGGTATGTTCGCCAGTGCGATCGCAATGTCCAGCGTATCGTGGCTCAGCGAGCGCGAGAACTCGTCGGCCAGGACCAGATAATCGGCGGCCCATTGACGTTCGGCTCGTCGTTCCTGCGTCTTGCCGAAGATGTCGAATGCCGTTCCCCGCAGGCCCTTCAAGCGCGCCAGCACCGCGAACGCTTTCAACATCCAGGGGCCGTAGCGCTTCTTGATCAGGTGGCCTTTGTCGTCCCTCTTGGACAGCAGCGGTGGCGCGAGATGGAAATGCAGTTGGTAGTCCTTGCCCGGCTCGCCCTCGAACTGGGCGCGCAGCTTGTTCAGGAAGGTAGGGTCGCAATACAGGCGCGCGACTTCGTACTCGTCCTTGTAGGCCATCAGCTTGCCCAGATTGCGTGCCATGGCGCGCGTCAGGTTCAGGGACTTCGAGCCCAGCTCGTTTTCCTTGCGGCGGACTGATTCGATCGCGTCCAGGTAGCGCTGCGCATAAGCCTTGTTCTGATAGCTGGCCAGCCATTCGGCATGGCGGCGAATCAGGCTGTCCAGGGTTTGCGGCATGGCGATGACCTGGGCCGTCCCGGATTCGGGCGCGCGCGCGTCCGCCGGCAGCAGCTTCTCGGCACCCAGATGCGCGGCGGCGCGGCCCCATTGGAACGCCCGCTGGTTATTGGCCACGGCGACGCCGTTGAGATCGATGGCCTCGATCAGGCTTTCATATTGCAACGGTATCCAGCCTTTTTGCCATGCATAGCCCAGCAGCAGCGGGTTGGAATAGATGGCGTCGCCCAGCAGGGCGACGGCCAAGCGGCTGGCGTCCAGGAATTCGCACCGGTCTCCCAGGGCATCCACCAGCGTGCTTTCCGCTTTCGCTTTTGGAAACGTCCACGTCGGGTCGCTTATCAATGCCGCCGTGGGCGTGCCGGCGCTATTGATGGCGGCATAGGTCGCGCCGCGCTGGACCTTGGAAATGACGTCCTGCGACGTGGTGACGATGGAATCGCAGCCGATTATCAGCTCGGCCTCGCCCGTCGCGATCCGCGTCGCATGGATGTCCTCGGGCCGCCGGGCGATCTGCACGTGGCTGAGCACGGCGCCGCCTTTTTGCGCCAGCCCGGCCATGTCCAGGACGGTGACGCCTTTATTTTCCAGGTGCGCGGCCATGCCCAGCAGCGCGCCGATGGTGACCACGCCGGTGCCGCCGACGCCGGTAATCAGTATGCCGTAGGTCTCGTGCGGCATGGCGGGCAAGGCCGGCATGGGCAGCGCCTCCAGGTCCGGTCCGGACTCCGAGCCGGATTGGGGGCGGGGGCGCCTGACCTCGGCGCCCATGGCCGTCACGAAACTGGGACAGAAACCGTTGACGCAGGAGAAGTCCTTGTTGCAGCTGGACTGGTTGATGCGGCGCTTGCTGCCGAACGGCGTGTCCAGCGTTTCCACGGAAAGGCAGTTGGATTTGACCGAACAATCGCCGCAGCCTTCGCAGACCGCATCGTTGATGAAGACGCGCTTGGCGGGGTCGGGATAGGCGCCGCGCTTGCGGCGGCGCCGTTTCTCCGTGGCGCACGTCTGATCATAGATCAGGATCGTCACCCCTTCGGTTTCGCGCAGTTCGCGCTGGATGCGATCCAGCTCGTCGCGATGATGGACCGGCGGATTGCCGACCAACTCCACGCCTTTGTATTTTTCGGGCTCGTCGGTGACGATGACCGTTCTCTTCGCGCCTTCGGCATGAACCTGGGCGACGACGTCGGTCACTTTCAGAACGCCGTCCACCGGTTGTCCGCCCGTCATGGCGACGGCATCGTTATAGAGAATTTTGTAGGTGATGTTGACGTTGGCCGCGATGGACGCGCGTATG
This sequence comes from uncultured Burkholderiaceae bacterium, assembly GCA_964551305.1. Classification (GTDB taxonomy): domain Bacteria; phylum Pseudomonadota; class Gammaproteobacteria; order Burkholderiales; family Burkholderiaceae_B; genus JBAZDC01. Next base: position 54,721 of record CAZKBT010000010.1, read on the forward strand.
GCCAATAGGCCGGAATGAAAATAAGTGCCGTCGCCGAGGTTGGCGAAAACGTGATTTTCGCGCGTGAAGCTGGTCTGGCCTATCCAAGCCACACCTTCGCCGCCCATGTGGCTGAAGGTTTCGGTGTTGCGGTCCATCCACGTCGTCATGTAATGGCATCCGATGCCGGCCAGGGCGCGCGAGCCTTCCGGCACCTTGGTGGAGGTATTGTGCGGGCAGCCTGAACAGAACCACGGCTTGCGCTCGATGGCTTCCGCCGGGTGTTGCCGCAGCTCGGCGTTCTTGGCAAGGATGATGGCCACGCGCGCGGCCATGCGCGCGCGCACGTCGTCGGGCAGTGTGATCTTCTCCAGGCGCCTGGCGATCGCCAGCGAGATGACGGCGGGGGAAAGGTCGGCGTGCGCGGGCAATAGCCAGTCGCTGCGCGGCACGGACCATTCGCCGCCCGCGTGGTCTATTTCGTCGAACTTCCCATATACTTTCGGGCGCACGTCGTCGCGCCAGTTATAGAGTTCTTCCTTGAGCGCGTATTCCAGTATCTGGCGTTTTTCCTCCACGACCAGGATTTCTTCCAGGCCGGTGGCGAATTCGCGAGAATCCTGGGCGTTCAAGGGCCAGATACAGCCGATCTTCATCAGGCGTATGCCGATCTGGGCACAGGTCGCCTCGTCCAGCCCGAGGTCGGCCAGCGCTTGCCGGGTGTCCAGGTAGGCCTTGCCGGCCGTCATGATGCCGAAACGCGCATGCGGCGAATCGATGACGATGCGATTGAGTTTGTTGGCCCGCACGTAGGCCAGGGCGGCATACCATTTGTAGTCGAGCAGGCGCGCTTCCTGGACCAGGGGTGGATCCGGCCAGCGGATGTTCAGGCCGCCGGGCGGCAGCGCGAAGTCCTCGGGGATGATGATGCGCGCGCGATCGGGATCGATGTCCACGGACGCCGTCGATTCGACCACGTCCGTCACGCATTTCATCGCCACCCACAGGCCTGAATAGCGGCTCATGGCCCAGCCGTGCAGGCCGTAATCCAGGTATTCCTGAACGTTGGCGGGATAAAGGACGGGTATCCCCGCCGCCTGGAAAGCATGTTCTGATTGATGCGCGAGCGTCGAGGATTTCGCCGCGTGGTCATCGCCGGCCAGCACCAGCACGCCGCCGTGCTTTGCCGTTCCCGCGGAGTTGGCATGCTTGAGGGCGTCCATGCTGCGGTCCACGCCGGGGCCTTTGCCGTACCACATGCCGAATACGCCTTCGCGCGTGGCGTCCGGGTAAAGCGTCACCTGCTGCGAGCCCCATACGGCCGTGGCGGCCAGGTCCTCGTTTAGGCCGGGCTTGAAGACGATGTCGTTTTCGGCCAGGTGCTTTTGCGCTTTCCAGAGCGCCAGGTCCAGCCCGCCCAACGGCGAGCCGCGATAGCCCGAAATGAATCCGGCCGTGTTCAGGCCCGCCTGCGCGTCGCGCGCTTTTTGCAGCATGGGCAGGCGAACCAGCGCTTGCGTGCCGCTCATGTAGACCCGGCCTTTTTTCAGCGTGTACTTGTCGTCCAGGGTGACGTCGGTGCGTTTGGAAAGAACCGCCGGTTGGGTGGGGGCGTTCATCTCGATTATCTCCTGAGTAGTTGTAGCCTTGTGGGCACAATCCAATAGTCTTTTTGTTCTAGTGTAATGAACTCGTCCGATATCGTAAAATCAGATTTTCAACTAGCAGACATAAAAAAAACAGATGAAGAACGAGGTAACGCTCAGGCAGTTCCGCTATTTCATCGCCGCTGCGACGACAGGCCAGTTTTCATCGGCGGCGGTACAGGAGCACGTATCGCAGTCCGCGATCACCGGCGCCGTCCAGAACCTGGAGAAACAGCTCAAGACACGATTGTTCATTCGTTTGCCCCATGGCGTCATGCTGACGCCGGAAGGTCAAGCTTTTCTGCATCATGCCCGTCATGTGATGGACGCGGTCAATGACGCGATGCGCCACGCCAGCCTGCTGCCGCAGACGGCGCAGGGAACCTTCAGGCTGGCCGCGACCTATGCGGTGCTCGGCTACTTTCTTCCCGATCTGCTGAGCCGTTTCAAGCGCAGCTATCCCGGTGTGGAGATCGATCTGGTCGACATGGACAGGCCCGAACTGGAAAGCGCGCTGAAGGCCGGAACGATCGATCTGGGCGTGGGCTTGCTGTCCAATATCGAAAACGTCGATCGCATTCCCCACCGTCTGCTGGTGCGTTCGCGGCGCAGGGTCTGGGTCGGCGCGAATCATCCGTTGGCATCCGAAACCGTCGCGAGCCTCAAGCAGATAGCGCGCTATCCCTATATTCTGTTGACGGTCGACGACGCGGATACGGCCGCGATGCGCCATTGGGGGAAGGGGCCCAAGCCCGAGATCGCCATGCGCACCAGCTCCCTGGAGGCGGTAAGAGGGCTGGTCGCCCATGGTTTCGGCGTGACAGTCCTGTCGGACCTGGTCTATCGGCCGTGGTCGCTCGAGGGCAAGAAAATCGTTGCCGTGCCCATTTCCGACCCGGTGGAACCCATGGACGTGGGTTTGTTGTGGCCGCAAGACGCGCCGTCCAATGCGTTGGTGGACGTCTTTCGGCAGTTCTTGATCGATGCCTGCGAACAGGTCTAGAACGCAGGCATCGAGCCCGTCCATCAGGGGATCAGCGACAAGCCTATCCTGACCTGGGGACTGCTCTTGTGACGGTAGCCCAGCAGGGTTTCGCCATAGCCCTGGAAATACTGGACGTGCAGGAAGCCGTTCATGTTCAGGAAGGTCCGGTTCAGCGGCCACGCCGCGTCGATCTGGCCCGCATAGCGCCCATGCTGGCCCTGCCGGTACATGCCGGTCAGTACCAGGCCATTGTCTTGAGCCCAGCGCAGCTTCCAGTCCACGTAGCCCGCGTAATCGTCATAGTCGGGATTGCTGGATTTGGCGAAATAGCCCTTGAAGCGCGGCGCGAAAGTCAGCACGCTGCCGCCGTCGAACCGGTAGTTGAATTCTGGCTGCAGGTAATAGTGATTCAGCGAACGGGAGTCATTGCCGGATTTTCCGTTGGATTCGTGCTCGATGCCGCTGGCCAGCCCGATGTAGAACTGCTTGCCCGGGGCCTGCCAGAGCGCATCCTTGCGCCAGAAAATACTGGGCTTGTAGGACGTGTCCACGAATGGCTTGGAATCCGAGTGCAGGTCCCAAAGCGCTGTTTGGGTATAGCCCAGATACAAATTATCCATGAACGACGGGTTCAGAGAGTCCTTGGGCGTGAAAAGCCGATACTTGAAACTGACTTGGTAGCGCGCGTCCAGTCCGTCCCTGTTGCCCAGGATGAAGTACGTAGGCTCGTAAGGCGAAATGGCATTGCGAAAGCGATCGAAGGGCGAATTGGATCCGTCCATGTTCGACATGCTGTTGACGGCCGGTCCTTCGTCGACTTGCGTGCCGGCCGCGACCACCACGCTGTCCGGAAGAGGCGGATCCTGGCGCTGTCGGGTGCCGATGGCGGCGCCCGCATCGACGACGGGGCCCACCGCTGGCGTTCCGGCAACGGCGCTGCGCTCCAGCGGGCTGGTGTCCAGCGCCAGCAAGACGGGCTCGCCTTCGATACCGATGGCTTGCAGCCCGCGGACCTCCGAAGGCACCACGGCACGCCATGAAAACTTGGCGAAGCTGTTTACCGGCAGATTGATTTGTCCCGTCTGGCTTTCCAGATAGGCCAGGCTGCGTATTGCCTGGCCCTGATCATTGCGCCATTGGAGGACAAGATTCCGCGGGGGATTCCAGTCGAGCACGCTGTCCGAGTCATTGATCAAGGTGCCTGTAATGTTGATAGTTTCGCCGGCAACCGCATGAGTTTGTTGCAAGGAATACGTCATGCCGGCGCGCGCGATGGCGGGGATCGATAGCAGGCAGATCACGGCCAGGGCGGCTGCGCCGCGCGCAGCGGATAAAAGCGATGTCGAGGTTTTCATACAAAGCGGCAAATTGAAGAGACGGTCCCAACTGTAGCACCGACTTCCGTCTCCGGTCGCCATGTGTATGTTTTATATGACAACAAGAGTGTTTCAGTTTCTATGCGCCGATGATGAAAAACATGTCTTGTTTCCGCATCCGGCCGCGACGGGGTAAAATGCGCGTCCGGATGCGTTGCATGACACCGCCCTTAGCTCAGTTGGATAGAGCAACGGCCTTCTAAGCCGTAGGTCACACGTTCGAATCGTGTAGGGCGGGCCA
>CAZKBT010000011.1:0-58821 GCA_964551305.1 uncultured Burkholderiaceae bacterium
CATGGCTCCATTTTCTCAAAAGTTGGAGCCTCCTCAAAACCCGGGGTGATTCAGTATGGAAGTCGTTGTTTAGCTTTAGAAGCTTCGCAGGCGGTACGTCTATCCCCGTTTCCTGCGCGAGTTGGTGAACGACGTACTCTCAAGCGCCGACGTCCCGATCGTCTCCTTGGCTGGGAACTTGCCGATCCAGAGTGAGCCGTCTTCTCGTCGCCAAGAAAATGCTTCCGTACCTGGTCGGCGAAAGCGCAGGGCGCCTTGGCGAGTGAGGTCTTGCACGCCGATCAGGAAGTCCCAGGCGTACAGCGTACGGGGAGAGCGTTGCTCGTCCTTTGCCTGTAGGGCTTCGCGTCGCTTCATCAGCGTTTGTCCCCATCGGTCTGGTGACGAATCCAGGAAGATACCGAAGATGCAGGGCCCTGGTCGTCGTCAAGCCACACACTTCCAGGGTGTTGTCTTACATGGTTTGTGAAGTTCGGAGTGCTTGTGAGCAGAGTAGACGCCGTGCCGAGCTTCCGGCTCGCATACAGTACGAGAGAAAGAGGGAGAGGTCACGGTTAGCGCTCCCATAAGAACCTTAAAGTGCTACTTATGTTCTCAAGAGAGCAATGATGATAAATGCCAGGAGCGCGAGTGGCATAGCCGCGTCCTACAGCGAATCGCCGGCAATGGCGATCAGCACGCGAGCGATTTTCGCGCCTTCCGCGCATAAGCTGTGGGACAAATAGCCTGGAAAGCTCACGCTGTCGTATCGCTCCAGCACGACGCTGTGCTTGTCGAACTGAACCCGCACGCTGCCTTCGAGCACGAAAATGACTTCTTCCCCGCCATGGACCGCGGTTTCTGTGAGTCCTTGCTTGCTGACTTGCACCATCATCATGGACAGCGGGCTGTCCAGCCCGCCGGCCAGCATGGTTTTGTAATGCCCGTCTTGCGCCAACGTCTTGGAATCCGTTGCCGGTTGACGCTTCTCCGCGCGGGTGACGCGGACCTCGTCCTTTGGATTGCTTTCACCCAACAGCAGTGAGAGGCTGGTGTCCAACGCGACCGACAGCATATGCAGCGTGCCGAGCGACGCGGTCTTTTCTCCGCGTTCGATGCGCGACAGATGGGCCTTGTCTATGCCGGCGCGGGCGGCGACGTAAGCCTGTGTCAGTTTTTTCCGCCGGCGGGTGGAGCGAATCCTGAACCCGATCTGGCGTACATCGTGAAGGCCCATGTTGATGGGGGGGGCTTTAAGCATGAATGGAATCTTCAATTTGGCAATCTAAATTGTATGTTACCCGGTTGAAACGCATCGACCGTATGCGCGGTTCGCGGCGCGGTCCGACGCTTCCCGCGCCGTCGTCGCGTGACCCGGAGAGGTTTTCCAATTCCATCGGAAGCCCGATCTAGGGATAAACCTGATATTGCCCCATTCTAAGATGGGTTATTGTTGGACAACTTGTTGTCTAACAGACATCATATGTCATACGCATTTATCAGGAATTGAACGATGCAAGCCTACAGCTCCCAAGAAAAGGACGTGTTGCGAGCACGTGTCGATCGCGAGATTGATCAGCGAGCCGCGCCGACGGCGCAGTGGAATGTTGCGCAGAAGATGACGCTGGCGTGCCGGATGCTGGCTGCCCAGGGACACTGGAACGGCGGGTTGGCGGGGCAGTTCACCGCCAGGGGCGAAGAGCCGGGCACGTTCTGGACGCTGCCCTTCGGCATCGGCGCGGACGAAGCGCTGGCGAGGGAATTGATATTGATCGATGAAGACCTCAATCCGCTCGACGGCAAGTCTTTGGCAAATCCGGCAAACCGCTTCCACGTCTGGGTATACCGCCATCGTCCCGATGTGCAATGCATCGTGCATACGCATCCTCCAGCCACTTCGGCGCTGTCCATGGTTGGCGAGCCACTGGTCGTGGCCCACATGGACGCGACGCCTTTCTTCGAGGATTGCGCCTTTTTGCCGGAATGGCCGGGCCTGCCGATCGGCGACGACGAGGGCCAGATCATTTCAGAGGCCTTGGGCGAAAAGCGCGCCATCTTGCTGGCCAACCATGGCTTGCTGACGGTCGGGAAGTCGGTCGAAGAGGCCACCGTGATGGCGCTTTGGCTGGAGCAGGTTGCGGATCTGCAGCTACGGGCTCGCGCTCTCGGCCCTGTCAAGCCAGTGCCTCCCGAGCGTGCTCGGGAATCGCATGATTTCTTGGTCAAGCCGAGGATTCTGGAGTTGACTTTCGCCTACTTCGCGCGCCGCGTGCTGCGCGAAACGCCTGACTGTCTGGATTAAAAGAGGAGCGCTTAATGCAACGTCGTAAATTTCTGACTTTTGCCGCCGGCGCGGCAGGCGCCGCGATTGCCGCCCCGGCGATCGCGCAAGATACGCCCAAGATCAGCTGGCGCATGCCCAGCAGTTTCCCGCGATCGCTGGACACGGTTTGGGGGGCGGCCGAAGTCATCGCGGAGCAGGTGTCTATTCTGACGGACGGCAAATTCACGATTCGTCCCTTTTCAGCGGGTGAGTTGGTGCCGCCTTTGCAGGTTCTGGACGCGGTGCAGAACGGCACGACCGAATGCGGGCATACCGCCGGTTTTTATTATCTCGGCAAAGAGCCGGCGCTGGTTTTCGATACGGGCGTGCCGTTCGGCCTGACGCCGCGCCAGCAGTCGGCATGGCTTGCCTATGGCGGCGGCAAAGAGTTGATGGACGAGCTCTATGGCAAGTTCAACGCCGTCGTCATACCGTGCGGCAATACCGGCGCGCAAATGGGCGGCTGGTTCCGTAACGAGATTACGAAGCCGGAGGACTTCAAAGGTTTGCGCATCCGCACGCCGGGCTTGCTTAGCATGGTGTACGAGAAACTCGGGGCGATCCCGCAGCAGATCGCCGGCAGCGACATCTATCCCGCCTTGGAAAAAGGGTCGTTGGATGCCGTCGAGTGGGTCGGCCCGTACGACGACGAGAAACTCGGCTTTGCCAAGGTGGCGAAGTACTACTATGGACCAGGCGTGATGGAGCTGGGCGCCAACCTGGCGTTCAACGTTAATCGCGACAGTTGGTCCAAGCTGCCGGCCCAGTATCAAGCGGCGCTTCACGCGGCGTGCGCCATCGCGGCCAACGATCTGCTTGCCAAGTATGATGCAAGAAACATCCAGGCGCTCAAGCAGCTGGTGGGCGAAGGCGTGCAGCTCAAGTCGTGGCCGCGCGAGGTCATGGATGCCATGCAGAAAGCGACCAAGGAGGTGCTGGATGACTACGGCGCGAAGAACGAAAGCTTCGCCAAGGTTCTGAACTCTTGGCGCGCCTTCCGGGACGGCCAGCTTTTGTGGGGAAGCGTCAACGACGGCGCGGCGGAAAGCTACTTGATGGCCACGCGCCGGCAAGGTTTGTAAACATCATAGGCCTTGACGCGGTCCGACTGTCTTTGTCGTCCGGCGCGACGTCGTTACGCGGATCGCGGCGAGGCTTACTCTTGTACGTTCCCCAATCATGAAAGCTCTTCTTGCGTTGTCGCGGTTGATCGATGCGGTCAACCATGTCATTGGGCGCGCGGTGACGTGGCTGATACTTGCCGCTGTCGTCGTCAGCGCCGCCAATGCGTTGATTCGTAAATTGTTCAGCATGAGCTCCAATGCTTGGCTGGAGCTGCAATGGTATCTGTTCGGCGCTGTATTTCTTTTGACGGCGGGCTATACGCTGCTCAAGAACGAGCATGTGCGTGTAGACGTGCTGTCCCAGCGGTTTTCGCCGCGTACGCGCGTAAAGGTTGAAATAGTCGGCATATTGCTGTTCATACTGCCCGTGTCCATCGTCATCATGTGGTTGTCGTGGCCTGTCTTCATGGACGCATTCATTAATAACGAGCAGTCTTCGAACTCCGGCGGGTTGATCCGATGGCCGGCCAAACTGTTGATTCCGATCGGCTTCGCGCTGCTGGTCGCCGCCGCCATTTCGCATTTGATCAAGTGCGTCGGCTATCTGCGGGGCCTGTGCGCCGATCCGATGCAAACCGCCAATAGTGTATCCAGCGAGGAACAGCTGGCCGAGGAAATCAGCCGGGTCGCCGCGGAACGCGAACAGGCTTCGCTGCACAGGAATCCCTGAACATGGAATCTCTTTTCCTGGCGAATATTGCGCCGATCATGTTCTTTACGCTGGTCGTGCTGCTATTGACGGGCCTGCCCGTTGCGTTCTCGCTGGCGGCCAACGGCATGCTGTTCGGCCTGATCGGCATCGAAATGGGCTTGATACCGGTAGCGCTATTCCAGGCGCTGCCGCAGCGTGTCTTCGGCGTCATGGCAAACGAGACGCTGCTGGCCGTGCCTTTTTTCACTTTCATGGGTTTGGTTCTCGAACGCTCGGGAATGGCCGAGGATCTGCTTGAAACGGTGGGGCAGTTGTTCGGGCCGTTGCGCGGCGGTCTGGCGATCGCCGTGGTGCTCGTGGGCGCGCTGCTGGCGGCGACGACCGGCGTGGTGTCGGCATCGGTCATCTCGATGGGGCTCATTTCCTTGCCCATCATGTTGCGCTACGGCTATGACCGACGCCTGGCGACGGGCGTCATAGCCGCGTCGGGGACGCTGTCGCAAATCATTCCGCCGTCGATAGTGCTTATTGTCCTTGCCGATCAGCTGGGACGCTCCGTCGGCGACATGTACAAAGGCGCGTTCATTCCCGGCGCAGTGCTTACGGGCCTGTATATTCTTTATGTGGCGATCGTGGCGATGCTGCGGCCCAAGACTGCCCCGGCCATCCCGCCCGAGGACCGGACCTTTGTCGAGCCCAATGGCGGCCATGGCGTCCCCTCTTTGCTCGTGCTGATGTCGATAGCCGTGGCTGTCGCCGTGGTGGGCGCCAGCTGGCTTCTGCCCGACAACCCCCACGTCGACGAGCTTATTGTCAGTAGCGTGCTGATCTGGGGCTCTGCCGCTTTCATATGCGCGCTGCTGAACAAGTATCTGCGGCTGGGCTTGTTGTCGCACATTGCCGAGCGCGTCACGTTCGTGATGATACCGCCGCTGGCGCTGATTTTCCTGGTGCTGGGCACGATTTTCATTGGCGTCGCCACTCCGACGGAAGGCGGAGCCATGGGCGCGGTGGGCGCGCTGGTCATGGCCGTTTTCCGGGGACGCTTGAGCTGGTCTCTGCTGGGTCAGGCGGTCGAGAAAACCGCCACGCTGACGTGTTTCGTCGTCTTTATTCTGATCGGCTCATCGGTTTTCAGCCTGTCGTTCCGCGCGGTCAACGGCGACCTCTGGGTGGAAGGCCTGCTTACCGCTTTGCCGGGCGGTGAAATGGGCTTTCTGATTGTCATAAGCATTCTGATATTCGTCCTTGCGTTTGTTCTGGATTTCTTCGAGCTTGCATTCATTATCGTGCCCTTGATCGGCCCGGTGGCGGACAAGATGGGAATCGACCTGATCTGGCTGGGCGTGCTGCTGGCGGTCAACATGCAGACGTCATTCATGCATCCGCCGTTCGGCTTCGCATTGTTCTATTTACGTTCCGTGGCGCCGAAGGAAGATTACAAGGACAGGATAAGCGGCCGAATGATCAAGAAAGTGACGACGGGCGAAATCTACTGGGGCTCGATTCCTTTTATCGTGTTGCAGATCATCATGGTTGTGGTCGTCCTGCTTTTCCCCGGCATGGTGACTCATTACAAGGCGGATCGCCCTGTGGTCGACATCGAAAGCGTCGAGATCGACACGTCTTCGTTTGGCGGTTTCAACGATACCAAGGCTGGCGATGCCGGGGGCGCGTCTTCTTCGAATTCATCTTCGACGCCGGATTTGAATGCCTTGTTCGACTAGGCTTTGCTGGTTCAAGCTTAACTCGTCTATTCCGGCGTTGGAAAAGCGGCTCAGGCACATTTCCTCCAAACGTAAAGCGGTTTGCGAAAAATGATAGGGCAGTCGAGGTGGGGGCCTTGTTGCGGAGGACGAGCCCAGTCTGATTGGCGCGGATGCAATATCTATAATCGAATAAGCCCGGCCGCCGCTGTCTGATGGGTCGCGTCGTCGATCAGGATGAAAGCGCCGGTGGCCGGGTATTGCGCGTAGGCGTCGACCGCCAGCGGTTCGCGTACGGCCAAGGTGACGCGGCCGATGTCGTTCATTTCCAGCGTATCGGCCGATTCGACGTCCTTCAGTTCATGGATGTCGCGGCGGCTATGCACGGCACGGATTTTCGCGCCGGTCAATCGCGTGCCGTGTTTGAGCAAGTACTTGCGCGCGGGGTTGAGCGCTTGCTTGTCCAGCCAGCATAACTCGGCCTCGAATTCGCGAACGACGCGCGCGGGCGCCTGCTCCCGCGCCAGCAAGTCGCCGCGCGACACGTCCACGTTGCGATCCAGGACCACGGTAACGGTGTCGCCCGCTTGCGCCGCATCGCGCGTTCCGTCGAAAGTATGCAGCGATCGGACCGTGGCGACGACGCCCGAAGGCTGCACCACGATGCTTTCGCCGACCTGTAGAGCACCGCTTGCGATCCGCCCCGCGTAGCCGCGGAAGTCGGCCGCGCGGTCGCCGCCATGGCGGATAACCCATTGCACCGGGAGCCGCAGCGGGGCATCGGGCTGGTAGGCCTCGATCGGCAGGTCTTCCAGCAGCGAGAGCAAGGGCTTGCCCCGGTACCAGGGTGCGCGCGCCGAAGGGGAGACGACATTGTCGCCGGTTAGCGCCGAGAGCGGCAGAGCCGAGACGCTAGCAATGCCTAGCCGTTGCGCCAGATCGTCGTAGGCGTTGCGTATGCGGGTAAAGACATTTTCGTTCCAGTCGACCAGATCCATCTTGTTGACGGCGAGCACGATGTGCCGGATGCCGAGCAGGTGCGCGATGGCGCTATGGCGCTTGGTCTGCGGCAAGAGCTTGCCGTCGGCGGCGCGGGTCGCGTCCACCAGGATGACCGCGACGTCGGCCGTCGAGGCTCCGGTCACCATGTTACGGGTGTATTGTTCATGGCCCGGCGCATCGGCGATGATGAACTTGCGCGTTGGCGTCGCGAAATAGCGGTAGGCCACGTCGATCGTGATGCCTTGTTCGCGCTCGGCTTCCAGGCCGTCGGTCAGCAGCGAGAAGTCGATGGCGTCGCCTTCGGTGCGCTTGTGCTTCGCGCGCGAGATCGCGGCCAGCTGGTCGGCGTATACGCCTTTGCTGTCATACAACAGGCGACCGATCAGGGTGGACTTGCCGTCGTCCACCGACCCCGCGGTGATGAGCCGCAGGACGCCGTGTTCGGTATTCTGCGGGAATGCGTCATTGATTGCGTTCATCAGAAGTAGCCCTCTTTCTTGCGGCGCTCCATCGACGCCTCGGATGTCTGGTCGTCCATGCGTGTAGCGCCGCGCTCGGTGATGTCGGTTACGACGGTTTCGGCGATGATGGCGGCGCTGTCGGCGGCGTCGGAAGCCACCGGGCAGGTGCAGGAAATGTCGCCCACGGTGCGAAAGCGCACGCGCAAGTGTTCCACCGCTTCGTCCTCGGCCGGGGGCGTCAATGGCGTGACCGGCACCAGCAAGCCCTTGCGCCGCACCACGGGCCGCGTGTGGGAGTAGTAGATCGAAGGCAGCGCCAGCTGCTCGCGCCGAATGTATTGCCAGACATCCAGCTCGGTCCAATTGGAGATCGGGAACACGCGCATGTTCTCGCCGGGATGAACGCGGGTGTTGTAGAGATTCCAGAGCTCGGGCCGCTGCGATTTCGGATCCCATTGGCCGAACTCGTCCCGAAAAGAGAAGATGCGTTCCTTGGCGCGCGCCTTTTCTTCGTCGCGCCGCGCGCCCCCGATGCAGGCATCGAAGCCGAACTCCTCGATCGCCTCCAGCAGCGTCACGGCCTGCGCGGCGTTGCGCGAGTCGGTCCGCCGGCGCAGCACCACGGTGCCTCGGCGCAATGAATCCTCCACGCTGCGCACGATCAATGGTTCGCCCAGTTCGGCGGCGCGCGCATCGCGAAAAGTGATGACTTCCTCGAAATTATGGCCGGTGTCGATATGCATCAGCGGGAAGGGAAAGCGGCCGGGACGAAAGGCTTTCTCGGCCAGGCGCAACAGGACGCAGGAGTCCTTGCCGCCCGAGAACAGGAGAACCGGACGCGCGCATTCGGCGGCGACTTCGCGCAGGATGTAGATTGCTTCGGACTCCAGCCAATCGAGATGGCTGCGGTTGGCGACGACGGTCATGACGATACCTTCATAAGAAAAACATCGGATTCAGCGGCGGGCGACAAAATGCACGGGTAACGCGTTTGCCACGCCTGGATTGCCGGCGTGCAGGCCGCACTCTTTGCTGTCGGTCTTTTCCCACCACCAGCGCCCGGCGCGCGCGTCTTCGCCTTTTCGCACGGCACGCGTACAGGGCTCGCAACCGATGGAGGGATAGCCTCGGTCGTGCAAGGGGTTGTAGGGTATTTCCAGGGTGCGGATCACCGACCATACGTCGGCCTCGGTCCAGGATGCCAGTGGATTGAATTTGCGAAGATCGAAGACCGGGTCCTGTTCTTCCTCGCGCAGGATGGCGCGGGTCGAAGCCTGTTCGCGTCGCTGTCCTGTGATCCAGGCGCTGCGCCCGGCCAGCGCGCGGCGCAGCGGCTCGACTTTGCGGATCCCGCAACAGGCTTTGCGTAACGCCACGCTTTCATAGAATGCATAGGCGCCGTGGGTCTCGACATGCGCGGTTACCGCGTCGGCACGCGGCTGGAATACCGTTATGCGACGGCCGTAGCGCGCGGCGACCACGTCCAGCATGGCCAGTGTTTCGTCATGCAGGCGGCCCGTGTCGAGCGAGAAGACCTCCAGCGCCAAGCCGTCGCTGAATATTGCATGTGTCAGCAGCATATCCTCGGCGGCCAACGAGGAGGCCAGCGCGGCGTCGGGATGGCGGCGCGCGATGTCGGCCAGGCGTTCGCGCAGGAGTGTCCATTTTTCAATGCCGTAGGGGGCCGGCGTTCGGGTATCGGTCATCGGCGATCAGGCAGCGGGTGCGGCGAAGATGCGGGCGCCGCGCGGACGAGCCACCAGCGTGTCGCCTTCGGCGACGTTCAGATCGTCGCGCAGGCGCCGCGACCAGCGTCGAGGCTCCTTGCGCGCCTTGGCGTCCAGCGCCTGGAAAGTTCCGAAACGCTTGGACACGTTATTGATTTCGATACTCATGATGTACTCCGTGCTCGTCAGGCAATGGCGGGCCGCAGCGCGCCCATGGGCGGCTCCGTCGCGGCGCTGTCGTTCCCATGCCCGCGGCTCAGCCATTCGACCAGGTTCTTGGCCAGCAAGGTCACCAGCGCCAGCAAGGCCAGCAGCGATGCGACCGCAAACGAGGCGGCGAACATGTATTCGTTGTAAAGAATTTCCACATGCAGGGTCATGGTGTTGGTCAACCCCCGCACTTGGCCGGATACCACCGCCACGGCGCCGAACTCGCCCATGGCGCGCGCGTTGGCGAGGATGGTGCCGTACAGCAGTCCCCACTTTATGTTGGGCAGGGTGATGCGTCGGAACAGTTGCCAGCCGCTTGCGCCCAGCGTCAGCGCGGCCAGCTCTTCGTCGCTGACCTGGGCCTGCATGAGCGGGATAAGCTCGCGGGCGATGAAGGGAAAGGTGACGAACAAAGTGGCCAGGATCACCGCGGGCACGGCATAGACGATGCGGATATCGTGCGCTTGCAGCCACGGGCCGAACCAGCCTTGGGAACCGAACAGCAGCACGAACACCAGGCCGGCCACGACGGGTGAAACCGAGAACGGCAGGTCTATCAGCGTGATCAGGAATTGCTTGCCGTGAAACTCGAAGCGCGTGATCGCCCAGGCGGCGGCTACCCCGAATACCAGATTGGCAGGCAGGGCGATCAGGGCCACCAACAAGGTCAAGCGAATGGCCGACAATGCGTCGGGCTCGGTGATGGAGGCGAGGTAGACATTCCAGCCTCTTGCGAGCGCTTGCACGAAGACTGTCGCCAATGGCGCGGCCAGGAAGAGGGCGAGAAACGCCAGGGACAACCCGAGCAGGATGCCGCGCATCCAGCGCGGTTCGGTCAGATGTTCGGGCGTGCGTCAATACTCATGTTCCCCTCCCTGTATTGCGTCGGCCGGCCCACCACTGCAGGCCATTGACCAGAAGCAGCAAGAGAAAGGAGATCAGCAGCATCACCGTGGCGATCGCAGCGGCTCCGGCGTAGTCGAACTGTTCGAGCTTGGCGATAATCAGCAGGGGCGTAATCTCGGAAATCATGGGCATGTTGCCCGCGATGAACACCACGGAGCCGTACTCGCCCACCGCCCTGGCGAAAGCCAGCGTGAATCCGGTCAGCAGGGCGGGAAAGAAGGTGGGCAGCAGAACGCGCCGGAACGTCTGCCAGCGATCGGCGCCCAGGCTGATCGAGGCTTCCTCAATTTCGCGCTCGATGCCTTCGAGCACGGGCTGTACCGTGCGTACCACGAAAGGCAGGCCTATGAAGATCAGGGCGATGACGATGCCGAGCGGCGTAAATGCCACTTTGACGCCCAGCCATTGCTCGACGGGCCCTCCCAGCCAGCCGCTGGAGGCATACAGTGATGTCAATGCGATGCCGGCCACCGCCGTGGGCAGCGCGAAGGGCAGGTCGACCAGGGCGTCGACCACTTTTTTCCCGGGGAACTCGTAGCGAACCAGACTCCAAGCGACGATCAGTCCAAAGACCAGGTTGACGAACGCCGCGATCGCCGAAGCGCCGAAAGTCAGTTTGAACGAGGCGACCACGCGGGGCGCGGAAACGGCCTCCCAGAATCCCGCGAAACCCAGCTCGGCGCTTTTGATGGGCAGCGTGGCCAGGGGGATCAAGACCAGCAGGCTCAGGTACAGCAGCGCGTAGCCCATGGAAAGGCCGAAGCCGGGCAGGACGCCGAAGCGGCGTCGCCGGGCCGGCCGACGCCTCGAGGCGGAGCCAGCCCCCAAAGGCGTAGTCAGAGTGCTCATGGATGCGGGCTCCGCGCTTACTTGCCTTTGGGTTGATAGATCTGGTCGAAGGTGCCGCCGTCGTCGAAGTGATCCTTCTGCGCCTTGCGCCAGCCGCCGAACTCGCCGTCTATGGTTACCAGCGTTGCCTCGGGGAACTGCCCGGCGTACCTGGCCGCCACCTCTTTGTCGGTGGGCCGGTAGAAATTCCTGGCGATGATTTCCTGGGCTTGCGGGGTATACAGGTATTCCAGATAGGCTTGCGCCGCCGCGCGGGTGCCTTTCCTATCGACATTGCCGTCGACCACGGCCACGGGCGGTTCGGCCAGGATGGACAGGGAGGGCACGACGATATCGAACTTGTCCGGCCCGAGTTCCTTGACCGATAGGAAGGCTTCGTTTTCCCAGGCCAGCAGCACGTCGCCCACGCCGCGTTCGACGAAGGTAATGGTCGAGCCGCGCGCGCCGGTATCGAGCACGGGCACGTTCTGGAAGAGCCGGCGCACGAACTCTTTGGCCTTCTCCTGGTCGCCGCCGCTGCGCTTGAGCTCATAAGCCCAGGCAGCCAGGTAATTCCAGCGCGCGCCGCCGGAGGTCTTGGGATTGGGCGTGATGACCTGCACGCCTTCTTTGACGAGATCGTCCCAATCCTTTATGCCTTTTGGGTTGCCCTTGCGCACCAGGAAGACGATGGTCGAGGTATAGGGCGAGCTATTGCCGGGCAAGCGGGCCTGCCAATCCTTGGGCAGGAGGCCGCGATCGGCAACCGCATCGATATCGTAGGCCAGGGCCAACGTGAGGACGTCGGCATCCAGGCCGTCGATAACCGAGCGGGCTTGCCGGCCCGATCCGCCGTGGGATTGGCGGATCGTCAGTGTCGTGCCAGTTTTTTCCTGGTATTCCTTGATGAAGGCGTCGTCGATGGCGCGGTAGAGTTCGCGCGTCGGATCGTAGGAGACATTCAGTAAGACCTGCTTGTCTTGCGCCGCGGTCGACACGGGAAGCGCGAGACTCGCGACGATAGCCGTTATGGCCAAAATTCCTGCTTTGCGCAACATGACCTCATTCCTCACATTAACAGTATGAGGAAGTAGTATGTAGACCAGGACTCAGGAAAGGAACGAATCAATCATTGATAGTTCATCGCTGTTTTTCATTAATACTCGCAGCTATGAGCACATCCCCGCCTTGAAAATATATGCGCGGCTGAGTCGTCGCGCATTCGATGCTCAAGCCGGGCCGTGTTGAAAAAATAGCCGCGCGTCTTCCGCCAACTCCCGAAGCCGGCCCAGCTCCGATGTCAACCAGGCCGTCAATTGCCATTCTTCCGGAGCGGCGTGCAGGCCGGATAAACTGGCCGTGAAGATCACGGTTCCCAACGACGAGCACGTCGCCGACAAGGCAAATCCGCCTTCCAGGGATCGCCAAAGACGAGTTCCCTTTCGGACGAGCTGGATTTGATGGAAAACGAGGGTCGATTCATGGGGGCGACGGCAGGCAATGGCAGGCTTTTATTGTATCGAGAGCAACGCCGTCGGATTGAAATCAATGCGCTCCCGACGCCGCGGCCGCGCCGGCGCCGCCTTCGGCCTTCGTATAGCTGGCCAGCCAGACAAACGGAATCAAGCCGAGGAACATGATGGCCGATACGTAGAATATGTCGTTGGCGGCCAGCATGTAGGCTTGCTGGCTGACCAGTCGCTCCACTTGCGCCAGCGCCTGTTCGTACGAGAAGCCGCTGGACTGCAAGCCTTGCAGGGTGCGGGCCAAGGCATTGCCGCTGCTGTTCAAGCCTTCTATCAACTGGCTGTGATGCAAGGTCGCTCGGCGCTCCCAGAACGTCGTCGACACCGATGTGCCGACGGCGCCGGCGGTGATGCGCACGAAGTTGGTCAGGCCCGATGCCCCCGGCATGCGTTCCGCGGAGATACCCGACAGCGTCAGTGTGATCAGGGGGATGAAGAAGAACGCCATCGCCACGCCCTGGATGACGGTGGGAATCATGATGGTCGTGAAATCCACCTGGGTGTTGAAGTTGGAGCGCATCCACAAGACCAAGGCAAAAATCACGAAGGCGAAGCTGGCGTAATGGCGTGGGTCGACTTTGGCGATGGTCTTGCCCACGACGGGCGAGAGGACCATGGCCAGAAGGCCGACGGGCGCCATGGCCATGCCCGCCTGCGTCGCGGTGTAGCCCATGTATTGCTGCAGCCATAGAGGTAGCAGCACGACATTTCCGAAAAACAAGCCGTAGCCGACCGAGATCGCCAATGTTCCCGCCCAGAAGTTCCGGATGCGAAACAGCGCCAGGTCGACGACCGGGTGTTTTTCGGTCAGTTCCCAGATCAGGAAGAATCCGAAGCCGACGATGGCAAGCACCGAGCACCCGACCACCAGGGAAGACTCGAACCAGTCATGTTCCTTGCCGATATCCAGCACGATCTGCATGGCGGCGACCCAGACTACCAGCAGGACCAGGCCGATGGAGTCGATCGGAAGTTTTTGCTTCGTGGTTTCCCGATGCTGGAAGATGCGCCATGTCACCAGCACGGACAGGATGCCGACGGGGATGTTGATGTAGAAAATCCAAGGCCAAGTCATATTGTCCGTGATCCAGCCTCCCAGCAACGGTCCCATGACCGGCGCGATCAGCGTCGTCATCGACCACATCGCCATCGCCAGGCCGGCCAGCGCCTTGGGATAGCTGGAAAGCAGCAAGGCCTGGGAAAGAGGGATCATGGGGCCGGCGACGAATCCTTGCAGGATGCGAAACACGATGAGCATGGTCATGTTCGGAGCCAGCCCGCAAAGCCATGAGGCAAGGATGAACAGCGCTACGCTGAGGACGAACAAGCGCACCTGGCCGAAGCGCTGGGAAAGCCAGCCCGTCAAGGGGACGGAAATGGCGTTGGCCACCGCAAAGCTGGTAATGACCCAGGTTCCCTGAGTCGTGCTGACGCCGAGATCCCCGGCGATGGCGGGCAAGGACACGTTCGCGATGGACGTATCCAGCACGTTCATGAAAACGGCGCCCGACAGCGCCAACGTGCCTAATGCGCGGGCGCGTCCCTCGAGAGGCGGGCGCGGCAGGGACGGCGACGTACTGGACACGGCGGCTTAGTGCACGTTGTTGAGCGGGCGCGGCGCCGACGACGATGCAAGCGGCTTCGGCCGATCGTAGGCGGCCGGGGGCCGGCCCAGATTGGCGGCGATGATGCGGGCGATTTCCGCATCTGCGCCGGCTGTTTGCTCATCGTACACATCCGTCTGGGCGAACGGCTCGGGCCGAGGCGCCGTCGGCAGTATGCTTCCATCCTGGTTCTGGATGTCGACTTCGACGTCCATGGACAAGCCTATGCGCAGCGGCTTGTCCTTCAGTTCGCGAGAATCCAATGCGATGCGCACGGGCACGCGCTGCACGACCTTGATCCAATTGCCGGTTGCGTTCTGCGCCGGCAGCAAGGCGAACGCGGCGCCGGTGCCTACGCCCAGACCCGATACCGTGCCGTGATAACGCACCTTGCCGCCGTACAGGTCGGCCGTCAGCGTGACGGGCTGCCCCAGCCTCAAGTTGCGCAGCTGGTTTTCTTTGAAATTGGCGTCCACCCAAACCGTGTCGAGCGGCACCACCGCCATCAACGCCGTTCCCGCGGGTACGCGTTGTCCCAGCTGCACCGTGCGGCGGGCGACGTAGCCGTCGACCGGGGCCAGCAGGTCGGTGCGCCGGCTGGCCAGATAGGCTTCGCGCACCTTGCTGGCGGCGACCAGCACGCTGGGGTGTTCCTCGATATCGACGCCTTGGGTCAATGACTGATTGCTGACCAACTGTTCGCGCGCCGTCCGCAGGCTGGCTTGCGCGGCGAGGAGCGCGCTGCGCGCTGCTTGGGTTTGGACTTTGGCATGGTTCATTTCCTCGCCGGACACCGCGCCGTTGCGCGACAAGGCTTGGCGGCGGCGCAGATCTTCTTGCGCCCTGGCCAGCTCGCTTTGGGCGCGCTCGACCTCGGCTTCGCGCAGCGCGATCTGCGCCTGCAGCGATCCGTTATTGGCGTACAGGATGCGCACGTCCCGCAAGGTACGGGCCAGGTTGGCCTCCGCTTCCTGCAAGGCGATCCGCGCATCGGCGGGATCCAGCTTGATCAGCACCTGCCCTTTGCGCACGAAATCGGTATCGTCGGCATGAATGGCCTGCACCGTCCCGCCCGCTTGCGGCGTAATCTGGATGACGTTGCCTTGCACATAGGCATTGTCGGTCGTTTCATAATGGCTTCCCACCAGCCATTCGTAGGCGGCGAATGCCAGGCCCAGAACGATGACCGCGGCGGTCAGCCTGGCCAAGGCCTTGCGTCGCGGGGTGGGAGCCGATTTGGCGGTCGGCGCGGCGTTCGCGTCGCCGGGCTTTGCGTCGCCTTTGCTGGGCGGTTGATTTCTCATGATGTCGCTGACTGATCCGTAGGGTAAAGAGACGGCGGTCTCGATAAGGGATGAGAGGGGGTTGCCTGACCTAGCCTGCCGGCGGCGTCTTGGACGCTACGTCGGCATCGGCATCGGCGTAGCCGCCGCCCAGGGCCCGGGCCAGTTGCGCCTGGACGTCCAGTTCGCGGGCGGCAAGGTCCACCGACAAGCGGCGCTGCGCCAGCACCTGGGTTTCGGCGGCCAGCACCTGGAGGTAATTCGCCAGGCCGGCCTTGAAGCGTTCGCGCGCAATGTCATAGGCGTTTTCAGCCGCCGCCTGCGCCATGGCTTGCTCGGTCCTCTGGCGCTCGATCGCTTCAAGCGAGACGAGGCAGTCGGATACTTGGTGAACGGCATCGATCAGCGTGCCGTTGTACTGTTCGACCGCCGCGTCGTAGTCGGCCGTCGAGCTTTTCAAGCCTGCGCGCAAGCGCCCCGATTCGAAGATGGGCAAGCGTATTGCCGGTCCTATGCCCCATTGCCTGCTCGCGCCTTCGAACAACTGTCCGAATCCCAGGCTGGCGAACCCCGCGAAGGCGGTGATGTTCACGTCGGGATAGAAGCGCGTCTTGGCGTGTTCGATGTCTCGGCCGGCTGCTTCGACGCGCCATCTGGCCGCGACGATGTCGGCGCGGCGGCCCACCAGGTCGACGGGGACGGCGCGGGGCGCGGACAGCACGGCCTGCTTGTCCAGGCGGGTTGCGGCTATGGTCGATGCGATACGTGGCTGGCCGGCCAAGGCGGCAAGCGCGTTGCGTTCGAGTGCGATCTGTTCGTGAAGGGACTCGATCTGCTGCCGGCTTTCAGGCAGTCCGCCTTCGCTTTGGCGCAGTTCGAGTTGCGTATCCAGGCCGGCTGCGACCCGATCGCGCACCAGGTCCAATGTTTCCGTGCGTTGCGCCAACGTGCGCTGCGCAAGCCGCAACTGGTTTTCCAGCCGCGCCAGGTTGACATAGCGCCGAGTGATGCTGGTGGCCAGCAGGATGCGGGCAGCTTGGGCATCGGCCCGGGCCGCGCGTTCGGAGCCGATCGCGGCATCGAGCAAGCTTCGTTGCCGCCCGAAGAAATCGATCTCCCAGCTCGCGCTCAATTGCGCCGTCCCGTTGTCCCGCACGCTGCCGGCTATGGGCGCGGGCACCATGCCGTTTTCGGTATATCGCTGGCGTGTCGCGTCCAGCTGTCCTTCCAGCCGGGGGCCGAGGCCGGCGCCGGCGGCTTGTGTTTGCGCCCTGGCGTGATCCAGGCGGGCTTGGGCGAGCTTTATCGTGGGGCTGCGGGTCAGTCCCAGATCCACCAGGCGATCGAGTTGCGGATCGCCGAACTGTTTCCACCATTCACGCTGAACACCCTCGTAATCGAACGGCGCGGCCGCCAAGCCCGCTGATTGCGCGTCGATCAAGCCGGCCTTGGGCTGGATGCCGGACATATCGGCGCATCCGGCCAGGCATAGCGACGCGGCGACGACGGCAAGGGCTGTGCGTCCGCGTCCTTTGACAAGGGAAGAGGGCGATCGACCTGGCAAGGGATGAGTCATGGTGTGATGCGAGCGTGTCAGTCCGGCGTGGAGGACGGCTCTGTTTGCAAAGTTGTCAGAATGCGCCGCAGATAGCCTTTCAACTGCTCGGCTTCTTCCGGGCTGAAGCCCTTCAATGCGGATTGCTGGATGTCCTGGAGCACGGTCGGAATGACCTGCGCGACATCCCGGCCTTCGGGCGTCAACGCGATATGAACGACCCGCCTGTCGACTTCGGATCGCTGCCGCTGGCACAAGCCTTTGGCTTCGAGGCGATCCAGCAGGCGCGTCATGCCGCCGGTATCCTGCATGCATCCGCGCGCCAGTTCCGCCACCGTGTCCGCTTGGCCCACGTAAAGCTTGAACATCGGGTGCCATTGAGCATTGGTCAGGCCGTAAGGTTCGAGACCTTTTTCGACTTCCTGCCGCATGAGCGTCAAGACCGAACGCATGAGCCAGCCGAGACTATTCTGGTAGTCATAGCCGGAACCGGATGCAGGGGGAATGGTTTTCTCGCTCGTAGGCATAGGCGAATAGTATTTGACTAGGCAAATACTGTCAAGTCATCTTGTTATGCTGCCGCTCTTTCGATCCGTGGGGGCTCGGTCATCGGCTTGCATGTCAGTAGGTCGGGGTTTATCCCTAGGAGCAATGGCTTGTTCGTTCTTAAAAAAAACCGTATAGTCGGTTTTAAATTGGAGGAGATCATGAACGTCGAGTTGCAAGAGCGCGCGGACATCGAACAGGCAATGATTGCCCGCATCGGACGAGGCGATCTGATCGAAAGCCTCGACGACCTGACGCCCCGGTATCGCACCGCCTTGGAGCAAACGCTGACGATCGCGGCCCAGTCGGAGATCACCGTCTTGACGTGGGCGTATACGGCATACGACAAATGTCCGGATATCGGAGCCAAGATCGCGGTCTCTTCGTCTATCCAGGATGAAGTCGGGCATGCGCACCAGCAGGGCGCCTTGCTCGAGCGTTTCGGCATTTCGATGCGGGCGAAGACTTTCGAAGATTCTCCATATAGTTTCAAGACACTGATGATCATGGAGTTCCCGGTAAAGAACTACATCGAGTTCGTGGTCGCCCAGGCTCTTCTGGATCGCGCGGGGCTCTACACCACGAAAGACATCGAGCTCCATTGTTCCTTTGCGCCATATCGGCGCGCATTGAGAAAGATCAATTTTGAAGAGGCGTTTCACGTCAAGCATGGAACGCATTGGACCAAGTACTACTGGAATCAAAGCGAGGCGACGCGCAAGGCGGTTCAAGATGCGGTGGATTGGCTGTTTCCGCATGGCGTGCTGTGGTTCGGCGTGCCGGATGCCTTGAAGCGCAGGAAGGACCAGCTTACTTATCAGATCAGGAAGTGGTCCAACGACGACATGAGGAGGATGTGGTTGAAGTCAGCCTGCAATCTGGCCGAAGAAATCGGCTTCAAGGTGCCTGCGCATTTTTGCGCCGAGACAAACGAATACGTGATCGACCATCCCTTGCCGATGCTGTTGGATCCCGAAGCTATGACTTGGAGTTGGCGGCAAGCGTCCTGGGAAGAAATGGTGGCGCAGCTCAAATCCGGAGGGCCGATGCGGCCGTCCGCCTACGAGCGCATCCAGCGGGAAGAGTGGGGGGACGCGCTGTGGAGCTGAGTGACCGCACGGTGCGTGATGCCCTGAAGGCTGTGATCGATCCGCATTTCAGCGTGAGCATCGAGGATATGGGGATGCTGCGAGGCATCGAGTTTCCGGATGAAGGAGCGGTCCTGGTCAAGATCGTTGTCCCATGCATAGGCTGCCCGGCATGGAGCGTCATTCAAAGCGATATCAAGCAAGCCGTCATGGCGCTGCAAGGCGTGAAAAAAGTGTCCGTTAAAACGGATTGGGCCGGAGAATGGAAGAAGTCGGACATGTCGCCGCTCGTTTTCGAGAAGGCCGTTTCGCACGGATACAGAATCTAGATTGAGCGTCGCCGGCGGCGCCGCAAAGGAGGAAGTCATGAGTAGGCATGTCGAGTCCGATCAGCCCCTATATGCCGTTTTCGGTAGAGAGAAGCCCCAGGGCGCCCTATCGCATATCGGTGAAGTGCAGGCCGCCAATGTCAAGCTGGCGTTGGCCAGGGCAAGGATGATGTATTCGGAAAGACCTTGGGTCGAAATGTGCATCGCGCCGGCCTCCGCGTTTTCGGTCGTCGTCGGTCCTCATCCGGAGCGGCTTGCCTTTGCCTGAGAGCGGGAAATGAATGAAGACGGCGCGAAGGCGGGCAAGGGCGTGGAATGCGAGGAAAGCGTCGACGGCAAGCGGCGCGGCGTGACTTGCCCCTGGTGCGAATCGGACCGGCATAAGATGATCAGCCCCTATGGAGGAACCGTGTCGGAGATGCTGTTCTTGTGCACGGACTGCCGCAACGTGTTCGGATGGATGAAATGGGAAGGAAGGATTCCTGATTAAGCTATGAATGATCATATGAAAACGCACCGTGAGCTCTTGACCCGTGAGCTGTTATGCATCGCCGACACGTACTGGGTGCTTGGACACTGGTACATCAAGTGCATGCTGAATGGGCGCAGTATCGCGGATTTCAATTCCCTGGCCGGCTTCGCCCAGGATACCTTGGGCAACACGCGCGCCATCTTCAGCTTTCTGGAAGAAACCTACGACATGCCCGAGCACCAGCTCGAATTCGGTCGCGATGCATGGGCGATACAAAGCATGGGAACGCTGGATGCGGCGCCGGAAAGCTGGGGCGATTTCGTCATGACGGCGTACCTGGTGGAATGCGCGGTGTGGAAGGCGACCAAAACGATGCAGTCGGACGCTATTCCCGAAATCAAGATGCTGCTCCGGCGGCTCGGCGAATCCCTGTACTACCGCGAGATATATATCGAAGGCTGGATCGACGCTTTTTCGCGGGAAGAGCGTGACGATGCCGCCCGCGTAGCGTCCCGGCGCTTGAGCGAAACGTTTGCCTGGTTCGAGGGCGGCGTTCCCGACCCGCTCGTGGACGCGGGGATCAGAACGGGGTCTTTGGCGGATGCCAGGACGGCTTGGCTCGAGAAAATTCGGCCCGTCATGGCGTCGGCGACGGGCAAGGCGCTGGATGAATCGCGCCTGCCTGAATCCACGCCCGACGGATGGGATCGCGCCGCCAGGCGACCAGGCAGGCCCGTTCCAGCGGGCCTCTGGGAGTTCATGATGCCGAGTTCCGACGAGGCGCTGTTGGCGCGACGGCCTTTGGCGGTGAGTATTACCGACAACCTGGATCTGTTTTCAGAATCCGCCTGAGTCGCCACTATCCGACGGCCGGGCAAGCAGCCCCCATTTCCCATGCCCGATAACACATGGAGTATCCAGAAAACGTGAACGAGACATCCACGGCGGTGCGACAGGTTCCGCAACGAAAGAGAAAGCCGCAGGCAAGACATGAGATTACCAAGCGCGCTGTCGAAGACGCGGCGGAGGAGCTGTTCATCAAGCACGGCTTTGGCGGCGCGACGATCGATCAGATCGCGAAGCAGGCCGGCGTGACCAAGGGCGGGCTGTATTTTTGTTTCGCGGACAAGGAGTGCCTTCTTCTGAGGCTGCTCGAGCGAGCCGACGAAATGGTGCTCGATCCGATGCTGGAGTCGGTGGGAGGAATGTTGCAGGACCCATTGGAAGCCTTGGATGAATATGTGTACTGGTGGGCGCGAGTAGCGGTGTCGGAGTGGAGAAAGCTTCTTTTGCCCATCTTGATATCGCTGGAGTTCCTCAACCTCGACAATGCGCCGGCCGCCCACTTGCGCAAGCGATATGAAAAGCTCTACGGACTGGTGTCCTCGCTCATACGCAGCGGCCAAAAGAAAGGGGTATTTCGCACCGAAGAAAAGCCGGAGGAGCTTGCGATGGTGTTGGTGGCGATAACGGACGGCATGTTGCTCGAGTGGCTGCGCCACGGCATGCGGATCGATGGCCGCTCGCTCGTGCAGACGCTCAGGAGAACGTTGTTTTTCGGCATGGTCGTCAACACAAAACAGGACTAGCCTTATGAAAGCCCAACCTCTCTATGACGATTTTGAATTCATCCAGGTCGAACGCAGTGAAAGCATCTTGCGCCTGACCTTGAATCGGCCCGATGTGCTGAATGCGATCCACGGCCCGCTTCACGCGGAGCTGGCCCGGATATTCGAGCGAGTGGCCGTGGATCGGGATGCCAAGGTGGTGGTGCTGCGCGGAGCCGGCCGCGCATTTTGCGCCGGCGGCGAAATGGAATGGATACGTTCGTTTCGTCCAGGGATGGAATCAAACGAGGTTGCCGTGCATGCGAAGAAGATCATCCGGGATTTGCTCGATCTGCCGCAGCCCATCATTGCCGCGGTGCACGGGGTGTCGGCGGGACTGGGCACGTCGATTGCGCTGTGTTGCGATTACATCGCCATGGGGGAGTCGGCGCGTATAGGAGATCCGCATGTCAGGGTCGGCTTGGTCGCGGGGGACGGCGGCGCGTTGATATGGCCGCTATTGGTCGGCGTGGCCAAAGCCAAGGAATACCTCATGACGGGCGATCTGCTGACCGCGCGGGAAGCCGAACGGCTGGGCCTGGTCAATCGCGTCGTGCCGGACGACATGCTCATGGACGAGATTACGTCCTATGCAGAACGCTTGCTCGCCGGTTCGCAGCCGGCCATCCGGGGAACCAAAGCGGCGGTCAACCAGTTGCTGAAGCACCTGGCCGGATTGACCTTCGAGTACTCATTGCTGGCCGAGCAGGCGACCTTCGGCAGCGACGACGTGCAAGAAGGCACGCGCGCCATGGAAGAAAAACGCAAACCGGTTTTTCGAGACGGGTGGGCGGACGGCGCAACCGCGAGCTAACGCCCTGGAGAGCCAACAATGACACCGAAGCGTGTATTCAGGACGCCGGCTGATTTTCAAGGGTGCGTCGGCCAGGTAATCGGGAAGTCCGAGCCCTTGAGCATATCGCGTGAAGCGGTGGAGACGTTCTGCGCTTCGGTCGGAAACCGGGAATGGATCCATTGGGATGCGCAACGTTGCATCGCGGCGGGCCTGGGCGGGGTGATCGCGCCTGGATTCATGATGCCGGCGCTGTTCTCGAAAGCGTTCTTCGACTTGTTCGAGATTGAGGGCTTCGCGTCCATTCTTTTCTCGGGAACGGAGCGCATGAGATTGCTGGCGCCGGTTCCCGTTCCCGGGGATATCTTTTTCGAGATCGCCATCGATCGGGTCGAGCAACGAAACACGGGCATAGCCGTCTTTTACGGAGTCAAGTGGTTTCTCGTGTCCCAGTCCCAGCCCGCGGGAGTGGGCGTGTTCGTTATCCGATACCAGTAATGGAGTAAATGATGAGTCTGGATGCATTCTTTCGGCCGCAGGGCATCGCCGTCATTGGCGCGTCGGCGGATTTCAAGAAAATGCCCGGTCGTCCGATCGAATTCTTGCGCAGGCACGGATACAAGGGGGCGATCTACCCCGTCAATCCGAAATACGAGTCGCTCAATGGCATCCCCTGTTTTCCGTCCATCGCCGCCTTGCCCGATCGGGTCGATCTGGCATTGATCTCGATCGCGAACAAGGACGTGATCGCGCTGGCCCGTCAATGCGCGGAACGAGGCATCAAGGCGGTGACCATCTTGTCCGGCGGCTTCTCCGAAACCGGGCTTGCAGAAGGCCGGCAAATGGAAGAGGATTTGCGCCGCGTCTGCGAAACAACCGGGCTCCGGGTTTGCGGACCCAATGCCCAGGGGGGAGCGAATCTGTTCGACAACGTGATCGCCACGTATTCCGTTGCCGCGGATCGTCCCGCGCTGGTTTCCGGGCCGGTAGGCCTGATATCGCAAAGCGGCGTTTTCGGAGGGTTGCTGTTCAGCCTCGCCCAGGAAACCAAACAGGGGATAGGACTGGTCATCAGCACCGGAAACGAGCTGGATGTCGGATTCAGCGAGTGCGTGCGCTATATGGCGAGCGATGAGCGCGTCAAGCTGGTGGCGGGCTATGTCGAGAGCATCAAAGATAGCGCCCAGGATTTTTTTGGCGCGCTCGAAGAGGCGGCAAAGCGCGGCAAGCCGGTCGTCCTGTTGAAAACGGGGCGCACCGAACGCGGCCTGGATGCCGCTGCGTCGCATACGGGAGCGCTGGCCAGCGGAGACGATGGCTACGCGGCCGCGTTCAAACGCGCAGGGGTCGTCCGGGCGAACGACGACAATGAGCTGCGAGATCTGATCACCGGATTTTCCGCCGGACGTTTCCCCGCGGGTCCCAGGGTGGCGATCACGTCGATGTCGGGCGGCGCCGCTACGTTGTTGACGGACCAATGCTCGGACGCCGGCCTGGACGTGGTTGCGCAGCTCTGCGCCTCTACGCTCCAGGCGTTGAAAAACATGCTGCCGCCCATCGCGGGCATTTCGAATCCCATTGACGTGACCGCTCAGATGATGGCCGAACCCGATCTTCTTGCAAGGACGGCAAAAGCATTGGCGGACGACGAGCGGGTGGACATCGTGATCGTTTTTCTGGGGATGTGCCAAGTCATCCAGGCGCCGTTGGTTGAATCCCTGGCCGACATGTACGCCTCGACGAATAAGCCGGTGCTGGTCACGTGGCTTGCCGGCGATCCCAGTGTCTATGCGGAAATGCGTTCGCGGGGGATTCCCGTTTTTTCGGATACGCGCGGGTGCGTGGCGGCGGCGCGGGGACTGTTGGAGTACGCCGGCATGCGGCGCCGGCGGACGGAAACGGCGGCATCCGATGGCGAGGCGACCGAGGCGCTTACGCGAGTCCGACGTGTTTTGACGGATTGGCTGGATGACTACCCCGGTCCTGTGACCGAAGTCCAGGCGAAACGCTTATTGCGGGCGCTGGACATGCCGGTTCCCGAAGGCGACATCGCGCGCTCGGCGCAGGCCGCCAAAGCCATCGCGCGGGAGATCGGCCTGCCGGTGGTCATGAAGCTGCAGAGCCAGACAGTGCAGCATAAATCCGACGTGGGCGGGGTGCGGGTCGGCGTGCGCTCGGAAGAGGAGGTGCAAGAGGCCTTCGACAGCTTGATGGCGATAGAACCGGGGGCCGACGGCGTTCTGGTGGAGGCCATGGCCGGCGGCGGGGCGGAAATCATACTCGGCGCCAAGAACCATCCCGTTTTCGGTCCCATGATCATGGCGGGCATGGGCGGAATTTTCACCGAAGTCTATAAGGACGTTGCTTCACGCCTGGCTCCCATCACGTTGTCCGATGCCCAGGAAATGCTGGAGGAGCTGCGAGGCTACCCGATCCTGAGGGGCATGCGGGGCGCGACGCCGGTGGACATAGAAACATTGAAGCAACTTATGGTGCGGGTTTCCGTCCTGGCCAAGGCGGGAGAGGGCCGTATCGGCGAAATGGACCTGAATCCGGTGCGCGTTCTGCGCGAAGGGGACGGAGTGCAGATACTCGACGCGCTGATCGTGAAGGACACATTTTGAGTGCAATGGTTTGATCCAAAGGGGACGAGCAATATGTATGAGCACATACGTGCGGTGCAGGAAGAAAACATAGGCCGGATTACGTTCAATCGGCCGAAGGCGAAGAACGCGTTCATTCCGGAGATGCTGGCGGAGGTCTGCGACGCCGTTGAAACCTATGAGAAAAACGATTCCGTGCGCGCCATCGTGTTTACCGGAAACGGGGATGCGTTTTCGGCAGGCGGCGACCTGACCTTCCTGGATTCGTTGCGCGGTCTTACGGCATTCGAGATCCGTTCGGCGGTATATGAGTACTTCGGACGCGCGGCGCGAACGATCAAACTGTGCTCCAAGCCGACGATCGCGGCGGTCAACGGTCCCGCGGTAGGGGCGGGATGTGAAATGGCGCTGGCATGCGACTTCAGGGTCGCCAATGAGAACGCGATGTTCTGCGAGGCGTGGATCGGGCTTGGAACGATACCGCCGTTGGGCGGCATGTTCCTTCTGCCGCGCATAGTCGGACTTGGTCACGCCACCGACATGATATTACGGGGAACTCGCGTTGCGGCGAGCCGCGCGTTGGAAATCGGCCTGGCGCACCAGCTTGCCGAAGGCGAGGCTTTTGACGAGGCTGTCACGCTCTTGGCCAAGGAACTGGCCGCCGCGCCTCCCCTGGCCATGGCGATCGCCAAGGAAGGGTTGATCAGAGGAATGAATTCGACATTGGAATCTGAGTGGAGCTTCAACGTCTACGCCCAGAGCATGCTTCTGGACAGCGCGGACCACGCTGAAGCGCTGAAATCGCGTAAAGAAAGACGCGCGCCCAGCTTTGCCGGGAAATAAATCCGGCGCCTTGTTGGAGGCATCGGAACTATTAGAAATACAAGCCTAACGGTGGAAAATGGACAGGAGACAAACATGCTGGTTCGAATTACCTTATCGCTTTTTCTTTTCTTCGCAGCGGTGTCGACGGCCTCCATGGCGAGCGGGGCGGAGCGGGCATCCGATTATCCATCCAAGGCGGTGCGCATTATCGTGCCCACGCCGCCGGGAGGCGGACTGGATGTCATGGCCAGGGTGCTGGCGCAAGGGCTGCAAGAGCGCTGGAACCAGCCCGTGGTCATTCAGAACAAGCCCGGCGCCAGTATGACGATCGGCGCGGCCGACGTGGCGGAGTCCAAGCCGGACGGATACACCATCCTGTTCGGCATGGATGCGGTCTTCGTATCCAACACGCTGCTGCATGATTTGAGATACGACGCCGAAACGGACTTGGTTCCGGTTTCACTGCTTGCAAAAGGCGATCAGTTTATCGTGGCCAGCAAGGATCTGCAGGCCGATTCGCTGACGCAACTGCGCGATCTGGCAAAAAAGAAGTCGTCCACCATCAACTTCGGCAGCCATGCCTTGGGCAGTCCTACTCATATCGCCTTCGAGCTCATGAACAAGCATGAAGGCGTGGACATGCTGCATGTTCTGTATCAGGGTATCGCGCCCGTCATGAACGCTTTGCTGGCCGGCGAAATCCAGCTCTCGCTGGTCGGAGGATCGGTCGGCGGGAATCTGATCAGCGAAGGCCGGATCAAGGCGTTGGCATCGACAGGGGCGGAACGTTCGGAAATGTTCCCCGACGTTCCCACCGTCGCGGAGCAAGGTTTTCCCTATATGGCCAGCTCGGTCTGGTATGCCTTGGCGGTGTCGAAAGGCACGCCGAACGAGATCGTCGAGAAAATCAGTTCCACGGTGGCGGAAGTCGTGAAGGATCCCGATTTTGTGGAAAAGCATGTGGCTTCGAAGGGCATGGTTGCGGTGGGCAGCACCCCGAAGGAGCTTGACGACCTCATACACGCCGAAAGAAAGAGCACCCGCGACATGTTCCAGACCGCCGGCATCACGCGTGAATCGATACAGTAAGCATATGGCCAGCGAGCGCTTCAGCGAATCGACGACGGCGAGCGAGATCCTGGAGGGTCTCGTTGAGCTCGGGGTCGAGTATGTATTCGCCAATTTGGGCACCGACCACGCGCCGTTGCTCGAGGAAATGGCGCAGTGGGACAAGGCGGGAAGGCGCTATCCCGAATTGATTGTATGTCCGCACGAGAATCTGGCCATGCACATGGCGTTGGGTTACGCCATGGCGTCGGGCCGCGCTCAGGCTGTTCTGGTGCACGTCGACGTCGGCACCGCCAATGCCGCGCTGGGAGCGCACAATGCGCTGCGCACCCGCTTGCCGGTGCTGCTGATCGCCGGCCGAGCTCCCTATAGCAGCCACGACGAGTACCTGGGCACCCGGGACACCTATGTGCACTTCATCCAGGAGCCCTTCGACCAATCGGCCATCGTTCGCCCTTTTGCAAAATGGGAGCACAACCTGCCCGACGGCGCGTTGGCAAAGCAGGCTTTGCGCCGGGCCTATCTGATGGCCATGGACGAACCCAAAGGGGTGAGCTACATGACCATCGGGCGTGAAGTCCTGGCCCAGCGCGTATCCGTGCAGCGCAACTTGGCCCTGGAAGGCAGTATCGCCCCGGTCCGCCAACCAGGATTGATGCAAGCTGATGTCGATCGCATCATCGCGCGTCTGAAGCAGGCCGAGAATCCCTTGCTCGTTACCGCCTACAGCGGGCGTAATCGGCAAACTCCGGCGTTGCTGGGCAAGCTTGCGCAGCGCGCCGGCATACGAGTCGTGGAATTCAATCCCGTCTACCTGAATCTGGCCGCCGATCATCCGTGTCACGGCGGCCATGATGCCTTGCCGTTTCTTGCCGACGTGGATCTCGGCATCTTGTGCGACGTGGACGTGCCTTGGATACCGCGCCGGGAGAAGCTGCATCCGGATTCCTATTGGATCCAGATCGACAGCGATCCCGTCAAGCGCGATCTGCCCTTGTGGCCGTTCTTGGTGCATCAGCGGCATGCGGCCGACAGTCACGAAGCATTGTCGCAGTTGCTGGAGGCATGGGAGGGGGCGGGCGGCGATCGCGACGAACGTGTTCGGGCTCGCGTGGCTCGATTTGCAGACGAACGCGATCAACGCCTGAAGGCCTTGGATGACAGAGCGGGACGTGGCGGCTCGAAGGGGGCGATCGATCCTGATCATGCGTGCGCGCGTGTCCGGGCGCATCTCGACGGCTCCGTTCTGGTGATCAACGAAGGTGTGCGCCATGCGTACACGGTGCTGAATCAAATGCGCCTGTCGCAAGGCGGAAGCATGTACAGCACGGGCGGCGGCGGCCTGGGCTATTCCAGCGGCGTGGCGCTCGGCGCAAAATTGGCCAGGCCGGAGCAGATGGTCGTGCAGTATGTGGGGGATGGCGGCTTCTACTTCAACAACCCCATGGCCGCTCTTAGCGTTTCCCAGATGTACGGCATTCCGGTGCTGGTCGTCGTCTTGGACAACGGTGGATGGTCGGCGGTGAAGGAAGCGGCGCGACGGGTGTATCCCGACGGGCAAGCCGTGACGAGCGACCAGTTTCATGCGCGCTTGAATGCCTCCGTGAACTTCGCCCAGCTTGCGCATGCCGCGGGTTTGCACGGGCAGTACGTGGATGACCCGCGCGAGTTGGACGCCGGCATCGAAGCTGCCGTGACGGCGGTGCGGGCCGGGCGAACGGCGGTATTGCACATCAAGATCGCCTCTTTGTGATTGGATAACGGGTATGGAACCTGCATGGAATTGAACGGGAGCGGCTATCCTCGCGTGCAGCTTCTCGTAGGGGGGCGATGGATAAGCGAAGGCCGCGATCGCATCGTCGTGCGCAATCCCGCTACCGATGAGGTGCTGGGCGAACTGCCGATGGCGACGGAAGACGACGTCGATCATGCCGTCCTGGCCGCGGCCGCGGCATTCACCTCCTGGCGCTGCGCCACCCCGCACGAGCGAAGCGCGATCCTGCGCCGGGTGGCCGCGTTGCTGCGTGAGCGGCGGGATGTGCTGGCTCGAGTGCTCACGCTGGAGCAAGGCAAGCCTCTGCCCGACGCCCTCCTGGAAATAGCGGCATGCGCGGAAGTCTTCGAATGGATGGCCGAGGAAGCGCCCAGGGTGGGCGGCCGCATCATACCTTCGCGCGATCCATTGATCGAGCAGGCCGTTTATTACGAGCCGAAAGGGCCGGTGGCGGCTTTTACACCGTGGAATTTTCCCGCCGTATTGGCGGTGCGCAAGATTGCTCCGGCCTTGGCATCGGGTTGCGCGATCGTGATCAAGCCGCCCGAGGAGGCGCCCGCGACCGTGGCGATGATAGGCCGGATCTGCTCGGATGCGGGGGTGCCGCCCGGCGTGCTGGGCATCCTCTACGGATCGCCCGACATGATATCGGCCCGCTTGATAGAAAATGCGGCCATCCGCAAGGTGACGTTCACCGGATCGGTGGCCGTGGGCCGGATAGTGGGAGCCTCGGCGGGGCGCGCTCTCAAGAAAGTGACGCTGGAGCTTGGCGGCCATGCGCCCGTGGTGGTTTGCGGCGACGCCGATGCCGAGCGCGCGGCCGTACTGGGCGCATCGCGCAAGTTTCGCAATGCGGGGCAGTACTGCCATTGTCCCACCCGCTTCCTCGTGCACGAGTCGCTGTATGCGTCTTTTCTAGAGCGATTTGTGCTTGCCGCGCAAGCGGTTACGGTTGGCAATGGGCTTGACGATGCCGTCCAGATGGGGCCTTTGATCAGCAAGAGACGGGTTGCCGCCATGCAAGCGCTTTGCGAGGACGCGGTGGCCAAGGGGGCGAGAGTGAGGCTGGGCGGCAAGGTTCCTTCTTGGGCCCGAAGGGGGAACTTTTGGGAGCCGACCGTCTTGACGGATCTTCACAAGGATGTGGCCGCGATGAAAGAGGAGCCTTTCGGGCCGATCGCATTGATACAACCATTCTCTTCCCTGGACGAGGCCGTTTCGATGGCCAATGACGTTTCCGTGGGCTTGTGCGCGTATGCGTTCACCCGATCCACTGAAACGACGAGAAGGCTGCGCCGGGAGTTGGACGCCGGAGTCATTGCGTTCAATACGTTCCAGGTCACGGCGATGGAATTGCCTTTCGGCGGTGTGAAAGACAGTGGAGTCGGGTATGAAATGGGCGCCGAGGGGTTGCGGGAATACTATCGGCTCAAGACCGTGGTTCAAGGATAGAAGCTTCGTTTTGATGGCTGCTTTTCGGGCCGGTATCGCCGTTCTCCACCGCCGACCGCATCAGCCATTGTCTTGGCGGCGCGCCCATGCGCTGCCGGAACGCCCTGGACAAGGAAGCCGTGCCGGCGAAGCCGAGTTCCGCGGCGATCAGCTTCAGGGGGCGGCCCGTTCGCATCATCGACGTCGCCAGCGTCAGCCGCCAATCGGTCAGGTAGGCGGCCGGTGTGGTGCCTGTCGCCGTCTTGAATGCGGCGGCGAAGGCGCTGCGCGACATGCCGGCGATCGCCGCCATTCGTTCCAGCGGCCAGTCTTCCTGCGGCTCCCGGTGCAGCGCCACCAGTGATTTGGCCAGCCGCGAATCGGACAGGCCCATGATCAGGCCGCTGGCTACGCCGACTTCGGCGGGATGGTCGATGATCCAACGCAGAAGCTGTATCAGCACCACTTCGAACAGGCGATTGGCGAGCAAGCGCGAGCCGCAGCGCTCATGGTCGGCTTCCGCGAACAGCAAATCCAGCGTGGGCCGCAGTCCGTCGATCGCATCCAGCGGCACGCGGATGACGGAAGGCAGCGATTGCACGATGGGATTGTGCTCGCCGCCGTCGAAGTCCAATGTTGCGCAGGTGAAATCAGAGCCGTCTTGCGGCGGATTTACGAAGACGTGCCGCAGCGGCCTGGGGTAGAGGAGCAACGTGGGTTCGGCCAGGCGCAGGCTCTGCGCGCCGGCTTTCCCGGGCGCGTGCCGCACTTCCATTTCGCCCCGGCGCAGCACGTGCAAGAAGGCGCGGCCCGGCAGGGCTTCGAAGGTCTGGTTTCCGCACAGCGTGCCGGTGTGGAACAGCGAGGCCCGGACGCGAAAACGATCGAGCACCGTGGATAGCCGGTCTACCGACGGGGCTGGCGCGTCAATGCGAATCTTGGATTCCAGGTTAACTTTCATGGATTAATTTTATCCCAGTATCCAGAAATTTTACTTATTATTCCTCAGGCGCGCATCCCATTCATCGTTTTCAAGGAGTGTCATCATGTCCCGAGTTCCCCTTATCGAAACCGGCAATGCCGCCGGTGACCGTCGAGCGCTGCTGGCGCAGATCCACGGCGCTTTCGGCGCGACGCCCGCCATGTTCAAGGCAGTCGCCAATTCCACGGCAGCCCTCAAGAGCATGTGGGGCTCGTTCGGCTCCCTGGGCGGGGGCGTCATCGGCGCCAAGCTGGGCGAACAGATCGCCGTGGCCGTGGCCGACCGCAATGCCTGCGAATACTGCCTGGCCGCGCATACCGTGCTGGGCCGCAAGGCCGGCGCCACCACAGAAGAGCTTGCCGCGGCGCAGGCCGGAGAGTCGTCCGATCCCAAGACGGCTGCTGCGCTGCGTTTCGCGCTGAAGCTGGTCGAAGCGCGCGGCCAGGTGAGCGACGCCGACGTGCAGGCCGTGCGTGACGCAGGCTTCAACGACGAGGAGATCGTCGAAATACTTGCGCACGTGGCGCTGAATCTGTTCACGAACTACGTCAATATCGCTTTTGCCGTGCCTGTGGATTTTCCGGCGGTGGCGTTGCGCAAGGCTGGATAAGCATCGTGCGTAGCGGACGCTATTGGGTTGCCGGCCTCTTCACGCGGTAGCGCAAAGAGGCCGGCATCGGAGCCGGTAGAGCTGGCATGTAAAGCGGGATGAGGGATAATGTGAGCTGTTCGTCGAGCTCTAGGCCGCAAGGGCATGCTGACATACCTCGTATTTTTATCATTCGTCGCCATCGCCGTTTATGCCCAGGCGCTGACAGGCTTCGCGATGGCGTTGATATTGCTTGGCTTGATCGGAGCGACGGATATCGTGTCGCTGCCGGATGCGGCCAACGCCGTTACGGTGCTGGTCCTGATCAATGCGTTCATTTTCTTGTCTCGAAGAAAGGCCCTTAGGCTGGAGCGTTCGCTTTGGCGCGCCTTGGCCGCCAGTCTCGTGGGCGCCATCGTAGGGGTGGCGCTGCTGGTCTGGCTGGCCGGCTCGTCGTATCAAGTCCTGAGATTGGTGCTGGGCATCAGCATCGTGCTTTGCGCGCTGATGCTCTGGCGGGCGGCAAAGCCGCTGGAGCGGGAATCGGGACAGGAAGTCTTTGTTTCGGCGGGCTTGCTTGCGGGAATACTCGGCGGCATGTTTTCCACGCCGGGCCCGCCGCTGGTTTACGTGGTCTATCGGCAGCCATGGTCGCTTGCGCGCATACAAGAATCGCTGATCTATTTTTTCGGGGCGGGAGCGTTGCTGCGCCTTATCATGATCGTGTCTTCCGGACAATTCACCATGCAATCGGTCTGGTTGACGCTCATCGCGGCTCCGGTGGTTTTCCTGGTGACGTGGGTCGCGGTGCATCAAAAAGCGCCGTTCTCCGTCTCGACGATGAAAGCGATGGTCAGCGCCTTGCTGATCGTCTCCGGGGTCACCATGTGCGTGTCGGCAACGACCGTGCTGCTCGGTTAGCAGTTATATTTTTGAAGTTCATGCAACGGGATCAGGATCGGTATTGAAATGAAACAGTACGACTACATCGTCATCGGCGGCGGCAGCGGCGGCATCGCGTCGGCGAACCGCGCCGCCATGCATGGAAAAAAGTGCGCTTTGATCGAGGCCAAGGCGATCGGCGGAACCTGCGTCAACGTGGGATGCGTGCCCAAGAAAGTCATGTGGCACGCCGCCCAGATCGCGGAGTCCATTCATCGATATGGGCCGGACTACGGCTTCGAGGCCACGGTGAATCGTTTCGATTGGGCCGCCCTGGTGAAGAACCGAAGCGCTTACATCGACCGCATCCATGCTTCGTACGAGGCGGGATTGAGCAAGAACAACGTCGACGTGATCTCGGGATACGCCAGGTTCGTGGACGCGCGCACCATCGAAGCCGGGGGGCAGCGGCTGACGGCCGATCACATTCTCATCGCCACGGGCGGGCAGCCTTCCAAGCCCGATATCCCGGGCGCGGAGCACGGCATCGATTCGGACGGCTTTTTCGCATTGACCGACTTGCCTCGGCGCACGGCCGTCGTGGGCGCGGGCTATATCGCCGTCGAGCTGGCCGGCGTGCTCAATGCATTGGGGTCCGACACGCACCTTTTCGTTCGCAAGCATGCGCCGCTGCGCCAGTTCGATCCGATGCTGAGCGAGACCCTGGTCGAGGTGATGAAGGCCGACGGTTTGACTTTGCATACGAACGCCACGCCGACTTCGGTCGCCAGGAATGCCGATGCAAGCGTGACGCTGCGGCTCGAGAACGGGGATGAACATACCGTGGATTGCCTCATTTGGGCGATAGGCCGGGAGCCGGCGGCGGCGGGCCTGCGACTGGAGGCGGCGGGCGTCGCGGTGGACAAGCGCGGATACGTCGTGGCGGACGAGTACCAGAACACCAGCGTTCCGGGCATCTACGCAGTGGGCGACATCACGGGCAGAGTCGAGTTGACGCCCGTGGCCGTGGCCGCGGGGCGGCGCTTGTCGGAACGGCTGTTCGACGACAAGCCCGACGAGCATCTGGACTACGAGAATATTCCCTCCGTGGTGTTCAGCCATCCTCCCATAGGCACGGTGGGTTTGACGGAATCCCAGGCCCGGGAAACCTTCGGCGATGCCGCCGTCAAGGTGTACCAATCTTCCTTCACGGCGATGTACACGGCGGTGACGCGGCATCGCCAGCCAGCGCGCATGAAGCTCGTATGCGTGGGAGCGGAAGAAAAAATCGTCGGAATCCATGGCATAGGCTACGGCATGGACGAGATGCTGCAAGGCTTCGCCGTGGCGCTGAAGATGGGCGCCACCAAGCGGGACTTCGACAATACGGTCGCGATACATCCGACGGCGGCCGAGGAGTTCGTTACGATGCGCTAGGCGCGTCGGGGCCTGGCCGTTTCGCGGGCGCTGGCCCGGGCGTCAACGGAAAGGCCGGGAGGCCAGCTCCAGGCCCAGCAGCAGCAAGAACAGCAGGAACCCCTGCCGAAACCGCCGGGGGCTGATGCGCGCCCTGACTTTCTGGCCCAGCCACATTCCGGCCAGCGCCGGGATGATGGCCAGCGTCGACCACCCCCATTGATCCAGCCGGAATGCGTCGTGCGCCATGAGGCCGGCGGCGAGCGCGATGGTGGACACAGTGAACGATATCCCCAGGGCCTGCACCAATTCATCCTTGTCCAGGCGCAGCGACTGTAAATACGGTACGGCCGGCATGACGAAGACGCCCGTGGCGCCGGTGATTGCGCCGGTCATGAGTCCGATCGGAGGCGACAGCCACGGCTCGATACGTTCAGGCACGGACAAGGACGGGGAAATCAGCGCGTAGGTTGCATACAGGATCAGGGCGCTTCCCAACGCGAGTCCGGACCACAGCGGATCGACACGCACCAGCAGCGTCGCTCCGCCCAGTGTGCCCGCCACGACGCCCAGCATCATCGGCCACAGGCGTCGTAGCAGGCGCGCCGTGGCGGGGCCCGAGCCCAGCTGCCAGACGTTTGTCACGAACGAAGGGATGACCAGGATGGCGGCGGCGGTGGCGGGCGGCATGGCGGCGCCGAGCAGGCCCATGGCGACGGTGGCCAGCCCCATGCCGCTCACCCCTTTTACCAGTCCGGAGACCAGAAAGGTGACAGTCAGCAACAAGAAAAGCGGAAAGGACTCATGCATGCGCATATTGAAGCCGGAGCCATCCTTGGGCACAATGCGGTTTTCTTCCTCGACCCTTCGGATCAACCGAAGGGTCAAATGAGAGCGACTTCATGCGGCTCGATCTTGCGGATCTGCATTTGTTCCTGTGCGTGGTGGATGCCGGCAGCATCACTCAGGGCGCCGCGCGCGCCAATCTGGCGCTGGCGTCGGCAAGCGGGCGATTGCGCCGCATCGAGGCCGACGCGGGCGTCCAGCTGCTGGAACGTCGTCCACGCGGCGTCGTCGCCACCGAAGCAGGAGAGGCATTGGCGCATCATGCCCGCCTGATGCTACGTCAGCAGGCGCTGCTCAAAGGAGAGTTGCGGGATTTCGCGATCGGGGCGAACGGCACGCTTCATCTCTATGCCAATACCGCCGCATTGACGGAATTTCTTCCATCCAGGCTTGCGCCATGGCTGGCCGAGCGTCCGCGCTTGCGCGTCGAGCTGAAAGAACGCACCAGCGCGGAGATCGTGCGCATGATCGTGTCGGGGCTGGCCGAGGCCGGCATCGTCGCCGATGCGGTCGATGCGCAGGGCTTGGTGCTGCAGCCCGTCGCCAGGGACCACCTGGTCCTGATCGTGTCGGCCGCGCATCGCCTGGCGTCGCGCGCGACGATCCGTTTCGTCGACGTCGTCAAGGAGCCCTTCGTCGGCTTGGTGCCCGGCAGCGCCTTGCAGGACCACGTCGACGATCACGCGCGCGCCGCCGGCCAGCCGCTGGCGCTGCGCATCCGCATGAAGACGTTCGACGGAGTCTGTGAAATGGTGGCGCAGGGCGTCGGCGTGGCCGTCGTGCCGCAGAGCATAGCCAGCCGTTATCAGGAGCGGCATGGCTATCGGACGGTTGCCCTGGACGATGGCTGGGCCCGCCGATACCTTTGCTTGTGCTTCCGGGATTGGGAGGCCCTGTCGTTACCGCTGCAGAGTCTGTTCATCCATTTGGGCGCGAAAACGGACAGGAATCAGAAGCCGACGGTCACCTGAGTCCAACAGCGGCGGCCATCGCGCACAGCATCATGCGTTTCGATGCCGCCCATCGACTTGAAAACCATCCCTTCGTTGAACCAAATCGTTTCAGTTTTGTCACAAAATAGTACGATACGAGATGGACCGCTCAGTGCGCCCGCCGTGCGGGCTTCTGTTCGGTCCGGATGGAATGCCGCGCGGCGATGCCGCTGCGGCCGGGCATATTGACGGGATGGCGCGGCCAGCTCCGGGCAAGGAGACCAATGTGAAAAAAGACTGGTTGGGCAACGACGTGAGCACGGATTCCGAGGCGACGCTCGCCGGCGTGAACGACTTCATCGAAGGGTTTCTGGCCTATGAAACCAAGGCCGTGAACGTGTTGAAGGCGGCGGACGACGCGCCGGACAGCTGTCTTGCCAACGCGTATGCGGGGCTGCTCTGCATGTTCATGGAAAGCAGCGATGCGGCCACGGCGGCGCGCCCGTATCTGGAGAAAGCGGAGGCCGCGGCCGCCGGCGCCACGGCGCGCGAGCAGTTGACGACGGCGATCGTGCGCGCCTGGGCCGATGGCGACATTGCGCGGACGCTGGCGCTTTCGCGGCAGGCGGCCAAGGAATTCCCGCGCGATCTCGCGCTGGTCAAGCAAGCCCAGTACCATTACTTCAATCTTGGCAATTGCGCGGGGATGTTGGCGATAGCCGACCACGTGCAGGACCGGAACCAGGACATCCCGTACATGCACGGGCTGATGGCCTTCGGCTACGAGCAGTGCCATCTGCTGGACGAGGCCGAAGCCGCTGCGCGCAAGGCGATTTCCATGAAGCGCAAGGAGCCTTGGGCTCATCATGCCATGGCGCATGTCATGCTGACGCAAGGGCGTGTCCAGGAAGGGCTGGCGTTCATGAACGAGATGAGTGAAACCTGGCAGGACCTGAATTCGTTCATGTCCACGCACAACTGGTGGCACTTGACGCTTTTCCTGATCAACCAGGGCCGTTACGACGAGGTGCTCAAGCTCTACGACGAGCGGATCTGGGGCATCTGGAAAGAGTATTCCCAGGACCAGATCGGCGCCGTTTCGCTGTTGATGCGATTGGAGCTTGCCGGTGTCGACGTCGGCGATCGCTGGGACGACGTGGGCGCGTATCTGAGGCGCCGGGTCAACGACTTCGTGCAGCCGTTCTTGTCCATGCAATATCTATATGGCCTGGCCCGAGCGAGGCTGCCCGAGGCGGATCAGCTCATGGAGAACATGCGTGTCTTTGCCGCGAACGCGCCGACATTGACTCGTGAGGCGTGGGCCATGGTTTGCATCACCGCCAGCGAGGGCTTGCTGGCCCATGCGCGAGACGACCATGATCTGGCTTTCCGCAAAATGAGCCTGGCCCTGCCACGCTTGCTGGAAATCGGCGGCAGCCATGCGCAGCGCGGCCTGTTCGAGCAGGTTCTGCTCGACAGCATGATCAAGACGGGCCGCTATGCGCAGGCGCAGCAGGCGCTTGAAGGCATGCGCGGCTACGACCCCAAGTCGGTTCCGGTCAACCTTGCCCTGGCCCATGTCTATGAGCAGCTCGACCTGGGACGGGAAGCCGGGCGGGCGCGGGCGCGTATCGCCGCCGCGAACTAGTCAAAAAAAAGCGCCCGTGGTTACGGGCGCTTCCAGCAATCGCTACGTTGCGGCTGGCAAGAGAGGATCGGTTAGTTGGCCTTGGGCGGTTCGAGCGTAAGGGTGTTGTGGACGTCCTTGACGCCCTCCACGCCGCGGGCCGTTTTCTCGGCCAGGTCGGCTTCAGCCTGGGAGTTGACCTTGCCCGACAGCGTCGCGACGCCGTCCGTGGTCTCGACCGAAATATCCAGGACGCTCAATTCTTTTTCCGCCAGGATCGCGGCCTTGATCTTGGTGGTCACCGCGGTGTCCGATGCATAATCGCCCATGGAGGCCTTGCCGCCGTCGTTGGCGGCAAAGGCGACGGGGGCGAGGGCGATGCCGGCGCCCAGCGCCGCCGCAGCGGTCAGTTTAC
Organism: uncultured Burkholderiaceae bacterium; assembly: GCA_964551305.1. Classification (GTDB taxonomy): domain Bacteria; phylum Pseudomonadota; class Gammaproteobacteria; order Burkholderiales; family Burkholderiaceae_B; genus JBAZDC01. Next base: position 37,112 of record CAZKBT010000011.1, read on the forward strand.
GAATGTTCATGATAGGTCTCCTTGAAAAAAGGGTGGGAGGCGGATACTTTTTCCGTGCCTGCTATTTTCTAAGCATCCCGCCCAGGATGGAGAGCACGGCCAGAACCAGGAATACGAAAAACAGAATCTTGGCGATGCCTGCCGCGCCGGCGGCGATGCCGCCAAAGCCCAGTACGGCCGCAATGATTGCGATCACAAAGAAAACGACAGCATAGTGCAGCATGGTGCTTCTCCTCGTTTTGAACGGCTTTCAGGTTCTTGGTTGTCCTTCCTTGGGTCACCGGTTACTGTCGAAAAAGTCGCGGACTTCCTTTTCGGCCTGGTCTTTCGTTTTGCCGTAGCGTTCCTGGATCAGGCCGGCGAGACGTTCGGCGTCGCCTTCGGTGCGGGTCAGCTCGTCGTCGGTCAGATCTCCCCAGACCGCCTTGGCTTTGCCCGTCAGCTGTTTCCATTTTCCTGCAATGATGTCGTTGTTCATGTTCTACCCCTTGGGAAAGTGCGATGTGTTATCCATGGCCGGTAAACAATCAGTCATCGCGGTTGTTCAAATGCCGATCAGCATGGAAACCACTTTAGGCCTGTTTCAAAAACCCATCAAAATCAATGGATTATCAAATGTAACAATGGCCCTCGATGAAACCGCTCCTTTCCAGGGAATTTGATAGGGTGAAGCGCGGAAAATCGCTTTTCCCGCTTTCTTACATTCAGGATGGGTTTATTACCCAATAGGAGAGGTTGTATATATAAATGTTCCAAAGTTCGTTAACATGTCACGTTTTTGCTTTGCGCAAGGCAAGCAACAGCCATGAAATCTGACGTTTACGATTCGCAGCCCGATCCGGCCGCGCCTTGGATCGAGGTTCGTGACGCGGCCCCTGAAAGCGTGAGGCGGGCGGTGGCCGATATCGTGCGCGGAAATGCCGAGGAAATCGCGGGGCGGTTCTATGCGCACATGCTGGCGGATCCCGAAGCGGGACCCATGCTCACGCACGAACTCGTATCGCGGAGATTGAACCGTTCGCTGCAGGCCTGGATGATCAATCTGCTTTCCGAAGACACGGCGGCAGCCGAGTTGATTGCGCAGCAGGAAAAGGTCGGCGTCGTGCATGCTCATATCGGGGTGCCCATGCACCTGGTTCTATCCGGCGTGCGCTTGATCAAGGATCATCTTGCCGTTGCTCTGGGCATGGCGCCGATCGACCGCGACGGCGTGGTTCATGCGATGAGGTATGTGAATGGGCTTTGCGACCTGGCCATGGAGAGGATGAGCCGCGCGTTCAAGGAGGGCGACGAGCGGGAAACGCGCAGCGACGAGGCGTATCGATTGTTTGCATTGGGCCAGAACGTGGCCGCGGAACGCGAACGCCAGCGGGCGGCATTGGTGGAATGGAGCCATTCGGTGCTGGTGGCATTGCATTTGCGCGACAAGGGCGACGCCATGCCGCTGCTGTCGACGTCGTCGTTCGGCCTATGGCTGATGCACAAGGGCAGCGTCATGTTCGACGGGTTTCCGCAAATGGCGCGCATCCATGATGCCGTCGCGATGCTGGACAATCACATCGCCAGGCAATTGGCCCAGGCTTCCGATCCCGCCGAGTTCAAGGCCCGGGTCGTTGAGTTCCAGGCGCTGATCAGCGAGGTCAAGCATTTGTTGTCCGCGTTGTTCGACCACGTCGCCGAACTGGAAGGGGGCAGCGACCCTCTTACTCAAGTGCTCAACCGGCGCTTCCTGCCGTCGATCGTGCGCCGCGAGATCAACCTGGCCTTGCGCGAGAAGGGCAGCTTCGCCGTCTTGATGTTGGACCTCGATCATTTCAAGAGCATCAACGACACCTACGGCCACGATGGTGGCGATAAAGTATTGCGCCAGGCGGCGGAATGCTTGCTGAGGATAAGCCGAACCAGCGACTTCGTGTTCCGCTATGGCGGCGAGGAGTTCATCATCGTCTTGGTGAACGCAGGAGCGGATGATGCGATGGACGTGGCGGAACGAATTCGGCGCTCGATCGGAGAACAGGTTTTTCACGTCCGCCAAGGCGATCCTGTACACATCACGATCAGTATCGGCGTGGCGGTATTCGATGGGCATCCCGATTACGAATACTTGCTCTCCCGCGCCGACGTCGCGCTTTATCAGGCCAAGGCGCAAGGGCGCAACAAGGCGGTATTGGCTTCGTGATGCCGGCCGGGCCACGCCCCGCGCAGGCGACGCCAGGGCGGGGCGCGGAGCGGGTCTACGGCTCGAAATCGTACAGGCAGACCGGCTCGGACTGACGGACGCGCAGCTTGACCCGCTGGTCGACCTCCAGGCTTTCGAAGGGGGCCAGGACGCGGCTCATGCAGCGGATGCCTTCGTCCAGGTCGATGATGCCCAGGACATAGGGCGCGTCTTTCGCGAACATTTCCGGAGCGACGCAGATTTCCGTGTAGCTGCGCAGTATGCCTTCTCCCTTGAGCGGTACCCATTCGACCTCTTTGGACCAGCATTCGGGGCATAGCGGTTTGGGCGGAAAGGTCATGTGCGAGCACTTGGCGCAGCGCGTCGTCAGGAAACGTCCTTCACCCAAGGCGGTCCAGAATGGACGGGTGAATTCGGTCATGCGGGGCGGGTAGGCGAGTTGTTCCATCACGGATTCCTTGTTTCCGAGTTACAGGCGGCCGGTCGCCATGATGTGCATCATCGTGCTGTTGTAGTCGCCCAGCTCGGCCGTGGTGGCGGCGATGGACGCGCTGGCCACTTGCCGTTCCCCGGCTTCGCCGCGCAACTGCTGGACCGTCTCATAGACGTTGTACAACGGCGTTACCAGCGGCGGGTGGCCCCGGCTGAGGCACCCGCCGGACGGCGAAATGGGAATGCGGCCGCCGATGGAGGTTTCTCCCGCCGCCGCGGCTTCCCCGCCAGCGCCCGTTTCGACCAGGCCCAGGGACTCGCTCAGGATCAGCTCCACGATCGAGCAGGGGGCGTAGACTTCGGCGAAGTCGAGGTCGCGCGCCGTGATGCCGCAGGAGGCATAGGCGCGCGCCGATGCGATTTCGGCGGATTCGAATCGCGACAGCGAACGGGGGCGGGCGGATACCTGGTGTATGCCTTCGTGGTGGTAGCCCCGCCCGACGACGTCGACGTGGCGTCCGAGCGAACGGGCGATGTCGGGCCGCGCAATGACGATCGCCACCGCGCCGTCCGATCGAGGCGGGACGTCGAGCAAGCCGAGCGGGCGCACGATGGGCCGGGCCGACAGCACGTCGTCCACGGTGATCGGCTTGCGCATTTGCGCGACCGGATTGAGGCCGGCATGCCGCCGGTTCTTGACCGCGATGGCGGCCAGCTGCTCGCGGGTAAGGCCGTAGTCGTGCATGTACCTAACGGCGTTGAACGCATACCATGCGATGGGCGTGACGCCGAACGGCACGTGGAAATCCACGTCGCCGACGGCGCGCATGGTCAGGTGCATGTGTTCGCCCGTGTCGACATGCATCTCGCGGTTTACGCCCAGGGCGACGGCGACGCTTGCCCGGCCCGAGGCGACGCGCTCCACGGCGATGTCGAAGGCCAGCGCGCCCGTCATGCCGTTGCCCAGCACCTCCAGCAGGATGTCGTCCATCGGCATCTCGAGATAGCCGGCCATGAACGTGCCGAAATAGCGTTGTTCGGTGTAGGGACGCGGGGTGGAAAACACCAGTGCATTGACGTCGCGCTTGGTCAGGCCGGCATCGGCCAGCGCCTCGGTGAGCGCCGCGATCAGCATTTCATGGTCGAGAAGATTCGAATGCTTTCCCACCGGCAGCGCGCCGATGCCCACGATGGATGCCTTGGGGGTCATGGCCGGACCCCCGGCGCATGCGCCCGAGGCGCTTTTCGTGAGGGTGTATGCATGTCGACGTTCTCCTTTCGTTGCTCGATCGGTATTTGTTTCATTCACTTCAGGCGCGGGACGGCGGCCGGATGGCTGCCCGTTCACTCGAAACCCGGCTTGCGCCGCTCGAGAAACGCGTTCACGCCTTCCCGGAATTCGTCGTTGGACATGGCCAAAGACTGTCCCAGGCTCTCATACATGAACATGCCCTCTAGATCGCTTTCAAAGCTGCGGCCCATGATTTGCTTGGCCAGGCCCATGGCGCGCACCGGCCCGCGGGCGAGAGCCTCGGCTTTTTTCAGGCCCGCCTCTTCCAACAGCGCGTCCGGCACCACTTCGTCCAGCAGCCCCAGGTCTCGCCCCGTCGCCGCGTCCATGACGCCGTTGCCGAAGATGAAGTTCTTGGCCCGCGCCATGCCCAACAGTCGGGGCAGCATGTACATGGTGGCGACATCCGGTACGACGCCCACTTTGAAAAAGGGCGATACCAGGGTCGCGCTTTCCGACGCGACGATCACGTCGCCCGTCAGCGCCAATCCCATGCCACCGCCGATGGCCGGGCCGTTCAATCCGACGACGACGGGCTTGGGATAGCGGATCAGGGGTAAAAGCCAGGAGCCCAGATTGCTGAAACGCTGGTGGACGTCCCAGGGGGAACCCAGCTTGCTCAGCGTCTCCAGATTGCCTCCGGAGCAGAAAAAGCCCCGGCTGCCCGTCAGGAAGACGACGCGCACGCCGTCGTCTTCCAAGGCATCACGCCATGCCTGGGCCAGGGCGGCGCGCATGCCGTCCGACAGCGAGTTCCGCGTTTTGTAGTCGTTCAGGCGCAGTATCCGAACCGAGCCGTGTTGCTCGCATTGCAATACATCTGAGGTGCTCATGGAAGGTGGTGTCTCCCGGGAAGTATTCTTCGGTTTCTCCAAGGCGCCGCGTTTCCGGCGCCGGTCAGCCCGCTTTCCAGGGGTTTACAGCAATAAGCGTGCCAGAAACCGTTTACGCGACATCCGCCTGGCCTCGGCGACGACAGTCCCGGCCGCCGCTTGTTCGTGGCAAAGTCAATACTGTTCGCGGACTGTACCGGGCGACGACAACTTTCGACGCCTGTTCCGGATACCGAGTCTGTACAGGGCGTCACGGAGCATTGGAAACTCTTTGGCATGAGTTTTGCTTGGAAGGCCTATGGAAATTGATGGGGTAGAGGACATGTCGAGCAACACAGAAGCATTTCCCTTTGCGGACCTGCCGCAGAATGACGGAGTGGACGGACAGACGATGCTGGCCGGCATGAAAGTCGTGGACCTGACCACGTCGGTAGCCGGTCCCTATGCGACGCAGCTGCTGGCGGATCTGGGGGCCACCGTATACAAAATCGAGAAACGGGGCACGGGAGACGATGCCCGTCAGTGGGGGCCGCCCTTCCTGCATGGCGAATCGCCCTGGTTCCTGAGCGTCAACAGAAACAAGTACAGCATGACCTTGGACCTGACCAGGGACGAAGGCCGGGACGTGCTTTACAAGCTGCTGGCGCAATGCGACGTGCTGGTGGTCAATATGGTCGAGAGCATCCAGAAAAAGCTGGGCATCGATTACGCTGTCCTGAGCGGCATGTTTCCCAGATTGATCCATGCTTCGCTGACGGGCTTCGGCTTGAAAGGGGGGCGCAGCCATCTGCCGTGCTATGACCTGATCGCGGAAGGCTATTCCGGCGTGATGGATTTGACGGGCGAGATAGAGAACGATCCGCAGAAGGTGGGCACGCCGGCCGCCGATCTGCTGGCGGGGCAGGACGTGGCGCTGGCGGTGGTTGCGGCCTACGTCGCCCGGATCCGCACGGGCAAGGGGGCGCAGATCGATGTGTCCATGCAGGCGAGCATGACGCGTTTCATGACCCCGCGCCTGGTGTCCTACCTGAGCTCGAACGAACTGCCGCGCCGCTTCGGGGGCAAAGACTCCGTGATCGCGATCTACCAGGTCTTCGATACCGCGGACAAGCAAATATCGCTGGGACTGGGCAATGATGCGATCTGGCGGCGATTCTGGACGGCGCTGGACATGCCTGAGGTCGGCGCGGACCCGCGCTATGAGTCCAATGCCATGCGCCGGGAACACAGAAGGGAAATCGTGGAGCGGATCGCATCCATCCTGAAGACGCGCGGGCGGCAAGAGTGGCTGGAACTGTTTGCAAAGAATCGCATTCCCGCGGGGCCGATCAACGGGCTGGACGATGTCGCCAAGGACGAAGAGCTGCTGAACAGCAAGTTTCTGTATAAAGTGGATACCGCCCAAGGCCCGGTGCCGCAGGTAGGATTGGGTATTTCGTTGGACGGGAAGGCCGAGGTGCACAGAAAGCCGCCGCCAAGGCTGGGCGAGGACACGGAGGAAATGCTGAAAGAAGTATTGAAGCTGTCCGAGGCGGAAATAGAGAATTTGAAGAAAACAGGTGTGATTTGACCGTCACCATCGAATGCTACAGTCAGTCAAGGGAAGTCTCATGAGCACCATTTTGACTTTACATGATCCTCGCACCATCCGGGAGAATTACCTGAATGGCATATGGCACACGGATACCTTTTACAGCATCGCCAGCGAGCATGCGAAGACCCGTCCCGAAGCCTACGCGTTTCGCGACCCTTATCGGCGTCTTGCCTGGCGCGACGCGCTTGCCAGCGTCGACAGGATAGCGGAGTCGCTGCATCGCGGCGGCTTGCGCCGAGGCGACCGGGTCGCGATCTGGCTGCAGAACCGCGTCGAAAGCATCCTGATATTCCTGGCGTGTTCCCGCAACGGCTATATATGCTGCCCATCGCTGCACCAAAACTATACGGTCGCCGACGTGGTCAAGCTGCTTTCGCGCATACGATGCAAGGCGCTGTTCGCGCAGCCCGGCTACGGCGCGGATGCCGATCGCCGTTCTATCTTCGAAGAGTCGGCCAGCATCCCTTCGCTCAAGCGCCTGTATTCCCTGGAACCCCAGGGCAAGGCGCAGGCGGGCTTGACGGCCCCCGACAATGCGTTGCCGTTTCCGGACGATGGCAAAGACGTGGAGATGACGAGCGCGCCGGTGCTGGACCCCGACAAAATCGTGTACCTGGCTTTTACGTCAGGTACGACCGGCGAGCCCAAGGGCGTCATGCACAGCGACAATACCTTGCTCACCAATGGACGGGCGCTGGTCGGCGATTGGCGGCATGATTCGAAGACGATACTGCTGACGCTCAGCCCGATGAGCCACCATATCGGCACCGTGGCCCTGGAGCAGTCCTTGGTCGCCGGAATGGAGCTCGTCGTGCACAATCCCAGCGCGAATCCGGTGGCGCTCGACTGGTTGCTGGAGTGCAAGGCGACCTATGTCATGGGCGTTCCGACCCACGCGATGGATACGCTCAGCGAGCTGCGCGGGCGCGGCTTGAAGCGCCTGGGCGACGTCACGGTGTTCTACATGGCCGGCTCACCCATACCGCGCGAGGTGGCGCAGGAATTCATGAATCTGGGCATCAAGCCGCAGAACGTATACGGCATGACCGAGAACGGTTCTCATCAATATACGCTGCCGACCGATGACGGCAATACCATCGTCGCGACCTGCGGCCGGGCCTGCAAAGGCTATGAGATCCGGATTTTCCAGCAGGATGATCACGACGTGGAAGTCGGGCCGGGCGAGATCGGCGAGATCGGCGGAAGAGGGGGGGTGTTGACGCTGGGTTACTTCGACAACCAGGATGCCACGGAAGGTTCGTTCAATGCATCGGGCTGGTTCATGAGCGGCGACCTGGGCCGGATCGACGAAAACGGCTGCCTGCACGTGATGGGACGGGCCAAGGACCTGATCATCCGGGGCGGGCACAATATTTATCCCGCCCAGATAGAGGACCTGGCTCATCGGCATCCTTCGGTGCTCAAGTCCGCGGCCTTCCCGGTGCCGGATACCCGGCTGGGCGAGAAGGTGTGCCTGGCGGTCATCTTCGAATCGGGCAAGTCGCTCACCGCCGCGCAGATGCTGCAGCATCTGCATGAGGCCGGGCTTTCCAAGTACGACATGCCGGAGTACTTTGTCGAGATGGATGCGTTTCCGCTGACGCCCAGCGGGAAAATTCTCAAGCGCGAACTGATCCAGTGGCTGCAGGCCGGACGCATCAATCCGCAGGCCGTGCGCTGGACATCGAAAGCGAAACAGGCATCGGAGGAACAAAACACATGACGATAGCCATGAACGTCGTCGGCAAGCTCGCGCATATCGAGTTGCGCCGCCCGGAAGCCTTGAACGCATTGAGCTTCCAGATCCTCAGGGATTTGGACGAGGCGCTTTGCGCGGTGGAACGGTCGGACGCGCGAGGCCTGGTCGTTACGGGCAGCGGGGAAAAAGCGTTCTGCGCGGGCGCGGACATTGCCGAGCTGATCGGCCGGCCGCTCATGGCGGAGCTCGAAGGCGCGGAGCTGGGACAGGCCGTCTTCCAGAAGCTGGCCTGCCTGAAGATTCCTTCGGTCGCGGTGATCCAGGGCTATGCTTTCGGAGGCGGTCTGGAGCTGGCGCTGGCCTGCACCTTCCGCGTGGCGACGGAGAAGGCGCGCATGGGCCTGCCCGAAGTGAAGCTGGGGCTGATACCCGGCTATGGCGGCACGCAGCGCCTGCCGAGGCTGGTGGGCGAAGGCCGCGCGCTGGAAATGATCCTGTCCGGACGCACTGTCTACGCCGACGAGGGCGAGCGCATCGGCCTGGTCAACCGCGTGGACAACGAGGGCACGCCTTTCGAGATCGGCGAACGTTTTCTGGAGCCCATGCTCAAGCATAGCCTCTGCGCGCTGTATTTCGCCCGCGAGGCGGTGCAGCGCGCGGGGCAAACCACCCTGGCCGACGGTTTGCGCATCGAGCGCGACCTTTCTTCGCTGGCTTACCGCAGCGAAGATGCCGCCGAAGGCCTGCGCGCTTTTCTCGACAAGCGGGCGCCTGTTTTCAAGGATTGTTGAACTATGAACCGGGAACTCATTTTCGTCACCGGCGCCAGCCGAGGCATCGGCGCCATGATCGCGGTGGAGCTGGCCCGGCGCGGCTACGAAGTGGGCTGCCTGTCGCGATCGGGAGACCGGCCTCGGGTGGAGAACGTGCCCGACGAGATAGCGCGGCGCTGGCACACGGTCGCATGCGACGTGATGGATGGCCGGGCGCTGGGCGCCGCGATGTCGGACTTGCGCAGCACGCTGCGGGCGCCCGTCAGGGGGCTGGTCAATAATGCCGGACTGCATACCGAGGGGCCGACCATCGATCTGCCCATGGACGAGTTCCGCAAGCTGATCGAGGTCAACGCCGTGGCGCTGCTGCGCGCCTGCCAGCTGGTGCATCCCTTGCTTACCGAGAACGGCGGCGGGCTGATCGTCAATATCGGCTCGTTCTACGATAAGCTCGGCGTCAAGCGCAATGTTTCATATTGCGCCTCCAAGGCCGCCGTGGGCGCCATTACGCGCTGCCTGGCCGTCGAATGGGCCAAGGACGGGATCCAGGTCATCGACGTTGCGCCGGGCTACATTGCCACGGATTTGAATCGGGAGGCCATGGAATCGGGACCGTTGCGGGCGTATCTGGAAAAGCGCATACCGCGCGGCTCGCCAGGCCAGGCGGGCGACGTCGCCGTCCTGGTTGCTTCCTTGTTCCAGGACGGCCTGCGCTTCCTGAGCGGGGAAACGATCTATCTCGACGGCGCGCAAAGCGTGTCGGTGTAACGTCCCGGCCGAAATTGAAGATACAGTAGAAGGAGGAAACGTGAATATATTGGAACGCATCGATGCGGGCCTGGCCTGGTCTGACGAAGAAAAGATGCTGCTGGATTCGGTGCAGGCGCTGTGTGAAGACAGGCTGGCGCCGAATGCCGCGGCATACGACCGGAAAAGCGAGTTTCCTTGGGAAAACGTGCGCGGGATCAACGAACTGGGCTTGAACGCGATGTTCATCCCGGAAGAGTACGGCGGCATGCCGCTGTCCTACCGTTGCTATCTGGCATGCGTGCGCGAGATCTCCAAGGCTTGCGCTTCGACCGGCATCATCTGGGCGACCAATTTCCACGCCATCAAGCCCGTCATACAGTTCGGTTCGGACGATCTGAAATCGCGCGTCCTGCCGCGCATGGCGGAAGGCGCGCTGGCCGCGCTGGTCATCACGGAGCCCTCGGCCGGATCGGATGCCACGGGCATGAAAACCCAGTTCAAAGAGGACGGCGACGAGATCGTCGTCGACGGCCGGAAGATCTTCATCAGCAATGGCGACGTGGCGGACTTCTATCTGGTGTTCGGAAAATGGGCGGGCGTGGACGACGCCAAGGCGGCCATCGGCGCCGTCGTCATCGAGAAAGGAACGCTGGGATTGACTGTAACCGGCACGGAGCACAAGATGGGCACGCGCGCGTCGGGCACCGCCTCGCTGTCTTTCGAGGGTTGCCGTATTCCGAAAGCGAACCTGCTGGCTCCGGCCGGAAAGGGGTTGGCCGTGTTGCTGACGTCGCTGAACAAGTCGCGGCCCAGCGTCGCAGCCCATGCTCTCGGCATTGCGCGGGCCGCCTTCGAGGATGCGGTGGCCTACATCAATGAGCGGCGGCAGTCCGATCGGCGCATACTCGAATTCCAGGGGGTGCAGTTCATGGTGGCGGATCTGGCCGTGGACCTGGCCGTCTGCGAACGCTGGCTTTGGCATGTCGGCGAACTGGTCGATCGCGGCGTCGACGACATGGGCATAGAAGCGTCGCTGCTCAAGCTGAAAGCCAGCGACCTGGCCATGCGCATCACGACCGACGCCGTCCAGCTTCACGGCGGCTATGGATATTGCCAGGATTTTCGCGTCGAAAGGCTCATGCGCGATGCCAAGATCACGCAGATCTGGGAAGGCACGAACCAGATCCATCGCCAGTTGATAGGGCGCAGCTTTTTGAGAAAGGAAAAGAAATGAGCGGCATCAAAACCGTAGGCGTGGTGGGAAGCGGAACCATGGGCACGGGCATCGCCATTGTCGCGGTGCGTGCCGGGTTCAGAACCATCGTTCTCGATACCAGGGAAGACGCGCTGGAGCATGCGCGGGGGCAGGCCGCCGCGTTTCTGGCCAAGTCGGTCGCGCGCGGCAAGCTGAAGGAGGGCCGGGACGTCGAGCTGATGCAGCAATGGAAAGGCACGACCTCGATGCGGGACATGGCCGAGTGCGACGTCGTCATCGAGGCGGTCTTCGAGGACCTCAAGGTCAAGCACGATCTGTTTTCGAAGCTGGACGAGATCTGTCCGGAGCACACTTTATTCGCCTCGAATACCTCGACGATCTCCATCACCGAAATCGCGGGCGGCAGCGGGCGCCCCGACAGGTTGGCGGGCATGCATTTTTGCCTGCCCGCGCAGCTGATGAAGCTGGTCGAAATGTCGGCCGGCCTGACGACGTCCGAGGAAACGTTTTCCACGCTTTGGCGGTTTTGCGAGGCAATGGGGCAAAAGCCCGTCAGAACCCGCGATACGCCGGGATTCATCCTTAATTACTTTCTCATTCCGTGGCATAACGACGTGATCAACATGATCGACCAGGGCGTGGCCGATCCGGCGGACATCGACATCGCCGTCAAGACCGCGCTGGGGTATCCGCTGGGGCCTCTGGAACTGCTCGACATGGTCGGCATGGATACGCAAAAGCTGCTGTCCGAAGCCATGCACGGATTGACGAACGAGCCGCGCGCGGCCTGCCCTCCCCTGGTCAAGCGCATGATAGGCGCCGGCACGCTGGGACGCAAAACCGGGGCGGGATTTCACACCTACGAGAGCAACAAGATTTTTGGAGCGTGACGTTCATGGGGTATCAGATCATCCAATGCGGCGATAGCTCGTCGTTTCCGTACTCGCATGCGTTTCTGGAGGCCGCGTCGGAGCAAGGCGACAGCCTGGTCCTGATCGGCCGGGATGCGGGCAGCGGCTGGCTCGAGTCCGCCGCCGCGAGCGAGTCCGCTGTGTTCGTCGCCATCGAGCTGGGCATGGAGTGCCTCGGTGAGCACATCGGGGAAGACGACGGCCCGGCCAACGCCGTCGGGTTCGCGCGATTCCGATTGGGCGATGACGAACCCACGAAGCTCGTCGAGCTCGTCAAGAAGCCGTATACGGACGACAGCGCGATTCAGGCCGCGAGGGCGGCATTCGAGGCCGCGGGCCTGGTCGTGGCGGTTTGCAACGATTTTCCGGGCCGCATCATCAACCGGCTGGTGCGACCCTACTATAATGCCGCTTTACGCCGCCTCGACGAAGGGCTGGCCAGCGCAGCCGACATGGACAAGACCCTGTGCCTGGGCCTGGGGTATCCGGAAGGTCCGATTTCTCTTTTGAATCGCACCGGATTGCATCACCATTATGCTGTGACCCAGGCCCTTTACGAAGCGTTGGGGCAGGAGCCTTACGCGCCGGCAAGACGGGCTCGGGTAGCCTGGGTGCGGCATAACCGGGAGAATACATGACGCAGCCGCTCAGTGGAATCAAGGTCCTTGACTTCAGCACGCTTTTGCCGGGGCCGATGTGCACGTTGATTCTGGCGGAGGCCGGCGCGGACGTCATCAAGCTGGAGCGCGCTGAAGGGGACGAAATGCGCAGCTACGTGCCCAGGATCGACGACGAGGACAGCGTCAATTTCGTCTTGCTCAACCGCGGCAAGCGCTCGATTTGCCTGGACCTGAAGTCCGAAGCGGACCGGATGCTCGTGCTGGAGCTCGTCAAGGATGTCGACGTGCTGGTCGAGCAGTTTCGTCCGGGCGTGATGCGCCGCCTGGGACTCGATTACGAAACCCTGGCCGAGATCAATCCGCGGCTGATTTACTGCTCGATCACGACTTACGGGCAGCACGGCCCCAAGGCGCTCAAGGCGGCGCACGATCTCAATTTCCAGGCGGAAACCGGCATGCTGGCGCTTTCCGCGGATGCGTCGGGCGCGCCCGTCATACCGCCGACCTTGACGGGGGATCTCGCGGCGGGAACCTATCCCGCGGTGGTCAATATTCTGCTTGCGTTGCGGCAGCGCGATGGCGACGGCAAGGGCCGGCATCTGGATATCGCCATGACCGACAATCTGTTCACGCTGATGTACTGGGGGCTGGGCAGCGGATGGGCGCAAGGGGAATGGCCGCGTCCCGGCAATGAATTGCTGACGGGGGCCTCGCCGCGCTATGCCATTTACAAGACCTCGGATGCGAAGTTCCTGGCGGCGGCGCCGCTGGAGGACAAGTTCTGGCGCTTGTTCGTTGATCTGATCGGCGCGCCCAGTCTGGCGCAAGAGCAGGATGACGCCGTCGCCAAAGAAGAAGTGGCGCGCAGGATAGCGGAGCATCCGGCTTCCTACTGGCTCGAGCGCTTCGAGGGACAGGACGTATGCGTGTCGGAGATCGTCAACCTCGAGCAGGCCGTGCGGGATCCGCACTTCAATGCGCGGGGGCTTTTCGAGCGCCAGGTGGCCACGCGTTTCGGCCGCGCCTTGGGCGCGCTGCCCGTTCCCGTGTGCGCGGCGTTTCGCTCCGATGCGGCCGAGGTGGCTGCGCCGGCCTTGGGTGAGCATACGGACGAAGTGCTGAGCGGGCTTGCCAGGAAAGAGCGATAGGCGCGGATGGGGCGGCTATTTGAGGCCCATCTCGGCTAGGCGCTTGTAGAGATAGGAGCGGGATATGCCGAGCTCGGCGGCGACGCGCCGTTTGTTTCCGGCGTAGCGCTCCATGTTCTTGCGTATCAGTTCTTCTTCGACCCGGCTCTGCACTTCCCTGACAGTGGCGGGCACTGGCGGCTCGCCGCTTTTCCCGGACTGCCCGACGCCGGGCGCCCGGGTTAGCGAGCGAAATGTCTCTGTCCCTATCTCGTCGGATTCGCTGAAAATGGCGGCATGCTCGACGGCGTGCATCAATTGACGGACATTGCCGGGCCAGGGCCTGCTTTTCAGGAAATCCAAGGCTTCCCTGGTCACGTGCTTGCGGTCGACGCCATGGCGTTGCGCGAACGCTTGCAGTCCGCACTCCACGAGTTCGGGTATATCTTCGGCCCGATCGCGCAAAGAAGGGATGTGCAAGGTGACGGCGCTGACGCGGTAGAACAGGTCGAGGCGAAACGCGCCGGTGTCTATCATCGAAGCAAAGTCGCGATGGCTGGCGGAAATGAACCGGAAGTCCGAGCGTTCGATGCCGTTTCCGCCCAGACGCTCGAAGGTGCCGTCTTGCAGCACGCGCAGCAGTTTCACCTGCGTTTCGACGGGCATGTCTCCGATCTCGTCGAAGAATAGCGTTCCGCCATCCGCTTGTTCAAATTTTCCTTTGCGCGCTTTTTTTCCCGCGCCGGTGAACGCACCGGGCTCATAGCCGAACAACTCGCTTTCCACCAGCGTGGCCGGCATGGCGGCGGCGTTCACCGTTACCATGGATTTTTCATGGCGGGCGCTCATTTGGTGGATGGCATGGGCGACCAGTTCCTTGCCGGTGCCGCTTTCTCCGGCGATCAGGACCGGGACATCCAGCCTGGCGACCTTCAGGATGTTTTCCTTCAGGCGCTGGATGGCGGAGCTGGAGCCCACGATCTGGCTGAGGCCGTACGTCTTGTTCTGGATACTGCGTAATTCGCGCTTGTAGAAGTCGACCTCCGAGCGCAGCCGTCCGACCTCGGCATTGAGCGAACGCAAGTCGTCCGGCGTGTCGAACATGAGCTGGCCGATCGCGCCGACCACCTTGTCGTCCACGGCATGGATGGGCTTGCGTACGACGATGCGATTCTTGCCGAATGTCGAATGGACGTGCCCGATCTCGGCCGTGCCGCTTTCGGCCACGGTGTGCAGGCGCGTGTTTTCCAGTACCTTGGTGACGTGCCGGCCGATCGAGGCGTTCTTGTCGAGGCTGAAGAAGCGTTTATGCACGTCGCTGATGAAACGTATGACGCCTTCGCGGTCCACCAGGACGAAGGCCTCGTACGGGTTGGTGAGGAAGTGGCGCAGCACGTCCTCGGCGAAGTCGGCGCTCATCATGAGCTCCAGGAGCAGGTCTTCGTCGCCGGGCTCCAGCACCAGCGCGGCGACGGCTTCCCGGGACCGAAAGACGACGACCGAAAAACGGCGGCTGCCGACGGTCAACAGACAGAACGTCGGGGCTTGCGCGCTTTCGTAGCCGGTCCAGGCTGTAGACAAGGCATCCATCACCTCGGGCTCGGCGGCGACGCCCGATGAGAACACGGTTTCGCCCTGCAAGTTTCGTATGAGCACGCCGCGCGTCTCGTTGCCTATTTCCTTGCTCATCGTGTCCTGGCTGCCTCCTGTTCGAGCCGTGTCCGGCGGCGTGTCCGGCACGGGTCCAAGTATATCGTTCGGGGTTGTCTGTCAGAAAGACAATGATGTCGGCGCCGACAACAAAGGCGTGCGCGGTCGAGCTCGTCCGGCGAGCGAGCGGGCATGACGGTAGCTTGGCATGAAGTTTGCTCTATTGCCTGTCATGACTTCCATCACACAGGAGAGGACATGGCTACGCCACCAGTAGTACGCGGCCTATATTTCGAGGATTTCGAGATCGGGAAGGAGTTTCTCAGCCCGGCGCGCACCATCACGCAGACGGACATCGTCAATTTCGCCTGCTTGTCGGGGGATTTCAATGAAGTCCACACCAATTTCGAGTATTGTAAGACAACGCAGTTCGGAGAGCCCATCGCTCACGGACCGCTCATCTACGCGGTCATGGGCGGACTGCAGTATGCGAGCGGCATCAACGATGGAACCTTGCTCGCGTTGCTGCAGATCGACCGCTGGCGGATGCTGGCCCCGGTCAAGCATGGGGACACCATACAATTGCATTCGAAGGTGATGGATAAAAAGGAGACCAGCAAGCCCGATCGCGGCGTCGTTACGTTCCAGCGGCGGTGCCTGAAGCAGGATGGCACGGTTGCGCAAGAGATGACGGCCACGCTGCTGTATCGCCGGCGGCCCGAGGTTTGATGGCCGGTTGACTGAATCAGTGATTTTTCAAGGAAAGAGTATGTCCGACCGTTATGCGCGTTATCAACGCCTCGTCTTTGACTGGCCCGCTCCCAAGGTGCTCAGGGTAACGATGAATTCGCCGCTCAAGATGGGGGCGATGGATTCCCTGATGCATAGGGAAGTCGCGGAAATCTGGCGCGACGTGGATGCGGACGACGATGTCAACGTCGTGATTTTCACCGGCCATGAGAAAACGTTTTCGGCTGGCGGCGATTTGAAGCATGAGCGCCTGGTCTGCGATGACTATGCGCTGAGAATGCGCACGATCAAAGAGGCCCGCGATCTCGTCACCAACATGCTGGATTGCAGAAAACCGATCGTGACGGCGGCACGGGGCTGGGCGGTGGGCGCGGGCCTGGCCACGCTGCTGCTTGCCGACGTTTCCATCGTCGCCCAGGATGCCAAGTTCTCCGACGGCCATTTGAAGATCGGCGTGGCGGCGGGCGATCACGCCGCCATCATCTGGCCGCTACTCTGCGGCATGGCGAAGGCCAAATACTATTTGCTGACCGCCGACAGCTTCACGGGCGAGCAGGCCGAACGCATGAATCTGGTGTCGATGGCCCTGCCGGACGAAGAGGTGCAGGCGCGCGCATTGGAAGTCGCCACGCGCCTGGCTCAGGGGGCGCCTGCCGCCCAACGCTGGACCAAGATGATGCTCAATCACTGGCTCAGGCAGGCCCAACCCATTTTCGATGCGTCTCTGGCATTCGAATTCATCGGCTTTGCCGGGCCCGAAGGCACGGAGGGGATAGACGCCTTCCTTGAAAAGCGCAGTCCGAAGTTCGATCCCGACTGCCCCTTCTGATCGGGGCCGAGGCCGGCGCCGGCTAGGCCCGTCCTCCATCCACGGAGAGCACCTGGCCGGTTATCCAGGCGCTGTCCTCGGCGGCGAAAAAGAGGGCGGCATTGGCGACGTCCGGCGCCGTGCCCAATCTTCGGGTGTGTATGGATTCGATGAGGCGTTGCCGGGCTTGCGGGTCGTACCCGTCCCAAAGCCGGCGCGCCCAAGGGCCCGACATGACGAAACCGGGCGCGACGGCATTGACCGTCACGCCGCAAGGCCCCAGCTCCACGGCCATTTGCCGGGTCATGCCCACCAGCGCGTGCTTGGCCGAGGAGTAGGGAATATTTCCGCTCAGCGCCGGCCTCAATCCCGCGTTGGATGCGATGTTCACGATACGCCCGTAGCCGGCGCTTTTCATATGGGGCGCGATGGCCTGGCATAGCCGGAACGCGCCATTGGCATTGGCGTTGAAAATGTCATGCCAATCCGATTCGGGAATGTCTTCCAGGGGACTGCGGCCTTTTCCCAGCGAACCCCCGGCGGCATTGACCAGGATGTCGATTTTGCCTTCGGCCGCGACGATGCGGCGTATGAGGTCGAAGCAGCACTTGCGGTCCGCCAGGTCCAGGTGATGCGGCATGGCGCCCGCTTCGCCGACGGGCGCCATGCCGTCGACATCGATGTCCGCCACATGAACTCGCGCGCCGGCCGCGATCAGCCGGGTTGCGATTTCGCGTCCTATTCCTTGCGCCGCGCCGGTCACCATCGCGGTCCGGCCATTGAAGTCGCGTGTCGTCGTCAATTCAGATCTTCTTTCATGAGGGAAATGGAAAGCCCCGCGCCCTTCGCCGAACGGGGAATGCGGGCAAGGCGGCATCGCGGGCGCGTCGCGCTTGCGCCTGCCTGCCCATTCTCGGAAGTACGGGCTCGCGGCTCAATCGCGATTTCTCGATAGATGAAAAAACTAGACCAGGGAAAACCCGTACTCCCGTTCAAAGTACGGATGCGTTCTTTTCCTGTTCGCTATACTGGTTTCACGCGTCCAACCGGGACTGCGCCGGCGGCCGACAAGGATGATAATGACGATATTATGTAGATCCGTCCGCTATGCCTGATACATCGGCCAGCGTGAGCGAGAAGGAGCAATCGGGGAAGCGCAAGGGCTCCGGATCCAGGAGCGCGTCCGCGGGTTCCCAGACGATCCAGCGCGCGTTCGATTTGCTCAGGATCGTCGCCGAGGCCGGCCCGAACGGGATGCGGCTTACCGAAATCGCCGCGCGCGCGAACCTTCACGTCGCGACGGCGCACAGGCTGCTTGGCGCCTTGGTGCAAGAGCGCGCGGTGACTTTCGATTCCTATTCGTTCGTCTATCACATCGGCTACGATTTCCTGCGACGGGCAGAGAAGACCCGCGATCAGGCCCTCAAGCAGCATTTCGGCGGCCTGGTGGAAAGTCTGGCTGCCATGACGCGCGAGATGATCTATCTTTATACGAGGCAGTCGTTCGATGCGCTTTGCATCGACAGCGCGCGCGGCGTGAATTCGCGGCGCGAGCTCACCTTGGGCATAGGAGGGAGGCGGCCTCTGGGTATCGGAGCGGGCAGCATCGTGCTGCTTGCGTCCTTGCCCGCCAAGGAGCTGGCGCGGACATTGAGTTTCAATGAAGAGCGCTATCGGCGCTACAGCGGCATCACCGTCAAGCAGATCCGCGAGATGCTGCGCGAGTATTGGCAAGAGGGCTATGCGTTCCACCCGGGCTACGTCATGCACGGCGTGAGCGGGTTGGGCATCCCTTTGCACGGCACGCATGGAGAGGTCGTGGCGGCCATCAGCGTCGCCGCCGAGAACAATCGAATGATGCCGGCTCGACGGGCGGAGCTGGCGCGAATAATGAGAATCGAAGCCGCGCGCGTGGGCCCCTTCCCGGTGGAAGGATACGGCTCTTAGCTTGCCCCGCCCGCGCTGCGCGACCGTCTTGCCGAGACGATCAAGGGTTTGCCCTTACATGACCTTCTCATCTATCGAGAAGTCTTCGTTGTGACACGGAAACGGGGCTGTCAGAATGAATTGACTTGAACCCCGGGGACCAGGCCCGGGTCGAGCTTTCCCGCGACGTGCCGCGCAAGCAGGCTTGTCCGGATAGACAGTCAATGCCATTTCGAGGTCTTACTATTTATGTCAGGTAAAAAATACGACGTGACCGTCGTCGGAGCCGGGGCGGCGGGCTGCGCAGTCGCGGCCTTGCTTGCAAAGCGCGGCTATAAGGTCGCTTTGCTCGAGCGCCAGAGCGAAGTCGGCGGCCGGGCCTCCTCGTTCGATTTCAATGGCTATACGATCGACACGGGTTCGCATTGGATAGGCTCGTTCGACACGAGTGGAATGAAGGCGCTCTTTGAAGAGGTCGGCGCGGAGATCGAGATGTTCCACGTCAGGCCGACGCTGATGAGCTTCGACACCAAGACGCGCACGTATGCGCGGCCGACTTCGAAACAGCGCCTGGGCGAGGAATCGCGGGCGGCCTATGTGGCCATGCGCGAGGCCGTCCGCACTATGAGCCCCGAGGAATACAGCAAGCCCGAATACCACGAGATATCCGCCAGCACCTGGCTCAGCCGGCTGGTCAGCGATCCGAGAATCCTGGATTCGTTCAGGCGATCCACCGGATTCGGCGGCGCGTCCACGGACGAGCTGTCGGCGGGAGCCTTCATAGAAACGTTCCACGATGCCTGGACCACGGACAAGGTGTCCAGCTATCCCGCGAAGGGCGGCTGCGTTACGTTCTGTCGCGCGCTTGCCGACCGCGTCGTGGCAATGGGCGGCGACTTGATGCTGAATACCAGCGTGCGCGAGGTCATCATCGAGGACGGACGGGTTCGCGGCGTAAAGGCGATGAAGACCATGGCCGCGGGCTATGCCGTCACGAAGTTCGAATTGCGCAGCGATATCGTCATTTGCGCCGTTCCGGGCGCGCAGTTGTTCACCATCGTCGATAAAGCGGCGATTGCGGCGCCGTTGCGCGCCCTGATCGAAGACATCACCAAAGAGGGCACCATCTACTTCGGCATCATGGCGGGTGTGAAGGAAGAGCTGTTCGAGGGGTTCGGCGACGGCCAGCAGTTTTTCCAGTTCAACGCGGGCGATCCCGACGAGCACTGGCACGGCCTGGTGACGGTGCCGACCTATATCGACAAGTCGCTCGCTCCGCCGGGGCGCCATTTGGTCATATGCAATTCCCACGGCCAGCTGCCGATGAGCCGGCGCAAGGAAGGCCCGCAGCTGCATGAGCGCTGTATCGATCTGTTGCGCGAAATCTGGCCCGGCCGTTTCGACGGCGATGCGGAATGGATCCAGAAGTGCGAGTACATGAACGTCATTTATCCGGCTCGCGTGGGCCGCAGCGGTCCTTTCCGTCCATCCTTGCAGCCTACGGGCGTGCAGGGATTCAATATCTGCGGCGACTATACGTACCCGGGCGGCTCCGGATACGGCTGCGCATTGAAGAGCGCGCGCGACGTCGTCAACCGGATCGAGGCGGCTTGAACATGTCCGCGTCCATTCACGACACCGATCTGCGCCGGCTGCTGGAAGACAGGGCGAGATCGCGTCCCGGCAACGTATTCGCCGTGTTCGAGCATGCCCGGCTACGCTATGGCGAATTCAACGACATGGTGGACAGGGTCGCGGCGTCGCTGCACATGCTGGGCGTCGGACAGGGCGACAGGGTGGTCTGCGCCTTGCCCAACGGCTTGGAAACGATGTGCATCTACTTTGCCGTGGCCAAGCTCGGCGCCGTCAATGTTTTCGTCAACGCCCAGTATGAAGCCGATCTGTTCGCCGCCGTGTCCGGTTCCGTGCAGCCCAAGGCGTATATCGTCGACGAAGAGAACATCGCCAAGCTCAGGCGGTTCGATTCGCCTGGAACCAGGATCGTCGTGGGCGGCGGCACCGCCTTGCGCGACGAGGAAGTGGCATATCCGATACTGCTGCAGGGCGATCCGGCGCGCTTGCCTTCGGTGCGGATCGATCCGGGAGATCCCGTGCAGTACATTT
Source organism: uncultured Burkholderiaceae bacterium (assembly GCA_964551305.1). GTDB lineage: Bacteria > Pseudomonadota > Gammaproteobacteria > Burkholderiales > Burkholderiaceae_B > JBAZDC01. The sequence continues at coordinate 57,795 of CAZKBT010000011.1, forward strand.
TCACGTCCGGCACGACGGGGCTTCCCAAAGCGTGCATCCTGAGCCATCGCGCCAGGCTGTCGCTCAGCGACCACGTCGTTCGGCTTTTCGGCGCAAGCGAAGAGGACAGGTTCTTCGGCTGCTTGCCCAATTATCACGGCAATATCTATTTCGCCATCCTGGGCGCATTGATCTCGGGGGGCAGCGTCGCGATCGCGAAGAGCTTCCAGGCCAGCCGCTATTGGGACCTGGTAAGGCAGTTCGGGGCGACGCTGCTGGTCCTGCATGCCGTGCCCATGAACATCCTGCTTACGGCGGCTCCTCGCCGGGACGATGCCGACAACACGGCTCGCGGCGTGCTTACCGTCGGCGGCAAGTTCCAGGAGTTCGTCACGCGGTTCGGCATCGATAGCGTTTTGCTTTGCTATGGCGCCACCGAGGTCGGCCTGACGACATTGGGCATCCTGTCCGGCGAAGCCGCGCGCAATGCGCCCGCGTCGTACGCGGGGCGCGTGCGCGACGACCACCAGGTGCGCATCGTCAGGCCGGACGGCACCGAGGCCGGGCAGGGGGAAATGGGCGAGATCCAGGTCCGCGCCCGCGTGCCTTACACCGTCTTCAGCGGCTACCACGCCGCGTCCTCGTCTTCTCATCGGCCCGACGGTTCGAGCTGGTACCGCACGAACGACCGCGGCGCGTTCGACGAGGACGGCGTCCTGCATTTTTACGGGCGGCTGGGCGAGTCGATACGCGTCAAGGGCGAGTTCGTGCCGGTGCAATACCTCGAATCGCTGGTGCGCGAGCATCCGGCCGTTGCGGACTGCGCCGCCATCGGCATCGCATCCGAGATCGGCGATCAGGATCTCGTCGTGTTCGTGCAGTTGCGCGACGGCACGTCCATGGCCGGCGACGAGTTGATCGAATTTTTAAAGCCACGTGTTCCGAAGTTCATGGTGCCCAAGTCGGTGGAGTTCGTGGCGCAATTCCCGAGGGCGCCCGCTACGCTGAAAATCCAAAAAAATAAATTATTGGACGCTTTGAGTCTTTC
>CAZKBT010000012.1:0-21988 GCA_964551305.1 uncultured Burkholderiaceae bacterium
CAGCAACGCCCCCCCCCCCCCCCATCCGGGATTCCCTTTGCAGGCGCCGTCGGTCCAGATTTCCACCACTTTACTCACGAAACATCCTTTTATTCGTTCTTCGACGGCGCCCGACCGCCACGACCCGCCCGCCCGCCCAGGGCGTTTATCTAATGTTTATCCATATACCGTCCAGCCACCACCGCCTGGCGGCGCACCCGGGGCTTCCCGGCCTTCCACGATGCCGGACCCACGAGGCGCACACCGGCCACCCGCTTTACCGCCGACACCACGTAGACGCTGCCGCACACCGCCCACCAGCGGTCCCCCGCCGCCTCCATGAAGGACCAGCGGTCGAGCCACAAATCGGTCTTGCACAAAGGCGCATAGCAGCCGAAGCGGCCGCGCTCGGGCTCGAGCGACAACAGGGCGAACCAATCCTTGAGCCGCGCCAGCGAGACCTGCTCGTGAGCCGGGACGGGGAGCAGCGGATCCAGCCCCGGTATGCGTTCGCGCACGCCCCACAGGCTGACCGGATTGAATCCGGATATCACGACACGGCCTTCGGGCATCAGCACGCGCTCGGCCTCGCGCAATACCTGGTGGGGGCTGCCCACTCCCTCCAGCCCGTGCGGCAATACGAGCAGATCCACGCTCTGGGCGTCGAACGGCATATTCTCGGGATCGACGACCAGGCTGGTCCCCGATTGCGCCGCGCCGCTTTCCAGCAAGTGGGCGCGCCAGCGGTTGGGAATCCGGTTCGCCTGCAGTAAATCCCAATGCGGCAGGCCGATTTGTATGGCATGATAGCCAAAAATGTTGCTGACCATGGCGTCAATCCGGCCTTGTTCCCATTTGCGTACATATCGGCCGGGAGGCGTGTCCAGCCACTGGCCGAACTCCACTATCAAAGATTGATCCACAGGCACATGTGCTCCTTTGCATGACGGCCGTCAACCGCCCAACGATGAATACTACCCCGTACTCGCTCTTGCCGCTCCCCGCGTTCAATGACAACTACATCTGGCTGGTGCATCGCGACGGCCACGCCATGGTGGTCGATCCCGGGCAGGCCGAGCCCGTGGCGCGCGCCCTGGACGAACTAGAATTGACGCTGGACGCTGTCCTGCTGACGCACCACCATGCCGATCACGTCGGGGGTGTGTCGACATTACAACAGCGAACCGGCGCCATCGTCTACGGCCCGGCGACGGAAAAACTTCCTGCCTGCGACCATCGCCTGGCCGAAAACGACACGGTGAACTTGCCGCAACTGGGGTTGCGGTTCCACGTCCTGGACGTGCCCGGCCATACCGCCGGACACATCGCATATTACGGGGACTTGAATCCGTCGCAGCACGTGCTTTTCTGCGGCGACACGTTGTTCGCCGCCGGCTGCGGCAGGTTATTCGAGGGCACGCCTTCGCAAATGGTCGAATCTCTGGGTAAACTACAGGCTTTACCGTCGGCTACACTTGTTTGCTGCGCGCACGAGTACACTTTGGCGAACCTGCGTTGGGCGCTCCAGGTGGAACCCGACAATCCCGTTCTGCAAGATCGATGGGAAACAGCCTCCCTGCAGCGCGCCAGGGGAGAGCCCACCCTGCCTTCTTCGATCGATGCGGAATGCCGCAGCAACCCGTTTTTACGTTTGTCGCATGCGCCGGTCGCGAATGCCGCTGCCCGCTACGCCGATTCGGCGCTGGCCGGGCCGGTCGATGTGTTCGCCTGTCTGCGTGACTGGAAGAATAACTTTTGACCCAACCCTGATGATCTCCATAAAAAAATTATTCCTCATTCTTTTCGTCGCCATCCTGTCGGGATGCGCGGCCCAGAAACAGACTCCAGTCAATCCGTACGGCCCCGCGAAAAAAACGTACTCGGCGGCGGAAACCTCCCGAACCATCGACCTGACCAACCCGCCCCAGGACCTGTGGGACCGGATACGCCGCGGCTTCGCCGTCCCCAATCTGCAAGACCCCTTGGTCGATCACTGGACCAATTATTACGCGTCGCACCCCCAATCCGTGCTGACGATGAGCAAACGCGCCAGCAAGTACCTTTATCACATCGTCGAGGAACTGGAGCAGCGCGGCCTGCCCACCGAGCTCGCCCTGCTGCCCTTCGTGGAAAGCGCCTACAACCCCGTCGCTTATTCCAAGGCGAAGGCATCCGGACTCTGGCAGTTCATACCCAGCACCGGACGGCACTACAACCTGGAACAAGACTGGTGGCGCGACCAGCGCCGCGATCCGATCGCATCGACCAACGCCGCGCTGGACTACCTGTCCTATCTCTATGACTTCCAGGGCGACTGGTATCTGGCGCTGGCCTCCTACAATTGGGGCGAAGGCTCGGTCAAACGGGCGATGGAAAAGAACGCCGCGGCGGGCATACCGACCGATTACGGGTCGCTCACCATGCCCGAGGAAACCCGCAACTACGTGCCCAAGCTTCAGGCCATCAAGAACATCATCACTGCGCCGAGGACCTACGGCCTGACCTTGCCGGCGGTCAGCAACACGCCCTATTTCACGACCATACAGAAAACGCGCGACATCGACGTCGCCGTCGCCGCCAGGCTGGCGGAAATGACGGTGGAGGAATTCACGGCGCTGAATGCCTCCTACAACCGCCCCGTCATACTGGCCGAACACAAGCCCACGCTGATCCTGCCCACCGACCGCCTGCCGATCTTCCAGGCCAACTTGGCCGCTTACGAAGGCAAGCTGTCTTCTTGGAGCACCTACAAGAGCAAGAAGGGCGAGAGCTACGCCTCTATCGCCAAGCGGCATGGCATCACCCTGGCGCAGCTGCGCCAGGCCAACGGCCTGGGCAATCGCCAGACCCGGGCGCAAGCGCAAACCCTGCTGGTTCCCGCGACCGGATCCCAGGGCGGCATCCAGCTGGCCTCTTTGGAACCCCAACTGCCGCCGCGCAGCGCCACAACGAGCACGACGACGCCATCCTCGACGGCGCGGGCGTCAACCGGCAAGCGCGACATCGTCGTTCTACGCAGGGGCGCCAACGTGCGCATGCATACGGTCAGGCGCGGCGATACGCTCTTTTCCTTGGCCAAGCGCTACAACACCTCGGTCAGCGAGCTACGCAAGTTGAACAACCTGAAGGGCAACAAGCTGGCCCAGGGCGCCAAACTGCGCGTGCCTGGAACCGGCGTGCGCGGCTGACACTTATACATCACAAAAAAACAAGGGTACGAAACATATGGGTTTCCTGAAAGGCAAACGCATTCTGGTGACAGGCGTCATCTCCAACCGCTCCATCGCCTACGGCATCGCCCAGGCCTGCCGCCGGCAGGGCGCCGAACTGGCGTTCACCTACGTCGGCGAGCGCTTCAAGGATCGCGTTACCGAATACGCCGCCGATTTGGACAGCGATATCGTCCTGCCCTGCGACGTCGCCGAAGATGCGCAGATCGACGAAGCCATCGAACAGCTCAAGCAGCGCTGGGATGGATTGGATGGGCTGGTGCACTCCATCGGCTTCGCGCCGCGCGAAGCGATCGCGGGGGATTTCCTGGAGGGCCTGTCGCGCGAAGGTTTTCGCGTCGCCCACGACATATCGGCCTACAGCTTTCCGGCGCTGGCGAAGGCGGCATTGCCTTTGCTCAAGGGCCGCAACAGCTCGGTGCTGACGCTGACCTACCTGGGCGCCGAGAAAGTCGTCCCCAATTACAACACCATGGGCTTGGCCAAGGCATCGCTGGAAGCCAGCGTGCGCTACCTGGCCTCGTCGCTGGGCCCCTTGGGCATACGCGCCAACGGCATTTCCGCCGGCCCCATCAAGACGCTGGCCGCCAGCGGCATCAAGGACTTCAGCGGCATCCTGAAGTTCGTCGAGGCCCAGGCCCCGCTGCGGCGCAACGTGACCATCGAGGATGTCGGCAACGTCGCCGCCTTCCTCATGTCGGATCTGGCCGCGGGCGTAACCGGCGAGATCACGCACGTCGACGCCGGCTTCTCAACGGTCGTGCCCGGTTTCGAATAGAAATCAGGCCGCCGGCTCGGTGTCGGCGGACCCATCTTCCGATTCAACGGGAAAATAGCGGGGCTGGTCCCCGCTTTTCCATGCCGGATACTTTTGCATGATCCGCTCGAACAGCTCCGACCGCATCCATGCCGTCAACCAGCGGCTCAAGCCCGGCCAGTCCTGTCCATCGAACCACGCTTTGTCCACGTGGGCGAACTGGCGCACGAATGGCAGGACGGCCATGTCGGCCAGCGCGGCTCGCCGCCCGAACAAATAGGCATCCGTCCGAAGCCGGCAGTCCAATTCGTGCAGCCATGGCCGCGCCTGTTCCCGATACGGGATGCCCGACGCCAGATCATAGCGATCGGGGTATTTGTATCGGTCCAGGCAACGCTTGAAGCTTGCGTCGCATTCGCGGATCATGGCCAGCATTTGCGCCAAGTCGCCGGATTCGGGCTGCATCCAGGACCACGGATCATGGCGGCGCAGCGCCCAGAGCATAATGTCCAGGCTCTGGTCGATCACCGTGCCATCGGCCAGCACCAGAACCGGCACCGTCGCCTTGGGCGAGACGGCCAGCATCGCTTGCGGTTTGTCGCGCAGGACAACTTCCCGCAGCTCGCAACGGCTGTCGCCGGCCGCCAGCGCCAAGCGCGCCCGCATGGCATACGGGCAACGGCGAAAGGAGTAGAGGACGGGAAACGCCGGCATACCGTTCATTGCCTTTTCGGGGGCGACGCGCGCTAGGACGGATCCGCCGTCTCGCCTTCGGCTTCGCGCCGCGCTTGCAAGCGCGCGCCGATGTGCCGTTGCCTGCGCGCCTTGGCCAGATTCACTTGTTTTTGCCGCTCGCGAAATCGCTCGAGCTGTTCCTCACTGTGCGTGCCGTGGCAATGCGGGCAACTGACGCCTTCTTCGTAAAGAGGTGACTGCTTGTCCTGCTTTCCCAACGGCAGCCGGCAGGCCCGGCACAAAGTGTAGTCGCCGGGCTTGAGTCCATGCCCGACGGACACCCGCTCGTCGAAGACGAAGCACTGGCCTTGCCACAGGCTATCGGATTCGGGGACTGTTTCCAGATATTTGAGCACGCCCCCTTCGAGGTGGTAGACCTCGTCGAAGCCGAGCGTGCGCATGTAGGCCGTGGATTTCTCGCAGCGTATCCCGCCCGTACAGAACATGGCGACCCTGGCGTTCCCGCGGCCGAGCAAGCCGCCTTCTGCCTTCTGCTCATCGATCCATTGGGGGAATTCGGTAAACGTCGTCGTGCGCGGATTGACGGCACGGGCGAAAGTGCCGATGGACACTTCGTAATCGTTGCGCACGTCGACCACCACGACATCGGGATCGGAAATCAAGGCGTTCCAGTCCTGCGGCTTGACGTAGCGGCCCGCCATCCTGGCGGCATCCACCGCGGGGACGCCCATCGTCACGATTTCGCGCTTCAGTTTGACCTTCATGCGGTAGAACGGCATGGCGTCGGCCCGGGACTCCTTGTGTTCCAACTCCGCCATCCGGGGATCCTGGCGCAGATAGGCCAGGACCTCGCGCACGCCCCGCTCCGGACCGGCGATCGTGCCGTTGATGCCTTCTTCGGCCAACAGCAGCGTGCCTTTGACCTGGCGCGCTTCGCAAAAATCGAAAAGAGGCTGCTGTTTGGACGCAAAATCGGGAAGCGACACGAACTTGTAAAGCGCAGCGACGAGAAAATCAGCCATAACCCCACATTCCAGAAAAAGGAGCCATCGCCGGCCGACCGCGCGACGAGCGCTCCAAACCGCTATTTTACCGGGCATCGGGCGTATGGTTATCCGTTATCATGTGCGGCATGGATTCTCTTACCCAAGCCGTACTGGGCGCCGGCATAGGCGGCGCCGTATTGGGCCGGTTTCATGGACGCAAGGCTTTGCTGGCCGGCGCCTTGCTGGCTACTCTGCCCGACCTGGATGTGCTGATCGGCCAGAACGATCCCATATCGACCATGATCCATCATCGTGGTTTTTCCCACTCCGTCCTTTTCCTGTCCGTCTTCGCGCCGGCCCTGGCCTGGCTGTGGCACCGATGGCGGCCGCAACGGGACTACGGCTTTCGCCGCCTGCTTCTCGCCTTGTGGCTGATACTGGTCACGCATCCTTTGCTGGACGCCTTTACAAGCTACGGCACGCAACTGTTCTGGCCGCTGCGCCCGACACCGACGAGCTGGTCCAGCATTTTCATCATCGACCCTTTCTATACCGTGCCTTTGGCGGCGGCCGTCGCGGCTTTCCTGCTTTTCGGCCATGGGCCACGGGTGCGGAAAGGCCTGCTCGTCGCCCTGGGATGGAGCGTCGTGTATCTTGGCCTGTCGCTAAGCGCGAAGACGCTTGTCGAGCAGCGCGTCATCCGCGCCGTCGCGCAGGACGGCATCACCGCCGTCCGCGTATTTTCGACGCCGCAGCCGTTCTCCATCGTGCTTTGGCGGGTCGTCGTCCAGACCGATGACGATCATTACGTCGAAGCCGTCACCGGCCTGCTGGACGGCGACGCGCCCGAACGCCAGCGCTTGCCCTTGAACAGCCATCTTGCGCGTATCCTGCCGGCGGAGCACCCTTTGACCGGCCTGCGCTGGTTCACCGATGATTGGCTGCGCTACGACGTGATACAGGGCAAACTGGTGGTGAGCGACCTGCGCATGGGAATAGGCACCGGCTACTATTCCTTCCGCTTCCTGCTCGCCGAGCAAGATGCCCGCGACCGAAGCTGGCGCATTCTCGTTCCCGAATATTGGCGCCGCTCGCGCGACTTGTCCCAGCTGTCGGCGACCATGCGGCGCATCCTCCACCCCACGCCGCCCCTGCCGCTGGCGCGCTGGGAAGAGCAAATGCACGTATCACCCTGAGCGGTCCGTTACCGGGTACACTTGGTCCGGCCCGGCGAGTCCGCCTCGACGGAGCCAAATGCGACACCATACCGAGGAGATTCCATCATGTCAGCTCGAATGCCGCGTATCGCCGCTTACCTGTTTTTCCTGGCTGCGCCGCTTGCGGCTCATGCGGTCGACCATCAAGACCTGGCGCCGTACCCGGCGGCCAAAGACGGCCAGGAACGCCACGTGATCCGCCTGGACGCGCGCGCCCATGAGGAAAACTTCAAGGTTCAGATCATTATCGGCAAGACGATGGAAACGGACTGCAACCAGGCATCCTTCGGCGCGGACCTGCGGGAACGCACCGTGCAGGGCTGGGGCTATCCGTATTACGAAGCCGCCGATATCGTCGGACCCGTTTCCACGCTCATGGCCTGCCCGGATTCGACCAAGAAAACGGCATTCGTCCAAACGACCGGCCAGGGGTATTGGCTGCGCTATAACAGCATGCTGCCGATCGTCGTCTATGCCCCCCAAGGATACGAAGTTCGCTACCGGCTATGGGAAGCCGCCGAGCAGATTCTGCCGGCTTCGCGCAACTGACGCATCGCCTCCGTTGACGGGATGCCCGGCGCTCACTCGCCCAGCGCTCCCCGCAAGCCCCAATACATGGCCGGCCCCACCGACGTTCCGTGAGTCGCGCCGGTTATGATCTGAAAACGAACCGACGCGAGTCCCTCGTCGGCCAGCAAGCCGGCCAATTCGCGATTGCCGTCCACCATGCGTCTGGACTGACGCCGCTGCAGGTTGGCCGCAAGCCGAGGGTCGTTGCGCGCGAACTCCTCCGGGCTGGCCGATTGCTCGTATTCGCCCACCGACATCCAAACCGAAGGCGTCCCGGCATGCGGCGCCGCTTGCCCCTCAGTGCCCGAGGCCGCCTGCTTCACACGTCTTTGCAAATAGCGGTCGGCCCACCATACCGAAGCGCTGGAAGACACATAGGCCCGGAAGGCTTCGGGCTGCCGCAGCATGGTATCCAGCACGAACAGCCCGCCCAGGGAATGTCCCAGCAGGTACTGGCGCTGCACGTCGACGGAGTACAGCAATGCCAGCAACGGCCGCAGCTCGGCTTGGATGAAACTCAGGAAGGCCTGCGCGCCGCCTGTTCCCGATGGTTGCTCCCGGTCGAAGCCGGGGCCGCCGTCGACACGAGGCGTGTAATCGAACTCGCGCCGCGTCTGGCCCGGATAGCCGATGCCCACCAGGACGGCCGCGGGCCAGGAGCCATCCCGCCTGCCGCTGGCCCGCTTGTCCGCTTCATCCAGCAAGCGCAGCAACGACTCCTCGCCCAGGATATAGGCAACGGGCCAGCCCGCCCGCGGCGCGGGTTCGGACGGCACGACCAGGGACAAGCGGTAGGCCTGGCCATCGGACGCGGCAATGGTACGGATTTCCGGGGTCAACACGATTCTCCTGTCTCCTTCTGTCCTTGCTTTTCGCATGCATTCATCACCCGCCCGCCGGCGAGCATCGCCATGAAAGAGGCTACATGGAGAATGATAAACTGATCGTCCCTCCGTTCCCGCATGGCCTTGTACGGATGCATGCTAGTAATTCGCCGACTTTCCTCTATACTCACGACTTGGCGTAATTGTAATTAAATCTCATTTAGCCGTGCCAAACCAGAATACGACAACCACCCCGGGCTCCGTGGCCGACTACCGTCGGATACTCAGGCGCCGCTGGCTATTGACCGCCTTGCTGGCGCTGATCATCCTCCTGTCCATCATCGCGGATTTCATGCTCGGACCGTCGGGCCTACCCTTGCGCGACATACTGCGAACCTTGTTCGACCCGCAATCGGCCGATCCCACCACCCAGGTCATCGTATGGGAAATCCGCCTGCCCTATGCCTTGATGGCCATGGCGGTGGGCGTCGCTCTGGGCTTGGCGGGCGCGGAAATGCAGACGATCTTGAACAATCCGCTGGCCAGTCCGTTCACGCTGGGCATTTCATCGGCCGCCGCGTTCGGCGCCTCGCTGGCCATCGTGCTCAATCTGTCCATACCGGGCCTGCCTTATTCCTGGATGATCGCCGGCAATGCATTCGCGTTCGCCTTGCTCAGCGCCCTGCTGCTCGACGCCGTCGCGCGCTGGGGCGGGATGAATGCCTCGGGCGTCGTCCTGTTCGGCATCGCACTGGTGTTTTCCTTCAACGCACTGGTATCGCTGGTGCAGTTCGTCGCCAGCGCCGAAGCGCTGCAAGGCCTGATCTTCTGGACCATGGGCAGCCTGTCGCGCGCCACCTGGACCAAGCTGGGCGTGCTGCTGCTGGTGTTCGCCCTCATACTGCCGCTATCGCTGAAAGACGCGTGGCGCCTGACTGCGCTGCGCCTGGGGGAAGATCGGGCCGCCAGCTTCGGGATCAACGTGCAGCGCCTGCGTCTTACCTCGCTGATCCGCATCAGCCTGCTCTCCGCCCTTGCCGTTTCGTTCGTCGGCACCATCGGCTTCATCGGCCTGGTCGCCCCCCACATCGCGCGCCGCCTGTTCGGCGAGGATCACCGTTTCTACCTGCCGGGCAGCGCCCTGGTGGGCGGCGTCATCCTGTCGCTGGCCTCGATCGCCTCGAAGAACATCATCACCGGCGTGATCATTCCCGTAGGCATCGTCACCTCGCTGGTCGGCATTCCGTTTTTCCTGAGCGTCGTCCTGCGCCGCCAGATGAAGTAGGCCGCCATCATGCTGAAAGTGAACCATCTTCGTCTGGATTACGGCAAGCGCAACATCGTGCCGGATCTGAGCATCCAGGGGTTGACGCGCGGCACCCTGACATCGCTGCTGGGCCCCAACGGCAGCGGTAAATCCACCTTGCTCAAGGCCTTGGCCGGCCTGCTGCGCACAACGTCCGGCCGGATAACCCTTGATGACCAGGACCTGACGCGCGCCAGTTTCGAGCAACGCGCCAAACACGTGGTCTACCTGCCGCAATCGCTGCCCGAATCGGTCCACCTGCGGGTGTTCGAGTCCGTGCTGGTCGCGGCCAATGCGTCCATGTACGGCGCGCAAACAGACGGCACGGAACTGGAAACGATCTATGCGCTGCTGCGCCGCCTCGGAATAGAGCATCTGGCCATGCATTTCCTGGACCAGCTATCGGGCGGGCAAAAGCAGCTGGTCGGATTGGCGCAGGCGCTGATCCGCAAGCCCCGGCTTCTGTTGCTGGACGAGCCGTTGTCGGCTCTGGACTTGAACTATCAGTTTCACGTCATGGATCTGCTGCGCCAGGAAACCCACGAGCACGGCCTGATCACCGTCATCGTCCTGCACGATCTGAACATCGCCTTGCGCCACAGCGACTACGCGTTGATGATACGCGCGGGCCGGCTGCTGGCCGAAGGCGCGCCCGGCGAAGTGATTACCGCCCAGACCCTGGCGGACTGCTATGGCGTGAACGGACGCATCGAATCGTGCTCGCGCGGCATCGCCCAGGTCCTGATCGACGGCCTGCGCGACCCCATACGCTGAAAGGAAACCGCCCATGTCCCGCTTACTATGTCTCGTCCGACGCATGCTGTTTGCGGCCGGCCTCAGCCTGTTGTGCGGCGCAGCCCATGCGCAAACCGCGCCGGCCCGGCCCGACAAGGCCGCCGCCCGAGCCGAGGCCGGCCCCATCGTCGTTCAGGATGCGCTGGGTCGCAGCGTGACCCTGCCGCGTGCCGCCCAACGCGTCGTGCTCGCTCAGGCGCGCCATTTGCCCGTGCTGGCCTTGCTGCACCCCGATCCCGTCAGCATTCTGGTCGGCTGGTCGGATGAATTCAAGACATCGTTCTCCAGCGACTATCAGGAGTACCTGAAGGTCTTTCCCGCCATAGCCGACGTGGCCGTCGTCGGGCGGCACACAGCCGACACGTTTTCCCTGGAGAAAAGCCTGGCGCTGCGTCCGGACCTGATCGTGCTGACCGCCTCGTTCGCGGGCATCCTGCCCGGCCAGGACCCCGATACGTCGCCGCTCATCCGCAGCTTCCAGGCCGCCGACGTCCCCGTCGTCGTGGTCGACTTTTTCATCGACCCCCTGAAAAACACGGTTCCCAGCCTGAAGGCATTGGGCCAGGCCATAGGCCGCCAGGAACAGACCGAGTCCTTGATCCGGTTTTATCAGGAACGCATGCAGCGGGTCGCCGAGCGCATCGCGACGCTGGATGAAAAAAGCAAGCCGCCGGTCTTCGTCCACGCCCACGCGGGAACGACCGACTGCTGCAATTCGCCCGGCACCGGCACCTTCAACAACATGATCAGCTACGCGGGCGGGCACAACATCGGCGCCGACGCCATACGCAACGCCACGGGCCGCCTCAGCCTGGAATACATCACCAGCCGCAATCCGAAAGTTTACGTCGCCACCGGCACGGGAGCGAAAGAACGCCTGGGAACAGGGCTGACAATAGGCTCGGGCGCATCCTTGGCCGATGCCCGGGCCAGCCTGCGCCGCGTCCTCGCCGCCAACCGGCTCACGGGCCTGGCGGCGATCAGGACCGGCAATGCGCACGGGATCTGGCACGCATTCAATGATTCGCCGCTGCACGTGATTTTCATCGAAGCATTGGCGAGCTGGCTGCATCCGGAACTCTTCAAGGACGTCTCGCCGCAAGCCAGCCTGGACGAGGTCAATGAACGCTTCCTGACCGTTCCCATGAAAGGCGTGTACATGGTGGATCTGCCGCCGGCGGAGAACGGCAAGCCGTGATGACGGGCCGCCGCGTCGACGCCCTTGCCGCGCCGCCGACCTGGCCGAACTATGCCGAAACGCGCTGCGCCAGCCGTGACGGAAAGCGCACCTATCTCGTACGCGCTTCCCTTCCATCCGGTCCGGCGCCTGCCGCCGGCTTTCCTGTGCTTTGCATGCTGGATGGGGATTGGACCCGGCCGGCGCTGGTTGCCGCCCTGTCGAGCGCGCCGTCCGCCATCATCGTCGGCATCGGCTACGACAGCGACGAAGAAGGCCGAAAGGCGGCCCGCGCTTATGATTACACGCCCCAGGTCGTTGCGGGCCGAAGCGAATTCGATCCGCGCGTGCCCGCCTGGCGATCGGGCGGGGCCGCTCCATTCCTGGACATGCTGGAAGCCCGGCTGCTGCCCGATGCCTTGGCGCACTGCCCGGCCGATCGATCCCGCATGACGTTGTTCGGCCACTCGTACGGTGGGTTGTGCGTGCTGTACAGCCTGCTGGAGCGCGCCCCGGTTTTCAAACGCTATGCCGCCGCCAGCCCGTCATTATGGTGGCGGGACGGCCATTTTCTCCGGACCACGCTGGAAGCCTCGACCCGGCCCGACGCGCCGGAGACCGCCGCGAGCCGAGGCCGGGAATTGCTGGTCATGGCGGGCGAGCGGGAGCGCTGGCATCCGCGGTCCGTGGGACCGGACGGCTCGCCGCAGTCGCGCTTGGGCGGCGTACCGACCTTGCCGTCGATGCGACAACTGGTCCATGCCGTCGAAGCATGCGGCATGGCGAAAGCCGAACTGTCCGTTTTCCCCGAAATGGGCCATGGCGACATGCTGCTTGCATCGGCCCTGCGCGCGCTGCATTTCTGCACACGGAACGACGCATAGTCCGTAAAGCGGCGGTGGCAAAACTCCCGCAACTAATCTAAAATGAGAACCATTCCCACTAGTAGCTTCCCCTATTGCCATCATGTCCATCCTCGAGTCCGTACCACCCAGCTCTCCCTTTCGACGTAAATTGATGCTGGCGGGCGGCGCCGCCTCATTGGCCTTGGGCATGCCAATGCCGGCGCGGGCCCGGGACACGCCCATCAAGATCGCCTTGATTACCTCGCTTTCCGGCCCCTTCGCCTCGTTGGGCGAAAGCATGCGCGCGGGACTCTCGCTGTACATGGAGGAAATCGGCCACCAGATGGGCGGCAGGCCGGTCAAGCTGCTGGTCGAAGACGACCAAGGCAAGCCTGACGAAGCCGTGCGCAAGGTCCGGAAACTGCTTTCCCAGGACAAGGCGGACGTGCTGTGCGGCGTCATCAGCGCCGCCGCCGCGCTGGCAATCCGCGACATCGTGGCCGATGCGCAGGCATTGACCTTCATTTCCAATGCGTCGGCCAATGCCTTGGCCCGCGAAGCCGCGAGCCCCTATATATTCCGGCCCACCAAAACCAGCTGGATGCTGGGCCACACCAGCGCATTATGGGCGTACGAGCACCTCGCCAAGCAGGGCGGCATGACCCTGGCATCGGATTATGCGGCGGGTCGCGAGTACATCGGCGACTTCAAGACGACCTACACGGAACGAGGCGGCCAGCTGGATCGGCAAGTCTGGACGCCGTTGGGCACCAGCGACTTCGCGCCCATCATCATGAACATCGCCGCGGCCAACCCCGCGTTCGTCTATGCTTTCCTGCCCGGTTCCGACGCGGTCCGGTTCCTGCAGCAGATGCGGGACTATCAACTGCACGGCAAGGTCCGCATCATGGGGCCGGGCGCCCTGCTCGACCAGGAAGACGTGCTACCCGCCGCCGGTGACGCCGGCCTGGGCGGACTCAATACCTTTCACCAATCTCCCGATGCGCCCAGCTCGGCGGCATTCGCGCAGGCGTACAAAAAATCCAGGAACCGCCTGCCGGGCGAAGCCAGCACGTCCGGCTATGCGACCGGACAAGTCATCAAGGCCGGCCTGGATGCCGTGAACGGCGACGTGTCCCGCAAAGCGGACATCAAGACCCGCCTTCTGGACGGCGCCGTGGAAACGGCCTTCGGCCCGATGCAATTCGACCCGCGCAACAACCAGGCAGTCCTGGACATCTACGTCAACGAAGTGCGCGCAAACGACGACGGCGTGCCCTTGAATACCGTCATACATACGTATAAAGGCATACGCGACCCCGGTCCGTCCGCCTGACCGCCAACGCGCGGGTCGCGCGCACGGATTGCGCCGTGCGCGGATAGACTACGCGCATCACCATACAGATAGCCTCGTCCGTGTCTTACTACCTGGTTCAAAGCCTCAATGCGCTGTCGTTTTCGGTACTGCTGCTGCTTACCGGATTGGGGCTCGCCCTGGTACTGAACCTGATGAATTTCATCAACCTGGCGCATGGATCGTTTTTCCTGCTGGGCGGCTATGTCGCCATCCAGTGGCTGGCGAGCGGCGCGCCATGGTGGCTGGCCTTTCCGGCCGCCTTCCTGCTGACCGCCGTCATCGGGCTGGTCCTGGATCGGCTGGCCTTCGCCCGTTTCTATGCGCGCCCCCATTTGATGCAGGTCCTGCTGACCTACGGCCTGTCCGTCGTATTCGCGGACCTGATGCGCTGGGGTTTCAGCGCGGACACCTTGTCACCCGCGTTGCCCGCGATTCTGCGAGGCGGCGTCTGGATCGCGGGCCTGCCTTTCCCCTCGTATCGACTGTTCCTGATCGGCATCGGCCTGCTCCTGGCCCTGACATTGTGGTATGCGCTGGACAAGACGCTGTGGGGCGCGGCCTTGCGCGCCTGCGTCATCGATCGCGACATCGTCGAAACCCTGGGATTGAACGCCAGGAAAATTTTCTCCGCCGGCATGGCGCTGGCCGCCGGCCTGGCCGGGCTGGGCGGCGCATTGGGGGCGGGTATGCTGTCCGCTTATCCGGGGTTGGACGAAGAAGTGCTCATCCTCGCGCTGCTGGTGGTGGTCACGGGCGGCCTGGACAATTTCAAAGGCACCGTCGCCTGCGCGGTATTGCTGGGATTCGTCACGACCTTCAGCCGCGTATGGTGGCCTGAATTCGCCAACTTCATTACCTTGGCCATCATGGCCGGCGTATTGGTCGCTTATCCCGACGGACTCGTCACCAGAGGAGGGCGCAAAGCATGACGTCTCTTTCCCGCTCCCCTGGAAAACACGCTCCCCGCGCCGCCGCGTCGCGCGCCCTGCCGTTGGCCGCGCTCGTCGTGCTGGCGCTGCCGGGCCTGCTGGGCGATGAATTCCTGCTGCGCTTTGCCGCCGAGGTGCTGCTCATCGGCACGGCCGTCATGAGCCTGAATCTGCTGATAGGGTCGGGCGGCCTGGTGTCGCTGGGGCACGCCGCCGTATTCGGCGTCTCCGCCTATACGGCGGCGATCGTCGCTTCCCAGGTCGACGGCAACGCCGTCGCCATCGTGCTGGCCGGCACGATGGCGGGCGTCGCGATGGCCGGCCTAATGGCCTTGGTCAGCCTGCGCAGCAGCGGCTTGCACTTTCTGGTCATGACGCTGGTCATCGGCCAAATGGCTTGGGAGCTGGCGTTTCGCTGGCGCGAGCTGACGGGCGGCGCGGACGGCCTGCGCGGCTTTCCCAAACTTGCGCTGGGCGATTGGTATCTGGACGACGCCCTTGGCCTGTACGCGCTGGCGGCATTGACCGCGCTCGCATGCTGGTCGCTCCTGCGGCAAACCGCCGCCGCGCCGCTGGGACAAGCGCTGTCGGGCATGCGCGACCAACCCTTGCGCATGACGGCGCTGGGGTACGACTTGAAAAGACTGCGCATATTGGCGTTCATCCTCACCGGCATCACGACCGGCGCTGCGGGCGCGCTCTATCCTTTCGTCAACCAGTACGTCGGCCCCAATGTCGTGCATTGGAGCATGTCGGCCGCGTTCGTCATCATGGCGGTGCTGGGCAGCATACGGTCGCTGGTCGGCGGATATATCGGCGCGGCGCTCTATCTGACGATACAGACGTATCTGAGCTCCTACACCGACCGTTGGCAGTTGATCATCGGTATCCTTTTCGTCACGACCGTCGTGTTCATGCCTCACGGCATCGTCCAGAAAATCCGGGGCGGGAAAACGCCATGAACGACGTCGGGACCGATGCAAGCGCCATGCCGCAAGAGGCGGCGCCCATCCTCACCCTGAACGGGGTCGGCAAATCCTTCGGCGCCGTCACGGTGCTCCAGGATATCGATCTGGACGTCAGGCGCGGCGAAACGCTTGGCCTGATCGGCCCCAACGGCGCGGGCAAGACCACGCTGTTCAATCTGATCGGCGGCCTCCACGCGCCCGATACCGGCCGGATCCGCTTTCGCGGCGGTGACCTGGCTCCCAGGAGTCCGGCGGCCCGCGCGCGCATGGGACTGGTCAGGACCTTTCAGAAAAGCCTGGTCTTTCCCGAGCTGTCCGTCCAGGACAACATCGCCATAGCGGTGCGCGCCAGCCAGGGCACGGGCTATAGCCTGCGCCGGTCCGCCCACGTGCTTGCGCGAAGCCACGCCCTGTCGCTCATCGATACCTCGCCCCTGAAAGGACGGCACGCCGAGTCGGTCAGCGGACTATCCTACGGCGAGCAGCGCATCGTCGACATCTTGATCGCCCTGGCTCAAAAACCCCTGCTCTTGCTGCTGGACGAGCCCACGGCCGGCCTGGCCGACACCGAAGCCAGGACCCTGCTTGCCCTGGTGCGACGCCAGCACGCGCGGATTTCGATCGTGCTGATTTCCCACGACATCGACATCGTTTTTCAGACGTGCGACCGCGTCGCCGTCCTGGATCTGGGCAAGCTGCTGGTGGTCGACGCGCCTCGCAACGTCGTCGAGCACCCGGCCGCGCGCGCGGCCTATCTGGGCCAATTATCGGGAATCGCATCATGAGCATGCGGCCGGCGCCGACCTCCCCCCTGATCAGCGTGCGCGACGCCCGCATCCGCTACGGCGAACTGACCGTGCTGTCGGGCATCGATCTGGACGTCAGACCCGGCGAAGCGCTGGCGATCCTGGGACGTAACGGCGCCGGCAAGACATCGCTGCTGCATGCCTTGTTCCACATGGGCCCCAAGCTGGACGGCCGATACGCCGTTCGCGGCCAGGATGCCGCCGCGTGGCCCGTGCACCGGATCGCGCGCGCCGGCTTGGCGCTGGTTCCGCAGGGGCGCGGCGTATTCCATACCCTGAGCGTGCACGAAAGCCTGGCCCTGGCCGCCTTGACGCCGCGCAAGCACGTCCGCTGGACCCTGGAAAGCATCTATGAATTGTTCCCCCAACTTCACAAGTACCGCCGCGTGTCGGCGGGCGCGCTCAGCGGCGGCGAACGGCAGATGCTGGCTCTGGGCCGCGCCCTGCTTACGCAGCCCGACGTGATCCTGCTGGACGAGCCCAGCGAAGGCCTGGCGCCCATGATCATCGAGAACGTGCTGCTGACGCATTTGCGCGCCCTGGCCGAGCAGGGCCTGGCCCTGGTCCTGGCCGAGCAGAACATGTCGCTGGCCCTGCGCCTGGCTACGCGCGCGCTGATTCTGGGCAACGGCGCCATCGTCCACGAAGCACCAACGCGGGACCTGCTTGCCGACCCGCGTCCCTTGCACGACCATCTGGGCCTGTAAACATGCCGGCCATCACGCTGCTACCCACCCGGATGCCCGAAGCGCACCTGCGACACCTGGCGGGCCTGCTCGACGCGAAGGAGCGGAATCGGCTGGCGCGCCTGCGCAGGAGCGAGGACAAGCGCCGCTACATCGTGGCCCACGCCGGCTTGCGATGGCTGCTGGCCGAACGGCTGCGGGTCACGCCGTCATCCTTGCGTTTCGTCCGCGGCGAACACGGCAAGCCCGAGCTCGCCGATGCGCGCGTCCACGGCGTGCATTTCAATCTTTCCCATGCTTCGGAACTGGCCGCCGTCGCCATCTGCGACCACCCGGTCGGCATCGATATCGAACACCTGGATGCGACGCTCGATCCCGCCACGGCGGATCTCGTTTTCAC
This sequence comes from uncultured Burkholderiaceae bacterium, assembly GCA_964551305.1. GTDB lineage: Bacteria > Pseudomonadota > Gammaproteobacteria > Burkholderiales > Burkholderiaceae_B > JBAZDC01. The sequence continues at coordinate 17,529 of CAZKBT010000012.1, forward strand.
GGAAGAGGAAAAACGGCGCTGCCGCACCCATGCCGATCACCTGCGGACATGGACGGCGAAGGAAGCCGTCGTCAAAGCCTGCGGACTGGGCATGAACTTGCCGCTGCGTCATTTCAGTGTCGGACTGTCAACAAATACGTTTCAGCCCATTACATGCCACGAACCCGTCGCTGACCTGGAAACACTGATGGTGACGAACTTCGACGCTTTACCGGGCTACTATGGGGGAATTAGCGTGCAAAGCGCGGCGAAACCCATCCTGATCCGTATCGTGGACCTGATCAAGGCGATACCCCCCTAAGCTCCCAAGGAAGGCGCAAGCTTATATAATAAGAGTTCTCATTCTCACCAAAACTATGATTCCTGTTAGACAAATCTGGCCCGACGGTCTCGCACAGCGCTACCGCGACGCGGGCTACTGGCGCGGCGAAACGTTCGGCGACTTTCTTCGGGAACGCGCGCAGCGCCATCCCGAACGACTGGCGGTCATCGACGGCGATACCCGCTGGACCTATGGGCAGCTCGACCAGCGCGTCAGCGACGTCGCCGCCGGACTGCTGGCCGCCGGGCTGCGGGCGGGCGATCGCGTCATCGTGCACCTGCCCAACATCGCCGAGTTCATCAGCGTGGTGTTCGGCCTGTTTCGCGCAGGCATGCTGCCGGTGTATGCCCTGCCCGCCCATCGCATCACCGAAGTCGCGCATTTTGCGGCAACCGCTCCCGCATCGGCCTACGTCACGGTCGATGAACACGCCGGTTTCGACTACCGGACGCTGGCTCGCGCCTTGCAGGAAAAACAGTCCGGCGTAAAACACGTCGTTATCGTCGGCGCATCCCAGGAATTCACGTCCCTCGCCGACATCGAGGCGTTGGGCAAGAATGCAACCGTGCCCGCCAACGTGTCGCAGCCGTCGGACGCGGCCTTCCTCCAGATTTCGGGGGGCAGCACCGGCCTGTCCAAACTGATACCGCGCACGCACGACGACTATATCTATACCTTGCGCGAAAGCAACCGCATCTGCGGCGTGGGCCAGGACAGTGTGTTCCTGGGCGCGCTGCCCGTCGCCCACAATTTCCCCATGAGCTCGCCGGGCATCTTCGGCGCCCTGTATGCGGGCGCGCGCGTGGTGCTCAGCCCGTCTCCCAGCCCCGAGGCCGCCTTCCCCTTGATAGAGCGCGAACGCGTCACGATAACGGGACTGGTGCCGCCGCTGCTGCTGGTCTGGCTGCAAGCCGCGCCGGCCACCCGCCATGACCTGTCCAGCCTGCGCGTACTCTTGGTGGGCGGCGCGAAGCTGATTCCCGAAATCGCGCGGCGGGTCAAACCGGCGCTGGGCGTGACCCTGCAACAAGTCTTCGGCATGGCCGAAGGCCTCGTGAACTACACCCGCCTGGACGATCCCGAAGACGTCATCATCAACACGCAAGGGCGCCCGATCAGTCCCGACGACGAAATCCTGATCGTGGACGATCGCGGCAATCCCGTGCCCGAAGGCGAAAGCGGCTACCTGTTGACGCGCGGCCCTTACACCATACGCGCCTACCACAACAACGAGCAAGCCAATGCCCGGTCCTTCACCGAAGACGGCTACTATCGCACGGGCGATATCGTCCAGCGCACGCCCGGGGGCAACCTGATCGTCCAGGGCCGCGCCAACGACCACATCAACCGGGCCGGCGAAAAGATTTCCGCCGAGGAGATCGAGGATCACCTCCTGGCCCATCCCCAGGTCTTCGACGCGGCGGTCGTGTCCGTCCCCGACGAATACCTGGGCGAACGCAGCTGCGCCTTTATCATCCCCAAAGGCGAAAAGCCGAAATCAGCCGTCCTCAAGCAATGGATACGATCGCGCGGGCTGGCCGAGTTCAAAGTGCCCGACCAGATCGTGTTCGTCGATCGCTTCAGCCAGACCGCCGCCGGCAAAGTCAGCCGCAAAGAACTGCGCGCCGCTCTGCGCTCGCAGTTGGACGCCTCGCCAGAAAGCCGGGCAAGCACCGACGCCGATGCCCGCGCCGCGGCTGGAACGACCAAGGAAACCTAATATGGCCACGATGCAAAATGACCAGTCCCTGACCTTGCAACGCCTGCGCGAAGACATCGCCCGCGTGCTGCACGAGGACCCCGACGAGATCGCCGACGACGACAATTTGATCGACCTGGGGCTGGACTCCATCCGCGCCATGGCGCTGGTGACCCGCTGGCGCGAAAGCGGAGCGACGATCGAGTTTTCCGACCTCGCGGCCGGCACGACCCTGGCGCAGTGGTGGGCCATCATCGAACGTTCCCTCGCCCCTGCCAAACCCTGATTTATCGCATGGACCATCGCAGCTCCTTCTCATCCACGTCCGGAACCGCCCAACGCATTCCCGCCAACCTGACCGAGGCGCAGACGGGGCTGTGGTACGCGCAGCGCCTGGATCCCGCCAATCCGATTTTCAACACGGGGCACTACACGGAAATTCATGGCCGGCTGAACGTCGCGGCATTCGACGCCGCCGTGAACCAGGCCATGCGGGAAGCCGACAGCCTGTCCCTGCGGATGCTGGACCTGCCCGATGCGCCCATGCAGGTACTGGATGAAGCGCTGCGTCCCCGCTTGCGTCATGTCGATCTGCGCCAGGACGATGACGCCTTCGAGCGCGCCCTGGCGGCGATGCGCCGGGACATGGCCACGCCCATCGACCCCACCGCGGGCCCGCTGGCGTGCGAAATCCTTTTCATAGTGGCCGACGACCGCTATATCTGGTATCAACGCGTCCACCACCTGGCCACGGACGGCTACGGCATGGCGCTGATCGAAGCCCGCGTCGCCCGCCTGTATGCCGCCTTGCTGGACGGCCGATCAGATGCGGGCGACTCTCTCGCGCCCTTCGAACAAGTGCAAGCCGAGGACCAGGCTTACCGGCTATCGCCCAAGCGCGACGACGACGCCGCCTATTGGCGCTCCCTGCTGGCTCCGCTGGAGCCGGCGGTCAGCCTGGCCGACGGCGCGCCGGTCACGTCCTCGTCTTTTCTGTACGCGACGCTCGAGCTGGAGCCCGGCTTCGTCTCGGCGCTACGCGACCTGGAGGCCCGATCCGACGTCAGTTGGCCCGACATCCTGACGGCATTGACGGCCGCCTACCTTGCCCGCCACACGCGCCAATCCGACATTGTCGTCGGCGTACCCTTCATGGGCCGGCTGGGCAGCGTCAGCGCCAGGGCGGCGGCGACGGTGATGAACGTATTGCCGCTGCCGGTCGCCGTCGATGAGCAAGCCGGGCTGGACGATTACCTGATCGACGTCAGCCGCCGGCTGCGCAAAGCCCGGCGGCATGGACGCTACCGCAGCGAGCAGTTGAAGCGGGACCTGGGCTTGCTGGGCGGCCGGCGCCGCCTGCACGGTCCGCTGATCAATGTCCTGCCGTTCGATGCGGCGCAGACATTGAAGGGCCTGGACACCAAAGTACACGTGCTGGGAGCCGGCCCGGTCGATGACCTGACCATCACGTATCGCGCAGGGGCGGGCGGTCAACGTCTGCGGCTGGAGATCGAGGCCAATCCAGCGCTGTATGCGCATGGGCAGATCCAGGAACATCTGCCGCGGCTCAAATGCTTCCTGGAGCGCGCGGTCCGGGCCGACACGCTGTCTCAAGTCGCGACGCTGACCGACGCCGAGTACCGCCATTGGGTTTACGAGGTCAACGATACGGCGCGCGACATACCCGACACCACGCTTGCCGAGCTGATCGGCGAGGCCATGCTGGCGCATCCCCAGGCGATCGCCCTGAGCGATGGAACACGGCATCTGACCTATGACGAGCTGAACGAGCGCACGCGCCGGATCGCGCGCGCCCTGTACGACTTGGGCGTGCGCCGAGGCGATAGCGTGGCCGTCGCCATGCCGCGCGGCATCGAACTGACGCTGGCCTTGGTCGGCATAGTGCGCGCCGGAGCGGCATACCTGCCGCTCGACATACAGCATCCGCGCGAACGGCTGAACACGCTGCTGCAAATGGCGGCCCCTCGCGCCGCTCTTGTCACCCCCGATACGCTCGCCCTGCTGCCCGAAGGCGTAACACGCCTGGTCATCGATGCCGGACGCAACTTGCCGGATGCATCGCCCGAGCTGCCTCGCGATCAGGCACCCACGCCCAAGGACGCGGCCTACATCCTGTTCACGTCGGGCTCCACCGGCGCGCCCAAGGGCGTGGTGATCGAGCACGATGCCATCGTCAACCGGCTGCTCTGGATGAAAGAGCACTACGGCATCGACGCCGACGACCGGATACTGCAAAAAACGCCGGTCACGTTCGACGTGTCAGTATGGGAATTTTTCCTGCCGCTGATCAGCGGCGCGACGCTGGTCATGGCGCCGGTGAGGCCGGAGCTCACCATCCAGCAGCCGATCGCACCCTTGAGGCCACCGAGGATCCCCGGCACCAGCAGGCGCCCGGTCCAGCCCGGCGGGATGCGCCGG
>CAZKBT010000012.1:21998-58242 GCA_964551305.1 uncultured Burkholderiaceae bacterium
TGACCAGCGGCGCGACGCTGGTCATGGCGCCGCCCGAATCGCACAAGGACCCCGCCTGGCTCGCCGACATCCTGCGCGAACAGGCCGTTACCACCCTGCATTTCGTTCCCTCCATGCTGGCGATCTTCCTGGAAGAGCCGCGTTGCCGGGACCTGAAACCGGCGCGCGTATTCTGCAGCGGCGAAGAATTACCCGCCGCCCTGCGCGATTTGTTTCATCAGCGCTTGCCGCACACTGAATTGCACAATCTGTACGGCCCGACCGAAGCGGCCGTGGACGTCAGCTACTGGCCGGCGTCGAAAACCGACGCCTCGCAACCCGTGCCCATCGGCTTTCCCGTCTGGAACACCGCCCTTTATGTCCTGGACGAGCTCCTGCGGCCCGTGCCGCCCGGCATTGCCGGCCATCTCTACTTGGCGGGCCGCCAACTGGCGCGCGGCTATCTGGGCCGCCCGGACCTGACCGAAGAGCGCTTCGTGCCCAATCCCTTCGACGCCGCGAGCCCCCGCATGTATGCGACCGGTGACCTGGCGCGTTGGCGCGACGACGGCGCCGTCGTCTTCCTTGGGCGCTCGGACCACCAAATCAAACTACGCGGACAACGACTGGAGCTAGGCGAGATCGAAGCAGTCATCGCCCATGCGCCCGGCGTGGCGCGGGTAGCCGTCATCGCCCGGCAAGATCGGCCAGGCGACACCCGCCTGGTCGCCTACGCGGTCGCGCACGATGCAAGCGCCGCGGACACGCATGCCCTTCTGGCCCATGCGGAAAAGCTGCTGCCCGATTACATGGTGCCGTCCGCCGTCGTCTGGCTGGACGAACTGCCCGTGACCAGCAACGGCAAGCTGGACCGCAAGGCGCTGCCCGCGCCCGCGCTCTCGACGCAAGCGTCGCGGACGGCCGACACGCCAACCGAACGGTACATTGCCGATCTGTTCCAGGACGTCCTGCAACTGGAACGACAGCCGGGGGCGGATGACGATTTCTTCGAGCTGGGCGGCCATTCCCTGCTCGCCGCCAAAATGGCGGCGCGGATACGCCAGAATCGGCAACCGGCCTTTTCTCTCGGCGCGATCTTCGAGCATGCCACCGTCAGCAGGCTGGCGGCCTACGTCGACGACGCCTCGGCGACCAATCCGGACGGCTCCAGCGCGAACGGCTTCGGCTCCGTGGTCACGCTCAAAGCCGGCGACAAAGACAAGAACGCCTTGTTCTGCATCCATCCGGCAGGCGGCATCAGTTGGTGCTACGGTACCCTGGCCCGCGCCATGGAACCGGGCCGAACGGTCTACGGTTTGCAGGCCCCCGGCCTGCACCCGCACCTGCGCGAAGGCACGAATACCCTGGATTCGATGGCCCAGGCTTACGTGGATACACTGTTGCAACTCCAGGAACACGGCCCCTATCACTTGGCGGGTTGGTCGGTCGGCGGCATCATCGCCCAGGCCATGGCGGCCGAGCTTCAGCGCCGCGGCCTGCAAGTGGGCGTCCTGGCCATGCTGGATGCCTACCCCAGCGACTGCTGGCGCGACCAGCCCGAGCCGCCGCCGGAATCCGTCTACAAGGCCCTGCTTCACATCGCGGGACACGATCCCGAGCAATTGCCGGACGTGCCGCTGACTCGCGACGGCGTCATCGGCTTCCTGAGGGCCACTGGGCATCCCCTGGGCGAATTGCCGGATGCCATGCTCGAAGGCGTCTTTCACGTCGTGGGGCATAACAATCGCCTCGTACGCCGGCACCGCCACGCCCGCTACGATGGGCCGGCGCTGTATTTTCGGGCCGCCCTCGACCATATCGGCGAAAACCTGTCTCCGCAACAATGGGAGCCTTACGTAGGCGCCCTCGAAGTACACCACATTCCCAGCCTTCATGCCCATTTGACCGGCCCGGAAGCAACGGCGCGCATTGCGCCCGTCCTCAACGGCAGACTGGGCCGGTCGGACGCATCCTGCGCCCTTCCCGCCGAAACGCATCCATGAGAATCCGTACCAAGCCCATGTCCTGTTGAATACCCTCGATGACCACACAGCCTGATTCAGACAAAAGGAAACACTCATGACATCCAACTATCTCGCCGCCGCCAAGACCGGAACCTCGGTCCTGAAGCGAATGGGTTTTACGCTGGCGACGCTGTCGCTGTCGCTGTCGGTATCGCTGGCTTACGCCGCGCCCGTGTTCGAGCAGCTCGACGCCGACTACGGCGGCCGCGTCATGGTCACGAGCGGGCAGTCGCTGCCGGGCAGCGACATCACCATCAAAGGCAGCGGCTTCAAGCCCGGCCAGGAAATCACCCTCATCAATAACGGCACCGTCCTCAATCCCAAGGGCGCTTACGTCGCCGACGACAAGGGCGAATTCGAAGCAAGCTTGACGCTGCCCAAGACGGCCGAGCCCGGCACGCACCCCGTCGTCGTCCAGGCCAGCAAGCCTTACTTCGCCGCCGTGGCGGACCTGAAGGTCTCGCCGGACGTGCCTCTGTCGGGCCAGGACGCCTTCGACGCGGCCGCGAACAAGCTGGTCCAGGGCGTTTACCAAAGCGCCTATAGCCCCAAGAACGACCAGATCTTCGTATCGAGCGCCGTGGGACGCCCGCCGGTCAAAGAATCCCACATCGTCAAAGTCAATGCCAAGACACTGGCGATCGAAGCCAACGTAGCTCCCGCGGCGGACGCCTCGAACAACGACGGACGACTGATGGCGGTATACGGTGTGGCCGTGGACGACGCCAACGACACCGTATGGTTCACCAACACGCGCCAGAATACCGTGGCCGTCTACAAGCAATCGGACTTGTCCCTTGTCAAGCAATTCGACGCCGGCCTGACGCCGCATAGCCGCGACGTTCTCATCGACGAAAAACACGGCAAGGCCTATGTCGCAACACCTTTCGAAGCGCAAATCGTCATCATCGACACGAAGACGCTGGAGCAGGTCAAGAATCTGGCAATCGACTCCAGCAAGCGCGGCAGCAAATTCGGCAGTTTCAGCATGGCCCTCGATCGCGACACGGACAAGCTCTATGTCGTAAGCGGCCAATCGGCGGAGATCGCCATCATCGACACAAAGACGGAAACCGTGGAAAAGGTCTTTCCCGTGCAAGGAGCGCGCTTCGCCACCGGCATCGCATTCGACCCCAAAACCAAGCGCTTGTTCGTAAGCGCCCAAGGCAGTGACAACCTGCTGATCGTCGACTCGGCTTCCGGCGAGACCCTGCATAACGTCGCCGTGGGCGCGGGCGCCCTGAGCGTGGCCTTCGATCCCGTCAGCGATAAAGCGTATGTCGCCAATCGCGGCGCGGGCACGGTGACCGTGGTCGATCCGCAAGGCAAGATCGTCGCCAATCTGGATGGCGGCACCTTCCCCAACCATGTGGCTGTCGATGGCAAAGGCAACGTCTACGTCATCAATAAGTCGCGCGGCAAGGACGACCCGAAGGGCGATCGCATCAGCCGCATCGCGCTGAAGCAGTAAGGACTCAGGCATGGCGGACAGCGCGTGGGCCGATAGCCCCGATCGATACGGTCGCATCACCAGGATCCTGCATTGGATCATGGCCGCGTTGCTCGCCTGGCAATTCCTGAGCATGGCTTGCAAGCTGATGCTGGGCCGCACGCCGCTGACGGCATTCATGGTCGGCAGCCATGCGCAGATCGGCACGCTTCTCATGCTGCTTATCGTGCTCAGGGCGGCCTGGGCGCTATGCAATCGTCGCAGGCGTCCGGCTTACGAACCGAGCCGGACGGGCTTCTATGCCCGTCTCGGACATCTGTCGCTTTACGCTCTGATGCTCGTCGTGCCTGCGCTCGCCCTGCTTCGCCAGTACGGCTCCGATCGGCCCTTGGTCGTATTCGGACTGCGCGTCATGCAAGCCAGGCCGGAGAAGATCGAATGGATGATGGCGCCCGCCAACGCCTTGCACGCCGTGCTCGCCTGGACCTTGCTTGCCTTGATCGTGGGCCATGTGATGATGGTGATCGTACATCACTACCATTGGCGCGACGACACGGTGTCGCGCATGATCGGCTGGACGGCGAACGCCCGCAAGCATCACCCGGCGGCACGAAATCGATAGGAAACACTCATGCGCAGCAAGTCAACCATGGCTCCATGCGGCGCGCACGACGCCGCCGCATCGCCTGGCCACGCCATGTCCGGCCTGACCGACGTCGACAGTTGCCTGCGCGCTTATGCCGATGGAAGCTATCTGTTCGCCTCTCCCACCATCACCCTGGTGGCGCGCGGCGAAGCGCTGACGCTGGATGACCACCATGACGGGCGCCTTCCCGCACATGCGCGGGCCTTGTTGGAAAACGCCCGCAAGCATGGGGTGGCTCAGCCGATTCTGATCGGCATGGTGCCCTTCGATGCGCGGCAACCTGCGCGGCTCATCGTTCCTGAAACGTATCTGCGCGCCGCGCCGCTACGGCACGCCGCTTCGCCCGAGCGGCGCGAAGCAGACGCGCATGCCGTTTCGCAGCGCCTCGTGCCCGCGCCGTCCGAATTCGAAAAAGCGGTCGAGCAGGCGCTGCGACGCCTGGACGATGCCGGTTCCGGATTGGACAAAGTCGTGCTGGCGCGGACTCTGGAAATCGAACTGGCGCAGCCCCTGGATCGGCTTGGCCTGTTGCGCAATCTGCTGGCGGGCAACCAGCATGGCTACACTTATGCCATCCGGTTGGCGGCTTCCGGCTCGAATGCCGCCGGCCCGTCCGGCGCGGCCGAGGACTTTATCGGCGCCACGCCCGAACTGCTCGTGCGGCGCGAAGGCTCCCGCGTCATCGTCAATCCGCTCGCCGGCACGGCGGCGCGGCACGCCGACCCCCAGCGCGATGCGGAAATTGGCCAAGCGCTGCTGCAGTCGGCCAAGGACCGCTATGAACATGCGGTCGTCATCGACGACGTCGTGCGCGTACTGCAGCCCTTTTGTTCATCGTTGGAAATTCCTCCCGGCCCCGCGCTGACCCGCACCGATACCCTGTGGCACCTGTCCACGACCATACACGGCGAGCTGCGCGACCCCACCACCCATTCGCTGGAGCTGGCGCTGGCGATGCATCCCACGCCGGCCGTGTGCGGCCAGCCGCGCCAAGCCGCATTCGACCTGATCACGCAATTGGAGTCGTTTGACCGGGGCTACTACGCCGGCATGGTGGGGTGGTGCGACGCCCAGGGCGACGGCGAATGGGCCGTCGCCCTGCGCTGCGCCCGCTGCTCGGAAAAATCCCTCACGCTCTACGCGGGCGCCGGCATCGTATCCGGCTCGGAGCCCGCCAAGGAACTTGCCGAAACGGGCAATAAATTCCGCACCATGCTCAACGCCATCGGCCTGGACTGCCCCGTTTCCACCCATTGAAACGATAGGAAACGCATGACGATACCCGCCCTGCCCTCTTATGCCATGCCCGCCGCCGCCATAACGAATCGCGTCGAATGGCGACCCGACGCCTCCCGCGCCATCCTGCTGATTCACGACATGCAGGAATACTTCCTGGCGAAGTTCGACATGCGAGCCTCGCCCATTCCGGAGCTCGTCGCCAACGCGGCGCGCCTGCGCGATCTGTGCGATGCGGCGGGCGTGCCTGTTTTCTATACGGCGCAGCCGACCGATCAGCCTCCCGGCGACCGGGCGCTGCTCAACGATTTCTGGGGTCCGGGCCTGACCGCACCAGGGTTCCAGGCGCAGCAACCCATCGTGCCCGCGCTGCAGCCCAGGCCAAACGACGTGGTCCTGACCAAATGGCGCTACAGCGCTTTCCAGCGCTCGGACTTGCGCCGGCGCATGCGCGACATGGACCGCGACCAGATCATTATCTGCGGCGTCTATGCGCATATCGGCTGCATGGCCACCGCGCTCGAAGCATTCATGCAGGACGTCCAGCCTTTCATGGTCATCGACGCGCTGGCCGACTTCTCCCTGGATGAGCATCTCATGGCGGTCAACTATGTCGCCCGGCGCTGCGGCGTATCATTGACGCTCACCCAGCTTGGCCAAGCGCTGAAGCCGGCCGCGTAGGCGGATGCCGGCAGCCCCCCCTACCGACAAGGAAGACGAGACAGTGACGCCCCCGCTCCACGCCGAAGACGAATTCAACGATGCCCGCGTACTAGTAACCGGTGCGGCCAGCGGCATAGGTGCCGCCTTGACGCAGGCCCTGCTGGAGCGCAACGCCCGCGTCATGGCCTGGGACAACGATGCCGCGAAGCTGCAAGCCATGCAAAATGACCATGGCGGCCATCCGCGACTGTCCACCACGGTCGTGGACGTGAGCGACGCCCGAGCCGTCAAGGCCGCCGCGGCGCAGGCCGAACGCAGCCTGGGCGCCATCGACAAGCTCGCCTGTGTCGCCGGCATCCTGCAGATCGGCAATATCGTCGATCTGAGCGACGAGCAATGGTCGCGAGTTTTCGCCGTCAACACCCACGGCGTGTTCAACGTATGCCGCACCGTTGCGCCGGGCATGATCGCCCGCCGGCAAGGCGCCATCGTCAACGTCAGCTCCAATGCGGCGGGCACGCCCCGCATGGGCATGGGCGCGTACGCGGCATCCAAGGCCGCGGTAAGCCAGTTGAGCCGTTGCCTGGGCCTGGAGCTGGCCGAGTACGGCATACGCGTGAACATCGTGTCGCCCGGCTCGACCGATACGGAAATGCAGCGCGCCATGTGGCGCCAGGGTTCGTCCCTGGACACCGTCCTCGACGGCGCGCCGGCCAGCTACCGGCTCGGCATTCCACTACGCAAGATCGCCACCCCGCAAGAAATCGCGCAGTCCATCCTGTTTCTTTTGTCGGATCAGGCCAGCCACATCACGCTGCACGATCTGCGGGTGGACGGCGGCGCGACGCTGGATCAGCGCTAGCCGGCGCACTTCCCCTCGCCGGCGGAGCTCACTCGCCCGCGATGTCGAGCCGAGCGCCCGCTTCGGCAAGGCTATTCAGGAACACCCGCAACACCGGCGTGGCATGGTCTTGCCGCCACACCGCCCTGACTTCCTGCGCGGCGTGCGGAAAGGCCAGCGGAAGTATGGTCAGCATTCCCTGTCCGACATACTCTTGAGCATAGGCGCGGGGCATCAAGCCGATCAGCCGTCCGTCGGCAAGCAGGCGCGGCAGCAACGTGATCGACGTCGCGCTGATGCTGCTTTCCTGCGCATGCAAGGCATGCTTGTCGAATATCCGCATCAGGCCGTCATGTATCGCCGATCCCTTGGGCGGCAACACCCACGCATAGGACCCGAGGTCGGCCCACCGCAACGACTTGCGCCTCGCCAAAGGGTGCCGGCTTGCGCAAGCCACGACGATGGGGTCGATGCCCAGCAGCTTTTCCTCCAGCCCATCCAAAGGCCGGGTTATGCGCGTACGCGAAATGACGACGTCGAGCTCGCCTTCGCGCAGCAAAGGGAACAAGGTGTCGGTGGTGGCTTCCATGAGCGTCAATGTCACCTCGGAAGTCCGTTGCCGCAACTGCGTGACGCCCGCCGCGACCAACGTGGGCATGACCGTGGTCACCGCCCCCACCCTCAGCGTGCCGGCCAGGCCCGAGCCCAGGTCCTCGATCTCGCGCCGAGCCGCTTCCAGGCTATGAAGAATCTGCCAGCCGTATTTCACCAGAACCTCGCCGGCCGGCGTCAATCCGACCCGGCGTCCATTCCGGGCAACGACCGGCATGCCGAGCAAAGCCTCCAGTTCCGCGAATTGCTTGGAAATAGCCGGCTGCGTAACATTGAACAGCTCGGCCACGCGGCCGACCGTCCCGACCCGGGCCAATGTGGTCAGCATGCGCAAATGGCTAAGCCGCAAACCCGTGCGAAAGGCGCGCTCCAGAACGCTGGACGACAAAATCTCCATCACCGGCAATCCATAACTATTAAGTAATAATTTATGTAATTTATATCACTTATTCGTGCGCATATCGTGGGCGATACTGTCGTAATCGACGAAAAATAATTCCAGGAGCCAAGTCATGATGCTACGCCGCACGTTCCGCACTATCCTTGCGCTGGCGCTCTTCGGTTGCGCGGCGCTCGGCGCGCGCGCCGCCGAACCCGCCACGCGATTGATTGTCGGCTTTCAGGCCGGCGGCGGCCTGGACGCGGTCGCGCGGTCGCTGGCCGATGCCGTCAGCCGGGCCGGCGAGCGCAAGGTCATCGTGGAGAACAAGCCGGGCGCAAGCGGCATGATCGCCATCGACACATTGCGCAATGCCAAGCCGAACGAATCCCTGCTGATCATCGTGCCCAGCAGCAGCATTACGATGACGCCGCATACCAATCCGAACTTCCACTATGATCCCGAGCGCGACTTGGTGCCGGTGGCTCGCGTCGCCACGTATACGCTCGGCCTGGCGGTGCCGTCCGCAAGCAACACCAAGGCACTGGATGAATTCTTGCGATCGGCCAAGGCCGACAAAACTCGCGCCGCCTACGGCACCGCCGGCGTGGGGCTGTCGCCGCATTACGTGGGCGTGAAGCTGGCGGAATCAGCAGGCGTGGAGCTCGTTCACGTCCCCTATAAAGGCGCGGGGCCGGCGATCAACGACGCGCTGGGCAACCAGATTCCTGCCGTGCTGTCCACCGTTCCGTCCCTGCTGGCCCTGACGCGGGACGGCCGCCTCAATCTGCTGGCCACCTCCGGCGCCGAACGCGATCCCAATACGCCGGACGTCCCGACATTCAAGGAGCTCGGCCACACCGAAGCGCAAGTCGAAGAATGGTTCGGCGTCCTTGCGCCCGGCGGCATGTCGCAGCAGGAAGCGGCAAGCTGGAACGCCGCCATCAATGCCGCCCTCGAAACCGAGGCCTTGGTCAATACGCTGACCGCGCAAGGCTTCGCGCCGGCGCCCATGCCACAGCCCGGATTCCGCCAGCTCGTGCTGGATGATTACGAGGCATGGGAAGAAGCCTTGAAAGATACGGGCGACACATTTGCCAACTGATCCCGATCCGATCGACGACCTCGCCCCGCCATGTCCAAATCGAATGTTCTGATCCTGCTTTCCGACGAACACAATGCCCGCGTGATGGGCTGCGCCGGCCATGCCCTCGTGCATACTCCGAACCTGGACGCCTTGGCGCGCCAAGGCACGCGTTTTACCAACGCCTATACCAGTTCGCCGATCTGCGTGCCCGCGCGCGCCAGCATCGCCACCGGCCGATACGTGCATCAGCACCGCTGCTGGGACAACGCGATCGCCTACCAGGGCCGGCCGGCCAGCTGGGGGCACAGGCTGCAGGCCGCGGGCGTACCGGTGGAATCGATAGGCAAGCTGCACTATCGCAACGAAGCCGACAGCACGGGTTTTGATCGTCAGCAATTGGCCGCTCACATCATGGACGGCATCGGACAGGTTTGGGGTTCGGTGCGCGACCCTCTGCCCGATCCCTTTCCTCCCGCGCCGCTGTTCAAGCAGATCGGCGCAGGCGAATCGAGCTACAACAGGTTCGACCGCGCGGCGGGAGAACTGGCCGCGCAATGGCTGCGCGAGCGCGGCGCAAGCGCGGACGCAGACGATCCCTGGGTGCTTTTCGTCGGATTCGTGGCGCCGCATTTCCCGCTCATCGTTCCCCAAGACTATCTGGACCGTTATCCCGTGGACGACATGCCGTTGCCCAAGCAACATCCCGACCAAGGCTATCGGCGCCATCCCTGGGTCGAGCGGCACGCCCGATTCAGCCAGCACGACGAACAAATGGGCACGGATGCGCGGCGGCGGCTGGCATTGGCCACGTATCTGGGGCTGACGACCTTCATGGACGAACAAGTGGGGCGCGTGCTGGACGCCCTGAAAGAAGCCGGCCTGGACGACAGCACGACCGTCATCTATTCGAGCGACCACGGCGACAATCTCGGCGAACGCGGGCTCTGGAACAAGTGCACGCTCTATCGCGAATCCGTGGCGGTACCCATGATCGTCAAAGGACCGGACATACCGGCGGGGCGTGTGGTCGATTACAACGTGTCGCTGGTGGATTTGTTCCCGACCATCCTGCATGCCACAGGCGTCGCACCCGCTCCCGAGGATGCGGACCTGCCCGGCCTGTCGCTGCTGGACAGCGCGAAGACAGACCAGGGCCAAGGCCGATTGGCATTCAGCGAATATCATGCCATCGGCTCCGAAACGGCGGGCTATATGCTGGCCGACGACCGCTACAAGTATCACTATTACGTCGGACACGAACCCGAGCTTTTCGACCTGACCGAGGATCCCGACGAATTGACCGACCTGGCGGGCGATCCCGCCCATGCCGAGCAGTTGAAACGATTCGAAGCGAGGCTGCGCGATATGCTGGACCCGGAAGCCGTCGACCGCCTCGCCAAATCGGATCAACGCGCATTGATCGAACGATTCGGCGGCCGCGAGGCCGCGCTGAAGACCGGCACGCCCGGCGCGACGCCGGTACCCTCGCGCTGATCCCGCCGAACCGCCGGCATTCAACCGTGATGCTGGCTGGAAACGAACTGGAGAAAGCGCTCCGGACCCGATGCGCCGAACATGTCCGACGGTGTTCCCTCGGCCTCGACCAATCCCTGGCGCAAAAACATCACGCGTCCGGAAACGTGGCGGGCAAACCCCATTTCATGAGTCACCACCAGCATCGTGCGGCCCTCCTCCGCCAGCGCGCGCATCACCTTGAGCACTTCGCCCACCAGTTCGGGGTCCAGCGCCGAGGTCGGCTCATCGAACAGCATGACGCGCGGATGCATGGCCAGCGTGCGCGCGATCGCCACGCGTTGCTGCTGCCCGCCGGAAAGATACGCGGGATAGTCGTCGCGCTTTTCGTACAGGCCGACCTTGTCCAGCCATTTCTCCGCCTCGGCCTGCGCATCCGCTCGGCCGTGCTTCAAGACGTGCACCGGTCCTTCCATGACGTTCTGCAGCACCGTCATGTGCGACCAGAGATTGAAGTTCTGGAACACCATGCCCAACTGCGAGCGCAGGCGTTGGACCTGGCGAACATCCACGGGTTTCAACCCGCCGCCCGGGCGGCGCTTCATCCGCATGACTTCCCCGTCCAGGGCGATCTCGCCGCGATCGGGCGTCTCCAGCATATTGATGCATCGCAAGAGCGTGCTCTTGCCCGAACCGCTGGATCCGAGTATGGAGATCACGTCGCCTTGATGGGCGGAAAACGATATGCCCTTGAGCACCGGCACGTCCGCGAACGATTTATGCAAATCACGGACGGACAGGGCGGCGACGCCGCCGGGGTTGGATGTGGTCGTCATCACGATGCCTGGGACGCGCGACGCGCGCGCAAATGAGGCGAAAGTCTGTACTCAAGCAGCGCCAGACCCCGCGTAATAAGAAAGTTGATCAACAAATAAATCAAGGCGGCGCAGAGAAATACCTCTAGCGTGCGATACGACTGCTGGATGATCTGCTGGGCCACGCCGGTCACTTCCCACACCGTGATCAGGCTGGCAAGCGCGGAGGCCTTGACCATCATCACAGCTTCGGTCGAATAGGCGGGCAAGGCATACCGCAACGTGATCGGCGCGATAATGCGCCGCCACAACGTCCAGCGCGGCATGCCGCAAGCCATGCCTGCTTCGATCTGGCCGGCCGGCACCGAGCGCAAAGCGCCGCGAAAGATCTCTGACGTATAAGCGGCCGTGCACAATGAAAACGACAGAACCGCGCAGGCATAGGGCTCTCGCAGCACCAGCCACATGACGCTCTCGCGCACGATCTGGAATTGGCCGACCCCGTAATAAATCAGGAATATCTGGATCAGGAGCGGCGTGCCCCGAAACAGAAAAACATAAAGTCGGGCTGCGTGGTTCAGCGCGCGATAAGGACTCACGCGCAACGCCAGAATCAAACAGGCCAGGACGGCGCCCAATAACAACGTCGACCCGACCAGCGACAAGGTCACCGGCACGGCCCGCCCCAATTTCAGCAACGTTTCGAACAGGAAATCGACATCCATGATCATCGTGCGGCGCGCCGCAGGGAACGTCCCGTATGCGCTTCGAGACGGCTGAACGCCCGGCCGGTGAACGTCGTCATCACCAGATACAGCACGGCCGCCGCGATGTAGAACAGGAAGTACTCATTGGTGGACCCCGCCGCTTTCTGGCTGGTGCGCATGAGCTCGGCCAAGCCCGTGACCGACACCAGGGCGGAATCCTTGATGCTGAGCTGCCAGACGTTGCCCAGTCCCGGCAAAGCGAATCGCAGCACCTGCGGCGCAAGCACGCGGCGCCAGACCTGAGAGCGCGACATCCCGATGGCGCGGGCCGCTTCGATTTCCCCGGGCACGACGGCCAAGGCGGCCGCCCTGTAGACCTCGGCCTGGTAGGCGCCTGAAATCAAACCGACGGCCAAGGCGCCGACGATGAACGGCGGCATGCCGATGAAGCCTTCGCCGCCGAACAAGCGCCCGACGGAGGTCAGCAGCGACGATCCTCCGAAGTAGAACAAATATATGACCAGCAGCTCGGGAATGCCGCGAAAGACCGTGGTGTAGGCTTCGCCCAGCGCGCGCAGGCCGCGGTGAGCGGAGCTCTTGGCGGCGGCGATCGCAATGCCGAAAACTGCGCCTGCCGCCATGGCCGCCAGCGTCAACAAAAACGTCACCATCGCGGCAAGCAGCAACACTTGGCCCCAGCCCTGAGGGCCGAAACCCAGCATTTCGACTATACCCGCTTGCGCCATCCGACACTGTTTCCCAACGTGAGCGCCCCAAGCGCCATGCGCCGGGGCAAACCGCTTACTCCGCTCGCGGAGTGATATCCACCTTGAACCATTTTTCAGACAAACGGGACAAGGTGCCGTCCGCCAGCGCCGCTTCGATCGCCTCGTCGAATTTCCGGCGTAGATCGTCGTCCGATTTGCGAAAGCCCAACGCCTCGCCCGGCCCCCAGATGGGACCGCGTATGATTTGACCGGCATAGCCCAGACCCTTGTTCTGCGGCCGACCCAGCGCCGAGGACCAATACGTCACGGCATCGAACGCGACGTCGATGCGCCCGGCGACCAGGTCCAGCGTGTGCTCGGCGGCGGTCTTGTAGTCGCGGACCTTGACGACGTCGCTCAGGTGCTGATCGACGAAAGAGTGATAGCTGACGCCCGATTGCATGCCTATGGTCTTGCCCTTCAGGCGTTCGCGCAGCATGTCGATCACCGGTTTGTCGTGCTCAGCCTCGCCCGTCAGATATACCGTCGGCTCGCCTTCCGGCGCCTTCGGCAGCACATTGGGATCGGCCGAGACGAATGCGACGGGTGTGGTCGCGTAAGGCCTGGAAAACGCGATGGCCTTCTGGCGCTCGGGCGTAATGCTCAGGGAATCCATCAAAACATCGAACTTGCCGATCTGCAATGCGGGAATCATCCCGTTGAAATCCTGCGTGCCCATTTCGCACTCGATCTTGATGCGCGCACACAAGTCGGCCAACAGTTCGGGCTCGAAGCCGTCCAGCTTGCCGTTGGGCAAAGTGAAATTCCAAGGCTCGTAAGCGCCGGTCAACGCCACGCGCACTTTGGTCCATTCCTTCGCCTGTGCCGTAGCCGTCATCGCCAATCCGGCAACGGCCACGCCCAGCGCCGCGACCACGGTTCCCACGCCGGCGGCCGCGCGTCGGCACGCACGCTCGACGAAGCGTTTTTTCATTTGATTGAACATCATTCTATATTCCCCTAGCCTCGCACTTGCCGCGACAAGTCCGGGCGTCCAGTAAAAATCAGCATGAGCCGCACGCCCATCCCCGGCCCCATAGAAGGGCCATCCACGGCTCATCATTCTGTCGAAGCGGAAATCGGCCAAGCAGAAGCATACTCGAAACGAGCAGGGTCTTGCTTGCCGCCGACGCAAATCGGGCCGGCTCCCAGCCTTGGGAAACCGGCCCGAAAAGCCTTGCGCCAGGCCGGCCTGTCTTATACCGGCCGGCCCGCCCGCTTTACTTCTTGGGCAGCGCGTAGGCGACCACATAATCGCCGCGATCCGGCGACTGGCGCGCGCCGCCCGCGGCGATGACCACGTACTGGCGGCCGCTGGCCGGCGAAACGTAGCTCATGGGGCCGGCCTGGGCGCCGACCGGCAGGCGGCCTTTCCACAACTCCTTGCCGGTTGCCGTGTCATAGGCGCGCAAGTAATAGTCTTGCGTGCCCGCGTAGAACGCCAGGCCGCCTTCCGTTGCCAAGGGCCCACCCAGCGTGGGCATGCCCAAAGGCATGGGCAGGTTGGCCTTCATGCCCTTGACGACGGTGTCTTCGATCGTGCCGGCCGGACGCTGCCACATCAGCTTGCCGCTCTTGAGATCCACGCCCGAGATCGTTCCCCATGGGGGCGCATGGCAAGGAATACCCAGCGGCGAATAGAACCCGCCGCGCGCGGTCGAATACGGCGTGCCCTTTTGCGCGTGGAGCGCGCCGTCCAGCGCGAACGCCTTGGCCATTTCAGGCGTGGCTTGGTCTTGCGGAACGTGCAACGCGATCTGCGGCATGCGGATGTCATTGATGATCATGACGCCTTGCGATTCGTCGACCGCGTTGCTGCCCCAGTTCATGCCGCCGTAGTAGCCGGGATAGATCAGCGTCGTCTGCTCGGCCAGGATAGGCGTGAACGGACCTTCGTAGTTCAGCTTCTTGAATGCGATGCGGCATTCGAGCTGATCGAAGAACGTGGCGCCCCACATATCCTTTTCCGTCAGCACGTCGCCCCCGAAGGCCGGCATGCCGACCGAGAACGGCTGCGTCGGAGCGGCTCTGTCAGCCGGGTCGTGTTTCTGCGGCGTCGGCTTTTCCTGCACTTCCCTGATGGGCTTGCCGTCGCGGCGATCCAGCACGTAGATCTGGCCGGTCTTGGTGGTTTGCATCAAGGCGGGCGTTACACCGCCCTTGCCGTCGGGTATGTCGTACAGCGTGGGTTGGGAACCGACGTCATAATCCCATGTATCGTAATGCACCGTCTGGAACTTCCAACGCTCGCGTCCGGTGGTGACGTCGACGGCTACCACCGACGATGCATATTCGTTCGTGGCTTCGCTGCGGTGAGCGCCCCAGAAGTCCGGGGTGCCGTTGCCCAAAGGCAAGTAGACCAGGCCCAGCTCGTCATCGAACGCGGGTGTCGACCACATATTGGGCGTGCCGCGCGTATAGGTTTCGCCTTCGGGCGGCAGCTTGGTGATATTGGGGTTGCCCAGGTCCCAAGCCCAGACCAGCTCGCCGGTGTTGGCGCTGAAGGCGCGCACTACGCCCGACGGCTCGTTGATTTCCTTGCCGTCCCAGACCCAGCCGCCGATCACGACCAGGTCGCGCACCACCGTCGGCATGGAGGTGGGCATGTAATACTGGTCCTTGACTTCGCCCAAGCCTTCCAGCAGGTTGGCCGAACCGTTGTCGCCAAAATCCTTGCAGACTTCGCCGGTCTTCGCATCCAGCTGGATGAGGCGCGCGTCGGCCGTCGTCAGGACGATACGCTGCGCGCACATGCCGTCGGCAGACGCCGATGCCGGCGCGGAAACGGGGCTCTTCACCGCGGCCGGCTCGTAATAACCGACGCCGCGGCAGCGATTCCAGAACTTGTTGTCCTTCACCTGCGGGTCATACATCCAGCGCTGGGTACCGGTATCGGCATCCAGGGCGAAGACCTTGTTCAACGGCGTGCAAACATACACCGTGTCGCCGATCTGCGTGGGCGTATTCTGGAACTCGGAGCCCTTCTCGGCGACTTCGCCCGTCTGGAACGTCCAAGCGACTTCGAGCTCGGAAACGTTTTCACGGTTGATTTGCGCAGCCGGTGTATAGCGCGTTCCTGCCGGCGTGCGGCCATAGAACTGCCAATTGTCTTGCGATGCGCTGGCCGGCGCGGCGCCGGGCTGGGCCGCGGCGACTTGATTTTCGATCACGCCGTGAGGCTGGAACATGGCAACCCCGCCGCCGATCAACGCAAGCAACAGCAGGCCCGCCAGGGTGTAGGCGCCTTTGCGCACCCGGCCATAAGTCAGGGCGGGCAACAGCAATGCGGCGATCAGCCCGAGCACGATCACGGGAGCCAGACGCGGAACCAAGGGCCAGAAAGCGAAGCCCGCTTCCCAGACAGCCCAGATGAGCGTGCCTATGAACACGATGGCATATAGCCAAGCGCCCGCCACGCGCCTGCACGCAAACAAAATACCCGATGCGATCAGCAGCGCGCCGACGATCGCGTAGTACCACGATCCGCCCACCGTAATCAGCGAAACGCCGCGCACCAGCAAGGCCGCTCCGATCAGCGCCAGAATTATCCCGAATAATATCAAGGCCCAATGCCTCGACGATGCTTCAACATTGCTGTTGTCCACAGACATACATCCTCTCCTTAAGGGCCGTCATACCGCCCGTTACTCCAAACACTTATCCTGCTTAAAATGCAAAATAGCTCTAAAAAAAACCGTCTTGCGTATGCTGGAATATGACGCCATTCTACGCTCACCCTGTAGAATTGAAAGGGTTTACCCTTGGGAAACATTCGGCTAGACGCATGCCAATGTTGCTGGCCGAAACGAACGAATCTCATCCTGAAGCCGAAGGCTCTTTTTAACGCAGCGACGGGAATACGCCGGCCTTGAAGCGAACGTTCCCCATGCTGACTGGCAGGTCCATGCTTTCACATAAATCACATTTTGTTTCTCATAAATACATGACCGATACACACGCGCATGCCTCGTGCATGGGAAGCGCGGCGAACGGTCTCGCCGACCGGCGCCTCGTCCCGGGCCTGCTGGTGCTGGCCTGCGGACTTGGCGGCGCATCGAACGCATGGAGCCAGGAAGCCGCGGCGACGAACGGGCCGGTCACGACCCTGCCCGCGATCACCATCACCAGCACTCGCATCCAGCAATCCCCCATCGATACGCCCGCCTCCGTCAGCACCATAGACAGCCGCTCGCTGCACGAAGGCCAGCCCCAGGTCAATCTTTCCGAAAGCCTGGCCGCGGTGCCGGGCCTGCAAGCGCAGAACCGCAACAACTACGCGCAAGACCTGCAAATCTCGATGCGCGGATTCGGCGCCCGGTCCACCTTCGGAATACGGGGTATCCGCATCTATGTGGACGGCATCCCGGCCACCATGCCCGACGGCCAGGGCCAGATATCGAACATCGACATCGCCTCGGCCGAGCGCGTCGAGATTCTGCGCGGTCCCTACTCGTCGTTATATGGAAACTCGTCGGGCGGCGTCATCCAGGTATTCACCGCGCCCGGAGAAGGACCTCCCAAGCTTGGCGCCGAGTTCAGCGCCGGCACGGCGGGCAGCCGGCGCTACGGCCTGCACGCCAGCGGCGCCACGCCCTACGACCTGGGGTTGACCGACTACAACGTAAGCGCCAGCCGCTACGCGTTGGACGGCTATCGAGAACATAGCGGCATGCGCAAAAACCTGGGCAACGCCAGACTGGGCTTGCAGCTCTCGGACGACAGCAGCTTGACGCTGATCGCCAACCACCTGGACATCCGGGCCGACGATCCCTTGGGTCTGACGCAAGCCGAGTACGACCGCGATCCGCGATCCGCGACGCCGAACGCGACTCTTTACAATACCCGCAAGACCATCGAACAGACGCAGCTGGGCGCGAACTACGAAAAACAGATCGACGCGAGCAATACCCTCAACGCCATGTTCTACGTCGGTCAACGCAAAACGATCCAATACCAGGCCATCCCGGCGGCGGTGCAAAGCCGCTCGCCCACCCACGCGGGAGGCGTCATCGATTTGAAGCGCCAGTACGGCGGCGTGGACATGCGCTGGACGTCGCGCCTGGAGCTGGCGCCCGGTCCTCTCACCGTGATCGGCGGACTGTCCTACGAGCAGATGAACGAAGACCGCCTGGGCTACGAAAACTTCCTGGGACCCGCATCGGCCCCGACGGCCTTGGGGGTCAAAGGCAAGCTGCGCCGGGACGAAGCCAACACCTTGCGCAGCCTGGATCCCTACATCCAGGCATCCTGGCGACTGGGCGAGCGCTGGACCGTCGAAGGCGGCTTGCGCTACAGCACCGTGCGCTTCTCCTCCCGCGACCACTACGTTACCGGCGGCAACGGCGACGACAGCGGCGACGCACAATATAAAAAGCTGCTGCCGGTCGCGGCGCTGCGCTACGCGCTCACGCCCGACCTGAGTCTGTACGCATCGGCGGGCCGCGGATTCGAAACACCGACATTCAACGAAATATCCTATCGTCCGGGCGGATTGCCGGGCTTGAATTTCGATTTGAAGCCGGCCACCAGCAATAACTACGAAATCGGCGCGAAGGCGCGCCTGGGCGAGGGCCTGCTTACCGCGGCGCTCTTTCACATCGACACGAGCGACGAAATCGTCAGCGATACGAACGAGGGCGGACGCTCCACGTTCAAGAACGCCGGAAAAACCCGGCGGCAGGGGCTGGAGCTGAGCTGGGACGGCCCGGTGCTGATGGACGACCTTCGTTTCCAGGCAAGCTATACCTGGCTGGACGCGGTGGTGCGCGATCCCGAGGCCGGCGACGGCAAGTACATACCCGGCGTCGCGCGGCAGAGCCTCTACGCCGCGTTGAGCTGGCTCCCCAGGCAAGGATGGCGGGCCGGCATAGACTGGCGCTACATGGACAAGCTGTACGCCAACAGCGCGAACACGGCCCAAGCGCCAAGCTACGTCACGACGGGACTCTTCGCCGGCTACAAGCACACTTACCAGAACTGGGAACTCTCGGCCATGGCCCGAGTGGACAACGTTTTCGACCGTCGGTACATCGGGTCGGTCATCGTCAACGAAAGCAACAGCCGTTATTACGAACCCGCCATGGGCAGGAACTGGACGGTGTCGCTCAACGCCGCCTATCGCTTCTGACGCACGAGGCGGCCGTCAGGAAGCCGTTCCTTGTCCATTCGCGCGCCGCGCATCCTTCATGCCGGGAATGCCTTGCCGGACGTAGCGGGAAAAATCCTCTCCCTCGGGCATGGCGCGGGCGCGCTGCGTGATACGGCCGCGCTCGCGCAAAACGCCAATGCCCTCTCCGTCCGACGCCAACCCTCCGATGCCATGGAGGTACTCGGGCAAATAGCCGGAGGCCAACAAACGATAGTCGAGGGGCAGACCGGAGATTATCCTTTTGACCATCTGATAAACAATGACCGTGCAGTTCGCAGTAAAGGTACTGTAGAAGCGAGGCGCCCCGGCCAGTTCGTTCGCCTGCGCCACATACGCCAGAAAGAGCGCGCGCCTGTCCCGCTCCGCCAGATCGACCCGATACAGGTAGACGTCCTCGCCTCGTATATTCGTGCGCACGCGCAGGATGTCGCTTTCGTCTGCAGCGACCAGGCTCAGCTCGAACTGCTTGAACATCCCGCCTATAGCGGAAAATGCCTCCTCGCGCTCTTTGCGTATCTCTATGGAAAAGGTCAGATAACGGCCGTCATCGAAGCCGAAAGAAACCAGAGTATGCGCGATCGCCGGCCCCATCCAGTACGAAAGCGCCATGTCGGTCGAGGTCAGGCGGCGTAAATCATATTGGCGGTCCTCCCAGCGCGCGTCGTAGTCCGTCTCGCTGCGCCATGAAAAATTCCGGACGTTGTGCAAAGTAACGACATCTCCGTTTACCTCGGCATGCAGCGCGCGGGCGACGTCGTCCGCCCACGCGCGATGCCGAGACGGCGCCAAGCCGACCCACCACACCATCAAAACGGCGAAGGCCAGCAGATAGATCAGCGGCGCGCGATGTGATTGCAATGAGTGCCAATAGAATGCCAGCGCGAGCATGGTAAACAACAGCCATGCGCAGGGCAGCAGCCAGTGCAAGACGGGATGCAGGCGCAACGACTGAAACCAGAGCGCCAGCGCCGCCCATATGCCCGACAAGAGAATCAGCAAAGACACGGCCACGCCGATGAACGAAACGCCGCGGGCAAATGTCGTCATGGCTTACTCGGCCTGAACTTCAGCGCTTCGGCAATAGAGGCGGATCGACGAAGTCCTCGAGAGCCAGGCCCTTTTCCTCGAGTATCGCCTCAAGTACCGGCCTGAGTCTGCCCAGGCTTTCATCGACGGCCTCGCGCACCGTATCCACGACCACCTGCGTGCTGCGTTCGATTTCAACATTGAGGCGGTCGCCCTCGTCCTTGTCTTCGAAAACAGTCATGCGGCGCGTTTCCGGAATCAGCCAGACTTCGAACCAGCCCTCGACGCGGTCGACCTCGGACACGGTCAGGCTGGCGCCGTTAACCGCGATATAGCCCTTGGCAAAGACGTACTTGCGAAAATCAGCGGGTATGCCGATACGCAGCACGCGATTGGTGTCCGACGTCCTGGCGCAGAGGATGTGTGAGGAAAAATCGATATGCCCGGACAAGGGATGCCCGCCGATCTCCGCGCCGTCCTTGGCCGCACGCTCGACATTGACCTTGGAGCCGACCGTATAGTCGCCCAGCGTCGTCACGCTCAGGCTTTGCAGCATCACATCGAACGTCGCCTGCGTCGCCGACGGCATGCCGGTCGCCGTCAGGCAGACGCCGTCCACCGATACGCTGGCGCCGATCGCCAGGTCCTGGCAAAAGCCCGGCGGAAAATCGATGGTGAACGTGCGCAACCCATCACGATCCTCTATCGCGGCTAGGGTCGCCACCCCCTGGACTATCCCGGTGAACATACGTCTTCGCTCCTGCATACCGATGCAGGGATTCTATCACCCTGAAAAAGCCGCAACCGGAAGGCATCAACGACCCGGCAGGCTATAAGCAAATGAAAAACGCAGCTAATGAATACAACGACAACTACGTAGAATAGGCGTCAACTCATCGATTTCTCGCTCGCGTTCTTCGTTGTGAACTTCTTGTCTTCTTCCCCTCGCTTCATACGGTTGGCCCTCCCCCCTCTCGCCGCCCTGGCCGCATGGCAAGTCCTGGTCCGCCAGTTCGGCCTGGGCGACGGCTTCATCCCCGCCCCCTCCGACGTCATTGCTGCGCTTTATGAATGGATCGCCGGCAACGGCGGACGATATTCCGGCACGTGGCTCGCATCCTTGCGCGATAGCTCGCTGCGCGTGATCAGCGGCTTCCTGGCTGCGCTGGTCATCGGAGCCCCATTGGGCATGCTGATCGGCCGCTCGAAGGCGGCGACGGACTTGCTGGACCCGATTCTGCAGGTTCTGCGTCCCATCCCCACCTCGTCGTGGATACCGTTTTGCCTGATTTTCTTTGGAATCGGCAGTTCCGCCGCCATCGCGCTGGTCGCCGTCGGCGCCTTCTTTCCCATCCTGCTCAACGCCACGGCGGGCGCGCGCCACGTATCCACCCTGCACCTGCGCAGCGCGCGCATGCTGGACGCCACGCCCGCCCAGATACTGTGGCGAGTCATACTGCCGGCCGCCTTGCCGTCCTTGCTGGTCGGCGCGCGCGTCGCGATGGGCCTGGCCTGGATGCTGGTCGTCATATCCGAAATGGTCGCCGTCAAATCCGGCTTGGGCTACGAGCTCTGGGATGCCTACTACTACAACCGCATGGACGTCGTCGTGGCCGCGATGGCGACGGTGGGCTTTTTCGGCTTCCTATCGGACCGCGCCCTGCTGCTGATCGTCAGAAAGTACTTGTTCTGGAACGTGGAGACGGCCAAATGAATGCCCCTAGTTTTTTACCGGCATTGCAGCAACAGCATGCCGCCGCCATCGTCGTGCGCAATCTGTCCAAGACCTACCAGGACACGAACGGCAGCGTGCTGGCCATCGACCAGATCGACCTGGACATTCATGCCGGCGAATTCTTGTGCATACTCGGGCCGTCGGGATGCGGGAAGAGCTCGCTGCTCAATATCCTGGCGGGATTCGAATCCCCAACCGGCGGCTCTGCGATGCTCGACAGCCTGCCCATCCATGGGCCGTCACGCAGGCAAGGCGTCGTCTTCCAGGACACCTCCGCGCTGTTTCCCTGGCTCAGCGTGCGCGACAACGTCGGCTTCGGCCTGAAGAACGTCGCGCTTTCCGCGCGCCGGAAAGAACAAAAAATCGATCACGCGCTGGAGCTCACGGGCCTGCGCGATTTCGCCGACAAATGGCCTCATCAATTGTCCGGCGGTATGCGCCAGCTGGCATCGATCGCACGCGTCCTGGTGACAGACAGCCGCGTATTGCTTATGGACGAACCGTTCGCCGCGCTGGACGCCATGACGCGGCAACGCATGCAAAAGAAACTCATCGAAATCTGGCAGGCCACCGGCATCACGGTGCTGCTGATCACGCACAGCGTGGACGAAGCCATATACCTGGGCAATCGCGTGCTGGTGCTCACGCAGCGGCCCGCCCGCGTCGCCGTCGAAATTCCGATCGACCTACCGCATCCCCGCTCGGTGACAGATCAGGAATTCAACCGTCTCAAATCCATTTCCCTGACCCACCTCGGGCTTTAACACAAGGATTTTTTTCATGATGAAACCGCATAAGCTTCTCGTGTTGGCCGCCATTGCGCTCAATGCCGCGCTCATCGGCCCGCTTGCGCACGCCCAAGGCAAGGACAAGATCCGCGTCGGCTATTTTTCCCAGCTGCATGACGCCGCCGTCCTGGACCTGGCCAATGCCCTGGGCGACAAATACGACTTCGAGTACGTGAAGTTTCAGCGCTACGCCGACGCCGCCATCGCGCTGAGCCGCCGGGACATCGACATATCCTCCCTGGGTTACGCCAATCTGATCACCGAAGCCGCCAAGAATACAGAGCCCAAGTTCACGTTCGTGACGGGCCTGGCGCGCGGCGCGATCAATCTGGTCTGCGCCAACGACGTCAAGATAGAAAGCTGGTCCGACTTGAAAGGCCGGACCGTCGGCATCGTGTCGGGCTTTCCGGAAATCTTCCTGGACGACGCGCTACACACACACGGCCATAGCCCGAAAGATGTGAAGAAAGTCAATTTCGCGGTGGCCGGCCCGCCGGTGCTGCAAGCCCTGCAAAACAAGACCACGGACTGCGCGGCGATCTTCGAGCCCTTCGGCGCGACCGCGGTCAGCGCCGGTTACGCCTATTATCCGCCGACCAACATCGCCGACAATTCATTCAAAGGCGTCAACAACGCCATTGCCGCGAACACCGAGTTTGCGCAGAAAAAGCCGCAAGCCATACGCGACATCGCAAGCGCCGCGCAAGCATCCACGCAAAAGTTCACCGAACATCCCGACCAATGGATCGATTTCATGACCCGGTCGCAGGACTTCGATAAAGGGATCGTGGAAATCGGCATCAAGCGCGTCGTGCTGGACTCGACCCTGTTTCCCAAGGAAGCCGGCGTGCTCGCCGGCAACATGAAGGAATTGGGCCTCATACGCGACACGCCGTCCGCCGATCAACTGAGGAGCTACTTCTCGCAATAGGCGACACAACGACACCAGCAGGAAATCATCATGACGACACCGCACATCGACGCCCCCAGCAACGGCCTGGCCCAGGCCGCATGGCTGGCGCGGAACTTGGACCGCCAGGACGTCGTCGTGCTCGACAGCACGACGAACCTGGTCCCCGACGAGCATGGCGTCGACCAGGCCGTCGCCGACTACGACGCCTTCTTGCGCGCCCACATTCCAGGCGCCCAATTCGTGGACTTGCAGGCGACGCTGTCCGATCCGGACGGCGACTACCTGTTCACCGTGCCCGAGATCGAGCATTTCGAGCAGGCATTACGCAAGCTCGGGATCGATCAGGACAGCGTGGTCATCATCTACAGCACCGGCAATCCATGGTGGGCCACACGCATCTGGTGGCTGTTCCATCACTTCGGCCTGGACAATGCCTTTGTACTGGACGGTGGCCTGCGGCACTGGCTGGACCAGGATCTGCCCATCGCAAGCGGTCCGGCCCAGGCACGGCCGACAGGCCATATTCGTGTGCACGCATCGCGCGACCTGGCCATCGACGGCCGCACCCTGCTGTCCCGACTGGACGAGCCGGCGCTGACCATCGTGAATGCCTTGCCTGAAGACAAGTTCTCGGGAAAAAGCCGGGTGCACGGCGGCCGCCCGGGCCATATTCCAGGCAGCATCAACGTACCGGCAGCCGGCCTCGTCGATAAAGAAAGCGGTCTGTTCCTGGAACCGCGCCGCACCGAAGCGCTGCTGGATGCCGCGCGACTGCTGGACAAGGACCGGGAGGTCGTCGCCTACTGCGGCGGAGGCATCTCCGCCACGCTGGTCATCTTCGCCCTGCATCGGGCCGGCCGCGAGCGGGTCAAGCTCTATGACGCTTCGCTTTCCGAATGGGCCCACGACGAAGCATTTCCCATGGTCGATCTCACCAACGGTACACGCAGTGACTGAGCGCTTTGACGTCATCATCGTCGGCACAGGCCCCGCCGGCCTGACGCTGGCCAACATTCTTGCCCGCCATCGCGTGCGAACCCTGGTGCTCGAGCGCGACGCCCATTTGTCGTCCATGCCCAAGGCCTTGAACGTCGACGACGAGTTTTTCCGGTTGCTGCATACGCTCGGACTGGGGGATCAGGTGGCCGGCCACGCCAAGTATCCCATCTCGTACGACTACGTGTCGCCGCTGGGCTTGAACCTGGGCCACGTCCAAGGGCGGTCGACCGAACACAACTTCCCCAACCGCGCCGCGATTTTTCAGCCCGAGTTCGAAGTCATCCTGCATGACGCCGCGGTCGCCAACGGCTATGCCAGCATCGAATTCGACCGTGAAGTCGTCGGCCTGACCGATGATCCAGACGCGGGAGTAACAGTCGTCACCCGCCATGCGAACGGACGGGAATCCTCCTACCACACGAAGTATCTCGTGGGCGCGGACGGCGCGCACAGCGTATGCCGCAAGCTGCTCGGCCTGACTTATACCCAAGTCGATGCATTCGACGTCAGGCATGTCGTCATCGACGTCCTGAACGACCGGGACGACAGCGCACTGGCACTGACGAAGATGGGCTGGAGACGCAATTTCATCAGCATGCCCGCCCCCAACGGCCGGCGTTTCGAGTTTTCGCTGAAAAAGAACGAATCGGCCGAAGAACTGCTCGACGACGACACATTGCGGCGCCTGTTCAGGCCGTGGCGCAACTACGACGAGCTGAACATCATACGCAAGGTCGTCCATACCTTCCGCTCGCGCATCTGCCCGAAGTTCCACGTCGGCCGCGTCTTTCTCATCGGCGATGCGGCCCATCTCATGCCGGTCTTCGGCTCGCAAGGCATGAACAGCGGCGCGCGCGACGCCAACAACCTGGGCTGGAAACTATGGCGCGTGCTCAAGCACCGGGCGGATCCGTCGATACTGGACACGTATCAGGCCGAGCGCTGGGACGCCGTGCTCAAGACTATCAAGATGGCGACCATCAACGGCAAGCTCCAACGCGTCAAATCGATTCCCATGTCGCTGCTGCGCGATGCGTTCTTCGTCGCCCTGCGCCTGATACCGTCCGCCAACCGCTACATCCGGGACATGAAGTACATTCCCAAGCCCTACGTGCGCTCGGACCTGATCCAGGCGGGAGACGAAACGGGAAAGAAAAACGAGCTCATCGGGCGGGTCAGCCCCAATCCTTCCGTCATCGCGCATGGCAGGGCTGTTTTGCTGGACGATCTGATCGGCCATGATTTCGCCATTCTTGGCATCGACGCCGATCCATCCGATGCCGCGGCCCTGTCGCCGCTGTTGCAGGCATCGTCCTGGCCTTTGATCCACCTGAGCGATGCGGCCCCGACCGGGAACGATGCGCGGACGGCGGCCGCCCAGGCCTCGGATCCCGCATCCGGCATACGAGCGTCCGTGCAGGATGAACGGTACGACGACATCTTCGAGCACTATCGTGGAAAATGGCTGCTGTTGAGGCCGGACCGCGTCGTCGCAAGCGCCGGATCCGCCGCGCAATTGTCGGCCGACGGCCTGCGTCTGCTGGAGAGAGTCGGCCGGACGCTCTCCGAAGATACCGAATCGGCGGCGTCGCAAGCGCGAACGAACGCCAAGGCGCTTGCCGCCTGAACCAACCCATTCTCCCTGCGCGCCCTTGCGGGCAAACCACAGTGCAATACAGTATCATTTATGACGACTACGGATCCGCAGTCGGACGCAAGGGGATGCCGCGTCGACAAGGTCCTTAGCGTGCATTGTCATCGTCGTTGTTGCGCGTCCTGGTCCTGGGGGAGATTCGGTGGAGCTAAAGTGGCTCAAAGACTTCGAAGCGCTGGCTGAACATAGAAGCTTTTCCAAGGCGGCCAAGGCGCGCCACGTCACCCAGCCGGCGTTCAGCCGGCGCATACGTTCGCTGGAAGATTGGCTGGGCATCATACTGGTCGATCGCGAACTGCGTCCCATGACCCTGACCAAGGCGGGCCTGGAATTCATCGGCGAAGCCAAGACGCTGATGGCCAAGATCGACAGAACCCGCGAGCATTTCCGCTTGAATTACGGCCCGAGCCGCGGCGTGCTGTTTTTCGTCCAGCATTCATTGGCCGTTTCTTTTTTCCCGCAATGGCTGGAAAAGTTCTCGCCCTGGGAAGACGACAACCTGGTTCGCGTGCAGACGGGCAACCTTTCGGACATGATGGCGCCTTTTCTGAGCGGCACGGGCGACTTCCTGCTTTGTTTCCTGGAGCCGGCCGTGACCGACCAGGCTACACTCGGCCAAGTCGACTTCCTGCAGATCGGCACCGACCGGCTGGTGCCGGTATCGGCCGTCACCAAGGAAGGACGAGCCTTGCACCATCCTCGGCCGGGGCGGCCCCTGAAAGTACTGGCTTACCCGGACAACTCGTTCCTGGGCGAAATCGTCAAACAAGAGCTTGCCTCCTGCATGGCCGACGGCATCCATTGTCATAGGGTGTTCGAGAACGCGTTGGCGGATGGACTGAAAGCGCTTGCGCTTCAAGGACAGGGAGTCGCCTGGCTCCCCTTGAGCCTGGTGCGCCATGAAATCGAAAAAGGCGTGCTGACCGTGCTCGACGCGCCATTGAACGTCAGGGACTTGAAAGTCGTGCTTTACCGATCACCCAAGGCGCGCAGGCCCGAGCTCGACAAGTTCTGGAAACAGGCCCTGAAAGCCGGCTCCTAGATCGGCAGGCCTGTCGCGGCCCGCCCGCGCGCCGCCGGACAATATCCGAGGCGCGAGGCGACGCCATCAACGGCCGATTACTTGAAGCTGTCGAGATAACCCGGCAAAGCCTGGGCGCCGCCGGTATGCAGGAACACGATGTTCTGGCCTTTCTTGAATTCGCCCTTGCGGATCAAGTCGATCAAACCGGCCGCGCCTTTGCCGGAATAGACCGGGTCCAGCAAGATGCCTTCATAGCGGGCGAACATATCGATGGCCTCCAGGGTGCTTTGCGCGGGAATCCCATACCCTTCGCCGACATAATCGCAATTGGCCACGACGTCTTCACGCTTGACCGCGCCGGGAATGCCCAGTTTTTCGGCCGTGCGTTCCGCCAGGCGAAATACGTTGGCCTCTTGCTGCTCGCGCGGAATGCGCACGCCTATGCCAAGTACCGGAATCCGGCTGTTGCTGCCGCTGAAGCCGGCCACCAGTCCCGCCTGGGTTCCGGCCGAACCCGTGCCATGAACGACCAAGTCGATGCGCAAACCCGCCGTATTCGCCTGATACAGCATTTCCAGCGCACAATTGACATAGCCGAGCGCGCCGATTTCATTGGATCCGCCGCCCGGAATGACATAAGGCTTTTTACCGTCGCCGCGCAAACTGTCAGCCAGCTCGTCCATGGCGGCTTGCATATTCGTTCCGCCGGGATACTTCCGCATGGGCGCGTTGAACAGCTTGTTCAACAACACGTTGCCGTTGTAGTTGTAGTCATGATCCTTGGAGCCGGTGCGATCTTCCAGCAGCACATGGCATGTCAAGCCCAGCTTGGCCGCGATGGCAGCGGTCTGCCTGACGTGATTGGATTGCGTCGCGCCTTGCGTAATGATCGTATCCGCGCCCGCCTGCTGGGCGTCGGCCATAAGGAACTCCAGCTTGCGCGTTTTGTTTCCGCCGCCGGCCAGGCCGGTGCAGTCGTCGCGCTTGATCCATAAATTCGGACCGCCGAGCAATTCACTCAAACGCGTCAAGGGTTCGAGCGGCGTCGGTAGATGAGCGAAATGCAAACGAGGATAACGGGCCAGATGCATGATGACGGTACTCCTTGATGAATGACCGGTATGAAAGAAATCGATGGCTTATCTTAGAGCCAAGCGCCGTCCCTGTTCCAATGCCTTATCGGCCGCAACCGGTTAGTTTTCGGCATAAGAAGGCGCCGGCGTCGAACGCCGGCGCCTTCCAAGCCATTAAATGCGTTCGAAAACGGCGGCTATGCCTTGTCCGCCGCCTATGCACATCGTGACCAGCGCGTACCGCCCCTGGATGCGCCGCAGCTCATGCAAGGCCTTCACGGTGATGATGGCGCCGGTCGCCCCGATGGGGTGACCCAGCGAGATGCCCGAGCCATTGGGGTTGACCTTGGCCGGATCCAGGCCAAGGTTTCGGGTTACCGCGCAAGCCTGGGCGGCGAATGCCTCATTGGCTTCGACCACGTCCAGGTCGTTGATCGACAAACCCGCCCGTTTCAATGCCTGCTGCGAGGCCGGAACCGGACCGATGCCCATCAATTCGGGCTCCACGCCCGCATGCGCGTAGCTCACCAGCCGGGCCAAAGGCGCCAAGCCCCGCGCCTCGGCCGTTTCACGATTCATCAACACCAACGCGGCCGCGGCATCGTTGATGCCGGAGGCGTTGCCCGCCGTTACCGTCCCCTCGTCCTTGATGAACACCGGCTTGAGCTTGGCGAAATCCTCCATCTTGGCATCGGGACGGAAATGCTCGTCCTGTTCGAAGACGCTCTCGCCTTTGCGAGTGCGCTGCACGATCGGCACGATCTGGTCCTTGAAATAACCGCCCTCGACGGCCCGCTGCGCGCGTCGATGGCTTTCCAGCGCCAGCTCATCCTGCTGCCGCCGGGTGACACCCCATTTTCTGGCGACGTTTTCGGCCGTAACCCCCATGTGGATTCCCTGGAACGGATCATGCAAGGCGCCCAGCATCATGTCGACCATGACACTGTCGCCCATGCGCGCGCCCCAGCGCAGCCCCCTGGAAACGTACGGCGCCCGGCTCATGCTTTCCGCGCCGCCCGCCACGGCGATATCGAAGTCACCGAGCAATATGCCCTGGCCGGCCGACACGATGGCCTGCAAGCCAGAGCCGCACAGGCGGTTGACGTTGAACGCCGGCGTTTCCCGCGTGCATCCGCCTTCCAGTGCCGCCACTCTTGACAGGTACATGTCACGCGGCTCGGTGTTGACCACGTGCCCGAACACCACGTGCTGCACATCGGCGGCTTGCACCTGGGCGCGCGACAGCGAGGCGCGCAATACCTCCGTCGCCAATGCGGTCGGCGCCACGTCCTTGAGCGAACCGCCGAATGTCCCGATCGCCGTTCGCATTGCGCTCACGATCACTACTTCTCTTTGCATAATGTGTCTCCTGCCATGAAACCGGTTGAACGAATATTGAAAATCCTAGCATGCCGCGGCGGGCTGCCAATTACAAAAGATCAATGTTCGGTAGAATTCGAAACTATTTTCGCAATACCTAGTCAAAGCCGGAATCGTCATTTTCATTCCGCCGGCGCGAACCGGAATAACGGCAACGCCACGTCCAGAGGCTCTTATGAAGAATCTTATCGCTCTCTCCGCTTACATCGGTCTCGGACTGGCCTGCGCGCCCGCCCTGGCGGCGCTGCAGCCCGTATCGGAAGCGCCGCTGTCCAGCCGCACCGACGTCCAATGCGCATTCAACGAGGATGCCAGCCGGGACTGCGTCACCACGATCAGCTATACGATACTCAAGCCCGCCGGCCGCGACATGCTGTCGCGCATCGATTTCAATTACCCGGAAAACGACCGCTTCGTCGTGGAGCAAGCCAGCTACAGTCAACCGGGCGAAGCCGCCGTCGCGCTCGATCCCTCCCGGATCGATACGCGCACGGCCCCGAACCCCGACGCCGGATTCCGGCGCGACAAGCAAACCTCGCTGGCCTTTCCTTCTCTTCGGGTGGGAACCACCATCCAGTACACCATCCGGCATCATGTGGACGCGATGCCGCTGGTCAACGGCTTTCACTACATGCTGGAGTTCGCGCCCGAGCCGGTGCGCAGCGACGCATACAGCGCCCGTTTCACCGCGCCCCGGACCATCGTCTGGCAGGCCGAGCTGGCGGACGATTTCCAGATCGCGCTGTCGCCGGACACGCGCACGTTGACGATCGAGCAAAAAGCGCCGCGCTATTTCAATTTCATCAATGAAGCCGACAACGCCTATCTGCAAAAAATACCGCGGATCGCGCTGGCCAGCTCGATGGATGCGGCCAGCCATCTCGGTCCTTTTGCGCAACGCTACAACGAGATCCTGGCCGCACCGCTGCCGCCCCGAAGTCAACAAGCCGCGCTGCATGCCCGGTCCTTGCCGATGCGGGAACGCGTCGCCTACCTGATGCAGCATATCGATGAAAACTATCGCTATCTGGGCGACTGGCGCAGCACCGAACGCGGCTACGTTCCCTTCAGTCTGGAAGAAATCGAGCAACACGGCTACGGCGACTGCAAAGATCTGGCGGTCCTGCTTGCCGCCATGCTCAAGGCATCGGGCATCGCCGCGGAACCGGCGCTCGTGTTCCGGGGCATATCCGCGCCCGCCCTGTTGATACCCGGCCCCCTTGCTCCCAATCATGCGATCGTGCGCGCGCAAGTGGACGGCCAAGCCTGGTGGCTGGACCCCACCAACTCCGTTTTCGTTCCGGGTCGCACCATGCCGGACCTGCAGGAGCGTTGGGCGCTGGTCATGGACGCCGGCGGCGCAATACGCCAGGAAACTATCGCGCTCGAACCTCCGGTCTCGAGCGTCACGGTCCGGCGCGACGAACAATATGACCATGAAGGCAGAGCCCGCATACAGTCCACCACGTCCATTGCCGCCCTGGCATTGGCGCAAATGTCGCTGGCCGATCGCGGCCAGGGCGGCACAAGCTTCAATAACGAGCTGTGCCGCAACGTCGGCCGCGAGCCGGTGGACTGCGCGGTTACGCGCGACGAGCTGGGCTTTACCGTACCTCCAGCCTATGAAGCCAAGGTCGCGCTGACCGACCTGAACCCGCTGGACAAGGTGTCGGGGCAATACGTCTATCAGCGCGACGACCTGCGCATCATGTGGGAACAGTTCGCCAACTATGTCCGGGAAGGGCAGCAGGCCGACATTTACCTGGGCGATCCGTATACAGCCGTCTACGATGTCAGTATCAGCTTGGGCCACACAGCCGATTCCCTGCACGATTGCGCCGTGCAGTCGCCCTGGTTCGATCTGGACCTGAAAAACGCGTCGGCAGGCGCCATCGCCCGTTACCACTACACCTTGACGCAAAAGAAACGCGTGTTGACGCACCAGGAGATCCGCAGCGACGCATTCCAGGACCTGGTCCGGCAAGCGCGCGACTGCGTGGGCCAGCTCAGGCTGCCGGTAACGCTGCCCAAGTCGTAGAGCGACCCGGGCTTGACGCGAACGTCAGCGGCGACGGCGCAAGTCCTCGATTTGATCGAGCAGATCCAGGGCCAGCGCAACGCCCGCCGGGTTGACCTCCAGTTCGCTCTCGAGACGGTGGGCGATGACCGCCCGTCGCAAGGCCGAACCTGAAAACACCCAGGTTCGGGTCGCCCGGCTGTGCAGCTCGAATTCGCCTTGCGGCTCGAGCGCCCCTTCGGCGACCCACAGCTTCAGTTGATCTTCCGTGGCGCCGCTGGCCCGACAAAGCTCAGTCAGCGAGAATTGGACGCTTTCTTCGACGATCTCGCCCTGCAAGCACCGATTGTTCTTTGAGGTCATGACGTTCACCCTGGAAAATTCGCGCGCGGATCGAACCTGGTGGCATCGCGCAGCGCCTGATAGGCCGCTTTCGCGGCGTCCGTATTCGCCTTGGGAAAGACCACCTTGAGAACGACGTACAAGTCGCCCGCCGCCGCGCTCGGCGATGCCGCCGGCAAGCCCCGGCCTTTCAGGCGCAAGCGCTTGCCGTCCGCCGAATTGGAAGGAATGGACAGGTCGACGCGGCCTTGCGGCGTCGGCACGGTCACAGTGGCGCCCAAGGCCGCTTCCCAAGGCGCCACCGGCAGCTCCAAGGACAAATCGCGGTCGTCGACACGGTACAAGGAGTGGTCGCGCCACTGGATTTCCAGGTAGAGGTCGCCCGCCGGCCCCCCGCCGTAACCCGGAAGCCCCTGCCCGGCCAGCCTCAACCTCTGGCCGGCGCGTATTCCCTTCGGAATGGATACAGTCAGGACGCGGGGCTGCATGGCGACGCGGCCTTGCTCGTCGATGACCGGGACTTGCAGGTTGATCGTGCGTTGCGCTCCTGTGAACGCGTCTTCGAGATCGATGACGATCATGGCGTGCTGATCCTGCCCCGCCATGGGCCGCTCGGACCCGGCGCGAGACGAAGCGCCGCGAGAACCCGCCCCCTGGCTTCTGAACAGCTCGTCCAGGAAATCGCTGAAGTCGGCCTCCGAGGCACTGCTGTAGGTTCCGCGCCCGCGGCTGGGGCCGGGGCCCTGCGAAAAATGCTCCTCCCAGCCCGGAGGCGGACGGAACTCGCCGCCTTGCGGCGCTTCGCCCAGCTGATCATAGGCCGCGCGCTTTTCCGGATCCTTCAACACCTCGTAGGCTTCGGCGACGTCCTTGAATTTCTCCTCGGCATCCGGATCCTTATTCAGATCGGGATGGTACTTGCGCGCCAGCTTGCGATGCGCCGCCTTGATCTGCGCCTGCGTCGCCGTACGCGGAAGTCCCATTGTCTTGTAATAGTCCTTGTACTTCATCTTGGACACAGCCCCCGTCGACGGATACATTACGCTTATGATGCATCAACGAGAGGCGCAAGTCCATGCGCCCGTCTATCCGCCCAAGGCGGACGCCGCCGCGACTCTGCCGAATATCAAGCCTTTGACCAGCGACGAGCCCGTCATGTAGGCCTCGCCATGAAAGCCACCCACCACTTCCCCTGCGGCATACACGCCTTCGATGGATTCGTCCCATACATTGCGCACGGCCATGTCCGGTCCCACGCGTATCCCGGCATACGTCGTGTTGATCGACGCCGTGCATGGGTAGCCGTAAAAAGGCGCGGCTTTGATTTGCACCAGGTTCCCGAAATGATGCGCGAGCGCTTTTCTTCCGAGCTCCCGATCCTCGCCCCGATCGACGCCCCGGTTGTAGGCCGAGACGGTTTCTTCCAGCGCATCGCGCGGCACGCCGATCGCATCGGCCAGATCGACGATCGAATCGGCTTGAACGATCCGGCCCTTGCGCAACGCATACCGGAAATCGAACGACGGCACGCCGAAAACCATAGACGAACTCTCGAACCACCACTGCCTGGTGCATTCATCGACGGAACCCGTGCACTGGTTTTTTCGCAAGCACCAGCATATTTTCTCGCACGTGGTGCGGGCGCGCATCAACGCCGACAGCCACACTTTGTTGTTGGAACTGGTGCGCAACGGCTTGGGCATCGCGCGAGTCGGCCACGATATCGCAAGCAAGGATCTGAGCACCGGGCAGCTCGTACAGATACTTCCCGAGTACGAATGCGTCCACATGTCCGGGAATCTACCCGCGCTCTGGCTGCTCTACCCGGCCCGTGAAATGCTGCACCGGACCCGCCTATTGGCGAACTACCTGCTCAAGCACTTGGCGCCGGACGTGGAATAAGCCTTCTCACCGGCAGCGGGCCTGCGCCGACGATATCCCCGGCATGCGGAATGCGCCATGCCCGGTTTCGGATTTGAACCGAAACCGGGCATGGCAGGCCGAGCCGACTACTTATTCGTAGCGATACGAGGCGCTCAGCATATACGACCTGCCCGGCCCGACGTTGGCGAAGATGCCGACGTGGGACGCGTCATACACTTCCGTATTGGTAATGTTGTTGACGTTGAACTGCAGGCTCAATTGCTTGTTGACCTGGTAACGCGCCATGGCGTCATAGCGGGTATGTGACGGCAGTACGAGCCTGTTCACGTCGTCGGCATAACGCTTGCCGACATACGAAACGCCGCCGCCTATCGTCAGCTGAGGCAGCACGTCGTACGTCGTCCATAGCGTGGCGCTTTGCTTGGCGATGAACTTCATCTGCTTGCCGTCATACAC
Source organism: uncultured Burkholderiaceae bacterium (assembly GCA_964551305.1). GTDB lineage: Bacteria > Pseudomonadota > Gammaproteobacteria > Burkholderiales > Burkholderiaceae_B > JBAZDC01. The sequence continues at coordinate 56,117 of CAZKBT010000012.1, forward strand.
ATTGTTGCCGCTGCGGTATTCCAGAACCTTGGGATCCAGGTAGGTATAGCCTGCCCAGATGTTCCACTGCGGCGTGATCGCCCCGGTCACGCTGATTTCGGCCCCGCGCACCCGGTTGCTGCCCGCCAGGGAAACATCGCCCGTGATCGGGTCGGTCGAACGCGCATCCGTCTTCTTGGTCTCGAAAACGGCGGCTGTCACGGAAAGATTGTTATCCAGCAGATCCCATTTCGTGCCCAGCTCCCAGGTCTTGCTGCGCTCGGGCTTCAAGTCGTTGATCGCCGCGCCGCCGGCAGGGCCGTCCGCGCCGCCCGCTTGTCCCAGGTTTTCGCCCGACGGGTTCGACGACGTTGCGTACGAGAGATAGATGCTGCCCTCGCGAACCGGCTTGTAGACCAGACCCAGCTGATAGTTCAGCATGTTGTCGGAACGTGAATCCCGGGTGTTGTCGACACGGAAATTGTCGTGGCGCAAGCCCAGGTTGGCTGAAAACCGCTCGTTGAACTCGATCGTGTCGAAGAAATAGATGGAACGCGTCTTGATGTCGCCGTCCTTGGTGCGAGGGCCGTACGTCAAGCTATAGCTGTAGTTCCCGCCGGGATTCGGGTCATAGAGAGAATCCACTTCCCTGCTGCCCGGACGCCCCTGATAAGGCAGGCCGCCTATGGATTTCGTATAGATGTCCTCTTTGCTGAACTCCACGCCCGCCGCGAACCGGTGGGTCAGGGATCCCGTCTTGAAGGTCCCGTACAGATCCGTCTGGTTCAGCAAGGATTCCGCGCTGCGCCAGCGCGCGCGGTCCGCCCGCGCAAACTGCGCGCCGGGTCCCTCGGTCGAGCACGGCGGGCCATCACCTGCTCTGCAATTGTCGAACGACGGCCTGGTCATCAGATAATGGTTCAGGGTCTTGCTGTAGCGCGTGATGTTCCTGACCGTCAGATTGCTGTTCAGGTCATGCTCGAGCTTGGCCGTGGCCGTGTCGAAAACGTTCTCGCGGAAGTCGACGTTGTGCCGGCCGTAGAACAGATTCCTGTCGACCTTGGGCGGCGTGGTGCGATCCGGATTGGCCGCGTTCGAAAACGGAATGCCCAGGTCGGGCATGTCGTTGTTTTCGATATGCGAATAGCTCAGGGTCAGGCGCGTGGGCGTGCCCAGGCCGAAAGCCAGCGACGGCGCGATACCCCAGCGGTCCACCTTGACGCCGTCGCGGCCGGGCACATCGCCGCCCATCTTCATCAAGTTCAAGCGGAATGCCGACGTGTCGTTGAATGCAATATTGCCGTCGGCCGTGGTGCGCCATTGACTTGCGTTGCCGAATCCGGCCGACACTTCGAAAAAGTCCGCCAGCTTCGGTGATTTGGTTTCCAGATTGATGCTGCCGCCGGTACCGCCACGTCCGGTGAAGGCCGAACTCGGCCCTTTGGTGACTTCGATGGCTTCCAAATTGAACGTCTCGTGGGAGCCGCGGGAATAATCGCGCACGCCGTCGATGAAGATATCGGTACTGGCTTCATAGCCCCGTATGAACGGCCTGTCGCCAGTCGGCGTGCCGCCTTCGCCCGATCCCAGGGTAATGCCGGGCGTGGTGCGCAGCACGTCCTGCAGCGACGTGGCGCCGCGGTCCTTTATCAGTTCTTCGGGTATGACGGTGATCGTCCGGGGCGTGTCCAGCAAAGGCGCCGTGATTTTCGGCGAGCTGGCGCTAACGGGTGTCTGATACCCCTCTTGCACGGCTTGTCCCTGTACCCTGACAGGCGTCAATTCCGAAACCGAGGATGATTGCGCCGTCTGCGCATGAGCGGACGTAAATGCGCCGCCGGCTCCTGCCGCCACGCCCGCAAGCAATGACAAGCCAAATACAGATGCATAGCAATCACGGGAAATGAGGCTTCCCGAGGTTAGATGATTCAAGGGCGTCGCGGGTTTCGACATTAGGATTTCCTCTCCAGATAAAATCTGGACCACATGGACGACGGCCCGCGTGGCTTTTATTGTTAATGGGATGGATTTGCATTCTCAGTCTATAATCAGGGTCGTCAAATTTTCGTCAAGCTCCGCACCGTGCCTACGCAATCGTTCAACTCCGTACTTGTCGTCGAGGATGACGCCGCCCTGGCGGGGAACTT
>CAZKBT010000013.1:0-57702 GCA_964551305.1 uncultured Burkholderiaceae bacterium
GGAAATCGATTTCTTGAAAAGAAGTGTATGCAGTTTCGGATAGAGTGTCAACGGTACGTTGAAGCGTGCTCTGGGGCCCGAGCAGAACGGCGCGCGCCGCTCAGTCCGTTTTCAGGCCTTGCGCGAGCAGTTGCCGCGCGCACGCCCTGATCGTCTCGACAAACTGAGCGACGACCAAGGACTTGGGCCGTTTCGGGGAAAACAGAAAACGCGGGACGACCGGAAGCTTCGGACGAAAAGCGCGCGACACCAGCCCAGGGAAGGCATTGGTCGTCAAGGTGAACGGGTCGATCAGCGCCACCGCGCCCACTTGGGAAACCATGGCGCATATCGTCAGCGTGCTGTTGGACTCCAGGCAAACCTGATAGGGCACGTCATAGGTCCGGAAGGCTTCGTGCAGGCGCCACGACGTCACGGTGTCCTCGCCGAACGAGATCAGCTTGTGGCCATCCAGCAAAGGCGGCGTAAGCGCGTCGTGCGCGGCCAGGGGATGGTCGCGGTGCATGACGCAACAGATCTCGCTGCTGCAAAACTCCTCTACTTCCAGCGTGCCCGTCGGCGCCGAAACGTCGATGATGCCGATGTCGACCTGGCTGGTATTGACGTACTCGACCACGTGCCGGGTCGGCAAGGCATGCACGACGAACGACACGTCCGGATAGTGCTTGTGGAAAGCACCCACGGCGCGCGCCACGACGGAAGTGCCTATGGTGGAGACCGTGGCGATCGTCAGCTTGCCTCGCGCGCCTTTGCGGATCTCGGCGGCCGTCTGGCTGACGGACTCGATGCTGCCGAACATGCGCTCGATTTCCGGCATCAGCGCATCCGCCTCTGGCGTGCAAATCAAGCGGCCCTTCACTCTTTGGAAAAGCGTCAGCTTGAGCTCGTCCTGCAGCAAATGCAGGGTCTTGGTTACCGCCGGCTGCGACACGTGCAATGCCCGTGCCGCAGCCGACACGGAGCCGGTCCTGACGACGGCGCGAAACACCTCGAGATGCCTGACATTCAACATGACGCCAATCCATAACTTTATGGAATCTTTAAGATGATTTTTTTATATTAGACATTATATATGGTGTTTCCTATACTTTTTTTGCAGGTCGACGTTCCACCGTCGGCAGTCATTATCCAGCCCCAAGGAGACAGGCAGTGAGCATTCCCGATAAAAGCGCATGGACTGAACGAGCCCGGAACCTGAAGCCCGAATGGCGCGCCTTCATCGATGGGCAATACCACGAAGCGCTCTCGGGGGAAACGTTCGACACGATCAACCCCGCCACCGGAAAGACGATCGCCCGGATCGCGGCGTGCGACTCGGCCGACGTCGACCTGGCGGTCCGATCGGCGCGCAAGGCCTTCGAATCCGGCGTGTGGTCCCGCCGCGCCCCGGCCGAGCGCAAACAAATACTGCTGCGGTTCGCCGAATCGCTGCTCGAGAATCGCGAAGAGCTCGCGCTGCTGGAGTCCCTGGACGTCGGCAAGCCCATCAGCAACGCCTACAACGGCGACATCGTCAGCGCATCCACGTGCATACAGTGGTATGCCGAAGCCATCGACAAGCTGTACGGCGAAACGGCGCCCTCCTCGCCGGGCATGGTGACCATGATCGTGCGCGAGCCGATAGGCGTGGTCGCGGCCGTCGTCCCATGGAACTACCCCTTGTCCATGTCCGCATGGAAGCTGGGACCCGCGCTGGCCGCGGGAAACTCCGTGATCCTCAAGCCGGCCGAGCAGTCGCCATTGACGGCCGTGCGCATTGCCCGGCTCGCCGTCGAGGCGGGCATTCCACCGGGCGTATTCAATGTCGTGCCCGGCTTCGGGCACACGGCGGGAAAAGCCCTGGGCCTGCACATGGACGTCGATGCCGTCGGCTTTACCGGTTCCACGGAAGTGGGCAAGCTGTTCATGCAGTATTCGGGCATGTCCAACATCAAGCGCATAGGCCTGGAGTGCGGCGGCAAGAGCCCCCACATCGTGATGGCCGACTGCACCGATCTCGATGCCGCGGCGCGATCCGTGGCGGCGGGCATATTCAGCAATAGCGGCCAGGTGTGCAATGCGGGCTCGCGCCTGATCGTCCAAGCGCCCATCAAGGACGAGCTGCTGGAACGCATCCGCAGCCACGCGCAGGAGATGCGTCCCGGCGATCCGCTGGATCCCGCCACGCGCATGGGTCCGGTCGTCAGCAAGGAACAATTCACCCGTGTCCGCGACTACATCCAGGTCGGCCAGCGGGAAGGCGCGCAATTGATCGTCGGCGGCAACGCCCTGTATCCGGAAACGGGCGGCTACTTCATCGAACCGACCGTGTTCGACACCGTAAGCAACGATATGCGCATCGCCCAGGAAGAAATCTTCGGACCCGTGCTGGGCACGATCACCGTCGACACGCTGGAGCAGGCCATCGACGTGGCGAACGACACCATTTACGGGCTGGCCGCCGCCATCTGGACCAGCGACGTAAGCCAGGCCCACCAAGCCGCCGGCCGCCTGCGCGCAGGCGTCGTCTGGGTGAATTGCTTCGACCGCGGCACGATGTCTTCGCCTTTCGGCGGATTCAAACAATCGGGCTTCGGCCGTGACAAGTCGATGCATGCTTTCGATAAATACATGGATTGGAAGGCCGTTTGGATCGCGATGTGACGACGTGAAGCAACAACCCGCTCAACTGACCAGGAGACAGAGTATGAAGAACAACGAAAGACAAATAAACGCGGTACGCAGAACCGTCTTGAAAACAGGCGGGGCCATGATAGGCGCTGGCATGCTGGGTTGGCCCGGCCTCGCGCGATCGCAAACGCGCAGCATTGCCGTGACCTGCTGGGGCGGCGCCTACGAGCAAGCTATCCGAAGCGCGTTTGCCGAGCCCTTTACCAAGGAAACCGGCATAGGCGTAAACCTGATCAATAACGCGGACCTGACGAGAATGAAGGTCCAGGTGCAAGGCAAGAACGTCAGCTGGGACGTGTTCGACAGCATCGGCCCCCAGATCATGACCGGCGCGCGCGAAGGACTATGGGAAAACATCGACACTTCGATCGTCGACACCTCGGGCTTGCAGCAAAAGACCGGCGCCGATCACGTCGGCACCTATTCCTATGCCGGCGGCATCGGCTTCGATCCCAAGCGTTTTCCTGAAGGCAAGCATCCCACCACTTTCGCGGAGCTTTGGGACGTAAAGGGGTTTCCCGGACGACGCGGCCTGAGATCGCGCATCAGCGAGAATCTCGAAATGGCGCTGCTGGCGGACGGCGTCGCGCCAGATCAGCTTTACCCGCTGGACATCGAGCGCGGCTTCAAGGCCCTGGACCGCATCAAGGACTCCGTACGCAAATGGATAGAAACCACGCCTGAAACGGTGTCGCTGATCGCCAGCAACGAAGTCGATTTCACCTACACGTATCTCAGTCGCGTGCTGCCGGCCCAGCGAGCGGGAACCTCCGTGCAGATGTCCATGGCCCAGACGCTCAATAGCCTGGAATACCTGGCCGTGCCCAAGCACGGAAAGAACACCGAAGCGGCGATGCGGTACGTCGCCTTCTGCCTGCGCCCCGATCGCCAGGCGGCGTTCTGCAACCAGGTCGAATTCGCACCCAACGTTCCCGCCGCCATGGATCTCATCGACGAGCAAGCCAGGCAACGCATGCCCGACATGAAGAGTCCCAACAGCATCATCGTCGACGACGGCTGGTGGGGCGAGCACTACGATGCCCTGCAGCACCGCTTTACCGAGTGGATGCTGACCTGACCGGAAAGGCCACGCATGATCTATTTCCTGGAGCGGCGGTTTGCCCTTCTCTTGCTGCTGCCCTTGTGCATGCTGTTGCTGGCGTTTTTCCTATGGCCGTTGGGCGTGGTAGCGTGGGCCAGTATTTATGACGGCGGCTTCACGCCGCGCGGCTACGCCACCGTCGTCGGCAGCGGCCTGATCAGGCAGGTCGCCGTGAATACCCTGAGCATCAGCGCATGGGCGACCCTCACCAGCCTGATATTGGGGTATGCGATCGCCATACACTTGGCTCGGCTGCCTGCGCGCAAGCGAACGCCGTATCTCGTCCTGGTCATGCTGCCGTTCTGGACCAGCATTCTGGTCAAGAGCTTTGCGTTCACGGTCGCGCTGGGCACGTCGGGCATCGTCAATCAGCTCCTGGGCTGGATATCGGGCGGCGCCTGGCACCTCGAGATGATGTTCAACCGCATAGGGGTCATCATCGGCATGACCAACTACCTGCTGCCGTTCATGGTGCTGCCCATCATGGCCAGCCTGCTGAGCCAGAATCCGAGCTTGCCCCTGGCCGCGAAGATCATGGGGGCGGGTCCTGTGCGCATCTTCCTGCGCATCACGCTGCCCCTGAGCCTGCCCGGCGTCGCCGCGGGAGTGCTCATGTGCCTGACGCTTTCCCTGGGCATGTACATTACGCCGGCCCTGCTGGGCGGCAGGAAGGACATGATGCTGGCCAACCTGATCGACTTCTATACGCGCCAGACCCTGGACTGGAACGTCGCGTCGGCCATCGCAGTCGCCCTGCTCGCCGTCTCGGGCGTGCTCATGCTGCTGCTTACCCGGTTTCAGCGCGACAGGGGAATCAGCCATGCGTAATATGTCCAGCACGGTATCCACCTCGATCTGGCGCATGCTCGGCCGCGCGCTGGCATGGCTGGGATACGCATTGCTCATCCTGCCCAGCCTGATCATCATCCCCATCTCGTTCGGCGGGGGACAGGAGCTGGCGTTTCCGCCCAAATCCTTTTCCTTGTCCCTCTTCGTCCAATTCGTGAACGACCCGTCGTGGTGGGGAAGCGCGCTGAAAAGCCTGGTCATCGCAAGCGCCACCACGGTGCTTTCGCTGCTGATCGGCTTGCCCGCCGCCTATGGCCTGGCGCGCGGCTCCTTCCGGGGCAGGCGCGTGATCGAAGCCTGCGCACTGGCGCCCATGCTCGTGCCCGTCATCGTCCTGGGACTGGGCGTGTACATGCACTTCTCCACGCTATCGCTGGTGGATACCATGCCTGGAGTAGTGCTGGCCCACACCGTTCTGGTCCTGCCCTTCATGCTGGTCGCGATCGGCTCCGGCCTGCGCCATACCGATATCGCGCTCGAGACGGTGGCCAGGGTGATGGGAGCGAGCCGCCTGCGTATTTTCTTCGAGGTCGTGCTGCCCCAGATCAAGACTTCCGTTCTGGTCGGCGCCATGTTCGCTTTCCTGATCTCGTTCGACGAGGTCGTGATCGCCTACTTCATCACCGGCCCCGGCACGGAAACCCTGCCGGTCAAGATGTATAGCGCCATCCGATGGGAAGTCTCGCCGGTGCTGGCCGCGGTTTCCACATTGCTGACCATACTTTCGCTGCTGTTCTGCCTGGCCGTCATGGCTTTGCAACCCAAAGACGACGCAAATCAATAATAGGAAGGACACAACCATGACGCAAACTTATGATGCGCTTATCGTCGGAGGCGGCCATAACGGTCTCGTGTGCGGCAGCTATCTGGCGCGCGCCGGCAAGCGCGTCTGCGTGCTGGAGCGGCGTCATCAGGTCGGCGGAGCGGCGGTCAGCGAAGAGGTATGGCCGGGCTACCGCGTCTCGGTCGCGTCCTACACCATGGCGCTGCTGCAGCCGCGCATCATGCTGGACCTGGAACTCGCCCGGCATGGGCTGGAAGTCATCAAACCCACGCCGATGACCCACTTCTTCGATCACGACCGCTACCTGGTGTTCTCGGATTCCCTGGAACAGGTACAGCGCGACATCGCGCGGTACAGCCCGGCCGATGCGACAGCCTATCCGCTTTTCCGCGAACATATGCAAAAGCTCGGACGCGTGGTCATGCGTCTGCTTTGGGAGATTCCTCCCGATCCGGGCGCATCCGATCTGAAGTCCAGAATGAGCCTGCTGAAGTTCGCCTGGCGCTATCGCAATCTGGGCGCGGCGTTCCATGACCTGTACGACGCCTTGACGCTGAGCGCCGAAGAATTTCTGCGCAGATGGTTCGAATCGGAACACGTCATCACGGCGCTGGGCTTCTATGCATCATGCGGCGGAGCGACGACGACGATAGGCGAGCCGGGCTCGGCCTATATCCTGCTACGGGGCTACGTGCGCGACCATGCTACACAAGCGGGCCCCGCGGGTTTCATTCGAGGCGGCATGGGCCGGATCTCGGATGCGATCGCCTCGGCGGGCCGGGAAGCGGGCATGGAAATTCGCTGTGACAGCGCCGTGGCGCGCATCATCACTCGGCAAGGCCGCGCATGCGGCGTCGAACTCGAAAGCGGCGAAACACTGCCGGCGCGAACCGTCGTATCGAACGTTCCTTCGAAGACCCTGTTCCAGAAACTGCTTTCTCCCCAGGACTCGACGGCCGGCTTTCTGCGCCGCATCGGACAGATACGGGATCGGTCCACGGCATTCAAAGTGCATATCGCGCTGAATCGGCTCCCGAGCTTCACCGGCTTCGATGGCGAAACCGCGGGCTTCGCCTACCCGGCGCAGTTGCGGATAGGCCTGTCCCTGAATGCATTGGAGGCTTCTTATGCCCAGGCCAAGCGCGGCGAGATCACCCAGGAACCCGCGCTGGTCGTCACCACGCCCAGCGTGCTGGACGACAGCGTCGCCCCGCCGGGCAAGCACCTGATGGTCGTTTTCGGACAGCACATACCCTATCGCGTCGCCGGCCGGGAGTGGACCGCCGAGCACCGCGCCCATTTCATCGATAGCGTGCTCGATACGCTTTCGCGCTACGCCCCGGACATAAGGGACTGCGTGCAAGACGTCGACTTGCTGACCCCAGCCGACCTGGAACGCGTCTTCGGCTTGCCCGGCGGACATGTCCATCACGGCGAGCTCAGCGCCGATCAGGCATTCTTCAAGCGCCCAGTGCCAGGCGCCGCCGACTATCGAACACCGATCAAGGGCCTCTTTCAGTGCGGCGCATCGGTGCACCCCGGCGGCGGCGTTACCGGCGTGCCCGGACACAACGCGGCGAAAGTCATTCTGCAAGCGATGCGATAAGCCCATGCGTGGCGGAACAAGGATTCACTATGAACATGATCGAACTCAGGAACGTCTCAAGAAGGTATGGCAACGTCCAGGCGCTAAGCACCGTCAATCTCAGCATTAAGAAAGGCGAGTTCGTCACCCTGCTCGGCCCCAGCGGCTCGGGCAAGACCACCTTGCTCAATCTCGTGGCCGGCACCGTGCCGCCTTCGACGGGCCAGGTGCTCATCAACGGCGAGGACGTCACGACCAAGCCGCCCAGCGAGCGCGGCCTGGGGATGGTGTTTCAGAACTACGCCTTGATGCCGCACATGACGGTCTATGAAAATATCGCGTTTCCCCTGCGGGTGCGGCGCCTTCCATCGGCCGAGATAAAGAAGAAGGTGCGCGACGTCCTGGACCTGGTGCGCTTGCCCGGCGTCGCCGACAGGAAACCCAAGGCGCTGTCGGGCGGCCAGCAACAGCGTGTCTCTCTGGCGCGTTGCATCGTCTACAACCCGGCGCTGATCCTGCTGGATGAACCTCTCGGCGCGCTGGACAAGAAGCTGCGCGAGCAAATGCAGCTGGAAATCAGGCGCGTGCATGCCGAACTGGGCATCACCATGCTGAACGTGACCCATGACCAGGACGAGGCGCTGACCATGTCGGACCGGATCATCCTGATGAACGAGGGCCGCATCGAGCAAGAGGCGTCGTCGGAAGCGCTGTATTTCCAGCCTGAAACAGTCTTCGCGGCCGACTTCGTGGGATCGGCCAATCTGGTGGACGGCACGATACGTGCGCGAGAAGCGGACATGCTGACGGTCGAAACCGGCCTGGGCGCGTTGCGCCTTCCCGCGCCGCAGGGGCTGGGATCGACGGCCACGGCCGTCACCATACTTCTGCGCCCGGAAAGCCTGACGCTGAGCCGCGAATCAGCGGGCGCCGACCCCGCGCACAGCGCCACCGGCGTCCTGGAGGACTCCATCATGATGGGCAGCACCGTGCGGCACCACGTGCGCATCGCGGGCGACCTCCTTATTACCGTGCAAGAACAGAATCAGCGTCATCGCGCGCGCGTGCCGCGCGGCTCGCCGGTCTTTATCCAGTGGTCGCCAAAGGATTGCCTGGTACTGCCCTGAGCAAACATACCAACAGATAGTTACGGAGTTGAATGTGAAGATTGAAACATCCATGGCGCTCATGGAGCAGGCATCGCGTCAACGCGAGGAGACGTTGGCGCTGGCGGAATCGCTGGGCGAATTCGTGCGGGAACAGGCCGCGCTGCTGGGCGAACAACCCGCCGCGGTCTGGTTCGAACAGAATGTCACGCTGACCTACCGGGATCTCGACGCCCAGGCCAGCCGGCTGGCCGATAGCCTGTGTTCCTTGGGAGTGCGCAAAGGCACGCATGTCGCAGTCATGTTGCACAACAGCCCCGCGTTTCCGGTCACCTGGATCGCGCTGGGCCGACTCGGCGCCGTCATGGTACCGGTCAATACCGCTTACACGGAAGACGAGGTCCGCTTCGTGCTGAACGATTCCGACGCTCAATTTCTGGTCATCGACGACGACCTGCTCGAAAGAATCGGACCCGCCATCGCATCCGTCCCCCTGTTGTCGGCGGAGCGCACCGTCGCGCGCGGCGGCTCCCATCCCATCCAATGGAACGACCTGCTGGAAAAAGGCCGCCCGGACTTCGTCGCGCCCAGCGCGGTTTCGCGCCAGGACCTGCTGAATCTGCAATACACCTCCGGCACGACGGGCTTTCCCAAAGGCTGCATGTTGACGCACGAATACTGGATGATCCATGCTCAGAACTCGGCGCGCCACCGCAGGCCCCCCGAAGCCGGGATCAAGAACGTATTGATATGGGCGCCCTTTTTCTACATGGACCCGATGTGGCAGCTTTTGATGACATTGCGCCTGGGAGGAACCGCCTGGATAGCCGACCGCATGAGCTTGAGCCGCTTCATGGACTGGCTGATCGACTACCGGATCCACTATTGCATATTCCCCGAGCCGGCGCTTGCCCACTACCCCCCTTCGGAACGGGACCGGCAAGTCGCGTTGAAATACATCAGCATCTACGGCTGGACCGAGGTCTCGCGACGCGCCGTGCAAGAAAGATTCGGCGTCATCGCCCGGGAAGGCTATGGCATGACGGAAATAGGCACCGGCTCGCTGGTGCCGGCCTGGGCGTCGGACAAAGCGCTGCTGCGGACATGCGGCCTGCCTGCTGCGTTCCGTGAACTCCGGCTGCGCGACAGCGAAGGCAAGCCGGTCGCCGACGGCGAAATCGGCGAACTGTGGGTGCGCGGGCGCGGCCTGTTTCTAGGCTACTACAAGCGGCCGGAAGCGAATGCGCAAAGCTTCGAAGGAGACTGGTTCCGCACGGGCGACCTGTTCCGCCGCGACGAGGACGGTTTTTACTACCTGGTGGGGCGCATCAAGGAAATGATCAAGCGCGCCGGGGAAAACATTTCGGCCAACGAGGTCGAGGCCGTGCTGCGCAGCATGCACGGCATATCGGAAGCCGCCGTCATCGCCGTGCCCGACGACCTGCGCCGCGAAGAAGTCAAAGCCTATCTGAAACTGAGCGAAGGATTGACCAAGGACGACATTCCTCCGTCGACGGTGCTGGCGCACTGCCGCAAGCACCTGGCCCCGTTCAAAGTGCCGCGCTATCTTCAATACATGAACGAGGATTTTCCGCGCACGCCTTCGCGCAAGATCGCCAAGAAGAGGCTGGCGGCCGACGTCGGCCGCCTGTTCGCCGACACCTATGACAGCCAAAACGATCGCTGGCTACCGTAACATCATTGAAAGGCAAGGCATATGTTCATCGATTTTTCCAGCCGCCCGCCGGGTCCGGAGTTCGTGGGGACCGCGCCGCACCTGAGCAACTACAGGCGGGTTTACGGCAATACCGAAAAACAGACCCGGGAACACGGCGAACCCACGCTGGATCAGTATCTGCAAACCTATGAGCGCCTGAATGCCCGGGCCGTCGTCATCAAGGCGCGCGATCTGCGCACGACTTTCGGCTTTCGGATCGCCAACGAAGATGTGGCGGCATTCTGCCGCGAGCACGGCGAACGCTACATCGGATTCGCCGGCGTCGACCCCCACCGTGGGGAACAGGCCGTGCAAGAGCTGGAAACCGCGATCAAGAACCTCGGCTTGCGCGGCCTGAACGTCCAGGGCTTCGAGCACAAGCTCGACATCGACGACCCCTTGCTCTACCCGCTTTATGCCAAGGCCGCCGAGCTGGACATACCCGTCAATATCCATTGCGGCACCAATTTCTCGACTCATGTGTCCATGGCCCATGGGCACCCGCTTGCCCTGGACAAGGTACTGAGAGACTTTCCGTCCCTGAAAATCTGCGCCTCCCCGCCAGGCTGGCCTTGGGTGCAGGAGCTCCTGGCGGTCGCCTGGCGCCATCCCAATCTATGGATAGGCACGGTGGCCATGCGTCCGAAACTGCTGAACACACCCCATTCGGGCTACGAGCCCCTGCTGCGGTACGGCACGACTGTGCTGAAAAACCGCATGATCTTCGGCACCTCGTATCCCATGATGCCCGTGGAGCGGACATTGGAAGAATTCCAGGCCCTTCCCATGGGTGACGATGTGCGCAAGCTCTGGCTGGAAGGCAATGCGGCTGCATTTCTGGGTTTGTGAAGGGACGCCGGAGCCTTACAATCAAAGGACGGAAAACGCCTTGCCGCTCATGAAAGCCGGGCCATTGATTACAATGCCCGCGTCACCGCAAGGCATCACCACCGTCCATTTATGCACACGTCCGCACTCGTTCTGTTTTCCGGAGGCCAGGATTCGGCCACTTGTCTGGCCTGGGCCCTGAACCGATACCAGCGTGTCGAAACCATAGGCTTCGACTACGGCCAGCGCCATGCCGTCGAACTGGAATGCAGAACGCGCTTCATCGCCGCGCTGCGCGCCGCCTACCCTGAATGGGGCGCGCGCCTGGGCGAAGACCACCTGCTGGACATGGGGCTGCTCAGCCAGATCAGCGACACGGCGCTCACCCAGTCCAAAGCCATCGAGTTCGAAAAGACCGGCATGCCCAACACCTTCGTGCCGGGCCGCAATCTTCTGTTCCTTACATTCGCGGCGGCGCTTGCCTACCGGCGCGGCTTGACGGTGCTGGTAGGCGGAATGTGCGAAACCGATTATTCGGGATATCCGGATTGCCGTGACGATACGCTCAAAGCGATGCAGGTCGCGCTGAGCCTGGGCCTGGACAGCCGCTACGTGATCGAGACGCCGCTCATGTGGCTCGACAAGGCTGCGACATGGAGCTTGGCCCAGGACCTGGGCGGGCCGGACCTGGTCTCGCTCATGCTGGAAGAAACGCATACATGCTATCTGGGAGACCGCACGACACGGCACTCCTGGGGATATGGCTGCGATGCCTGTCCCGCATGCGAGCTGCGCCGCAAAGGCCACGACGCGTTCCGCCGCGCTCAGGAGCCGCGCCGTGCCGGATAAGCCCGCCGTCACCGTTGCGCGCGGCCGATTCGAATCCGCCCGGCATATCGACGTCTTGCCCGAAGGCCATCGCAGCCGCCGCATGCACGGCCATGGCTTCGTCGCCGGCGTATTTACGGATATGTCCGGACGCAAGCCGTCGTACCGGGGCGGCGAAGTCCCCTTTCTCCAGAAGCGCCTGGACGGCTGCCTGGAGGAATTGACATATAAAGTATTGAATGACGTCATGGCCCTGCCGGACGATGGCAACCTGGCCCGATGGCTGCGCGATCGGCTCGGCCTGCAAGGCCCGACGCGCGTGGCCGTGCAAAGCACGCCGGATCAAGGCGTGGAGCTGGATGGCCGGAATCGCATGCATATCTGGCGCCGCTACCGCTTTTTCGCCGCCCATCGGTTGCCGCACGTCCCGACCGGCCACAAATGCGGCCGCATGCATGGACATGGCTTCCAGGCCGTCCTATATGCGAACCACGATCCCGGCGACCCCGCCTCGGACATCGGCTATGACCGCCTGGACGGGCTCTGGGCGCCGCTTGCCGAAAGCCTGAACCACCGGTGCCTGAACGACATCCCCGGCTTGTCGAATCCGACCAGCGAAATGATTTCCTCCTGGCTGTGGGACAAGCTGAAGCCCGGATTTCCCTTGCTTGCGCGAGTCGCCGTCTATGAGACGGAATCCTGTGGAGCCTGTTTCGACGGCGCCGGCTATCGGATCTGGAAAGACTTCACGATCGACAGCGCCGTGCGGCATGGCGACGCCCCCGAGGACGACCCGCGTCGGGCGCTCCATGGCGATACCTTCCTGCTCAGGCTGCACCTGGACGCCCCGCTCGACCGGCTCAAGGGCTGGACGGTCGACTTCGGCGACGTCAAAGCGATCTTCGATCCGTTCTTCAAGGATCTGGACCATCAGCCGCTTTACGAACGGTCCGAATTCAGGACGGGCGATACGGCATCGATCGCCCGCTGGATACACCAGCGGATCCAGGCCGATCTTCCCCAAGTGGCCCGGGTCGACGCATTCGGCTCTCGAGGCGGGGGCACCCTCGTAGGCGACGACCTCGAAGGGCCGGCTTTGCCGGCGTAAACATATGAGCTATTCGATCAAGGAAATTTTTTACACGCTGCAAGGCGAAGGCCTCCAGATCGGCAAGCCCGCCGTATTCTGCCGTTTCGCGGGCTGCAATCTGTGGACCGGCCGCGAGCAGGATCGCGGCACCGCCGTCTGTCAATTTTGCGATACGGATTTCGTGGGCGTGGATGGAACGCTGGGAGGCAAGTTCGGCAGCGCCGATGCGCTTGCGCGGCTGATCGAAGCGCAATGGCCCCAAAGCGACGTCGCCCACCGCCTGGTCGTCCTGACCGGCGGCGAACCCTTGCTCCAGGTCGACGCGCCGCTTATCGACGCCCTGCATCGGCGGCGCTTCAAGATTGCCGTGGAAACGAACGGCAGTATCGCGGCGCCGCCGGGACTCGACTGGATCTGCGTCAGCCCCAAGGCCGGCGCGCCGTTGATGCAGACAGCCGGCAACGAGCTCAAGCTGGTGTTCCCGCAAGCCCGCCTGATGCCGAACGACCTGGATGCCGATGCGCTGGACTTCGAACATTGGCTGCTGCAGCCGATGGACGGCCCCCGGGTCGAGGAAAACATCCAGGCTGCCATCGCTTACTGCCAGGCCCACCCCAAATGGCGCTTGTCCATACAAAGCCACAAGATAGTGGGGATCCGATAAGCTCGTCAGGGGCTTGCCCCTGGCGGAAACCGCTCGGCGTTACAAAACAAAATCCGGCGAATGCGTTATTCTGTCTTGCTTCACCTCAAGGAGAACTTATCCATGGCACATGCCAGCGCCCGTCACATCCTGGTTTCCACCGAAGCCAAGTGCAATGAACTGAAAACCGCCATCGAGAACGGCGCCGATTTCGCCCAAGTCGCCAGAGAAAATTCCAGTTGTCCCTCCAGCCGCGACGGCGGCAATCTGGGCACGTTCGGTCCAGGCCAAATGGTCAAAGAATTCGATACCGTCGTGTTCAGCGCTCCGTTGAACGTCGTGCAGGGCCCCGTCAAGACCCAGTTCGGCTACCACCTGCTGGAAGTGACCAGCCGCCAGGACTGATCAAGGCCGCCATGAGCGCCGTGGATCTGGAACACCTGCGACAGTGGATGGGCAAACAGGAATCGGACACCGACCAGTTGTCCGTCCGTCACGCGCGCTTGATGGCCGCCACCCTGGGACTCGACCAGGAAAGCATTCGCGCGGGGGCTCCGCTTCCCGCGCTGTGGCATTGGACGTACTTCCTGGAAGGACTGCCGCCGGACCAGCTCGGCCCCGACGGCCATCCCGCCCGAGGCGGGTTCCTGCCGCCGGTGCCCCTGCCGAACAGAATGTGGGCGGGCGGGGACGTCGTCTTTCATGCGCCGCTGCCGCTGGGCGCTACCGTGGAGAAAAGATCGCGGATCGCGTCGGTCGAGCATAAACACGGGCGCAGCGGCGATCTGGTGTTCGTAGCCGTGCTGCATGAAATCCTGCGCGATGGAAACGTCGCCGTCACGGAAACGCACGACATCGTCTATAAGCAAGCCGGCGTGGCGCCGCAAACAGCCGCGCCCATGAACATGCCCGCGCCCGCCTACAGCAAACGCATACGGCCCGACTCCACGATGCTGATGCGCTATTCCGCGCTCACGTTCAACGGCCATCGCATTCACTATGACGCCGATTATTGCCGCCAGGTGGAGGGCTATCCGAATCTGGTCATACACGGCCCCCTGTGCGCCACGCTGCTGGCGGGAACCGCGCAGGAAGCGGGCGGACGGCCCATCAGGCAATTCCGCTATCGGGGCGTTCGGCCCAACCTGCTCGGCGCGGAGCTGACCCTGCATGTCGCGCAAGTCGGCGACGACGAGCTGACTGCGTGGATCTGCCTGCCCGACGGCAGCGTCTCGATGCGCGCCGACGTCCGACTTCGGAGCAGCGAAGACCCCGCCTAGCTCCTTCCGACACGTCGTCGCGTGTCAGCCGCAAACGATCCGGCTGATGACGCCCGCCTCGGTGACGTGGATGTTGAGCCTGTCCGGACGGTAGTCGCGCGTCACCATGGTCCGAGGCCGGATAATCCTCGTCCTGTCCGGCAAGGTCTTCATATCGAGCGCATCGGCGGACGTGCCGAGCAAATGCCGCAGCGCGGAGGCGCCGCACCGGTCGGGACTGGCATCCGCCTCCACCTTGGGCGAAGCTTGGCAACCCGCCAATATCAAGACCGCGGCGATGATCAGTAAGCCTTTCATGTCCTGTCCCAACATAAAAACAAACACAAGGGTGGATACCCTGACGGCATGGCAAAAAAACAGGCGGCGCGCGTGCCCAACCTCGTTCATCATGCCATGAACGCAAGCATAAAGGCTGTCGTTCGACACATATGTCAAAACGCAATAATGAGAAACAAGCAACTTGAAAGTAGTATAAAAACAACGGGCCGCCCCCAGGCGTTTGCCGGAAAACGGGCTGGTCAAGCCTTCCGCCAAAGTTACACACGGGAACATCAAGTAGTTTTCTGCCGGATTTGCCGAATGGCGGATTGATAAGCTGTGGTCTCAAGCAACTGGGAGGACAAAGTTATGGTGTCTTACAGTAATTCGAGATTCAATGGTCGGCCGCTCATCGTCTTGAACGCGAAGGAGACGGACGAAGCAAAAAGCGCGGAACGCGAGCTCAGCCTTTATCTTCAACAATCGGCGGCGGCTTCCGCGCGAAGAAAATCTTACCCGTCCTATGGCAATGACCTGGTCTCGCCCAGGCATTGGTAGATACATAAAGCGCCAGGCCGCGCTTTACGGCCGGCTGACGGCCTCGCGGCCCGGCGGCGCCAAACCACTAGGAGGCATACATGATACAACTCGTCGCGGCCACACTGCTTGCGCCGCCTATCCTGGCCAGCGTCTACATCCTGTCGGTCGCTTATTACTGGCAACGCAAATCGAATAAAGCCTGACGCTCGGCCCGCAACGTCGTTGCGCAAACCACCTCCGGGTGGTTTTTATTTGCGCGCCGCCGCCGGCGCGGATGGAATAAAAATTGCCGATTGCGCCACCGCCCCCTGCATTCGGGCAAACTTGGTCTAGAATTGACGGTGTCCCTCCCTTCCTCCTTGAATGCCAGTACTATGACGACACTGACCGCCGACCCTACACTCGAGTTCCGCATCACCACGTCCTCCAAACCGACCGCGCAGACCGATCGCGAGGCCATCCTTGCCAATCCCGGATTCGGCCAGCATTTCACCGACCACATGGTTGCGATCGATTGGGACGTCGAAAACGGCTGGCATAATCCGCAGGTCAAGCCCTACGGTCCCTTGTCCCTGGACCCCGCCTCCTCCGTCCTGCATTACGGGCAGGAAATCTTCGAAGGCCTGAAAGCCTACCGCCATGCCGATGGCTCCATCTGGACATTCCGCCCCGAAGTGAACGCGGCCCGGATGCAGCGCTCCGCGCGTCGCCTGGCGCTGCCCGAACTACCTGTCGACATGTTCACCGAATCGATCAAGGTCCTGGTCTCGAAAGATGCGGAATGGGTGCCCAGCGGCGGCGAAACCAGCTTGTACATCCGTCCGTTCATCATCGCCAACGAAAGCTTCCTGGGCGTGCGGGCCGCCCAGAAAGCCGCTTACTACGTGATTGCCAGCCCCGCGGGGGCCTATTTCGCCAAAGGCGTCGCGCCGGTGGCGATATGGCTGTCCACGGACTACGCCCGCGCCGCCAAGGGCGGTACCGGCGCGGCCAAGTGCGGCGGCAACTACGCGGCGTCGCTGCTTCCCCAGCGGGAAGCCTATGCACAAGGGTGCTCGCAGGTGCTGTTCCTGGACGCCGAGGAAGGAAAATATCTGGAAGAATTGGGCGGCATGAACGTTTTCCTGGCGCGCAAGGACGGCACGCTGCTGACGCCCGCGCTGACAGGCAGCATACTCGAGGGCGTCGTCCGCTCCAGCATCATCCAGCTGGCCAAGGATCGCGGCCTCAAGGTCGAAGAACGCCGTATTTCCATCGACGAATGGCGCAAGGGCGCCGAATCCGGCGACATCACCGAAGCCTTCGCCTGCGGTACGGCCGCGGTGCTCACGCCCATCAACGCGCTGAAATCCAAGGACTTCACCTTGGGCGACGAGAACGCCCCCGCCGGCGAGCTATCCATGTCGTTGCGCAAAGAGCTCACCGACATCCAATACGGCCGCCTGCCCGACCGCCACGGCTGGCTGACCAGGCTGGCCTGACACGTCGCGCGTCCCCACCGCCGAGCAGCTCATGGCATACTGATGCTTTTACACGAACAGGAATAAGGCATCATTATGCAAGGCAACCCGGAAGTCATCGATTACTTCAAGGACCTGCTGCGCGGCGAATTGGCGGCCCGAGACCAGTATTTCGTGCATTCACGCATATACGAAGACTTGGGCTATCCCGCGCTCTACGAACGCATCAACCACGAAATGGAAGAGGAAACGCAGCATGCCGACGCGCTGCTGCGCCGAATACTTCTTCTCGGCGGCTCACCCGACATGTCGCCCAAGCCCTTCACGCCCGGAAAAGACGTTCCGGACATGCTGCGCAAAGACCTGGAACTGGAATACGAGGTGCGCGCCGCCTTGCGCGCCGGCATGGAGCTATGCGAGCGTGCCGCCGATTTCGTCAGCCGCGACATCTTGTTGACGCAGCTGCGCGACACCGAAGAAGACCACACCTACTGGCTGGAAAAGCAGCTCGACCTGATCGAGAAAGTCGGCCTGCAGAACTACCGCCAAGCCAAGATGTAGCGCGATCGCGACATGGGCCGCAATGCGGCTCGCCCATGATCGCGCGGCGCGGCTGGCGTCTTCACGCGCGGCCGAGCAGCACCCAGGCCCCCTGCGCCAGATAGACCACCCCGATCGCCATGACGATCCATTTCGTCCATAAGCGGAATTGGGTATCGCTGATACGCTCCAGAACGAACTTGCTCAGGCTGCTGCCCGCAATCGCCGTGACCACGGCGACGCCCAGGATGATGCCGTCCAGCTCGCCCAGCGAGCCCATGAACGACGAAAAATAAACGAGCTTGGCAAGGTGGGACAAGGTCTGGCAGGCCGCCTTCGTTGCGACGACGCGCCTACGGTCCATGCTGCTGCGGATGAAAAACACGTCCAGCAACGGCCCCGATACCCCCGCCACGAACTGCATGGCCGTATTGACGAAGCCGCAGACGTGCGCCCCGTAGCGGTGATCGACCTGCGGGACGAAGCGCTGAGGAATCAACACGGCAAGAAAGGGAACGATGCCCAAGGCGATCAGCACGACCGCCCGGTCGGGCACGAAGCCTATCAGGGAAAAAGCCAGGCCGGCAAGCAGCAGGCCGAGGATATAGCGGAAAAAAATCGGCCAGTCGATGCTGCCCCGCCACATCAACGCCCGCCATCCGTTGGAGGTCATCTGGGCCGCGCCGTGCAACATCATGGCGGCCGATACCGGCATGATCGCCACCAGCACGCCCATCAATATCATGCCGCCGGCCATGCCGAAAATACCGGACAGAAAGGACGTGCCCAGGACCGCGAGGGCGATCACGAAAACCATGGGACAACGACGGCGCTAGGACGCCAACGGCGTTGCCTGGGGGTAAGCCGGCAATGCGCGTTTGTGCTGAGACTGGGCGTACGTGCGCATGATGACGTCGCAGGCCGCCGGGTCGACGTCCTTGCCTTCCAGGAAATCGTCGATCTGCTCATAGGTCACGCCGAAGGAAGCCTCGTCGGGCTTCAGCGGCGTCAAGGACTCAAGATCCGCCGTCGGCGTTTTCATTACCAGGCTGTCGGGCGCGCCAAACGCGCGGGCGAGCGCGCGCACGCGGCGTTTGTTCAGTCCGGTCAGCGGGGTCGCGTCCGCGGCGCCGTCGCCGAACTTGGTAAAGAATCCCATCAGCGCCTCGGCGGCGTGATCGGTGCCGACGACCAGTCCGGCTCGCGCGCCCGCCACCGCATACTGGGCGATCATGCGCTGGCGCGCCTTGATGTTGCCCAACAGGAAATCCTGCTGCGCCTCGTCCTTGAAGCGCGTTCCGGCTTGTATCAGAGACAGCATCATGGCATCGGAGGCGGGCTTGACGTTCACCGTCAACAGCTCATCGGGCTTGATAACGTCCAGGGACGCCTGGGCTTCGGTCTCGTCGGCCTGCTCGCCATAGGGCAAACGCATGGCGATGAAGCGGCTGTCATGGCCGCGCCGGCGCGCCTGGCCCACCGCAAGCTGGCACAGGCAGCCGCCCACCAGGGAGTCGACGCCGCCGCTGATGCCCAGCACCAGGCTGCGCAGTCCGGTCGATATCAGGTAATCGGCCAGGAATTCCGCCCGCCGGACGATTTCCTGGTCCGCATCGAAATCCTGGGCGACGCAAAGTTCCGCGATGATGTGGCGCTGCGCGGCGCGCTGTTCCTGGTTCAACACCCTCGTCCCTTCCCATTCAAGCAGCCGGCCATCGGCTTTCAAAATGAAAATGATACTCCATGGCCGGAATTCGAACATGCCGTAAACGGCAATGCGTTCCCGGAAGCATCCCGTCCGGGGACGCATTGCCGGCCAAACCTGCTTGGACGGACGTTCAGCCCAATTGCGATACGTCGCGCACCGCTCCGCGGTCGGCCGACGTCGCCATGGCGGCATAGGCCTTGAGGGCCTGCGACACGTAACGCTCGCGGGCAACCGGTTTCCAGGCCTGTACGCCGCGCGCTTGCATGTCGGCCCGGCGGGCGGCCAGCTCATCGTCGCCGATCGCCAGATGTATCGTCCGATTGGGGATGTCGATTTCTATCCGGTCGCCGTCCTGGACCAGCCCGATGTTGCCGCCTTCGGCCGCTTCGGGCGACGCATGGCCGATGACCAGACCCGAAGAGCCGCCCGAAAAGCGGCCGTCGGTCAGCAAAGCGGACGTTTTCCCCAATCCCATGGATTTCAGGTAAGACGTGGGATAGAGCATTTCCTGCATGCCCGGGCCGCCCTTCGGACCTTCGTAGCGGATGACCACGACGTCGCCCGCCTTGACCTCTCCGCCCAGGATGGCGGTAACGGAATCTTCCTGGCTTTCATAGACGCGGGCCGTGCCGGTGAATACCAATATGCTTTCATCCACGCCAGCCGTCTTGACGATGCAGCCGTTGAGCGCCAGATTGCCGTACAGGACGGCCAGGCCGCCATCCTGGGAATACGCATGCTCGCGCGAACGGATGCAGCCGCGCTCGCGATCCAGGTCCAGCGCGTCGTAATAACGATCCTGGCTGAACGCAACCTGGGTCGGCACCCCGCCCGGCGCCGCTTTGTAGAAGCGATGGACGGTCTCGTTCGCGTGGTCTCCCAGCACGTCCCAGGCGGCAATGGCCTTGCCCAGGGTGCCGCTGTGGATGTTGCCGACGTCCAGGTTGAGCAATCCCGCCCGGCCCAGCTCGGCCAGGATGCCGAAAATGCCGCCGGCTCGGTGCACGTCTTCGATATGGAATTTATCAGTCGCCGGCGCCACCTTGCACAAACAAGGCACCCGGCGGGAAATGCGGTCGATGTCCGACATGCTGAAATCCACGCCGGCCTCCTGGGCCGCCGCCAGCAGGTGCAGCACGGTATTGGTCGAACCGCCCATGGCCACGTCCAGGGTCATGGCATTCTCGAATGCCGCGAAGGTCGCGATGCTGCGCGGCAGGACGGACTCGTCGTCCTGCTCGTAGTAACGGCGGCACAGCTCGACGATCAGCTTGCCCGCCTCTTCGAACAAGCCCTTGCGGCGCGCATGGGTGGCCACGATCGTGCCGTTGCCCGGCAGGGCCAGGCCCAGCGCTTCGGTCAGGCAATTCATGGAGTTGGCGGTAAACATGCCCGAACACGAGCCGCAGGTCGGACAGGCGCTGCGCTCGATCTCGGCCAGGTCAGCATCCGATACCGATGCATCCGCCGCCTTGATCATCGCGTCGACCAGATCGAGCTTGATGACGGACTCGCCGCCAGCCGGCTTGACCTTGCCGGCCTCCATCGGGCCGCCTGAAACGAACACGACGGGAATGTTCAACCGCATCGCCGCCAGCAGCATGCCGGGGGTGATCTTGTCGCAATTCGAGATGCACACCATCGCATCGGCGCAATGGGCATTGACCATGTACTCGACCGAGTCGGCGATCAGCTCGCGCGAAGGCAGGGAGTACAACATGCCGCCATGGCCCATGGCGATGCCGTCATCCACGGCTATCGTGTTGAATTCCTTGGCAACGCCGCCCGAAGCCTCGATCTGGCGGGCGACCAACTGCCCCATGTCTTTCAAGTGGACGTGTCCCGGCACGAACTGCGTGAACGAGTTGACGACCGCGATGATGGGCTTGTCGAAATCCCCATCCTTCATGCCGGTCGCGCGCCACAATGCGCGCGCGCCAGCCATGTTGCGGCCATGCGTAGAGGTGCGTGAACGATAATGCGGCATTCGGGTTCCTGGCTGACGATGTAATGGCAAAGAAGATAATCATAATCCGCCTACGCCAATTTTGCTGTAAACCCGTATAGCGCTGCTGATATAGTTAATAATTTTAGATCTGGAGTCGCCGTGAATCAGCCCAAGACCGTTCGCACCTCGCCCTCTTCACTGCGTCAGGACATCCGCATGCTGGGCAAGACGCTGGGCGAGGTAATCGGCGAATGCGAAGGCAAACCGACCTACGACGTGGTGGAAAAGCTGCGCAGGTCCGCGGTGGCGTTTCGCCGGGAAGGAAACGCCGGCGACCAGCGGGCATTGGTGCGCCACATCGAGCGCCGGCCCGACGCCCAGACCAACTCGGTGGCCCGCGCGTTCAGCTACTTCCTGCACCTGTCCAATATCGCCGAAGACCGGGACCAGAACCGGCGCAAGCGGCAGCAGGAGCTGCTGGATACGGCGCCTTCGCGGGGCAGCCTGAAAAATGCCCTGGACATGCTGGCCGTCAAAGGCGTGAGTCGCCGCAAGGTATTGAAATCCTTGCAACAGACCAACATCGTCCCCGTGTTGACCGCCCACCCCACCGAGGTCCAACGCAAAAGCACCCTGGATCTGCACCGCGAAATCGCGCGCGAGCTCAGCCGCGGCGACGGCGAGCTGACCCCGTCGGAACGGGAGGATTCGACATTGCGCCTGGCCGGACTGGTGACGACGCTATGGCAAACCCGGATGCTGCGCCAGCAAAAGCTGACGGTCGTGGACGAGATAGACAACGCGCTTACCTACTATTCCAGCACCTTCCTGTCCACCATTCCACGCCTGTACCGCGATCTGGGCATACTGCTGCGCGGCCCGGGCCGCTCGGTCTTCGACGCCAAGACCGCGGCCTTGCCCGCCTTCCTGAAGATGGGCAGTTGGATAGGCGGGGATCGCGACGGCAACCCGAACGTCGATGCGGCCACCCTGGAGCAGGCCTTGCTCAGGCAATCGTCGCGCGCCCTGCAGCACTATCTGGAGGAGGTCAAGGCCCTGGGCACGGAGCTGTCGATTTCCAGGTCGCTCTCGGTCAACGCCGCCAGGACGGCAAGCCCCCAGCTGCTGCGCCTGTCGACGCTGAGCCAGGACAGCTCGCCCCATCGCCTGGACGAGCCGTACCGCCGCGCCTGCATCCATATTTATGCCCGCCTGGCCGCGACCTCGCTGGCTCTGACCGGACGGCAACTGGCCTCGCGTCCGACGTACGACGCCCCCGCCTATGCGACGCCGCGGGAGCTGGCCCAGGATTTACAGACCGTGGCGGATTCGTTGAGCACGCACCGGGCCGGCGTGGTCGGCCAGCTGCGCCTGGACGGCCTGATACAGGCCGTCACCATTTTCGGATTTCATCTGGCCACGCTGGACATGCGCCAAAGCTCCGACGTGCACGAGCGCGTGCTGACCGAGCTGTTCACCGCCGCCGGCGTTCAATGGAACGGGGGCGCCGTCGCCTACTCGTCGCTGTCCGAAGACGAACGCGTGGAGCTGCTGCGCGCGGAGCTGCGCCAGGTCAGGCCGCTGGTATCGCCTTGGCTGACGTACTCCGAAGAAACGGAAAAAGAGTTGTCCATCCTGCGCGAGGCCGCCGCCGGCCTGCGCACCTACGGAGCGGCGGCGATTCGCCAATACATCGTCTCTCATACGGAAACCTTGAGCGACTTGCTGGAAGTGCTGGTGCTGCAGCAAGAAGCCGGCCTGATCTCCCCCCGGATCGACGATACGCCGCAAGGAGGCGACGGCTTGATGGTCGTGCCACTTTTCGAAACCATACCCGACCTGGAACGGTCGGCCGACATCATGTCCCGCTGGCTGGATCTGCCCGAAGTCGCACAGCGCGTACGCCATGCGCAGGACGGCATCCAGGAAGTCATGCTGGGCTATTCGGACAGCAACAAGGATGGCGGCTACTTCACGTCGAATTGGTCGCTTTATTGCGCCGAACGCAAGCTGGTGCAGGTGTTCAAGTCGCGCAAAGTGCGCCTGCGCCTGTTCCACGGCCGGGGCGGCACGGTCGGGCGCGGGGGCGGCTCCACCTATGACGCGATTCTGGCCCAGCCGCCGGGAACGGTGAACGGCCAGATCCGGCTGACCGAGCAAGGGGAAGTGATCCAGACGAAATACAAGGACGCCGAAGTCGGCCGTTGGCATCTGGAGCTGATCATCGCCGCGACGCTGGAGTCGAGTCTCGCGCCGGCTCCGGCGGCCTCGAAAACCGAAGCGCTGAACATGTCCCAGTTCGGGGCCGCGCTGGACTTCATGTCGGCGGTCGCCCAGGAAAGCTATCGCAGCCTGGTCTACGGCACCCCCGGTTTCGAGGACTATTTCTTCGCCTCGACGCCGATACGCGAAATTGCCGGACTGAACATCGGTTCCCGGCCCGCGTCGCGCAAGCCCAACCAGAAGATCGAAGACCTCCGCGCCATCCCTTGGGGATTTTCCTGGGCTCAATGCCGGGTGTTGCTGACCGGCTGGTACGGCGTCGGAACCGCCATGCGCCGCTACGTGGACGAAGGCTGCGAACACAGCCCGTCCACTCCGGCGCGGCGTCTTGCGCAACTGCGGGCCATGGCGCGCGACTGGCCGTTCTTCAATACTCTGCTGTCCAATATGGAACAGGTGCTGGCCAAGACCGACCTGGGCATCGCCCGCCGCTACGCCGAACTGGTTCCGGACCGGGCCTTGCGCAACCATATTTTCCAGCGTATCGAGCGCGAATACGCCTTGACCCTGGACATGTTCAAGCAAACGGTCCAACATGAACTGCTGGCCGAAGATCCCTTGCTGCAAGCGGCGCTGAGCGAGCGCTTCGCCTATATCGATCCGCTCAACCATCTGCAGGTGGAACTGCTGCGCCGGCACAGGGGCTCCAAGACCAGGCGCCGGCGGGACGATGCGGAAGAAAACAGCCTTCAGCGAGCGATACACATGACCATCAACGGCGTGGCGGCCGGATTGCGCAACTCCGGATAGAGAGCGCCCGTCCTTCGGGGAAGGCCATGATAGATTTCAAGCAGATCGAAGCGTTCGTCTGGGTGGCCGAGCTCGGCGGCTTTCGCGCGGCATCGGAAAAGCTCAATACGACCCAGCCGGCGATTTCCCAGCGCATCGCCGCGATGGAAGACATCATGAAGACCCGGCTGTTCGAACGGGGCGCGCGCGGCATCAAGCTGACCGAAAAAGGCCAGGAACTGCTGTCGCACGCGCAACGCATGCTGGACATGCGCAACGAAATGTTGCGCGTGGCCAAGGAGCAAAACGCGATCCGCGGCACGCTGCGGCTGGGCGTGGCGGAAACCATCGCCCACACCTGGTTGCACGAATTGATCGAGTACCTGAGCGACGCCTATCCGGCGCTCGTGGTGGAAATCCACGTGGACACCAGCTTCGTCATGCGCTCGCAACTGGCCTTGCACCATATAGACCTGGCCTTTGCCGTGGGCATGTCGCAAGATCCCAAAGAGCAGCACCTGCATCTATGCGATTACCCGGTCATCTGGGCCGCCAGCCCCTTGCTGAAGCTGCACGGCCGCCCCATCAGCGTGCGTGATCTGGCTCCCTATCCCATCATTACCTATCCGACGGTCAGCCTGCCCCATCGCGCGGTCAGGAACGCGTTGATCGAAAGCGGCATCAAATTCCCGCGCATCTACGGCTGCGCGTCGCTGAGCACCATCGTGCACATGACCCGGCGCGGCATCGGCCCTTGCGCCATCGCCCCGCAAGTCATGACGGAGGAACTGGAGCAAGGCAAAGTCTGCGTCCTGGACGTGCGCGAAACCCTCCCCGACTTGAGTTTTTACGCATGCTGGCTGGACTCGCCCGATAGCCATATCGCGCGCACGGTCGCGAACGTCGCCCGATCCATCGCCCAGAACGCGTCGCCCTCCCAACCCCCGCCCGCCTAGACCGCCGCCAGGTTATAAATTTAATTTATAAGCTCGTATCCGAACTAACAATTGGACAGCGCGGTACGAATCGGTTGCAATCCAGCAGGTTCCCATTTCGCTTTCAACCTGTTCTCATTACCGGTATGACCAAACGCAACGACACGACGATGCCGTCACGGCAAGCCGAACCCGTTCCTTGCGGTCAGGCTGCTCGCCGCGCCTTGCATGCTTATACGCAATTTTCCGGCGCGCGCAATACGCATTTGGCCTGCTACTAATTACTATTCGCGGCCATTACAATGCGGCCGCGAATGCTGTTTACCCGCAGTACTCGATCCATCCGATACACAAAGTACACAAACGACAGTATCGGACAACTCTCAGGAGAAACCATGAAACGCACCGCCCTTTCCGCTATCGCTCTCAGCCTGGTGTTCGGCGCTACCGCCATCGCCCAGGAAAAAACGGCCGGCTTGCCGAAAACCCAATTGCAAGTCGTAGGCGGCCTGAGCAACCTGACCGCCTACCAAAACGGCGAGCAACCCTTCTGGACCAAGACCATACCCGAGCTGTCCGAAGGGCAGGTTACCGCCGCCATCAAGGGCTTTAACGAAATGGGCCTGAAAGGCCCCGAAGTGCTGCGCCTGATCGGCCAAGGCGTCATACCGTTCGGCACGGCGACGCTGGCCTACTTCGCTAGCGACAACCCGATCAACGAAGCCATCGACCTGGCCGGCCTGGCCCCGGACGTCCAGACCGCGCGCGTCGTGACCGACGCCTTCGAGCCCGTCTACGCCAAGTTCTACGACAAGAACAACATCAAGGTCCTGGGCATTTCCACCTATCCCGCGCAGGTTCTCTTCTGCAATACGCCGGTAAACGAACTGGCGGACATCAAAGGCAAGAAAGTACGCACCAGCAGCCGCACGACCGGCGAGTTCATCCAGGCCCTGGGCGGCACCAGCGTGACCCTGCCCTTCGGCGACGTCGTGCCCGCCCTGCAGAACGGGGTGGTGGACTGCGCGATCACCGGCTCCATGTCGGGCTATTCGGCCAAATGGTACGAAGTCAGCACGCACTTGTACACGCTGCCCATCAACTGGAACCAGCAGATCCACGCCGCCAACCTGAACCTGTGGAACAAGCTCGATCCCAAGGTCCAGGAATTCATCGCCAAGAACGTGCGCGTGATGATCAACGAGATCTGGGATGCCGCCGCCAAGGAAACGCAGCTGGGGTATGACTGCAACACGGGGGCCGAGGCATGCACCGAAGCCGTCAAGGGCAAGATGAAGCTGGTCGAGCCCACCGACGCCGACCGCGAACTGCTCAAGAAAATCACGGCGGAAACCGTCGTGCCGAAATGGGCGGCACGCTGCTCGGCCGAATGCGTCCAGGACTTCAACGACACGATAGGCAAAGAACTGAACATCGTCGCGAAGAAGTAAGCGCGGCATGGATCAAGCGGCTACCGGATCCGGTAGCCGTTGTACCTTCTACACCAGGACCACACCATGACTCCATCAAGCCGATACACGTCGATGGGATGCCTGTTTCGAGGCGCCCATACTTTATCCCGCCTGGCTATCTGGATAGCCGGCGCCATGACCCTGGCCAGCGCCATCTATGTCGCGGTCGACGTAATCAGCCGCAAGTTTCTGGGCTTCTATCTGGGCGGCTCCGACGAACTGTCCGGCTACGCGTTTGCGATCAGCATCTCGTGGGCCTTGTCCTTCGTGGCCTTGAATCGAGCCAACATACGGATCGACGCCGTTTACCAATTGCTGCCCGTGCGCATCGCCGCCGTGCTCGACTGGCTGAGCCTTGTCGGACTGGGTGTGTTCATCGTGTTCCTGACCCGATACGCCATCGATGTGGCCGCGCTGTCCTGGGCCAACAACTCCACGGCGAACACCATCTTGGCCACCCCGCTGTGGATACCTCAGTACATGTGGGTGGCGGGCTTGATATGGCTGTGCGTGGTCCTTGCGCTGATGCTGCTGCGCTCCTCGATCGCGCTCGTCACCGGCGACCTGAAAACCGTCAGCGAAATTTGCGGCATACGCAGCGCGCAGGAAGAAGCCAGTGAGGAAGCCGAAGCCGGCAAGCGCATGGTCCAAGGAGAATCCGCATGATCGCCACCACCCTCATTCTCTTGTTCGCCCTGCTCGGGCTGAGTATTCCCGTCGGCGCCGCGCTGGGCTTGCTGGGCCTGATCTTGGATCCGTTGTATTCCATGCTGCCGCTGACGCGCGCCATCGGCGAGATCGCGTGGGCCACCAGCAATGAGTTCCTGCTGGTCGCCATTCCGCTGTTCATCATGCTGGGCGAAATCCTGCTGCGCTCGGGCCTCGCCGAAAAGATGTATTCGGCCATGAGCTTGTGGCTTTCCTGGTTGCCCGGCGGCCTGATGCACGCCAACATCGGCGCCAGCACGCTGTTTTCCGCCACCTCGGGCTCCAGTGTCGCAACCGCGGCGACCGTCGGCACAGTCGCGATTCCCCAGATCGCCAAGAACAACTACAACGAATCCCTGTTCCTGGGCAGCCTGGCCGCCGGCGGAACGCTGGGCATCCTGCTGCCGCCTTCCATCAACCTGGTCATATACGGCGTCCTGACCAATACCTCCGTGCCCAAGCTCTACCTGGCCGGCATCGTGCCGGGCCTGTTGCTGGCGCTGCTGTTCATGGGCATCATCGCCCTGGCCTGCGTCGTCAAGCCCGAGTGGGGCGGCAAGAAAATCCAGGCGACGTGGGGCCAGCGCGTGGCCGCGCTGGTTCACCTGATTCCGCCCATGGGCATCTTCCTGCTGGTGGTCGGCTCCATCTATGCGGGCATCGCCACGCCCACGGAAGCGGCCGCTCTGGGCGTCGTGGGCGCGCTGATCCTGGCGGCGTGCATGCGGCGGCTGACGTTCTCCATGCTGCGCGAGGCGCTGGAAGGCACCATGAAGGCCAGCGCCATGATCATGCTGATCGTCATCGGCGCCGCCTTCATGAATTTCATCATGTCGGCCACCGGCTTGACGACGGCACTGACCAACACCATTACGGAGCTGGGCGTGTCGCCGGCCTGGATGCTGGTCGCTCTGGTGATCTTCTACCTGGTCCTGGGCTGCTTCATGGAAACCCTGTCGATGATGATCACCACGATCCCCATCGTCGCGCCCATCATGTTCGCCCTGGGCTATGATCCCATCTGGCTGGGCATCATCATTATCATCCTGGTCGAAGCCGCGCTGATCACGCCGCCGGTCGGCCTGAACTTGTTCGTCGTGCAAAGCCTGCGCAAAAGCGGTAGCCTGAACGACGTAATGATCGGTTCCCTGCCGTTCGTGCCGACCATGCTGATCCTGATCGCCATATTGGCCTTCTTTCCCAGCATCGTGCTTTTCCTGCCGAACCTGTTCAATCAATAATCGGTGCTCCGAACATGAAACTTGCCTTCAACCTGCATCAAGACAACGCGAGCCGTTCAATCAGCGTTGACATCACCACCTGCATCGTGGCCGGCTGGGCCGGCCGCGACCGCGAAGCCATCGAGCACCATATCGAAGAGCTCGCCGCCATCGGGGTTCCCCGTCCGAGCGCGGTGCCCCTTTTCTACCGCGTCGCGGCCAACCAGTTGATCCAGGACCGCACCGTGCAGGTCGTGGGCGACGGCTCGTCCGGCGAGGCGGAGGTCTTCCTTTTCTCGGCGGACGGCGCAACCTGCGTGAGCCTGGCATCGGACCATACGGACCGCGAGCTGGAATCGCACAGCGTGGCCCTGTCCAAGCAGTTGTGCGTCAAGCCGGTCGCGCGTGACGCCTGGCGCTTCGAGGACGTCTCCGGTCACTGGGACCAGCTGATCCTGCGTTCATGGATACAGGAAAACGGCAAGAAAGTGCTGTATCAGGAAGGCCCCTTGAGCTCGCTGGTCAATCCGCAGGATCTGCTCAAGGACCATTTCGGCCAGGACCGCATGCCCGCGGCCGCGGGCATGACCTGCGGCACGGTCGGCGCCATCGGCGGCATCCGTCCTTCCCCGGGCTTCGAAATGGAACTGCACGATCCCGTCCTGAGCCGCAGCATTAAGCACGAATACATCCTGGACGTCCTACCCGAGATCGCTTAGCCATGCCGCCCACCATCGCTGAACTGCAAACCCGGCTCGACCAGGGCCTGACGAGCTCGGTCGAGCTGACCGAACAAGCGCTTGCCCGTATCGCGGATCCCGCGGGGGAAGGCCGGCGCGCGTTTACCAAGACTTATGCCGAGCAGGCCCGCAGCGCCGCGAAAGCATCGGACATCCTGCGCGAATCCGGACTGCGGCGCTCGCCCATCGACGGCCTGCCCGTGTCGATCAAGGACTTGTTCGACGTCGCCGGCGAAACGACGCTGGCAGGTTCCGTCGTCCTGAAGGACGCCGCGCCCGCGACGCGCCACGCCGCCATCGTGCGGCGCCTGCTCGAAGCCGGAGCGGTCATCGTCGGCCGCACCAACATGACCGAATTCGCCTTCTCGGGCCTGGGCCTGAACCCGCACTACGGCACGCCAAGCAGTCCCTGGGACCGGCAGACCGGCCGCATTCCAGGCGGATCGTCATCCGGCGCGGGGGTATCGGTCGCCGACGGCATGTCGGTGGCCGCCATCGGCACCGACACCGGCGGGTCCGTGCGCATTCCTTCCGCCTTTTGCGGACTGACCGGCTTCAAGCCCACCGCCAGCCGCGTTCCTTCCGAAGGTTCGTTTCCGCTGTCGACCACGCTGGATTCCATCGGCCCTCTTGCCGCGTCCGTCACCTGCTGCGCGATCCTGGACGCCGTGCTGAGCGGCCAGCCCTACGTC
Organism: uncultured Burkholderiaceae bacterium; assembly: GCA_964551305.1. Taxonomy (GTDB): domain Bacteria; phylum Pseudomonadota; class Gammaproteobacteria; order Burkholderiales; family Burkholderiaceae_B; genus JBAZDC01. The sequence goes on from CAZKBT010000013.1 coordinate 29,716, forward strand.
GCGCCGACGGCGCCCCCCGCCGGCCGGCTGCGCTTCGCGGTACCCGCCTCGGTCGTGCTGGACGGCGCCGACGATCACGTGCGCCGGGTATTCGCCGCGACGCTGGAGCGGCTGGAGCGGGCCGGCGCCCAGGTCCAGGACATCGACGTTCCCGAGTTCGATCAATTGGCGCACATCAACCGCAAGGGCGGTTTCACCTGCTCCGAAGCATGGCACTTGCATCGGGGCAGGCTGGAGCAAGACGCAAGCGCCTATGATCCGCGCGTCTCGTCGCGGATCCTGCGCGGCAAGGACATGAGCGCCTCCGACTACATCGAGGTCCTGGAGGCCCGCGCCGCCTGGATCGCCGGTGTCGAAAAACGCATGGAGCAGTTCGACGCGCTGCTGATGCCGACGGTGCCGGTCACCGCGCCGTCCATCGCGGAACTGCAGGCTTCGGACGAAGCCTATTTCGCCGCCAACGGACTGATCCTGCGCAACCCCACCCTGATCAACTTCCTGGACGGATGCGCCTTGTCCATGCCCTGCCATCCGCAAGGCCAAGCTCCGGTTGGACTGATGATCGCGGGCGCGCGCGCCGCCGACCGGCACATCCTGGACGTCGGCCTGGCCGTGGAGCGGATTCTGCGCGGCTGATACCGCCTTCCGCAAAAGGGAACGGCCTCGGCTCGGACGGCCGGGGCCGGGCGCGACGGGTAAAACCGGGCCTACAGCAATTTGCCCGGATTCATGATGCCGTTGGGATCGAAGACCTGCTTGATTTGCCTCATCAGCGCCAGCTGCAGGGGGGCTTTGTGATGCAGAAAAGCGTGGCGCTTGAGCTGGCCGATGCCGTGCTCGGCGCTGATGCTGCCGCCATAGCGCATCACTTCGTCGAATACCGCATCGGCGATCGGCGTCTCGTTCCGCGCCGCCCAATCCTTCTCGGCGCCGGCCGGCCGCGATACGTTGTAATGAAGATTGCCGTCGCCGAAATGGCCGAAAACGAACAATCGGCAATCCTTCGACACCCTGCCCAGGCGCTGCCGCGCCGTTTCCAGGAACTCGGGGATGCGTTCGATGGGCAGGGAAATATCGTGCTTCAAGTGCGGCCCGTCTATGCGCTGCGCTTCGGAGATTTCCTCGCGCAAACGCCATAGCGCCTGCAGCTGGCTCAGCGTCGCCGATACCACCGCATCGGCACACAGCCCCTGCTCCAGCGCCCGGCCGATCACGGATTCCAGCAAGGCGTTCAGGCCCTGTTCGTCATCGGTATCCGCCAGCTCGATCAGCACATAAGCGGGATGGCGATCGGCAAAGGGCTGCTGCATCCCTTCGACGTGCGTGAGGACCAGGTCCAGGCAGGCGTCGGTGAAAAACTCGAAAGCCTGCAAGCGAGGACCGCACGCGCCGAACATCGAACGGAACAGCTCCAGGGCCTGTTGGGCGGATTCGACCGCCACCAGCACCACGGAACGCACATGCGTGGCCGCATGCAGGCGCAACGCCACGCCGGTGACGATGCCCAGCGTGCCCTCGGAGCCAATCAGCAACTGCTTCAGGTCGTAGCCGGTATTGTCCTTGCGCAGCGTCTGCAAACCGTCGAAGACCCGGCCGTCGGGCAGGACGGCTTCGATCCCCAGCACGAGCTCGCGCGTCATCCCGTAGCGCACCACGTTCACTCCCCCCGCGTTGGTCGCCACGTTGCCGCCTATCTGCGACGTATCCTCGGCGGCCAGGCTGACCGGCAACAAACGGTCCTGTTCCGCGGCGGCGCGACGCAAATTGCCCAGTATGCAACCGGCATCCGCCACCATCGTATTGGCTATCGTGTCTATCGACCGGATGGTGTTCATCCTGTCCAGGGACACGATGACGTTGCCGGACGCATCCCCCGGCGTTGCGCCGCCGCACAGCCCGGTATTGCCGCCGCGCGGCACGACCGGCGCCTTGTGCTCGTTGCACAGACTCAAGCACCGCGACACCTGCTCTACCGTAAGGGGACGCACGACGGCCTGGGCCCGGCCCTTGTAGACCCCGCGCCAATCCGTCAGCCAGGGTTCGATATCGGCCGGATCGGCAATCACTATGTCCGGGCCCAGTTCCGCCGTCAGGCGTTGAAGAAATGAAGTCATTGTTGCGTGCGACAAGGCGGCAATCCGCCAAAAGAGCTTGCGAAAAAACGGATAAATACGGAATATACGGTTTCAAGCGACCGATAAGGCCGGCAATACAAGACGATGATACACTCGGGCGGTCCTGTATGGACGACGGCGCGGACCACGTCCGCGCCGCCTGCAGACTTCAATGAGAAAAAAGGAGCCTCCATGCACTACATCATTCAGATTCTATCCGCCATACTCATCGGCATCGCACTGGGTGCGATACTTAGCCCGCGCACCAGCGTGTTGCTCATCGGATCGCTGGCCGCGATCGCGCTGGGACTCGTCGCCATTTTCACCGCCTCCTGGATATTCCTGGCGATCGGGGTCGTGCTTTTCCTGGCGGCACAAGCCATGCAGCGCGCAAGCCGGCAGGCTCACTAGCCGCGGCGCGGGCTTTCGGCTCCAGCCGCCAAGCCGGCTCGAACCGGACTATCCGCCGTTTCGGCGCATAGGCAGACACGCAGACGGGACGCCCCATGTATCTACCTTCGTATTTTGCGGAAACCCGGCCGGAAGAGCTCCGGCGCCTGATCCGGCATAATCCGCTGGGCGCGCTGGTGACGCATGGGACGAACGGGCTGGACGCCAACCCGCTTCCGTTCGAGCTGGACGAAACCGCGGGACGGCTCGGGACGCTGCGCGGACATGTCGCACGCGCCAACCCGGTATGGCAGGACGTCGGCGACGAGGAACCGGTACTGGTCGTTTTTCGCGCCGTGGATGCCTACATTTCACCCAACTGGTATCCCAGCAAGCACGAAACCCACCGGCAGGTTCCCACCTGGAATTACCAGGTCGTGAACGTGCACGGCAAGATCAGGATACGCGACGAGAAAAACTACGTGCGCGGCGTCGTCGCCCGGCTTACCCGGACCCACGAGGCGCAAACCGGCGCGCAGCGCCCCTGGCGCATGGGCGACGCGCCCGAAGACTACATCGACGCCATGCTGCGGGCCATCGTGGGCATCGAGATAGACATCACCCGCATCGTCGGCAAATCCAAGCTTAGCCAGAACAGGGAAGAGCGCGATCGTCTCAGCGCCGCGGACGAGCTCGAACGACGCGGCCATCCGGTCATCGCGAAGGCGATGCGCGACGGCTGAACGGGCGCTCGGATGCCGGGATTACCGCGGTTTCGGGCATCAGCGACGAGTGATGGCTGGTGATCAGCCACTGCTTGCCGTCCCAGCCATAGGTATAGGTGTAGCGCGCTCTGACCGACGATCCGTCGGCGCCAAGAGTGAAGGTATACAGGCCCGTGTCGATGGCGGAGTTGCAATCGAACATGATGGTTCTCGAATCGATCTTCCCGACGGGCTTGCCCATCAAAAAGTTATGGAAGTACTCTTCCTTGTCGGCTGGATTCAGGCGCGGCTTGTTCGACAGGGTGGGAAGAAGGACGGAGCGTTGCGCGTAATTGGCGGCCACTTTGCGGGGATCGCCGGTACGCAGTGAATCGTTCCATCGGTCGAACAGCGCCGCAATCTCTTGCTCATTCGTTTTCTTGCAAGACGTTTTGGCCGACGACGCCCCGGATCCCTGCCCCGATGCGCATGCGGTCAGACTGAAAGCAACAACCGCCGAAATAACAGCCGCGTTTCCCATTTTCCAGCCCCTTTGAACACTGCAGCAGTATCGAGAACATGAACAAAATCGGCGGCGTCCGGATCATCGCGTTATCGGCGTTGACGACCAGCGAAATCGTTATGCTTGCTCAGCCAAGCGCATAGCGTAAAGTATCCATATTGAAACAACAAGTAAACGCCCTGTCAATAGACGCATAAAGCAACGGCAACGACTATTTGCATGAGACACGGGATTCGCCGGCATGAGCCATGCCCGCGCGATACCCCTTATGCGCCTAATCTCGAAAAATCTATTTGCCGCCGCGATAAAGCGGGGCAGCCACGATGCGCGACGGCGGGTTGAACAGTAGACAGCCAAGCCTTTTATCACTTCAAGCTATATTCAACCGCACCAGGCGTATAATGGCTTGACGACTTCTATAAATGCATACAACAAAAGAGTCTGGTCCTGCCGTTTCAATTTGCTTGGCTATTGATCAATCGAACGAGGAGACTGACATGGAAGAACTCAGAAATGCGGGACGCCGCCGCATGCTTGCCTCAACCGGCGGAGTAATGGCGTTGGCCGGATTGGGCGGCATCGCCCGAGCCGATACCGGAGGCGCCGATCCCGGTGCGGCAACCGGACCGGCCGTCAAACCCTTGCCCGACTATGCCAGCTGGAAAAACCCGGACACTCTGATTGTTCACAGTTCCAACACGATAGAAACCAAGCGCACCGCATTCGGCAACAGCGTCATCACGCCCTCCGACCGCCTGTTCGTCCGGAACAACGTTGCGCCGCCGAAAGATGGCTCGCAGGTGAAAGACCCCGATAGCTGGACGCTGGAAGTCAGCGGCGTGGCCAAGCCGCGCAGCTTCACCGTGGCCGAACTCAAAGCCATGGGCCATACGGCCGTGCCCATGGTCTTGCAATGCTCGGGCAACGGCCGCGCCTGGTTTCCGCATAAACCCAGCGGCACGCAATGGACAGTGGGTGCCGCCGGGTGCGTCATCTTTACGGGCGTACCCGTCAAGGCCGTGCTAGAAGCGGCGGGCGGCATGGCCGACGGCATGGTCTACATGACCAGCACGGGCGGCGAGGATATCCCGGCGGGCCTGGATCCCAATACCATCAAGGTCGAACGTTCGGTGCCGATTTCCGCGATCGAAGACGCGATTCTGGCCTGGGAACTTAACGGCGAACCCCTGTCCTTGGCGCACGGCGGCCCCTTGCGCATCATTGTCCCGGGGTATACGGGCGTGAACTCCATCAAATACATCAAGCACCTGGCGTTCACGAAAGAACAATCGCCGGCCAAGATCCAGCAAAGCAGCTATCGCTGGACTCCGGTCGGCGCCAAACCCAGTCCCGATGACGAATCCATATGGGAAATGCCCGTCAAGTCCTGGATCAATACTCCATCCGACCCCGACCAGACCGTCAAGGCCGGCAAGGTGTTGATCAGCGGCGTCGCCATGGGGGGTATGACGGCGGCCAAGTCCGTTGAAGTATCGGTCAACGGCGGCAAAGACTGGCAGAAAGCGGAGTTCGTGGGACCTGATCTGGGCAAGTACGCCTGGCGTGAATTCATTTTTTCGGCTGACCTGGCGCCCGGCACGCATGAGCTGGCCTGCCGCGCCACCAACGAAGCGGGGGACACCCAACCGGAAGAGCGCCGCGAGAACAACCGCGGCTACCTCAATAATAGTTGGCGCGATCACATGGTGGTGATCAAGGTCGCCTGACTCAAAGGAAGAAAATGAGGCCATCAGCCTTGCCTGGAATGGCGGGATTATTATTGATCAGCCTGGCAGGATCCTGTTGGGCGGGTAGCGCCGATGCCGATCCGGAACAGCTGGAAAGAGGTAAAACCCTGTTCATGTCGGAGGCGGTACCCGCCTGTTCAGTATGTCATGCCCTGAGCGATGCGGGCGCGGAGGGCACGATCGGTCCAGACCTAGACGAACTCAAGCCCGATGCCGAACGCATCAAGAAAGCGCTGCAAGAGGGCATAGGCGTAATGCCATCCTTTGCAGACTCTCTGGATGACGAGTCCATGGATGCCATCACCGCCTATATCCTGCACGCGACGGGCGCGCAATAAAACCTACGCGCTCATCGTCGAGAAGTCTATTTTTTGACGCACCAGCTCCTGCATGGCGGGAATCATTCCCCGCGTGTCGCCACGCCGCCATTGGAACGCATAGCGAAGCGCCGATAGCGGCGGGTCGCTGTCCAGGCGTACGAGTTCGCGCTCTTCCCCGCCCCGTGTCCAGCCTTCCGGCAACAAGCCGATGCCCACGCTTTCGCGCAGCATGCCGGCGACGGCCATCCAGTTGTTGCAGGCGATCCGGCGAAAGTCGTCGAGCCGGTGCGCCAGCAGCCATTCGTCCAGGATCCGCGTCGTGCCCGCGCCCGCGGGCAAGGTGACCAAGGTGTGCCGAGCCAGCAAGTCCGGCGTCAGGCGGCGCTCTTCGCCCGCCAGGTCCCGATGCGCCACCCATACGAAGCGCGCATCGGCCACCCACTGTGAAACGACGTCCGGGCTGGACGACCGATTGGCCACCACGGCGAAGTCCAGCTCGCCGGCTTCGACCCCGTCTTCGAGCACGGCCCCGACGTCCACATAGGGCTCCAAGCGCAGCTGCGTGTGCGCGCGGCTTGCCGCCGCGATAAAGCGGGGCAGCCACGTCAGGGCGGAAAGCTCGCCCACGCCGAACCGGACGCGGCCGGTCAGGCCCCGGCCCTTGGCGAACGTGCCTTGCAACGCGGCGACCGAGTCCAGGACGCGCACGACCGCCGGCAACAGCGCGTGGCCGTCCTCTGTCAGGACGGCCCTGTGGCCGCCGCGGTCGAATACGCTGCGCCCCACGGCCTGCTCCAGCTCGCTGATGCGCTTGGACAAGGACGAGGTCGACAGATGCAATCTCCGCGCCGCAACGGCGAAGTTCGCGGACGTTGCGGCCCAGTAAAAGGCTTCCATTTGCTTGAGCGTGGGCACCGGCATCTTGTTCGCTTTTTTCGAATGACTAAATTCAAATATTATCGCTTTCTTATGATTTCCAGGCTATCTAAAATCGTTTCCGTTGCTTTCGGAAATCCCGCTCATGACCACGACTCTCTCGCGCGCCGGCGCCGACCGCCGGTCCGCCTCATCGTCCCAAACGCCGCCGCGCGCGCTCAAGCGCATACTCAGCCTGCACGATTTCGAGACCCGGGCCCGCGGCGCGCTTCCGCGCCCGATATTCGGCTATATCAAAGGCGCGGCGGAAGACAACAGCAGCCACGACGACAATCGCGCCGTATTCAATGACTATGCGCTGCTGACCCGTGTGCTCCGAGACGTTTCGCAACGCCAGCAAACCGTCGATGTATTCGGCCAGCGCTTTTCGGCTCCCTTCGGCATCGCGCCCATGGGCATCAACGCCCTGTCCACGTATCGCGGCGACATCGTGCTGGCGCGCGCGGCCAAAGCCGCGGGCATCGCATCCATCATGAGCGGGACGTCGCTGATCCCCCTGGAGGACGTGGCGCAGGCTGCGCCGGGCACCTGGTTTCAGGCCTACCTGCCGGGCGATACCGATCGGATCCGGGCGCTGCTCGCGCGCGTGGCGCGCGCCGGCTACCGCACCCTGGTCATCACCGTCGATATTCCCGTGCCCGCCAATCGGGAAAACAACATCCGCGCGGGCTTTTCCACGCCTTTGCGGCCAAGCGTCCGGCTATGCTGGGACGGGCTGACGCGGCCGCGCTGGCTGCTGAGCACTTTCCTTCGCACCCTGGGCAAGCATGGCATGCCCCATTTCGAGAACTCCTTCGCCACGCGCGGCGCCCCCGTCCTGTCTTCGAACGTGTTGCGGGATTTCTCCGCGCGCGACCACCTGAGCTGGGACCACCTGGAAATCATCCGCCGGGAATGGAAAGGCAACCTGGTCATCAAAGGCATACTGAGCGTGGAAGACGCGCTGCTGGCCCGCCGGCTGGGCGCGGACGGCATCATCCTGTCCAACCACGGCGGCCGCCAGCTGGACGGCACGCCTTCTCCGATGCGCATCCTGCCCGAGGTCGTCAAGGCCGCGGGCGGCGATTACCCCGTGATGATAGACAGCGGCTTTCGGCGCGGGTCCGACGTGCTCAAGGCCCAGGCCCTGGGCGCGCGCCTGGTGTTCGTGGGACGCCCCTTCAACTTTGCGGCGGCCGTGGCGGGCGAAGCCGGCGTCGGCCACGCCATCCACCTGCTGAAAGAAGAAGTGGACCGGAACATGGCGATGATGGGCGTGAACCGTTGCGAAGACCTTACCCCCGATCTGGTCCTGCACAAGCACAGGCCGCCCGCCAGGCCCTGAAATGCCGACCGGCGCCCAGGCGCGAGCGGCATGCCGTGGGCGGTTGCCCCATCCTGCGGCATAATGCTCTAATCGAACGTCATTACAACATTCAGGTATACGGCATTGCGCACTCTCGATCTGGATGCCCTGCAGACGCTGGTTGCGATTTCCGAGTACGAAACCTTTGCCACGGCGGCGGAGCATCTGCATAAAACCCAATCGGCCGTTACGCAGAAAATGCAGCGGCTCGAACAGCTGGTGGGCGTCCCCCTGTTCGAAAAGCAGGGACGCAACAAGCGCCTTTCGGCCCAGGGGGAAAAGCTGGTCCGCTATGCGCGGCACATGCTCACCATCAACGACGAGGCGCTGCGGGCCATGGAAGACGCGCAGCTGGAAGGCGTCCTGCGCATCGGCTCCCCGCACGAGGTGGCGGAAACGATACTGCCGCCGCTGCTCACCCAGATCGCCCAGTCGTCGTCGCAGATCAACATCGAAATCCGCGTGGCCCGAAGCCCGGATCTCATGCCGGCGCTGCGCAACGGCGAAATCGACCTGACCATTTCCACGCGTTTCGATCCGGAACTGGAAGGCGTCGTCTTGCGCACCTCGCCCACCGTATGGCTATGCGCGGCGGACTACATCCACAACATCAACCTGCCGATCCCCCTCATCATCGTGGACGAGCGCAGCATCTTTCGCCGCTACGCGCTGGAGGCGCTGGAGAAAGCGGGAATTCCCTGGCATGCGCATTACGCGGCGCCCAATCTCGTGGGCATCAAGGCCGCCCTGCGCGCCCGGCTGGGCGTCACCGCCCGCAGCGTCGAGATGTTGGGGCCGGACATGCGGGTATTGGGAGAAAAAGACGGCATGCCGCCCTTGCCCGACGTCCGCTACCACCTTTGGATACGTCCGGACAATCAAGGGCTGGCACGCCGCGTCTACAACATGATCAAGATCAACCTGGGCTTGACGGGGCGCCGGTCTTTGAGCGATCCGGACCCCGTCTGATCGGACGTCGCCGCCGCCTACACCACCGAGCGCTGTAGGATGTCTTCCAGGAATTTTCGGGAACGGGGATGGCGGGGCGCGGTGAAGAATTCCTGAGGCGTCGTGTCCTCCAGAATCTCTCCGGCATCCATGAACCAGATCCGGTCCGCGACGTCGCGCGCAAACCCCATTTCGTGGGTCACGACCACCATGGTCATGCCCTCGGAGGCAAGCTGCTTCATCACGGCCAGCACTTCACCCACCATTTCCGGGTCCAGGGCGCTGGTCGGCTCGTCGAACAAGATCAGCGGCGGACGCTGCGCCAGCGCCCGCGCAATGGCGACACGCTGCTGCTGGCCGCCCGACAGATTGGCCGGCATGGCGTCTATCTTATGGCTCAAACCGACCTTGTTCAGCAAGTCTTCGGCCAGCGCATTGGCTTGCGCCACACTCATGCCGCCCACCTTGCGCGCGGACAAAGTAATGTTGTCGCGCACCGAATAGTGTGGAAAGAGATTGAACTGCTGGAACACGAAGCCTATCGACGCCCGCAGCTTGTTGATGTCGACGCCGGGACCGTAAATGCTCTTTCCGCTGATCTGGATATCGCCCTTTTGAATCTCTTCCAGGCGATTCAGGGTGCGTATCATGGTGGATTTGCCGGATCCCGACGGCCCGCACACCACCACGACCTCGCCTTTGGCGACGCTGCCGGTCACATCGTTCAAGGCATGGTAATCGCCATACCACTTGTTTACTTTTTCCAACTTGATCATCGTAGACTCCTAGGCCAGGCCCGCGCGCCGTTTCTGGATACGAGCTTCCAGCAAGCGAGCCGCATATGAGAGCGCCAGGCAGACAATAAAATAAATACCGGCGAGTATGAGATAGGTTTGCAAGGCATTCGTCAGCTCGATACTGTTGATCTGCTGCGCGGCAAACGTCAGCTCTTCCATTCCGATGATGTAGACGATGGACGTCGCCTTGATCGTGGACACGAACTGGTTGACCAGCGAGGGGATCATGTTGACCAAGGCTTGCGGCAAAATGACGTAACGCATGCTTTGCCAGTACGACAGGCCGCTCGCCCTGGCCGCCTCCATTTGCCCGCGCGGCAAGCCCTGCAGGCCGGCTCGCACGATTTCCGCAAGAAAGGCGCTCTCGTACAGAATGATGGCGACCAGGCAGGTGACGAAGACCGAAACGCTCATGCCCGTAATCAGGGGTACGACGAAATACGCCCAGAAGATCAGCATGATCAGCGGGATGCCGCGCAGGATCACGACCCAGCCGGCGACGACTCCACGCAGCACCTTGAAGTGGCTGATGCGCGCGAATCCCAGAAGAATCGCAATCGGAAATGCCAGGGCCAGCCCCAGGAAGGCCAGGATCAGCGTGGCGGCCAGGCCGCCTATCTGGCCGTGAGGCCAGGACCCCACCAGCAGCATCACTCCATACTTCTGGATAAGTTCTATCATGCTCTACCCCTTGTATGGCGACGGATAACGCCTTTCGATGCATCGTCCCACAAACATGATGGTCAACGAGCAAATCAAGTAAACCATGGTGCCAAAGGCCAGTACATCGAACGTGCGGAACGTCAGGTTGTCGATGGCCTTGGTCTGATACGTCAGCTCCGTCACGCCGATGACCATGGCCAGGCTGGTGTCCTTGAACAGGATCAGCGAGCGATTCAACAACGGCGGAACACTGATGCGCATGGCCTGCGGCAACGAAACGTAGCGCATGGCCTGGACGAAGGACAAGCCTATGGAGCGGGCCGCCTCGATCTGACCCGCAGGTATGGCCCGCAGCCCGGAACGAATATCTTGGGACCAGTAGGCGCTGACGTTCAATGCCAGAGCGATCGTCGCGAACATGAACTCGCTGTTGCCGCTATTCACATACGCCCTGACGTCGGCAGGCAAAATCTCGGGAACACCGAAAAACCAGACCAGAATCTGCACTACGGTGGGAACGTTGCGGTGGTACTCGACGAACAACGCCATGAATGCGTCCAGCGGCTTGAAAGGGATCGCGCGCAAAACCACGATCAGTACGGCGACCGCCATACCCAGGATCCATGCCGAGCCGAACAAGGCAAACGTCGTCAGCAGCCCGTTGAGCAACAAAGACCCATATTGCCCCTGCAACAAAAAAGTGATATCTATATTCATAGTGCACACCGCGCGGGACACCGCAACGCCGTGTCCCGCGCTACTCCCGGTCTTTAATTGGACGGAGCGACAGGCTCGACCTTGAACTGACGCGTCAGTTCATAGATGGACTCTTTACCCAGCCACTTTTCATAAAGGCGATCGATCGTACCGTCCTTGTCCAGTTTGACGAGCTGTTCATTCACCGCTTCCAGCAACTCGGTATTGCCTTTGCCGACGGCCAGGCCGATACGCTCGGTATAGATAGGCTCGTCGATCAGCACGGCCTCGGCGCCGGCTTTCTTGGAATCAACGGCAAACCGCTTGAGCACGAGCTCGCCGCCGCTCATGGCGTCGACCTTGCCGTTCTGCAACCCCAGGTAGCAGGTGTTCAAATCCTGATAGCTGACCATCTGGGCTTTTGGCAGGACACGCGCGGCGATGGCGGCGGAACTGGAGCCCTTGCTGGCGCAAACCCGCTTGCCGTCCAGGTCGGCCAAGCTATTGATGTTGGCGTCTTTACGCACCAGGATCTTGATGCTGCCCTGCAGATACTGCAAGGAATAATCCACCTGCTCCGCGCGCTCGGGCAGGTAGGCCATGGAGGCCGCCAGCATATCGATACGGCCTGTTCGAAGCTCGGGAATCCGCGCTTCCGTGGACATGGCCTTGTGCTCGAACTTCAGGCCCAGGCCGTCCGCGACCGCCTTGCACATGTCCACGTCGTAGCCGACGAAGGTGCGCGTGGCGGGATCCTGGAACGCGTAGGGAGGGCTGGCATTTTGCGTGCCGCAGATCAGGGTCTTGGTCTCTTGTATGGTTTTCATGTCGCGAGCCTGGGCGGCGGGCACATGGGCCAAGGCCGCCACGCCGATTGCGGTCGTAGCCAGCGTTGCGATCAAAGCTGATTTCTTCATGGGTGCGTCTCTCCGTGTTGGATGGGTTTCTTCAATACTTGGGTATTCACATCTGCGAATACCTGGAGCTTGCCGGTGCCGATTCGAACGGGGCTGTGCATCACGCCCCGTTTCGAGAGCAGCGGCTTTTCATGACAAGAACCGATATGCTGCTCGTTCCTGTTCATCGATCTGATTGACCAGGTTGGTTTCCCAGTCCAGATACCTTTGCGCGGCCTCCCTGTTTCCTTCGTGACGGTCGTGCACGAAGAACAGGAAGTCGATGCATTCCGAGTTAGGGGGGTGGTCCGGCGTGGAAGCCAGAGGCAAGCCCGCCTCCTGCCATGCCTTGGCCCCGTCCAGGCACACATGGACCCGCGTGCCTTGCGGCAGGCGCATGTCCCGCGCATAGAGTTCGGCCACATTGGCGTCGTCGGCCAGCAGCACGATGTCCTGTCCGTCGTCCGGCACGACGTCGGTGGCCAATTTGCGTATGCTCCAGCCCGCGCCCGCAATGTGCTGCTTTCTGTAATCCATGCTGGACCGGATATCGACCAGCAGCGCGCCGCCCTCGCGCAATTCGCGAACCCGGATGGAATCGATGCGCGGCAAGGTGCCCGGCACGGCGGGAGCCGCCGCGGGCGCCGCGTCCAGCGCGCCGTTGCCCGCATCCAACAAGCAAACGTCCCACCCCAGCTGCGCGAGCCAACTGGCCACGACGGGGGCGCGAACGCCGTCGCGGTCGAGAAGGACCAGTCGCGCGCCGCGCACGCCCACGAATTGATCGGTCGCCTGGATCAATTGCCCTCCGGCCGCATGGCGCGCGCCCGGGAACGTGCCCGTCTTGTACTCTTCGGGCGTGCAGACGTCGAACAAGAACGTGTTGCGGCCATCCTCGTTCGCCAAGCCCCGATAGGCCTCGACATCGATGCCGGCTATGCCCAGGCGTCGAGCCAGCTTGGCCGCGCGCTCGCGAGCCGCCGCCAGGTTTTCCTCCGTCGTATCGAAGCCGTGGCGACGGGTCTGGCCTTGCTCGAGCGTGTATCCGTTCAAGTACCAGCCCTGGGTGCCGTTTTCCAGCGCATACACGGGGTTGGGCACGCCCAGGTTGATCAGGGTCTGCGCGCCGATGATGCTGCGGGTGCGGCCGGCGCAATTTATCACGATAGGCGTCTTTTCATCGGGCACCAGATCCCGTACGCGCAAGGCAAGCTCGCCGTTCGGACAACATATGGCTGTCGGGATGCTCATTTTCTGGAACTCGGGGAAAGGACGGCCGTCCAGCACGACCAGTTTTTCGCCTTCGGCAATGCGGCGATTGAGTTCCTGGGCGCTGATCGCCGGCGTGTGGTATTGGTGCTCGGCCAGCTCGCCAAACGTCTTGCTGGGCAAGTTGACCCCGGCGAAAACCGCGTATCCTTGCCGCCGCCAGGCCTCGATCCCCCCGTCCAGCACGTGCGCATTCGCATAGCCCAGTCCCGCGAGCACGGCGGCGGCCTTGCGAGACGCCTCCGCATCTTCGGCATACAGGACGATGCGCGTCGCCTTGCCCGGCACCAGGCGCAACGCCTCGATCTCGAGCCGGCTATACGGGACATTGACGCTATAAAACAAATGCGCCTCGCCATACAGTCCGTGCTCTCGCACGTCCAGCAAGGCGATCTCCTTGCCATCGTGCAGCCAGGATTTGAGAACGGCCGGCTCGACGCCGCGGCAGTCGTGATTGCTATCGTTCAATTTCATTTTTTCAACCAGAGTAAATTCATTGGGCCCCTACGGCCGGATACCTCAGGACAGATGCGCATCGAACGCGTTTTTCAAATCCGCGATCAAGTCCGCCGTGTCCTCCAGCCCCACATGAAAACGGCACATGGGCCCGTGATCGCTGTACGATGCCAGCGTGCGCGCCGATGCCGCATTCATGGGTATGACCAGGCTTTCGTATCCGCCCCAGGAAGCCCCCAAGCCGAAATACTTCAAGGCATCGATCATGGCTTCCATCTGCGCCACCGAAATCGTCGGAACGAATTCCACGGAGAGCAAACCGTTGCTGCCCTTGAAATCACGCTCGAAGATTTCCTTTTCGACGCCCTCGGCGAACGCCGGGCACAGCACGCGCGCCACCCGCTCATCCCGCTTGAGCCATTCGGCCACCGCCAGCATGTTTTCCTGGTGCGCGCGCAAGCGCAGCGGCAGGGTGCGCAAACCCCGGAGCAACAAGTAGGCGTCATCCGCGCTGACGGTCTGGCCAAAGTTCAGCGCCGCCCTGTCCAGGTCCGGCCAGGCGCTTTCGTTGGTCACCACCGTACCCATCATGACGTCGGAATGACCGCCCAGGTATTTGGTGGCGGCGATGATGGAGACATCGACGCCCAGAGTCAGCGGTCGATGCAAGAACCCGGAGCCCCAGGTATTGTCCACAGCCAGCACGCAGCCGTGGCGCTTGGCCAATGCCGACAAAGCGCGCAGATCCTGGATTTCATACAGGAGCGAGCCGGGATTCTCGGCATAGATCATGGCGGTATTTGGCTGGATCTTGGATTCCAGATCCGATCCGTCGGGCTTGTAAAACGTATGTGCGATGCCCAAGCGCGTCAGGCTTTCCACGCAGAATCTGCGCGCCGGATCGTAGACGGAATCGACGACCAGCACATGGTCGCCCGCCTTCAGGTACGCCATGAAGACGACGGCGATGGCGGCCAATCCCGTGGAGAACAGCTTGGCGCGATACCCGCCCTCGAGCTCGACCATGGCGTCTTCCAGCGCGTGCGTGCTGTCGTTGCCGCGAGAGCCGTACGAAAGCAGACGCTCTTTGTCGCGGCGCGAGCGTACGTCGCGCCATTCGGCGACCGTGTCGAAGACATAGGTGCTGCCCCGCGCGACCGGGGTGTTCACCCAACCCGAGTGAGGGCGCCCCGCACGCAGCAACGCGGTCGTTGGACCTGGCGTGGGGAGATCCGGATTCTTGGCCATTGCACTATCTCTTCGTCTGGATGCCGATGTTCATCTGGCGATAGGTGTCGTTCTTGATGTCGAACGCGATCCGCTTGTCCAGCGTTTCCAGCGCGCGGCCATACATATGCAAGTGGCGAATCAAGCCGTCCTGCTCGATGCGCACGGCATGGATGTCATCCGGCATGAGCGCGATGCCCGTGCCCGGCTCGACCACGACGACCTTGGCCTGCTCCAGCTTTGCATAGCCTGGCTTGCTGCCGTCGTCCTTGCGCTCGAACACATAATTCATTTCCACACCGTCCACGGCTGCGATACAAGCCCAGGTCGTGTGATTGTGGGGAATGATCTTCTTGCCCGTTCGCATCACGTTCAGGTACAAGGCAAAGGTCTTTTCAGGCGTTTCGCTGATCAGGTAGCGCTCTTGCAGCTCGCCCTCCGGAGGATCCGGATAAATTTCGGCGCCCCACCATTCTTTGTGCGCGGCGATGCCCAGCATGGTATCCAGGACTTTCTGCAGCGTTGCCCTGTTCTCACCCTCGGTCTCACACAAATTCTTGATATGACTGACAGCCTTCTCGATTTCGGCAGCTGCGGGGTTGACGATTCCGTTCATGTACTCACCATTCAAAAGACGATTCAGGTGGACCTACTTTAGGATAGGAGCAAATCGGGTTCCAATTAAATTTGCACTATAAAACATAAGGATTTCTAATGTTTTCTCGCTCACCCGCCCATGATCTCGACACTACCGGCTCATGAAATCAAACAATAAGCCATTGATTATTAATAATATCTAGAAATCCAGCCGTACTCGCCGGCATCCGTTCCTCGCTCGGGCAAATTCAGCAACGATTAAGCCAACACTAGGGTTTTCACCTAAGTGTCATGGAACTCCAGAACGCCTCGAAACACGTGTTTCGACCAGGAAAAGCGGCATCATCCAGTAATAGGCGGCCGCGAGGTTTGGAAACAGATGAATAGCGAAAGCTTGACGGTCACCCGGTGCACAGTAGATCGCTCGCTGCGACGGCTCGGCTTTGAGGGAATCAGCCGGGGTAAAGGTGGACACACCAGATGCCAAGCGAATCGTGGGCTGGCGCGCCTCCAGCAGCATGACAACCGACTTGATTCTGAACGCGCTGGATCAGGCTGCGCATGACCGCCGACCAACAGAATCCGACAGTCTGATTTATCCGTTCGGACTGCGGATCACAATACGTTTCCATTTGCTATTCTGTGCGGGCGAACGAAGCTGGCATCAATCTGCGGATTGGCAGCACCAGCCGCGCTTACGACCATGCCTTGGCCGAAATCGTCAACGGCTTGTACAAAATGCAGAAGATCCCAAACGAGCACCCTGGAAGACCAAGGCTGCCATGGAATTGGCCACGCTGGAAAGGATGTCGTGGCTCCATCACCAACGCCATGCTCGGATCCATCTGCGGCAGGCCGTCGGTTGAAGCCATAGAACGTTCCTATCGACAACTTCCAGCACCGCTGCGGACTGGCTTCACTTTAACCAAACGGCCTCCGCAACTCCTGGGGAGATCTAGGCCGCTCGGGATAGACGGCTTTTGAGCACCGGTCGCTCCAAGCAACGCAGCGCAAATATCCACCGTGCGCAGAACTGTCTTTAAGCTTTATCTGCCGCGGCCTTGCCACGAACTTCGACACCCGCCGCCTCTTCCACGTACCGGATGATCTCAGTCATGTCTGCATCGCTTCCAAACTTGTCGCGGGCGTCATTCAGCAATTGGCGCGCGGCGGCGCCGACACGCAAGGGCACGCCCAGCTGCTCGCTTTCCTCGAGGCAGAGTCGCACGTCCTTGGCCGATAGACCGATCGCGAAACCGAAATCGAAGCTGCGGGTCAACACGAAACGAGGAATCTTGTCTTCGGACGCGTTGGTGCGACCCGAGCCCGAGTTGATCACCTGCAGCATGATGTCGGGATCCAGACCGGCCTTCACACCCATCACCATCAGCTCGGAAGTGATGCTGAGCGCCGTTAGGGAGATCAGATTATTGATTACCTTCATTGTCTGCGCCATACCTGGCTGTTCGCCCACGTGCACCGGCTTGCCGAGCACGTTGAGAATGTCCAGCAGTTGGTCATAGTGCGCACGGGGACCGGACACCATCAACGCCAGCGTGCCCCGCTTCGCGCCCGTCACGCCGCCGCTGACGGGGCAGTCAACGCTCTGGATCCCAGCCGCGGCCAGGCCTTCCGCCATGGTACGCGCCGCCTCGGAACCGCTCGTGGACAGGTCAATCACCGTACGCACCGCCTCGCCTCGAGCCAGGCCGTTTTCTCCCAGGGCGACATTGATCACAATGTCGGGCGTCGGCAATGACACCAGTACGGTGGCGGCGGCGTCAGCCACGGCTTTGGGCGATTCGGCGATGCGCGCGCCCTTTTCCTTAAGCGGCTGCAAAGCCTCTAGCTGCGTGTCGTAGATCGTGACCGTATATCCGGCATCCAGAAGGCGATCGACCATTGGCGCGCCCATACGTCCGATGCCGACAAAACCGAGGTGCTCTTTCATTGTCATAAATGTCTCACTGCGTTTCAGTTCAAGGGACGATGTGCGCACTATCAACCAGTCGGGCTTCCTTGCGCACAGGTGATTCAGGTTCGTCGCGCGTCAGGCAAGGTACTCACGGCATCGCCTCGGGTGCAACGTCAAGTTGTACTATTTTTCCTTCCAGATCGGGATGCGGCGCGGGATAACGCTGCATCACTAGCGGATCATGTCCTGGAATGATGTGATCTTCAGAGTCTGCCAGGCTGCGCACAATGCGGTAGCCTTCGAGCATCTCGCCGACGTGATGAACAATCGGGAAAGGGATGCCGCGGCCGATGTTGCCATACAGATGGGTGGCGTCCGATGCCAGGACCACCCAGCCTCGACGAGTCCATACACGTACGACCTGCAAGCCTGCGGTGTGGCCGCCCACCAGATGCAAGGACAATCCCGGTGCCAACTCGCTGGCGCCCTGGTGAAATGTCACGCGACCGGCATAGAGACGGCGCACATATTCGACAATATCTTCGACGTCATAGGGATGTCGCAGCGGGGCGTGGCACATACAGCGACCCGTGGCATAAGTCGTCTCGGCATCCTGGACGTGAAACATGGCATTGGGAAAATCGCCCAGCGTCCCCGCATGGTCATAGTGCAGATGGGTGAGGATGATGTTCTGCACCTGATCCGGCTGCACGCCCAGTAGTCCGAGGCCTTGCGATGGACGCATGAACAGTTCGCGGCCGCGCTGTTCGGCGGCGGCCTCCCCGAACCCCGTGTCGACTAGATAGACCTCACCCTCCCGCTTCAGCAGCCAAACATAATAGTCCAGGTCAGACTCGGCATCGTGGAAGTCCACATTGCCCAGATAGTTGTCAATAGCCGATCGCCCCGAATGTCGAGCGTAGCGGATAGCGTACACACTGAAGGGTCGGCAATCCAAGAATATGTCTCCTGCAGCCTTGACACGGGCATTATTAAATACAATAGGATTGTATTATAGCAATACGCTACTTGGCTGCAACTGCGAGGTGAGGAAACCTCGCGCGCGCACGCAGAACCCAACGACGTGGCCAGGCCGACCCCGTGATCAGGAACCGGATATACAAAGGGGATCGAGCATGGATGGGCCGGCCTCGGGGCCGCCGCGTGGCTGGTAAAGTCGTGATCGCGGGCCGCCCCGCGCCCATCCGGGCGATGCCGGGCACAACGCCGGATGTTATTCCTCGCCTGCGGCCTGCGAAGATTTCTGCAAGATGCCGATCGCGACATCAGCAGCGTTGCGTACGTGCAGACTGCCGGCGGAACGAGCCGCTTTACCGTCCCGCGCCTCGAGCGCCGCGAGCAGGTCGGAAAGCTCGGCGACGCTGTGCCTGGCGCGGCCCGGAGCCTGCATCGATGTGGAGCGAAGCAGCATCACGCGGGAATTCAGCAGACGAAGGGTCGTCGTCAACGCCTCGTTGCCTGCGCCGTCCAGCAGTTGTTGATAGAAGGCGTTCTTCGCGGCAATCTGCTCCAGCGCGGTGCCGCCGGTCAGAGATTTCTTGAGCACCTTAAACGCCTGGCGCAGGGCGGACAGCTGCGCTTCGGTAGCGTTCTCACAGAACAATTGACAGGCCAATCCTTCGAGCTCTTCCCGTACCTGATAGATGCCACGCGCCTGCTCTGGCGAGAGGCGTTCCACCACCGGGCCACGATGGGGGATGACCATGATCAAGCCTTCGGATTCCAGTTGCCGCAGCGCTTCCCGCACCAGCGTCCGGCTAACGCCGGTCATCTCGCACAGTTCACGTTCGGGTAAACGATCGCCCGGGCGAAATCGTCCGACCAGGATGGCATTGCGAATACTCTCGGTCACGCTGTGCCGCAGTACTGATGCTGCGCGCTGGACCTTGAAATCGCCTTGTTGCTCTGCGTGCGGAGTCATAGTTTCAATACACAAATCATTTAGGTGGTGCGCAGATACGTTCACGAGTGGATATCTGTCCGTGAACACGGGACTGAAGTCCTGATCGACCCGCGTCGCTTACGCTGACACTCGGCGCGATTAACACATAACCCGACGAGAGAGTCAACGTCAGTCCTTATAATCGTACAATGATTCTATAATATTGTCATAACGGTCTCTACCACGACGGTTTGACGCGGGAGCATGAAACGATGCCGACACAGGATGCGGGAAGACCTGCTGCTCAATGTGCCTGGCCTTCCAAGCATGATTTCCTATTTCCCTGCGGTATGGCGTCCTCATAAAGTGAAATGATCATGAATCGAGCAGTTCTGTCTGATCACGACCGTCCATCCGCGTGCCTATCCCGTTTCGTTGCCAATTCGAAATGGGAAGACATCCCTCCGGAGGTAAGGCACGCGGCCCGACGGGCGATCTTGAATTTTTTTGCAGTGGCGCTCTCCGCCGCCCGCACCCCGTCGCTGGATATTGCGGTGCGCACTTATGCGCGTTTCTCGTCTGGATCCGAAGCCTGCCTCGCAGGCAGGCCGGAACGCGTTGATGCATTGAACGCGGCCGCCCTGAACGCCATGGCGGCGAACGTGTTCGACTTCGATGACACGCATCATCCGACCATCATCCACCCGACCTCGCCTATCGCGCCGAGCTTGTTCGCCTTGGCGCAAACCCGTCCAGTCAGTGGCCAGCAGCTCCTGCACGCGTTCATAGTGGGCGTCGAGGCAGCCTGCCGGATCGGCAACGCCATCTCGCCCGAGCACTATGCGCGAGGTTGGCATATCACTTCCACCTGCGGCGTGTTCGGCTCCGCGCTGGCCGTGAGCCATGTACTCGGCCTGGACCAGAAGCAGAATCTGCACGCGCTGGGTATCGCCGCCGTGCAGGCCGGAGGCCTGGTCGAGGCCCTGGGAACGGGCGCAAAGAGCATCAGCGTCGGCAACGCCGCGCGTAACGGTCTGATGGCCGGCTACCTGGCGGCCGACGGCTTTGACGGGCCGGCGCTACCGCTTGAGGGCGAGCGCGGTTTTCTCAGAGTGGCCGGCGAAAATCCGCGGATGGAAGCCATCACGGGAGATCTCGGCGCTCGCTGGGAATTGCTGAACAATGCCTACAAGCCCTACCCTTGCGGCGTCGTGCTCAACCCGGTCCTGGACGCCTGTCTCGATTTGTCCTCCGACCCGAAAATTGCGGGCGGAGGCTGGGACAATATTGCACGCATCGAGTTGACGGGTCACCCGCTATTGCGCCAGCGCACGGATCGCCCCAATATCACCAGCGGTCGGCTGTCACAGGTCTGCGCGCAGCACGCGGTCGCGGTGGCGCTGGTACGCGGTCGCGCCGGGCTACGCGAGTTTTCGGACGAGGCCGTCGCTGATCCGTTACTAAAACACCTCGGGTCGCTGCTCGAGTTCAAAGATGATCCGGCGCTCTCCGTGGACGCAGTCAAGGTGATTGTGGAGCTGGCGGACGGCACGGCGCTATGCCGCGAGGTGACTGAACCCCGCGGGTCACTGGCCAGGCCGCTGACCGATGCAGAACTCGAGCACAAGCTGCGCGACCTGGCTGGCTATGGCCAGGCTGACGTCGACGTCGATCGCTTGATCGAGGCAGTCTGGTCACTGGAAACCGCCAAGGATGCGGCACTGCCCATGCGCCTGGCAGCGGTCCGCGGTTAAGCGCCGCACGCGCCATGAACAAGCCCTCCGTCTTGCCGGAGGGCTTGTCGGCGGTTCAAGGCGCTGCAAACCCTGGATCCCGGAAAAGGCCTAGGCTTTGCGGTAAGCGGCACGTATCATATCGGCGCCTTTCTCCGCGATCATCAACGTCGGCGCATAGGTGTTTCCCGACGGGACGGTCGGCATGACCGACGCATCCACGACACGCAGGCCGTCCAGTCCATGCACACGAAGATCCGGTCCCACCACGGCCTGTGGATCGTCCGCCGCACCCATGCGACAAGTACCGCAGAAGTGGTAGATCGTCGAGCCGTAACGCCGCGCGAAATCCAATAACTGCTCATCCGTCTGGGCGACCGCTCCGGGCACCTCTTCGTTGGCCACATAGCGACTCAGTTCCTCGGTACCGAGGAACTCCCGCGTCAGCCGCACGCCGACAACATGCGCGCGCTGGTCAGCTGGCGCCTGCAGGTAGTTGGGTTGAATCAGCGGGTCCTGGCGCGGGTCGGTTGATTGCAAGCGCACAAAGCCGCGACTCTCCGGGCGGTGCACCCAGACGGCCATCGACATCCCGGCAAAGTCGTCCAGCACGCCAAACTGACCTTGTTTGAAACTGATCGGCGTCAGGACAAACTGAAGGTCGGGCTCGGCAAGCTTCGGCTCGCTTTTCCAGAATACATAGGCCAGGGAAGAGGCAAGGCCCAGAATGCTGGGACGGCGAAGCAACCACTTGCCGATCTCCAGGCCTAGCCACGGCCAACGTGCCAGATTGTTGGCCGTGCGACTGTTGCGCACGCGTACTACCGTGCGTGTGCCATAGTGATCCTGTAGATTCTCGCCGACCGCGGGCTGGTTGAGAACCACGGGAATGCCCAAACTACGCAGCAGCTTTTCGTCGCCCACGCCGGATAACTGCAGCAGTTTAGGCGTATTGATGGCACCCGCCGCGACAATCACCTCGCGACGCGCCCGTACTTCGCGGGCCTGTCCTCCGAAAGTAAACCGCACGCCTACCGCACGTCGTCCCTCGAAGAGAACCTGCGTGGCATGCGCGTTGGTCCGCACGGCGAGCCCAGGGCGCCTCATTGCTGGTCGAAGAAAAGCCCGTGCCGCGCTCACACGCCGCCCGCCTTCTATGACGCGCTGCAGATAGCCCGCACCCAACTGCGTCGCGCCGTTATAGTCGGGGTTCTTCGGCAAGCCCTTGGCGTGCACGCCTGCCAGGAAGGCATCCACAAGAGGCAGCTTCCAGTCGTTGTCGCTGACCGGTAAGACGCCGTGGCGGCCGACATAGTCGCTGTCCGGACCGCCGATGCGCTTTTGCGACTTGCGAAAGTACGGCAAGACGCCCGCGTAATCCCAGCCCGGGTTACCCATCGCCGACCAAGTATCGAAGTCCGATGCGAGGCCGCGGTTGTAGATCATTCCGTTTATCGAGCTCGAGCCACCCAACGTCCGACCCTGCGGCGCGAAAATCGGGCGCCCGGCCGTCCCTTCCGAGGGCTGGGTCTTGAACTGCCAGGCCAGGCGCGGATTGAACAGGAGCTTGATGACGCCCGCCGGGATCCGGATGAGGGGATGGCGGTCGGGCGAACCCGACTCCAGCAGACACACGCTCACATCGGGATCCTCGGTCAGGCGAGCAGCCAGCACACAGCCCGCCGCCCCGCCCCCGACAATCACGTAGTCAAAAGTCTGTGTCGAACCCGCCTGAACCTCTGAATCAGGCTTGGACACCATGCTCAGCCTCGTAAGCCTCGATGACCTCGGTTGCAACCCGGAAAGCAGCTAATGCCACGGGCACACCACAATAGATCCCGGTCTGACGCAAAATCGCACCGATCTCGGCTTTGGTCACGCCGTTCTTGAGGGCGCCGCGCACGTGCACCGCCAACTCATGATGCTGGCTCATGGCCGTGAGCATTGCCAGATTCAGCATGCTGCGGGTTTTGAACGGCAGAGTTTCGTCTCCCCACACTTCTCCCCAGCAATATTCCGTCACGAGCTTTTGCATGGGCCGATTGAAGTCATCAGCGTTAGCCCAGGATTTTTCCACGTGCGCCGCACCCAGCACAGCCTTGCGGTTGGCAAAGCCTTTGTCGAAACTCGTATTCATCGTATCGGATCTCATTAAAAATATTATTTAGTCGCCGGCGCATAGCCGATGAGGCTGGAGACTTCCAGGTACTCGCGTAACCCGTATTCGCCCCACTCTCGTCCATTGCCAGACTGCTTGACGCCGCCAAACGGCGCCCCATAGTCCGGATCAGGATAGTTAATGTGTACGTTGCCGGCGGTAAGCAGACGGGCCACGCGGCGCGCGCGCTCTGGATCGCCGGATTGCACATAGGCAGCGAGCCCATATCGCGTCCCATTGGCGATCGCAACGGCGTCTTCCTCGTCTGCGTAACCGATGATGGACAACACCGGGCCGAAGATCTCTTCACGCGCAATGACCATCTCTGGCGCGACGTGTGAGAAAACCGTGGGACGAACGTAATAGCCACGCGTGATGCCGGCCGGCAGTCCCGTTCCCCCTGCCACCAGATGAGCACCTTCGTCGATGCCGCGCTGAATCAAGGTCTGCGCGCGCTCGAACTGCGCCCGGTTGACCAGCGGACCGAGCTGTGTCGCCGGGTCGTCCGTCGGCCCCAGAATGAAACGATCGGCCACCGACTTGGCGATCTGCGCGGCCTCGTCCATGCGATTGTGCGGAACAAGCATGCGTGTGGGGCTCGTGCAGGTCTGGCCCGAGTTGGCAAAGCAGGCTGACACGCCCCGCGTCACCGCCGCCTCCAGATCGACATCGTCCAACAGCACGTTGGCCGACTTGCCGCCGAGCTCCTGGGTCACGCGCTTGACCGTTTCAGCCGCCGCTTTCGCGACCAAAATGCCCGCGCGGGTGGACCCGGTGAACGACACCATGTCTATATCGGGATGCGAGGCGATGGCATTACCGACAGAATCGCCAAAGCCGTTGACCAGGTTGAACACACCCGGCGGCACACCTGCTTCCTGGAGCACCTCGGTGAATAGCAACGCGCTTAGCGGCGAGTATTCACTCGGCTTGAGCACGATGGTGCAACCCGCAGCCAACGCGGGCGCGATCTTCACGACGATCTGGTTGACGGGCGCGTTCCAAGGCGTGATTAGTCCGCAAACGCCGATGCCTTGATGGCGCAAGAGCGTGCCGCCACGCAACTCTTCAAACGGGAAATTCTCCAGAACGCGAATGATTTCTTTCAGGTGCACCCGACCGCGCTCCGCCTGCATGCTGCGGGCAAAGCTCACCGGGGCGCCCATCTCGACACGCATCGCCTCGATAAACTCGTCGATGCGACGTTCGTAAACGGCTAGCACGCGTTGCAAGATCGCGCGCCTATCCCGGGGAGGTAGGGCACTGAACGCCGGGAACGCCGCGCGCGCGGCGCGCACCGCCTCGTCAACGTCAGCGGCGCAACCCATCGCCAGGCGCGTGACGACTTCTTCTGTCGCAGGATTCACGACCTCGAACCACATCGGGGTCTGCGGCGACACCCAAACGCCATTAATGTAGAACAGGGACGAACGACTGATCACTAGACTACCCTCGAAAAAATCAATAGAACCAACTAGCTGGGACGGTGACGAGCTCGGGGAACAAGACGAACAGGAACATCAGCAGCGTCTGGGCCAAGAGGAACGGCCAGACACCGCGAATGACGCTCTCCAGGCTCACTTTGGCCACGCCGGATACCACGTTAAGCACAACGCCTACCGGCGGCGTCAGCAAGCCGATTGCGTTATTCATCACGAACATCACGCCGAAATAGTAAGGATCGATGCCCGCGCTTTTAACAATGGGCATGAGAATGGGCGTGAGGATAAGCACCGTAGGCATGAGGTCCAGCGCGGTGCCGACGATCACCACCAGCATCATGATCGCGAACATCAGCAGGATCTTGTCCCCCATGAAGGGCTCCAGGAGAACCGCAGCCTGCGACGGAATATCGGCAATCGTGATCAACCAGGCGGAGACCAGCGCGCAGGCAACCAGGAACATCACGGCGCTGGATGTTTTGGCTGCCGTCAGCATCAACTGCGGCAGAGCGCGCCAGTCAAGTTCACGATACGCAAAGGCGCCCACCAGCAGCGAATATACGACGGCCACGACAGCGGCCTCGGTTGGCGTAAAGATACCGAACTTCATTCCACCGATGATCACAAACGGCAATATCAGCGCCCAGCTTCCATCGATCAATGCGCGGACCAGCTCGGCCTTGTCGAATTTGCGTGCCTGTGCGCCGGGCTCTTTGCGCGCACACAAGGCCCAGGTCAGCGACAAGGTCACAGCCATCAATATTCCTGGCACGATGCCGGCGAGAAAAAGCTTGGTGATCGAGATATTGGCAGCCACGCCAAACACCACCAACGCGATCGACGGCGGGATGACCGGCGCAATGATGCCGCCCGCCGCGATCAGCCCGGCCGAGCGCGGTACGTTGTAGCCCATCTTGCGCATCATCGGGATCAACAAGGCCGCCACCGCCGCGCTGTCGGCAACCGCGGAACCCGATATGCTTGCCACCACAGCCGCCGCGATAATGGCGACGTAGCCCAGTCCGCCCCGCACGTGACCCACCAAGGCATTGGCCACACGCACGATACGCTGGGACAAGCCCCCGGCGTTCATCAGCTCGCCGGCCAGCATGAAGAACGGGACGGCCAAGAGCGGAAAGCTATTGGTACCCTCCAACAGATTCTGCGCCAGGATCGGCGTGTTGAACATGTCGAGATGCCACATCAGCGAAATGCCGCAGATCAGCAGGGCAAAAGCGATCGGCATGCCCAGGCACATGGCGCCGAGCAAAGAAAACAGAAAAACAGCAATCGTCACCGGTAGCCCCTATTCAGATGCCGCGGCATTGTCTCGCACCAGCTCGTTGACAGGCATGCGCCCCGTCGCCTGCCGCCACAACGAATGAACAGTCATCAACGCAATGGATGCCGAGCAGATGACCAACGCGCTGAAAACCACGCCCATGGGAATATTGGTTACCGGCGCGTGGTCGTCCATTCCCAGCACCATGAGGCGCCAGGCACCATCCAACAACAACACCATCGCACCGAGCACGAGCAGGTCAGACACAAAGCGAAATATACGTTTTCCCATCACCGGCATGTGCGCGATGACGCTGGACATACCCAGGTGGGCGCCGTCATACATGGCAACCACCGAGCCGATCAACGTCAGCCACATGAAGCAGAAACGCGAAACTTCCTCGGAAAACACCAGTCCGTAGCTCAATCCGTAGCGCAAGACTACGTTACCGAAAACCAGGATCACCATGACGGACAAAAGGATCACGAGCATCCATTCGAACAGCCGGATGACGGGATTTCTCTTCATGAAGACGTACCTCTTTCTGAATGCGAATGACCGACGCGCCGGTCACTCCCGGCTTAGTTCACGGCATCGATGGCTTTAAGCACCTCGTCGCCGTTCTTTTCGATGAACATCGCACGGGTTTCATCCTTCACGACAGATCGGATGCTCTCGATGTCAGGGTTCTCGACGATCTGAACGCCCTGCGCACGCATGTCGTCGAGCACTTTCTGCTGACGCTGCGCGTTGTAGGCACGCTGGAAGCCGGCCGTGGCCACCGCCTCTTCGATCAAGATGTCCTGTTGTTCCTTGGTAAGCTTGTCGAAACGCGCCTTGTTCATCACGACCGGCAGGGCCGTATAAGCGTGGTTCGTCAGGGACAGGTGCTTCTGCACTTCGTACATCTTGGCGGCGTACATGGTGTCGGCCGGCGTTTCATGGCCGTCGATTGCCTTGGACTCCAGCGCGGGATAGACCTCTGCCCAAGGCATGGGCTGGGGATTGGCGCCCAGCAGCTGGAAAGCTTTGACGTGCGCGGCATTCGGCGTCGTGCGGATCTTCAAGCCTTTGATGTCCTCGGCGTTGTTCACCGGCCGACGGCTGTTGGCCAGGACGCGAAAACCCAGGTCCCAGAAGGCCAGGCCTTTGAGTTGATACGCGTCAAAATCGTCCAGCAGACTGCGGCCAACCGGCCCGTCAAATACGCGATACGCATGATCCGCGTCTTTAAACTGGTAAGGCAAGTCCAATGCGTTCAAGCTCGGCACAAGACCTGTATAGAAGGGATTTCCCAACACCACCATATCGATGGTGCCGGCGCGCGCTCCGGACAACATGCTGCCGTCATTGCCCAGGAGGCTGCTGGGGAACACCTGGATCTCGATCGCGCCATTGGTACGCTCCTTGACGCGTTTCGCAAACTCCAAGGCAGCGATCTGCTGCGTATCGTCGGGCGCGCCAGAGTGCCCGAATCGCAGTTTGGTCGGGGCGGCTTGGGCATACACGTGTCCCGAGACGAGCAAAACGACGCCCAGGACGGCTTTCAGGAAATTGCGCTTCATGGATTGTCTCCAGGTTAGGAAATAGTTAAAAATTTTGGATATTTAATCATTGCTGTATGAGCATACCATAATACAATCATCTAAAATGAATGTATAGTGGAAAGCTGGGCAGTCATCACCACATCGACGTTTTGTCGGCGTCCGCGATCGCACCGGGCCTTCCCCCACGAAAGCGGTCGCAGGCCGGAATGGCATGGAAAAGCCGGAATCTACGGATCGGCAGGTCGCCATGACGGACGCAGCGGCGGCCTGGTCCGTGTCGGCAATAGCGCGAAAAAAAAGGACTTGCCGCGTAGCGCAAGTCCTGGCTCTACATCATAAACGGGGGACAGCGACATTCATTAGACTTGTTTTTGCGAA
>CAZKBT010000014.1:0-56842 GCA_964551305.1 uncultured Burkholderiaceae bacterium
CATGGCTCCATTTTCTCAAAAGTTGGAGCCTCCTCAAAACCCGGGGTGATTCAGTTCCGGTCATTCCAAACATGAGGCGTCTGAAGTGACATAAAACCCAAACAAGGAAAAGGAGAAGGAGATGAGCAGACATGCCAAGGTGTGGTTAGGCGCGGCGCTACTGAACTGTGCGGCCATGGTGGCCCCTTCAGCCATGCAGGCTGACGGCTACCCGAAAAAACCCATCACGATAGTCGTGCCATTCCCCGCCGGCGGCTCCACCGACGCCCTGGCGAGATTGGTCGGCGAGCAAGTGGGCGCCGAGTTGGGCCAACCGGTCATCGTGGAGAACAAACCGGGGGCCAGCGGAGCCATTGCAGCTTCTTATGTAGCAAATTCAGCGCCAGACGGGTATACCGTCTTTCTGGGGAGCTCTCCGGTGCTGGCCGTCAATCCCAGCCTGTATTCAAAGCTACCCTACGACCCCCTCAAAGACTTCGAGCCGATTGTCCTCGCAGCCATGCTGCCGAATATCGTGGTCGTATCGTCTTCCTCTTCCATGCAATCGATGCAAGATCTCATCGCGTCAGCAAAACGGTCAGCCCCGCCTTTGAACTACGCGTCGTCGGTGCCAGGATCGCCTTCCCATCTGGGCGTGGAAATGCTCAAGCACATGACGGATATCCAGGCTCAGCAAATACCCTATAAGGGAGGGATGGCGGCCCTTACGGATCTGGTGGGGGGCCAAACCAGTTTCATGATCGCCATCCTGCCGGAGGCGATGCCCCTGGTAGAGAGCGGGAAATTGAAAGCCCTGGCCGTCACCACGAGCAAACGCCTTGGTGCATATCCAGATTTGCCAACCGTCGCCGAATCCGGCGTGCCGGATTACGAACTGATTGCCTGGTACGGATTCGTGGCGCCCGCGGATACGCCGTCGAACATACTCCGTACGTTGAATCGCGCGTTCAATACCGCATTGGAACAGCCACAAACACGCAAGAAACTGGTCGACATGAGTTTTGAAGTGGAAGGAGGCCCGGCCGAGAAGCTAAGCACTCTAATGCAGTCAGAGGCTCGGAAATGGGAACAAGTGGTGAAACGCGCCAACATCAAGTTGGACTAGGACGCGCCGTCATGGGTTTCTTCACATCCAGAATCGGGCGGCTCAAGCCGTCGCTCACGTCGGGCAGCGCCGCGCGCGCGAGGGCTCTGCTCGCCCAAGGCCGGAACATCATTATCCTGACAACCGGAGAGCCTGATTTCGATACTCCTGCGCATATCATCGAGGCGGCTTATTCAGCCATGAAGTCGGGGCAAACCCGCTACACCTCGACCGATGGCACGCCGGAACTCAAACAGGCGATCTGCGACAAATTCAAACGTGAAAACGGCCTGGATTGCTCGCCAAGCAACATTACCGTGTCCACCGGAGCGAAGCAGATTATTTTCAACATTTTCAGCACCACGGTCGAGACAGGAGACGAAGTCGTCATACCGGCCCCTTACTGGGTCTCGTATCCCGACATAGTGGGCTATTGCGGCGGCACCGCCATCACCATCGCCTGTACGGCTGATGACCGCTTCAAACTGACGCCCGAGAAATTGGAGGCATCCATCACCAGACGGACCAAGTGGCTGGTGCTGAACTCACCCTGCAATCCAAGCGGCGCCGTCTATACGCGCGGCGAACTCAAAGAACTGGGTGACGTGTTACGGCGGCACGAACACGTTTGGGTGCTAAGCGATGATATTTATGAACATCTTCGCTATACCGATGACGAGTACGCGACAATCGCCCATGTGAACCCCGATCTTGCAGAACGAGTAGTGACATTGAACGGCGTCTCAAAAGCCTATGCCATGACTGGATGGCGCATCGGATATGCCGCAGGTCCGGAAGCGTTGATCAAGAAGTTGTCCGTATTGCAATCACAAAGCACAAGCAGTCCGTCGTCAATTGGGCAAGCAGGCGCGTTGGCGGCGCTAACCGGCGGCAATGATTTCATGGCTTCATGGAATCAGCAGTATCGGGATCGGCGCGATCATGTCACGGCGGCCCTGAATGCCATACCCGGCCTGCGCTGCAGCGTGCCCGATGGAGCCTTCTATGCCTATCCCATGTGCGATGGGCTGCTTGGCAGCCGAAGCCGGGAAGGCCATGTTCTTTCAGACGATACAGCGGTCGCCGATTATTTTCTAGAACGGGCGGGCGTGGCGGTCGTGCCAGGAACGGGGTTTGGTCTCTCCCCGGCATTCCGGGTGTCCTTTGCGACATCGAAAACGCTCCTGGAAGACGCTTGCGCGCGCATTGCGCAGGCATGCATGGAGTTGGAACCCGAGCACCCTGGCGCGCATTGATGTAATAGCCTGGAGGCGGCTCAACCCCAGGCATCTTGAAGAACCGATAGGGGAACACGCATGGCAATAGGTTTCAGAATTGAACCGAGAAACTGGAAAACAATGCCCGATTTAATCGAGCAATTTCGTAAAATTCCCGTCGCAAATATCAGTGACGTCATGAACCGCATGAGCGCAACGGCAACGAGGCTACGCCCCTATCATGACGGCAGCGTGATGTGCGGGCAAGCGTTGACCGTCGACAGCCGACCCGGTGACAACTTGATGGTTCATAAAGCCCTACATATCGCGCAGCCTGGCGACGTCCTGATCGTCGACGCCAAAGGCGAGCTCACCAATGCCATCGTCGGCGAGTTCATGATCGACGAGGCGAAACGCGCGGGTGTGGCTGGACTTGTCATCGATGGCGCCATTCGCGATGTCGCCGCCATCCGGTCCGGGAGCATGCCGGTGTACGCCGCCGGCGTCACACATCGCGGTCCTTACAAAGACGGACCCGGCGAAGTCAATGTAGTCGTTTCCGTGGGGGGCATGGTAGTCAAGCCGGGCGACATCATCGTTGGAGACGAAGACGGCGTTCTGGCGATCCCTCTGGAACACGCCAAAGATGTTCTGAAGGCCGCGCTCGCGAAGCAAGCCGCGGAACAGGCTCAGTGGATACAGGTCAGGGCCGGCACGCGCGATTACTCATGGATCGACGACACACTGAAAAAGAAGGGCTGCCTGTTTTCCTGACCCGCCCTTTGTCAGCCGTGAATGGTACAGCTATACGAAGCGGGTATGGCTGGCGGCTGATAGTGCCGGGAAGCCGGCGAAACCACATATAGCTGGATAAACAAGCGCCAATCCCATTATACTAAATATGAAACCACTGATACATCATATTGAAAACAATGGATTCCATATCCTGGCTGCTTCTCACCTACAAAGTCCCCCCTGAACCCACTGCCCGGCGCATCGCGCTATGGCGGCGTCTGAAGGCCCTAGGCGCCGTATACCTGCAGAACGGCGTCTGCCTGCTCCCCCGCACGGACGAGCACGTGCGCAGGCTGAAGGTGCTGGAAAACGACATCGCCGACATGGCGGGCGATTGCGTGCTGCTGGAAACCGTGGCGCTGGACAAGGCGCAGGAAGATAAAGTGATCGCTCGCTTCAAAGCGGACCGCGACGAGCAATACCGCGAGTTCCTGGGCCGTTGCGCCGGTTTCGAGGCCGAAATCGCAAAGGAAATCGCCACCCGCAAGTTCACCTACGCCGAACTCGAAGAAGAAGAGACCGACTTGCGCAAGCTGCAAGGCTGGCTGGAGAAGATCCGCAAGCTGGATTTCTATGGCGCCCCGCTGTGCGTCGAAGCCGCCGACCGCCTGCGCGCCTGCGAAGCGCTATTGGACGGCTACGCCAAACAAGTCTTCGATGCCCACGATGAAAACCGCTGAAGCCGCATTGTTGCCGCGCGCCGGCCGGCGCGCGGTGCCCGGCAGCGTCTGGGCGCTGGGCTTCGTGTCCATGCTGATGGACATTTCTTCCGAAATGATCCATGCCCTGCTGCCCATCTATATGGTCGCGGTACTCGGCACCTCGGTGCTCGCCGTGGGTATGATCGAGGGCGTTGCCGAAGCCACCGCTTCGGTGGCCAAGGTATTCTCCGGCGCGCTGAGCGACCGCTTCGGCAAACGCAAGCTGCTCGCGGCGCTAGGCTATGGCCTGGCCGCGCTGACCAAGCCGGTGTTTCCGCTGGCCGGCACACTGGACTGGCTGGTCAGCGCGCGCTTCGTCGATCGCATCGGCAAAGGCATTCGGGGCGCGCCGCGCGACGCGCTGGTGGCCGACGTAACGCCGCCCGGGCTGCTCGGCGCGGCCTACGGCCTGCGGCAAACCCTCGACATGATCGGCTCGTTCATGGGGCCATTGCTGGCCATCGGCCTGATGTGGTTGACCGCCAGCCACTTCCAGACGGTATTCTGGATCGCCGTTATTCCAGCATTCCTGGCGGTGGGCGTGCTGCTGGTGTTCGTACGAGAGCCGCGGCAGCACGCCTCGTCGCGGCCGCGCGCGCCGCTGTCCCGAGCGTCGATGGCGCGCTTGGGCGCAGGCTACTGGCGGATAATCAGCGTCGGCGTGGTATTCACGCTGGCGCGCTTCAGCGAAGCCTTCCTCATCCTGCGCGCCGGCGAAGCGGGCCTCACGCCGATATGGGCGCCCATCGTGCTGGTACTGATGGGCATCGCGTTCTCGCTGTCGGCGTATCCGGCCGGCGCGCTTTCGGATCGCGTCAGCAGAGTGGCGGTGCTGGCGATCGGCATGGGCGGCCTGATCGCCGCCGACTTGGCACTGGCCTTCATTCCGGGGTTGGGCGGGTTGGCGCTAGGAGTCGTGCTTTGGGGGCTGCACATGGGCTTTACCCAGGGCGTATTCGGTGCGCTTGTCGCCGACAACGCGCCGGCGGAATTGCGCGGCACCGCATTCGGCGTTTTCCACCTGCTCACCGGGCTGGCATTGCTGATGGCCAGCGTGATCGCCGGGGCGCTTTGGGATGCATGGGGCTACCGAGCGACATTCCTGTGCGGAGCGGCATTCGCGGCACTGACGCTACTGGGCTTGATCCTGCTGCGTCGACGCGCCTGATCCGCTGAAATTGCAACGCAGCGGCTCGGTCGAGGGTATCCGCAAAGAACGCGCAAAAGCAGGAACGTCCGCGAACGTGGGACAATCCATCAACTCTTTTCTTCTTTTCATAATCAGAGTGGTATACACCATGCAAGAACAGGCCAATGCGCAATCACTGATCCGCACCTACATCCGAGCCAAGGACGACAACCGGCCGCATCTCATGCCGCATGCTTTCGCCCAAGACGCAACACTGACGATGACAGTGAAGTCCGACGCGATTGCCTTCCCCGGGCGCAGCGAAGGGGTGCAAGCGATCAGCGATGTGCTGGCGAGGCGCTTTGGGCAAGCCTATGACAACGTTTATACGTTCTGCGTGGCGGACGCGGCCCCGGCGCTGGACGCGCGAAGCGTCGTATGCGATTGGCTCGTCGGGATGACCGACAAGGTCTCGGGGAATGTGCGGGTGGGTTGCGGAAGCTACGCCTGGCAGTTCGCGGATACCAAACAAGGACTGCGGGTCAAGGAACTCGACATTACGATCGAAGTCATGCAAGTGCTTGACCCGCGGCACTCGCCGGCCGTGATGGATGAATGGCTTGCCCGATTGCCATATCCTTGGGCCGACGCCGCCCAGGTATCGGCGCTGGCGCCTTCCCTGCAAGCGCTGGCGCCGGTGCTGAACTATTTAAGACGGTAGCCTGGGCTTGCGCCGCCCATTCTCAGGAGCCCGCGTCAACACGAACTCCTGTAAATGACCTTCCAGGAAACGGCCGAAACGCCATCAAAAGCAGCACAGCCGCCAGCCCCAATCCCCACGACCCCACATACATCATCGCATAGCTGCCCATGCGGTCATAGATCAAGCCGCCGAGCAGCGGCCCCGTGGACATGCCCAGGCTGCCCGCCGTCGCCGACGCGCCGATGATCGTGCCCATCATCTTCATCGGAAAATTCTCGCGGATGATCACGGCGTAAAGCGGCATCGTGCCGGCATAAATCATGCCGACCAGCGCCGCCACGGTATAGAAGCCGATAAGCTGGCTGACGGACACATAGGCCAGCACGGCGAAGGCTTGAGCCAGCAAGCCGATGACAAGGACGCGCTGCGCGCCGAACCGGTCGCCCGCCAGGCCGAAGCCGATGCGGCCGGCCATGCCGGCCAGCCCTTCCACGCTGTAGATCGTTACCGCCGCGATCATCGGAATGCCGCAGGTCACCGCATAGCTTACCGTGTGAAAGATCGGACCCGAATGCGTCGCGCAGCAGAAGAAGTTCGCCAGCATCAGCAGGATGAACTGGCGCGAGCGCACCGCTTGGCGGACGGTCATGTCCGTCCGCCGATCGCCCGCTGCCATCTCGGCCTGCGCGCCCTCCGCGGCCGGCGGCCGGCGCACCAGCAGCGCCGCGGGAATCATCAAGACCGCCGCGATACCGGCGATGGCCAGCATCGCGCTGCGCCATCCGTACACAGTGACCAGCCAAGCCGCGAGCGGTGCCATGGTCATCGGCGCCATGCCCATGCCGGCGGATACCAGCGACACGGCCAGACTGCGCCGCGTGTCGAACCAGCCCGTGACGCAAGCCATCATCGGCGCGAAAATCGCAGCTGTGGCCCCGCCCACCAGCAAACCGAACAAAAGTTGAAACCCGCCCAGCGACGTGGTCCGGCTGGCGAATGCCAGACTGACCGCGAGCACAATCGTTCCCGTCAGCACCACCGGACGCGGCCCGAAGCGGTCGGAAAGGCCGCCCCACGCCAGGCTGGCCACCCCCATGGCAAGAAATGCGATGGTCATCGCGGCGGATATGCCGGTCACGGACCAACCCGTGTCCTGTGCCATCGGCCGCAGGAATACGGGAAGCGAAAACAGCGCGCCGAAGGCGACGCAGCCCAGCAGGCCTCCAACCGCGACGATGACCCAGCGATAGGATCGGCTCATGGCATTTCTCCAAAAACACGACCGGAACGACGCCATAGGCGCTCGGATGGGAAACAAACCACATGCACGGCCGCGAGTACGAACAGGCGCCGGGGCGCGTGCATCGCGCCTGCCCTGGATGGTGCCTGCTCAGTCATTGTGAACGCCGTCCACATATGCTAGAAGCAAAAGTGGACGATGTCCAGATCGGAAGCGGGCATCGTTGTAAATAAATGTTCTAGTCAGGGATACCGACGTGCAGGCGTTCGACGTCGGCGAGCGCCAATGCCGCGGCAGGGGAAGCGCGGGCGTGAGCAGCTTGGCCGCGGAGCGCCGATCGTCGTATTGGGCGGGCGCCGCGTCGCGACCGAAAAATCGACTTGCGTTTCGGCGATCCTGTTTCCAAGGACGAGCAAATCGGGAAGCGTCTACGATATATTGGACTCTGCGGGCAGCATCCCCGCAGCCGCTAAACAATCAAAAAACCGGAGCTTTCAAGCATGACATTCGAGATCGCCCTGGTTCTTTCCATTGCTCTGATCGCGGTGGCGCTGTTCGCCACGGAAAAGCTGCCCATGGATGTCGTTGCCTTGCTGGTGCTGACCAGTCTCGCTGTGACCGGCCTGGTGGATACGGGACAAGCGCTCAGCGGCTTCAGCAATCCGGCCACGATCACGGTGGCTGCGATGTTCATCCTGGCGGCGGGCCTGCAGAACAGCGGCGCGCTCTCGGGAATCGGCAGCCTGCTGGGACGAGCCAAATCGCCGCTGCAATTTCTGATCATCCTGTTCGCCGTGCTGGCGTTGATCGCGCCCTTCGTCAACAACACGGCGGTGGTGGCGGTGTTCATGCCGATCGTAATGGCGGCCACGGCCAACGTCGGCATGTCCGCGTCGAAGGCGCTGATTCCACTGTCGTATGTATCGCAGATGGCGGGCGTCTGCACGCTGGTCGGCACGTCCACCAACCTACTGGTCAATGCCATGGCCAAGGATATGGGGCATCCGGGCTTCAGCATGTTCGAATTCACGTCCCTGGGCGTGATCTGCCTGGCGGCGGGATGCGTTTATCTGCTGACCGTAGGCCGCTGGCTGCTGCCGCAGACACGGAGCACGGAGCTGGTCGAAGACTACGAGTTGGGCAAATACATCACCGAACTGCGGGTCATGCCGGAATCCTCCCTGATCGGCACCTCGGTCGGCGAAGCCAAGCTCAGCGAAGAGTTCGGCGTCTTTGTGCTGGAACTATTGCGTGGCGAAGAGAAAGTCTGGTCGCCCAAGTCCCAGACCCTGCAGGAAGGAGATGTCCTGCTGGCGCGGGGCGATTGGTCGACACTGGACGAGTTGCGCAAGGAAGCCGGCCTGGAGGTCAATGGCGAATTCAAGCTCAAGCAGCGCTCTTTCGAAGAGGTCGAACAGGTCCTGGCCGAAGTCATGGTGGCGCCGCTTTCGCGCGTGATCGGCAGTACCTTGGGCACGCTGAATCCACGCTGGCAGCACAACGCAACAGCCTTGGGCATCCATCGGCGCGGACAAATTCTTCGGGAAGAGCTTCGCAACGTGCGCCTGCAGGTCGGGGATATCTTGCTGATCCTCATTCCTGAATCAGAAATGCCTGCGCTGCGCAAAGACAAGAACGTGATCGTGCTGTCCGAGCGCCAGCAAGAAAAAACCGGGGGCTGGCGCGCGCCGTTCGCCCTGGCGACCATGGCTCTGGTGATCGGCGTTTCGGCGATCGGATGGGCGCCCATCGCCGTGACGGCCCTCGCCGGTGCCGTCGCCATGACGCTGGCCGGCTGCCTCAACGTCGAAGACGTCTATGATGCCGTCGACTGGCGCATCATCATTCTGCTGGCCGGCCTGCTGCCGCTGGGCGTGGCCATGAGCCAGACCGGAGCGGCCGAATTCCTGGTCCAGAATACGATAGGAATGGTGAGCTCCATGGGACCGTTGGTCGTGCTGGCGGTGCTGTATCTGCTGGCGCTGCTGCTCACCGAGTTCATGAGCAACGCCGCGGCGGCGGTGCTGCTTACCCCCATCGGCATGTCCACGGCCGGCATGCTCGATGTCGACGCCACGCCTTTTCTGATCGCCGTGACGTTCGCCGCCTCCACCAGCTTCGCCACGCCCGTCGGCTACCAGACCAACACCATGGTGTACGGCGCCGGCGGCTACCGGTTCAGTGATTTCGTCAAAGTCGGCCTGCCTCTGAACCTGATCTTCTGGGTACTGGGAGTCATCTTCATTCCAATGTTCTGGCCGTTTTGATTGCTTTCCATCGATCGATGGCTCCGCAGTCACTTTTTCTTATGGGATCCGTCAGCCGTGGACGCGCCGGGAGAGGCCGCCTTCGCGTGCCTGCCGTGGCGGACCTTGCTGCTCTAGCCCGGCCGCACTATTCGCGCAAGACCGGAATCAATGACGCGACCAGCAGCGCCGCCATCACGCCATTGAAGACGCGGACCGAGCGGCGCGAATTGAGGAAACGTCCGATGGAGGCGCCGAGCACGGTCCACCCAAGGGTGCTGATGAACGTCATCATTCCGAAGATGAAGGCAAACAAGGCGGCGACGGTGTAGGCTTTGGCACCAGCGGCGGCCTGCCCGTAGGTGACGACGACGCCGCCCACGATGACCCATAGTTTCGGATTGACGATTTGAAGAAGCGCCCCCTGCGCGAACGAAAGAGGCGTGCCTCCCGCCTTGCTCTCCGATTCCGAGGCGATCGCCGGCTCGGCCGCGGCGATCTTCCAGGCCAGCCACAATAGATAGGCGACGCCGATCCACTTGAGCGCCGCGCCGACCCGCGAGTCCACGACCAGCGACGTGCCAAAAGCGCCGACCATCAACATGATCACCGCCACACCCATACCGATCCCCGCCATCAACGGCAGCGACCTTCCCACACCATATGTCGCCCCCGAAGCCGCAACCAATGTGTTGTTCGGTCCGGGCGTTGCCGCCATGGCAAAGGCAAAGCCGGTCAATCCGGCCAGCCATGCAAAATCCATGAAATGCCCCAATTCGAGTTTGAAAAATGGTACCAGTATTTTTCGGCAATAGGGTTGCGTTTATTCCATCATCATATTAATGTTTAGAATATCATTCATGGAAATCAATTTTTTCTGGCAAAAAATTTCATGAAATTGGATGAGATAGACAAACGCATCATTCGAGAGCTCCAGCACGACGGGCGTATCCAGAACAACGAACTGGCAAAAAGGGTGGGCTTGTCGCCGTCGCCCTGCTTGCGCCGCGTGAAGCTGCTTGAAGAAGCCGGCGTCATCCGGCGATACGTCGCCGTCATCGATCAAGAAAAGGTGGGACTGAAGCTTTCCATGTTCGCCCGGGTGTGGCTGACGGCTCAGGATGCGGAAACGGTCGACCTCTTCGTCGCCGCGATGCGGCAGCTGCCGGAAGTCGTCGAATGCTACATCATGCTGGGCGAAAGCGACGCGTTGCTGCGCGTCGTCGTCGCCGACCTGAATGACTATCGCCGCTTTCAATCCACCAACCTGACGAGAAAAAACGGCATTCAGAATGTGAAAACGGACGTGCCCAGCGAAATCGTGAAGCAGACGTTCTCTCTCCCCATCTAGAGGATAGTCCCCCCTCTTTCACAGCTTTCAGGCTTGGCCGCCGCCAATCCCGCTTCTGGTTTTCCCTATAAATTCCCTATAAATTACATTTAAAAATAATTTTTGGACTCGATTGGTCTATAGCGTTTGGTATCGATTTCATTTCGTTTCGATCCGGCCTTCCGGATTTTTTAATAGCTGCAATAGGTATCGATACCATTTTATTTTTTTTAATAAAACAATATCCGCTTCATGGAAATGGGCGAGCGCTTTGGGAATGTTCAAGGCAGTGCCTTCGCCCAGCTCTTGCACGCCGGCCTCGAGCACGCCTAACGTATCGCTAAGAGATACAATTGAAACGATACCTTCTTCGCTTAGCCAGATGGCGGTTTGGCTCATGAAATCTCCTGTTGGCTACGCTTCGGTACGAACGGGGTTGCGCAGCACACCCAGTCCGGAAATCTCGACTTCAAATACGTCCCCCTGGCGCAGGTAGCGCGCCGGAATGCATGAAATTCTTACCGGGCGTGGCCTGCGCCGCATGCTTCTGCCAATCGCGAACCGAATTTTCAGCCATGCAAACGTATCCGGCCACATATGCCGGCGCATCCTTCTCGGCCACGCGACGCGCCTTACGCCCGATCACGACGGCAAGCTCGGCTTCATAGTCGAACTGCCCGGACTCGCGAGGACGCAGCACAGGCCGGTCCGCGCCGGTGAACGACGAGGCGAACCGCACGAACACGGATGGACGCTGCGGAATCGGCATACCGGCTTCCTGCGCGTGCAGGCGGTAATTCAGCCCTACGCAAAGGATCTTGTCCGGATCGGGAATGGTGGGCAGCAGCGTCACGCTCTTCAACGGCACGCCCGCTTCCGCCTTGCGCTCTTCCAACAAGGCGGCCAACTGCAGTTGGGACAGCGCTTGCAGTGCGCCGCGCAAAGAGACGATCCCGTCGTGAGATAAATCGACTATGGCGTCGCCCACCAGCGCGCCAGACGACTGCTGCGTGCCTGGATGGATATAACTGACCAGCTTCATGCGATGTCTGCGACGTCCACCGTTCCGTCCTTGTTTTAGTGACGGAAGTATGCGCCGGACCATAGGCTGCGGCAACGGCGGCACCGGAACAGCATCTGTTCCGAATCCGATCAAGCCGCGGCCGGCCACCCCGAGAATGGATTGCTCCATTTCATCCAGCCAACCGGACCCCGAGCCATTTCCTCATCGGTCAGCAAACACGCGTCCAATCTCGCACGCAGCTGCGCTTCGTCCATGCTCATGCCTATCAACACGAGTTCCTGGCGCGCGTCTCCCACCCGCTCGTCCCATTTCGCGCGTATGGCGGCCACGTCCTCCGGCTCCCGCGGCCAGCGCTCCGGCGGCACGGCGGCCCACCAGTAGCCGGCCGGACTGTGACGGGCGATCGCGCCCGCCTGCGACCATGCCCCCGCCAACGTCGGATGGCAGGCCAGCCAGAAATACCCCTTGGAACGGACCACACCCGGCCACTCGCTTTCGACCAGCTCGAAGAAGCGCCGAGGATGAAAAGGCCGCCGCGCGCGGTAGACGAAGGTGTGGATGCCGTACTCCTCGGTCTCGGGCGTATGCGTGCCGCGCAGCTCCCGCAGCCACCCCGGCGCCTGGGACGCCTGTTCGAAATCGAACAGGCCGGTGTTCAGGACCCGATTCAGCGGCACCTTGCCGAACTCGGCGATCTCTATCCTCGCCCTGGGATTGAGGCGACGCAGGATCGCCGTCAAGCACTCACGCTCTTCGCCGCTGACCAGATCGATCTTGTTGATCACGATCACGTCGCAGAATTCGACCTGCTCGATCAGCAGGTCCACGACGGTGCGCGCATCCTCTTCACCCAAAGACTCGCCGCGTGCCTCCAGGCTGTCGCTCGAGCTGTAATCGCGTAGAAAGTTGAACGCGTCGATCACCGTGACCATCGTGTCCAGCCGCGCCACTTCATTCAAGCTTCGTCCGTCTTCGCCTTCGAACGTAAAGGTCTCGGCCACGGGCAAGGGCTCGGAAATGCCTGTGGATTCGATGACGAGCTGGTCGAACTTTCCTTCTCGCGCAAGCAGATCCACTTCGACCAGCAAATCCTCGCGCAATGTACAGCAGATGCAGCCGTTGCTCATCTCGACCAGCTTTTCGTCCGTCCGCGACAGCTCGGCGCCGCCCTCGCGAACCAGGTCCGCATCGATGTTGACGTCGGACATGTCATTGACGATAACGGCCACGCGGCGGCCTTCCCGATTATTGAGAATGTGATTGAGCAGCGTCGTCTTGCCGGCGCCAAGAAAGCCGGAAAGGACAGTGACGGGGAGCCTACGGAACGAAGGTGTGGAATAAGGATTCATTGTGATCAGGATAAATAAGGAGGCAAAGAGCAATGACTATTTATAGAATGTTATAACATAACAAATTAAGCAATGAAATTGGTGAGCCAGCGGCAAGGCATGCATAGACATAAAATTAGCATTTACAAATTTAGTATTTACTAATACAATGCGTGGCATGATGGTAAAAACCTCAGACAGGCTGTTCATGCAGGAAGGCGCGTCGAAAGCAGCGGCCTTGCTTCGCGCCATCGGCAACGAGCATCGCCTGCTGGTGTTGTGCCTGCTGATCGAGACGGGCGAGATGTCCGTCAACGCGTTGAACGACCGGGTCGCCCTGAGCCAGTCGGCGCTTTCCCAGCACTTGGCCAAAATGCGCAGGGAAGGCCTGGTGGCATTCAGGCGTGAGGCGCAAACGTTGTACTACCGCATCGACAATCCGGCAGTGGCCAAGGTCGTGGCCGCGCTCAAGGAAATCTACTGCCCGTAATGACTCCATCCCATGACCGTTATCAGAGAGTCCACCGCATGACACTGAAACCGATTACTCCCGCATCCGCCCACCGCTATCTCGAACAGGGAGCCGTGCTGGTGGACATCCGCTCCGCCGACGAGCACGCCCGGGAGCGCATTGCGCAAGCCCGCCATATTCCAATGGAAAAGTTGACCGCGGCCCCGGGCGCTCTGGAAGGAGCCGAAACAGTCATCTTTCATTGCCGCTCCGGCAACCGCACACACCTGAACGCGAACGCATTGAGCACCTGCGTATCCTGCGAAGCCTACATATTGGAAGGCGGCCTGGATGCCTGGAAGGCGGCCGGACTTCCGGTCGTGGCCGACTCCTCGCAGCCGCTGGAGTTGCAGCGGCAAGTCCAGATCGCCGCCGGCTCGATGGTGGTGTTCGGAACCGTGCTTGGATTGACGGTTTCGCCATGGTTCTTCCTGCTCTCCGGTTTTGTCGGAACAGGCCTGACGTTCGCGGGGATCTCCGGATTCTGCGGCCTGGCCCGCGTGCTCATGAAGATGCCGTGGAATCGGCGAGCCCTGGCGGCACGATAATCCCCG
Source organism: uncultured Burkholderiaceae bacterium (assembly GCA_964551305.1). Taxonomy (GTDB): domain Bacteria; phylum Pseudomonadota; class Gammaproteobacteria; order Burkholderiales; family Burkholderiaceae_B; genus JBAZDC01. The sequence continues at coordinate 13,863 of CAZKBT010000014.1, forward strand.
TACGGGCATCAGCTTCGCTTCATCTTTTTATCGTAGACTCGCTGCATGCGCATTCTACTGATCGAAGACGACCGCTCACTGGGCAGTTCCCTGCAATCGTGGCTACAGATGGACGGCTATGCGGTGGACTGGCTGCAGCGCGGCGATCAAGCCTCAACTGCGCGCCGCGCCCGCGTTGCTCTCCAGCGCAATGCGCAACCTCATCGACAATGCCCTGCGCTACAGTCTCGAAGGCGGCCGGATGCGCATCGAATCCGCGCGGCTTCCAAATGGAGGCACGCGCCTGGCCGTGCGCGACGACGGCATGGGCGTGCCTACTGAACTGCGGGATCGTCTCGGGGAGCGGTTCTTTCGGGTGCTGGGCACCGGCCGGACCGGCAATGGACTGGGCCTATCCATCGTCGCGCGCATCGCCGCCCTGCACGGCGCCCGCCTGCGCTTCGAGGACGGACTGGATGGCCGGGGACTAGGCGTGGTGCTGGATTTTCCGCCGGACTGAGCCATATAAGATTGCCTTCAGGTTCGTGTTTTCTAATGCCATCGTTACGCAATCAGCGCAACGTCTTGCCAACATGAAAAAGGATTTGAATCATGCGTCTTACCGTATCCGCATTGACCGCTGCCGCCCTCCTGGCCCTGGGCGCCGCCGCCGTGGCCGTCGCCCAGCCCTCCAACTATACCGGCCCCAGCAACGCCCCCAAGGCCGCCGCCCAAGGCACGTACTCCGGGCCGAACAACGTGCCCGTGATGACGGTCAAGCAACTGCTCGACACGGGTCGCGATGACCAGGTTGCCCGCCTGCAGGGCCGCATCGTGTCGTTCGAAGGCCGCGAGCGCTATACCTTCGAGGACGAAACGGGCCGCATCATCGTTGAAATCGACGACGAGGATTTCCCTGCCGGCCAAACCATCGGCGCCGAACACCGCGTGGAACTGCTGGGTGAATTGGACAAAGGATCGCGCAAGACCGAGTTCGAAGTGGACCGCGTGACCCTGCTGCCCTGATGGCGATCCCGCAAACTCGGCAAGAAAGCTGCCGACGCGCCGAGCACGACTGCGAGACAGCCGCCTAGCTTCATGCCGATTCGTCCAAAAGCTTCGCTTCCATGTCTATGCGCCCCTGCTCGATACGATGAGTGGGGAGCACGACGTAATCCAGGGCGCCTTTGTTCACGAACGCAGTACGATGCCAGCCCTCGAAGGGAAGACGGATAAAGCCGTTGTCCAGATCGTCGTCGAAATCGTCCAGCAAAGGCTCGAAGGCCTCGAACACGCCATCGACAGCCACCATGCTCTCGCTACGCCGCTTGCCGTTTGCCGTTTGCCGTTTGAGAACTGATAGACAATCTGCGTCGCCAGAGCGCAGATCCTATCGGTTTCTGCCTGGTTTCTCGTTTTTTCCGCTTCCAGATCCTCAGGTTTGATCATTCCATCGGCCACGAGCTGCGCGTACTGTTCCTCGGTGATCATGATCTGCTCGGTTACGCGCTGGATGTCCGCCTCGGCGAAATCTTCCAGGCCCACGCCATCGCAGGCAATCGCCTCCACGATTTCCCAGTCGCGCGGATCGGGCATCTGCAATGTCACATGGTTTTCGTAATCGTGATGCTCGGGGCCGTAGGTGTCTTAAGCTTCGCTCGAGAAGTACAAATCGGCGATAGCCTGTGTGCGGATGATAGCCGTCTGGTTGGCCAGACTCTCGACAGTGACGAATGCGTGGTCGGTTTGGAGATCCCGATGCAAACGCGAGAATGCGCCATCGGAGATCGACAACAGCAAAGGCTTGCCCGCGCCACGGAAGTGGATGGCCACCTCGCCGCACCGTCAAGGACGAGTTTCGACGTTATGCCGCGACTCATGGCATAACAATGTACTAAACTCCGCTATCCCTCGCATGTAAACGTGTCCTCGCATGCGACCTCCCCCTTTTTTGTCGAACGACTATCTGTCCGGCGTTGCTTGCAAGCGGCGGAATCAGGACCGGTAAACAAGTAAATGAGCAAAAACAAAGCAACACTGATCGGACTTCTCGCGATCCTGCTTTGGAGCCTGATCGTCGGTTTGATCCGTGGCGTCAGCGTCGACTTCGGACCGGTGGGCGGCGCCGCCCTGATCTATACCCTGGCATCGGTTTTCCTGACCTTGTCCGTGGGCATGACCAAGGTCCGCGAATTTCCAAGAAACTACCTAATATGGGGCAGCATATTGTTCGTGATCTACGAACTGTGTCTTTCCCTATCCATAGGCTATGCCAACACGAGCAGGCAAGCCATCGAAGTCGGCATGGTGAATTATTTGTGGCCGACCCTGACCATCGTTTTCGCCATCCTGTTCAACAGGCAAAAATCCAATCTGCTGATCGTACCGGGATTTTTTCTTTCCACGCTCGGAGTGTGCTGGATACTGGGAGGTGAACAGGGCCTGGATTTTTCCGGAATGTGGGCGAATATCCAGGATAATCCGCTCAGCTACGGGCTAGCCTTTGCCGGCGCCTTGATCTGGGCCGCCTACTGCACGGTCACGACCCGCATCGCGCACGGAAAAAACGGCATCACGCTGTTTTTCATTCTGGTGGCGGTGACGCTATGGATACAGTACCTCTTCGTCGACGAAGGCGCCATGCGGTTCAGCACCCAATCGCTGATTTATCTGGCGCTGGCGGCCGGCTCCATGGGCTTTGGATACGCGGCCTGGAATGTCGGCATCCTGCACGGAAACATCACCATCCTTGCCGGGGCATCCTATTTCATCCCCGTGTTCTCCGCCGCGCTCGCGGCGGCGCTACTGAGCGCGCCTCTTTCCGTGCAATTCTGGCAAGGCGCGATCATGGTGTGCATCGGCTCGATCCTATGCTGGCAGGCGACGAGGACCGCTCACTGATCCGGACTCGGCCAGGCAGGGTCAAACGGCGCGAGTAAGTCCACCGTCTACCCGGATATTTTGGCCGGTGATATAGCCCGCCCCGTCCGAAAGCAAAAACGCGACGGTCGCGGCGATCTCTTCCACTTTGCCATAGCGCCCCAGCGGCACGCGACTGCGCCGCTCGTCGGTCTCGGGCAGGCTGTCGATCCAACCGGGCAGAACATTATTCACGCGGATACTCTTCGCGGCATAGTTATCGGCGAAAATCTTGGTGAAGCTCGCCAATCCGGCTCGAAACACGGCCGACGTCGGAAACATCTCGGAAGGCTCGAACGCCCAGGCCGTCGAAATATTGACGATGGCGCCGCCGCCCTGCTCCGCCATGATCGGCGCCACCATCCGGATGGGGCGCACGGTGCTCAGAAAATAAACGTCCATGCCCTTGTGCCAATCCTCGTCGCTGATGTCGAGAATAGGCGCGCGCGGGCCATGTCCGGCGGAGTTGACCAATGCGTCGACCCTCCCCCATTTTTCCATGGCAAGGTCGACGAGCCGCCGCACGTCGTCTTGCGACTGGTTCGAACCCGTCGCGCCCACACCGCCCAGCTCCTTGGCAAGCGCCTCGCCTTTTCCGGACGACGACAACACCGCAATGCGATACCCGTCCTGAGCCAGCTTTCTGGCGCACGCGGCGCCCATGCCGGACCCGCCTGCGGTAATAAGAGCGACTTTTTCTGTAGACATGACCATCTCCGATACGTGATACCGGAAATTATTCCATACTCGGCTTCGAATCGCGTCGCTTCAGTCAATGTCAGTAGATGTCGCTGCGCTCATACTGGACGGGCCAGTTGATCGTCGCCCGCAGCTTCTTCGCCGCATACAAGGGCCAATAGGGTTCGGCCAGCAGCGCCCTGCCCAGGATGACCAGGTCGGCCTGGCCGTTGGCGACGATTTGCTCGCACAGATCGGCGCCATGCAGCAGCCCGACCGCCCCCGTGGCAATCTGCGCCTGCTTGCGGACCTGCTCCGACAGGCTCAATTGATATCCTGGGTAAATGGAAATCTTCTGGGCGGGATCATTGCCGCCGGACGAACAATCCACCAAGTCGACCAGCCCGCTTGCCTTCATGATGCGAGCCAGCGCGACGCTATCCGAGACATCCCAGCCGCCTTCCACGCAATCGGAAACGCTGAGCCGAACGAACAGCGGAAGATCATCCGGCCATTCCGTTCGCACGGCGGAGATCGTATCCAGCAGCAAGCGCGTCCGATTCTCGAAGCTTCCCCCGTATTCGTCGGTGCGCTTGTTGCTCAAGGGCGAAAGAAACTGATGCAAGAGATAGCCATGCGCGGCATGAATCTCCAGTATCTTGAAGCCGGCATCCCGCGCAAGAACGGTGGACCTGACCATCATGTCGGTGACATCCGATATATCGGTCCGCGTCATTTCCCGCGGCGGCGCGAACCCCTTGGCGAAGGCTAGCGGGCTTGGTCCAATGGTGTCCCATCCACCGTCAGCGGGCGAGAGCGGTTTGGATCCCTTCCAAGGCGGCATTGTGCTCGCCTTCCTGCCCGCATGGCCAAGCTGAATGCCCGGCACCGCGCCCTGGTCGTGCACGAACCTCGCGATCCGCGAAAACGCTTCGGCCTGCTGCGAATTCCATAATCCCAAGCAATTGGGCGTAATCCGGCCTATGGGATCGATATGCGTCGCCTCCGTGAACACGATACCCGCGCCGCCCACGGCGCGCGATCCAAGGTGGACGAAATGCCAGTCGTTGGGCATGCCGTCGGTGGCGGAATACTGGCACATCGGCGAAAGCATGATCCGGTTTCGCACCGTGACGCCGCGAAAGCCGATAGACCGAAACAGCAAAGGGCTGGGATCTCGGCGAAGGATGCGCCGTTCATTCTCACTCAATCTCACATCTCCTGAAACGCCAACACGCGTACCCTGGTCATGCCGAAACACGGCCCGAGCCGCCGGGCGCCACGGTCCACACGGGAAAACCTTGCTTAGTTCTGGGAACGCCAATAGCGCGTATATATATTGGCAATGTCTATCGTTCCCGAGTCCGGGGTCAACACTTCCCAGTCGAAATCGGATAGCGACCGGGGGACGGACAACTCGATCAACGCGTATAAGCGCCGCTCGGTCGTGTTGGCAACCCGGAACAGTCTTGCCTGTAGTATCTCAAATTTTTTATTCGCATAAGCATCGAGCTTTTTCGCCAGTCCTTGCTCCTCGTATTCCTGAACATCTTTGAAACTCACGAGCAGCAGCCGAAGCGGCGCGCCGGCCGCGCCGGTTTGCGCGGCCCCGGCGCCAACCAACTCGGCTTCGCTGCGTATCCACCCTCGTACCTTACCGATGACGCGCTTGGACCATGGGGTATAGTTCTCGCCCACGATGGCCTGGTAGGCCTCGGACTCCAGAACACGCAGCGATTCCAGGTCGTACAAGGCCAAAAAGCGGGGCCAGCCTTCCAGGCACACGTAGCGCTGAAGGGTTTTGAAGCCCGCCACACCCGCCCTTTCCGGAATATGCTCGAAATCGTACCAATCGTGCAGTTCCTGCTCGTCGCCCTCAGCGGCGTCGAGCGTGACCAAAAGAATGCCGGGTGCGGCGCCGGCGGCGTTACCTGTCTTCATCGATGATTCCCCTGCTCTCGCGGCCGAGAGCCTTTTCATTCAATGCCGAGCAGTTTGGCGGCATTGGCGTACATGGTCTTTTCGAGGTTTTCCGGCGTCAGGCCAAGCTGGCAGTACCACTCCTTGTACGCCTTCACGCCGCAAAAAGGAAACGAGCTGGCGTACAGGAAACGGTCCGCAAGATAACTATTGGCAGCTTTGACGTAGTCATCCATGCCCGGCATATTGACGAGGTACATGTCGGGCGAGATGTAGAGATTCGGCCGGCGAAACGCCACATGCAGAATTTCGGTCACCCAAGGCCAGTTTCCATGCGAGGTAACCACGCGCAGGGTCGGAAAATCGGCCAGGACGCGATCCAGCGCGGCCGGCTGCGTATAGCTGATGTCGGGCCCGGCGTTGCCGCCCGTCATGATGATCACCGGGAGATGGCGATCCTCACAATGCGCGTAGATTGGATAGAGGCGCCGGTCATCCGTATACATGGGATGGGCGTAGGCCCCGGGCTCGATATTGATCGCCTTGAAGCCGGCCGCGACCGAGGCGTCTATCTGCGCGATCGCGGCTTTCCGGTTGGATGCGTCGATGGACGCCACCGGAATGAATCTGCCGGGATGGGCCTGGGTGAATTCCAGGACGATCTCGTTGGGAACGGAGCCGAAAAAGCCCGAGTTTCTGCCGACCACGACGCCCATCGTCACGCCGGCTTCATCCATCTCCCGCATCAACAAATCGACGGACTGTTGCTGCGCCGCCGGCGAGGGCGTCAACCCCAGCTGCCGCGTGAAATTGTCGCGACGGTCGGGACTCGAATACATCACCATGTCGGTAAATGACTTATAGGGTGGCCGAATACGGAAATCAATAATTTTCATTGGCTGGTCTTAAGGAGTTGCTGAGATCTATGCACCCGATGACGGGCTATGCCGCTATTGCGACTTGGTATCTTTCATGATTTGCAGCCAGCGCTGGATGTCGTCGTCGATGAGCTTGGCGAACTGGTCGGGCGAGCCTCCTCCGGGCTCCAGCCCGAGCTCGGCGAAATGCTTTTTCATGGTTTCGCTGTCCAGTATCTTGTTCACGGTTTTATTGAGCGTGTCGACGATCGTCTCCGGCGTGCCCGCCGGCGCGAGCAAGCCCAACCAGTATTCCGACTTGAAATTGGGCAAGCCCCCTTCCGCGAACGTGGGCACGTCCGGCAGTGCCTTGACCCGGGCGTCATTGGATATGGCGATGGCACGCAAGGTTCCCGCCTGAAGGTGCGAAATTGTGGGCGGCGTCGTGGTGAACAACAAATTCACCTCGCCGCTGAGCAGCGCCATCGTGGCCTGGCCGCCGCTTTGATATGGAACGTGCGTTAGGTCCAGTCCGGTCAAGCGGGCAAACAGCTCCCCCGCCAAGTGATTCAGGCTTCCGATGCCGGCGCTCGAGTAGTTCAAGGGGTCGGTGCTTTGCTTCAACAACGCGATGTAGTCCTGCAGCGTCCCTGCCTTCACGGACGAAGGGATGACGAGAATGGTCGGCAAAGACCCCAATTTGATGATGGGCGTGAAGTCCGCCTTCGGGTCGAACGACAGTTCGGTCGCGACCGCCGGCAAAGTCGAGAACGGCATGCCGGTCATCAAGATGGTGTAGCCATCGGGCTGCGAGCGCGCAACGGCCTGCGTGCCGACGATGGAACCCGCCCCCGCCCGGTTTTCCACCACGACGCTGACGCCGAGCTCGCTCGCCAGCTCCTTGGCGAGCATCCTGGCGAGAATATCGGTCGAACCGCCCGGCGCGAACGGTACGACGAACTTCACGGCACGATCGGGATAGGTATCGGCTGACGCCGACGATGCGCTGAATGCGAACGTCGACGCAATGAATACGCATAAGCCGGCGATCCACTTCCTGCATATTTGCATGGGACTTGCCCTCAACGTAGAATCCTTCGATTTGTGGTCTAGGACCACCGCGCGTGCTATGGGGGGTCGACCCGCCAGGCACCGAAGACATGCCCCAAGCGTTGTCGCATGTCATCATATCGCCATGATCAATCGTTTGATCATGTTAAGTCAAACGTTTGATCTCTTTACATAGGGGTTTCCCCGAGTAATCATAGTCGTCATGGAAAAACCTACGCTGAAGTCGCTATCCAAAACACTGGGCCTAGATCCGTCGCTGATTTCGAGAGTGCTGCGGGGTGCGCAGGATGCCCGTGTTTCCGACGCCAACCGGCAACGTATCATCCAAACTGCCAAGAAAGCGGGATATCGTCCCAACCGCATGGGCAGAAGCCTCAGGGCAAGATCGAGCAATGTCGTCGCTTTGCTGACGCCTGACATCGCCAATCCGTTTCACTCGCTCTTCTTTCGCGGCGCGGAAGCGGCGGCGCGCGTCGCCGGCTTCGACGTGATTCTTGGCCATCTGGGAGACGTGCATCAAAGCGAAGAAATCGTCGAGTCCATCACCCAGGGCCTGGTGGACGGCGTGCTCGTCGCATGCGCATGGCAACCCGATCCCCGACTGAAGTTCTTGAAAGCGGCCAACCTGCCCTATGTGGTGATCAACCGTCCCTCCGGCGATCCCGAAGACATTCAGTTCCTCCCGGACGACACGGCCGTCGGCGCCATCGCCGCGAAAACGCTGGTGGATCTCGGCCATCGGCATATCGTCGCCGTCTTTTCCCAAATGCGCCTGGGCGGCATGCGCCTGCGCAGGGATGCCTTCGTGCGTCAGGCGCTGGCGCAGGCCCCGTCCTGCAAAGTGACGATCAAGGAAGAAGTGAACACCTACGCCGACTTGCGCGCGTTGATCCACGAGCTGCTGACCGGCCCTGAAGAGGTCAGGCCCAGCGCTTTGTTTTTCGCGCATTCCCAGTATGCTGGCATCGCCGTTGAAGAGGCGACGCTGCGATACAAGCTTCGTGTTCCCGACGATATCGCCATTCTGGGCTGTGGGACCGGGCGGGACTCGCTCGTGTCATCGGTGTGCATACCGGCGGAAACAATAGGCGCGGACGGCATGAACGCGCTCCTGGACCTGATTGCCGGCAACCCCTGCAGGCCCGGCGCCATGTACGAACCTGTGTTGAATCCTGGCGTTACGATAGCGAAGTAACAGGCGGTCCGACAAGGTCCGCTCCGGAATCGACGTACAGGTCTACATACGCGTTCACCGGCATGGCTTCCAACGCTTTCTGGTCACGCGATGCCGCCAGTATCCGGTCTTGCTGCTCAGCCGAAAAACGCCGCGCCAGATTGCGCCGGAATTTTTCCTCCAACAGCGCAATGCCCTCGGCGCGCCGACGCCGATGACCAATGGGGTATTCGCACATCACCTCGGGCATCACGCTTGCGTCCGTAAACGCCACCGTCAGCGCGTTGGGGATCGATCGTTTTTCTGGGTCGTGATAATCCGCGGTGAACGCGGGGTCTTCGACGCAGACGATCTTGGCACGCAAGGCGTCGATGCGCGGGTCCGCGGCAACGCCATCCTCGTAATCGTCGGCCGTCAAGCGTCCGAACAACAAGGATACTGCCACGATGTACTGGATACAATGATCGCGATCGGCGGGATTGTAGAGCGGACCTTGCTTGTCGATGATGCGGATGCATGCTTCATGCGTGCGTATCGTGATGCGCGCGATGTCGTTCACCGTCCTCCCGGCCGCGTTCATTTGCGCATGCAAGATCATGGCGCATTCCGCCGCTGTCTGCGCATGGAACTCGGCCGGGAAGGCAACCTTGAACAGAATGTGTTCCATGACGTAGCTGCCGTACGGACGTTGAAACCGAAAGGGCTGGCCTTTGAAGAGCACGTCGTAAAAGCCCCAACGCCTGGCGGTCAACGCCGACGGATAGCCCATCTCGCCCGCGCGGGTGATGAGCGCCAGGCGCACGGCGCGGCTGGCGGCGTCTCCCGCCGCCCAACTTTTCCGACTGCCCGCATTGGGCGCATGGCGGTAGGTGCGCAGGCTATGCCCATCCACCCAAGCTTGCGATACGGCATCGACAATCTGATCGCGCGACAGCCCCAGCAAGCGCGATGCGACGGCGGTGGACGCCACCTTGACCAGCACGACGTGGTCCAGGCCGACCTGGTTGAATGAGTTTTCCAGCGCGATGCACCCCTGGATTTCGTGCGCCTTGATCATGGCCGTCAGCACATCGCGCATGGTCAGCGGCACCTGACCCTGGGCGACCGCCTGGCGCGACAGCCAATCGGCCATGGCCAGGATGGCGCCCAGATTGTCCGACGGATGCCCCCATTCGGCCGCAAGCCACGTGTCGTTGAAGTCCAGCCAGCGGATCATGGCGCCGATGTTGAATGCCGCCTGGACCGGATCGAGCTGGAACGACGTGCCGGGCACCCTGGCGCCGTGCGGGACCACTGTACCCGGAACGATCGGCCCCATCAGCTTGACGCAGGCCGGATAGTCCAACGCCTCCAGGCCGCAGCCCAATGTGTCGACCAGGCAATGGCGGGCCGTTTCGTAGGCCAGGTCGCTGTCGATCCGATAATCGAGCACGTAATCAGCGATGTCGGTCAGGACCTGGTCGGGTTCGGGGCGGGTGGTGATATTGTCCGACGGCATAATGAGCCTCCTGCCAAGGATTGTACTGCCCAACTACATATTCGGACTCGGCCCCTGGGTGTCCTCCCGACGGTCCAGCAGGACGGCTCTTCGCAAAGTTTCAAGAGCGACGCAGGGCGCTTCTCTTATGTCAATTGTAAACACATAGTTCACGCCTTGTAGCGACTATAGTCGGATAAAGATTTATCATTAGCGATACAACTCGTTGATCGAAAGGATGTGCGATAAGAATTTTTCAATATGAGCGCAGAAATCAATGTTGCAGTTTCCCGTCCAAAGGCGGCGATCACTGCAAGGATCGCCGCCTTTGATTCGGCCCATACGTATTGATGGAGGGAAGACATGGCTAAGAACGACAACATCTATGAAGCATTGAGGGAAAGCCACGAACTTCAGCGATCGCTCTGTAGACGGCTGCTCAGGACCAAGCCCGACGGCCGCCGCAAGGAAATACTGCGCGAGCTTCGCATCGAGCTGGCGGCACATGCGGCCGCCGAAGAGCGGTTTCTGTACGCGCCGATATTGATGCACGACATGGGCTTGAACTCCGCGCGCCATGCCCTGGCGGAACACCATGAAATCGACGAATGCGTCGAGGACGTGTCCAAGGCCGATTTCGAAGGCGGCAGCTGGTATGCCAAGGCGAAGAAGCTTTCGCACGAAGTCCATCATCACCTTCGCGAAGAAGAAACCAAGTTTTTCCAGGTATCGGGAAAGATTCTGACGGATACGCAGAAGAAAAAACTGGCGAAACAATATGAGTCCGACTATAGACGCATGAAAACCTCTCTCGCCCAATGACGACAAGGCGCGGCGCGAGCGCATCGCGAAATCGATGAGCAGGGAAAAGCTGGAACGCCACCAGGTCTGGCTCTACCTCATCGCCATTCTCATCGGCCTGGCGACCGGCGGCGCCGCGCCCGGTTTGGCCGCCGCATTCGAGCCGCTACTCTGGCCGGGGCTGGCACTGCTCCTTTACGCGACCTTTACCCAGGCCGGCCTCGTGGAATTGCCCGCCTCCTTCAAGGACGGCGCCTTCCTGTCGGCCGCGCTGCTGGGCAATTTCATCGTGCTTCCGATATTGGTTTCCGGGGTGCTGGCGCTCGTCCCCGACGAGCCGGCAATCCGGTTGGGCTTGCTGCTGGTCTTGCTGGTGCCATGCACCGACTGGTTCATTACCTTCACGCACTTGGCCGGCGGCGACCTGCGGCGCGCCATCATGATCACTCCCGTGCTGCTGGTCGCGCAAATGCTGCTGCTTCCGCTCTACCTATGGTTGTTCATGGGCAAAGAGTTCATGGCATTGGTCTCAACGGGCCGCATGGCCATCGTCTTCGCAGGCGTGCTCATTCTGCCGCTGTGGCTGGCCTGGCTGACCGAACGATGGGCGAAGCGACACGCCGGGCGCGCCGAGCTGGTCGCAAGAATCGGCCGGCTGCCGGTGCCCCTGCTGGCGCTCGTTCTTTTCTTCATCGCCGCATCCCAGGTCGAGGCGGTACGGAATTCCATGCCCGTGATGGGCGACATCTTGATGGCCTGCGCCGCCTTTCTAGCCGGCGCCACCGTGTGCGGCCTCGTCATCGGGCGGGCGTTCAGGCTTCCGACTCCGCAGGCCCGCACGCTCGTATTTACACTGACCACCCGCAACTCGTTCGTCGTGTTGCCGCTTGCCTTGGCCCTGCCTGCCACGTTGGGAACGGCATCGGTCGTCATCGTGTTCCAGTCGCTGATCGAGCTGTTCGGCATGCTGGCGCTATTGTGGCTGGTGCCAAGAAAGCTGTTGCCACTGGCTTGAACTCTTCCTATCATCACAACTTTGCGCTTTTGGCCACCGTATGGACGAATACGAACTGAACGACGGCACCGTGGATCGATTCCTGCTGGATGCCCCGGGCGTCTCGCTGCTCATTTTCTACAGCCGAACCTGCGCCAATTGCAATCTTGCGCGCCAGGCCCTGCCCCGCATGAACCTTCCGGTACAACGGCTGTGCTGGATCGACGCGGGAACCAATGCGGGCGCAACCGAGCGCTACGAGGTCTTCCATCTGCCGTCGATTTTCGTGATCCGCGACGGCGTTTTCTACGGACCCGTGAATGCCACGCTGAATGAATGGGATATACGCCGCCAGCTGGCGCTGGCCGAAAGCAACCACCCGGCCGAGCTTCCCTGAAAAAATCGAGTCTTCATGGAAACTTTCGTGGATACGAAATGTCTGATTATCGTTACTTTTCGTTAAAATAAACGTCCAGACACGACTGAAACTCACGAACGGCCTTTTACAGGAACCTCACCCCACCATGAAAACACTCGGTCCACTCGCTATTGCGCTTGCGCTCGCTTTTCCCGCATCCTCCAGCAAGGCCCAAGAAATCCGGCCCGCCCTTCGACCCGATGGCACGCATATATTCGACGCGCGATTCTTCAATATGGGCGACGGCTACTTCATGGAAGAACAAGACGAAGGTGAGGAAGCGCCCAGCCCCAAGGAAAGCACCTGGAACCTGAGCTCCCTGCAAAAAGACAAAATATTCGAAGCTATCCGCTATTGGGGAGAATTGATTACCCCCGTCCCTGGACAGCTACCCGGCATCATCAATATCGGCACGTCCAACCGCGAAGGAAATGCCGCCGGCGGCTCCGACCCTCAACAAGTCGGAGACATGAACCTAACGCAGATCCAGGCCGCAATACAAGGCCATCCTGTCGATCAACTGACCTTTGGCTCGCATGCGATGTTCTACATGGGGCGGATGAACTGGGATACGCTGGAAAACGTTTTGCCTTCACAGTTGCCGCGTGCCGGCGATGTAGACTTGACCGCCGTTGCATTTCACGAACTAGCCCATGGGCTGGGCATTTCCTCGTCCATCGCGAACAAAGAAGACGACGAAGCCCAGAATACGCCTCACTTCGGCGAGCGCCTGAATTCCTTCGACATGCATATCCGCAATAGCAATGGCGATGCGCCTAAAGCCGGTCAGGCCGTACTATGCATACCTTGCGCCAATCCCATCGACGACGAAGCTTTCGACATGCGTGACGATCGCGGCTACTTCGTTGGCGCGCACGTCGAGGAAGTACTTCAAGGCGCCATGCCCGGCATTCCTCTGAAGATCCTGACGTCAGAGGGGGCAATCGACGACTACATGAGCCATCTGGAGCTCAAGAACAGTCTGATGAGCCACCAGAACTATCGCAATTACACCAACTTCATGGAAGCGGAACTGGCCGTCCTGCAAGACATGGGCTACGACATCGATCGTCGCAATTTTTTCGGCTATTCGATATACGGCGATAACGGCAATATCGACAATCATCGCGGTTTCTTCAAGCGCGGTACGGACGGCACGACGTATTTGGGCGAATACAACACGTCAACCCTGGGGCTCGGGCTACATATATACGGAAAACAGAACACCGTTCTCCAGCAAGGGGATCTGCTCAGCATAGGCACGGGAGGCGCCGGGATACGGGTGGACGGCAGCGACAACGTCGTTATCATTCCCGCGGATACGCGCGTCCACGCCAACGGCCTCAACGGCCGGGGCGTCATGTTCACCTATGGCAAGAACCATGTGCTGGTTCAGCAGGGCGACGTGCAGGCGACAGGCGAATACGGCATCGCGGCGAGCTTCGATTTCGGCAATAACGCACTGGGCAATAAGGATGATTACCGGGGCTCGTTCATCCACACCGGCGAGCGGGCCAATGAAGAAGACCTCAGCCAGGAACTGAACGGAGCGCTGGTCGACCGCTTCGACCTGACCGGCAGCCTGGCGGGGAAATCCGCTGCGATCTTCATCTCCGAAAACGCGCTGGTCAACCAGATCAACATCATGCGTGGCGCCAGCATCCAAGGCAACATCTACTCGAATTATGCCGAACGGGACCAAGAAGGCCAACTGCGCCTGACCACTCTGAGCTTCGGGCGCCTGCCGGACGGCCATGGCCTGGCAACCACGCAGGCGGATCCGTCATTCCGCCTCGCTTACCAAGGAGACATACAAGGCGCGAACATTGCCCTTTCCATGATCGGCGGCGTGACGTCGCTGAACGGCAATCACGTCATCCAGCAGGTCGGCATCGAGCCGGGCGCAACGCTCGGCGGCTCAAGCCGCTACGTCCTTGCCGAAGACGGCGTATTCCGCAACGACGGCACCATATTGCCCGGCAACGCGCCGACCGCGACGGGCCGCATTGAAATCGTGGGCGATTACGCGCAAGGAGCGACCGGCCGGCTGTTGATGAAGGTCGACGGTCAGGGCGGGCACGACACCCTGCAGGTGTCCGGCCACGCCGGTCAAGGCGGCCGACTGTCGCTCATGCCCTTGGCCGGCTGGTACGCCAACGATTGGCGCCTGAGCACCGACGCCCTGCTCCAGGCAAGCGCGCGCAGCGGGGCATTCAGCGCCGTCGATGCGGAACTAAGCTCGCCCACCTTGCGTTTCCAAGCGACGGCTTTGCAAAACGGCAACCATGCTTTAACCATTTCCCGCGATACGGATGCCTATAGCCGTTATGCCGCGGACGATAACGGACGCCAGGCCGGCCAGGCTCTGTACCGCATGGCCGCCATCGCGCGCGCCGACGCGCAGCCGCTCTTCAGCGCCATCGACTTTTCCGCCCCCGACGGCAGCACCGTGCGCAGCGCGCTCTCCCAGCTGTCGCCCTCCGCGTACAACAGCATGTTTGCAGGCTCCCTGCAGCGCGAACGCCGGATCAGCGACATCGTCAATGCCGACCGCTACGCTCCTGTCCATGAAAGCGCGGACCGGAAAACCTGGCAGGCGTTCGTCGTTCCTTTCGGCGGGAAATCCAGGCAGGATGCCGGGTCGAGCCGCGTGGCCTATGACGCCACCACATATGGCGTCGTAGCGGGCATCGAAATGCGCGACCCTCGAAAGCAAGCGTGGACGTCGGGCATCCATGCCGCCGTCAGCGAGCAAACCGTCAAGCCCAGGGACGCGGCCGACAGCAAGGGCAGGACCACGACCTTCGAATTGGGCGCGCACTTGCGCTACGCCCCGGATGACCGTGCCGGCCTCCATGCGTTTGGCCAGGGACGCGTCGGTATCGAGCAAGGCAAGCTGAATCGCAGGGTGCAGATAAACGCCTACACAGCCAAGCACGACAGCGACTGGAACGGCTTCACCGGCACGCTGGAGGCGGGAGTCGGATACCGTTGGGCGCTCAGCCCATCGGTCAGCGCCGGCCCCTTGGCAGCCCTCGAGTACAACTACCTGAGGCGGCCCGGCGTCACCGAATCCGGCCCCGACGCCACGCGCCTGCAGCTGGAATCGGGCCACGCGCATGCGCTACAGTCCCGCATCGGAATAGGCGGCGATTTCAACGTGCCTCTGAAAAACGAGAGCCAGCTCAAGGCCAATCTACTGGTGACATGGGATCACGAAATCCTGGACAAGGATATCGTGCAGCGCGCGACGTTTGCGGGCTACTCCGGCATCGACCTCGAAAGCCGCAATCGCCTGACTGCCCGTGACGCCCTGGGCGTGCGCGGCGGACTGGAGTATCAGACCAAGGGCGGAGTACGGGTCGGCGCCAGCTTGGCCAGCCAATGGTTCGGCAGCGGCGATAAAGCCCTTACCGGCAATTTGAACGTCAGCTGGAGATTCTAAGGACCATGGCGGGCAGGCGTCGCTCATGCCGATGCCTGCCCGGGAAAGCACCGCCGTCGACCATCCTCAGCTTTCGGGAATCGCCAGCCCCCTGGCAACGGCCGGCCTATCGACAAAAGCCTGCAGAACACGCCCGACATTGGGAAAATCGCCGAACGCCACCAGTTCGCGCGCCTCATAAAATCCGATCAGATTCCGGACCCAGGGAAAAATCGCGATATCCGCTATCGTATAGTTTGCGCCCATCACCCAATCACGGCCTTCCAGGCGCTTTTCCAGCACGCCCAGCAAGCGCCTGGACTCGGCGACATAACGGTCTCGAGGACGCTTGTCCTCGTATTCCTTGCCTGCGAACTTGTGAAAAAAACCCAGCTGGCCGAACATCGGGCCGATCCCGCCCATCTGGAACATCAGCCACTGTATCGTTTCATAGCGTCCCGCCGCGTCCTGAGGCATCAGTCGCCCCGTTTTCTCCGCCAGGTAAATCAGGATGGCGCCCGACTCGAACAACGCCAGCGGCCGCCCGCCGGGGCCGTCGGGATCGAGTATGGCCGGGATCTTGTTGTTCGGGCTGACCGAAAGAAACTCCGGCGTCATTTGATCCTGGGTATCGAAGCCGACCCGATGCGCTTCATAGGGCAGCCCGGTTTCCTCCAGAAAAATCGCCACTTTCACACCGTTCGGCGTGGGCAGGGAATAAAGCTGGAGGCGCTCCGGATGGAGCGCAGGCCATTTTCGAGTGACGAGAAAAGCAGACAAATCAGACATGGAAGCTCCTGTGAGGAGGATGTCAATGACACGTCAATGCATCCTCCGCCCATTGTACGGCCTCATGCCTTGCTCGGCTCCTGCGGCTGCGGAGCCGCCCCCGAACCGTAATACCATTTATAAGCCAATTCAGCGACCGTCAAGGCACCCATCGCCACGCCATTGCCGCTAAGCGCGACGTTCGCCGCCAGCTTTGCGCCTGAAAACGCGATTTGCGTGACATTGCCTGTGTACATGCCCTTGGCCAGGCCGGACAGATTCACGACACCGCCGCCCATGTTCGAAAGGGCTGCCAAGCCATAACCCTCACCCACGGCCGAAGCAATCACTTGGTCCAAGTTGGCCAATGAAGTCAATCCATGGCCCGCTATCCCCATTAGATCATTGGCTCGCCAAGCGCCATGGACTTCGGCGCCATAACCCTTGACGGCCTTCGACAAGCCATACAATGCTCCCAGCGATCCAGCTACCGGCTTTGCGAAGCTTGCCGCGCCTAAGAATGTATCGCGAAGTTCACTATCTACTCCTATGGTATCCAGGGCTTGCACCGCGTAGTCCATCGCGCTGGCGAGGAGTTTTCCAGACGCCTCAGGCGTCCCGACACCTGCCTGCATGATCGAACCGGCATCGACAATTGGGGGCAAATTTGAAATACTAGGCATTTTTCACTCTCCCTTCACACTCGAGTCTCGTTATCGGAGCGAAGGTTGGGCGCCGACTCCTCGGCAACCGACGATACGCTCAGGATTTTCTCGATCTCACCGTTTGCAAGCGCAGCCGCCAATGCATCGACATGCTCCGCGAATGCCGCCAGGATCGAGGCAAACGCTCCTTCGGTCCACCCAGCTTCCGAAGGCGTCCAGATCAACCGCAATAGAATGTCGTCATTGCCGGGCGTCAGACCGACGCAGGCGAAGCCCGACAAGCCCGGGGACATATTGACGGCAAGCAGTGCTTTTAGCGTCTTGACCGTCATCGCCGCATCGACCGTGCCTATTCTGCCTGTAAACACCAAAGAAGCGTCTCCCGGAATCGGCTCGATGCCAAACAAGGCGCCGCCTTTTGTCCTTAGAACCGCGGAACCCGAATCGGAGATACTGATCGGTGCCTGTAACATTTGTTCAAGCTTCAAGATCCACTCCCGCAGCGAACCGGCCGAATCTACATTCATGCATTTCTCCTTGATGTGCTCTGGATGCGAGCGGATTATTAAGTCAGTGGCAAAAAAAAAGAAATAGTTCCAAGGTCGCGCTTCGAATCGGACGCAGGAAAGGAAAGAGGGCTCCGTTACGCGGAGCCCTCTTTGACCAAGCACTTCGGATTCTGGCAAAAATGTTTACACAGGACTCACCAGCCGGCGAACGTTCGAGATCAAGCCTGACAAGATCGCCTCCACTTGGGGCAGTACCTCTCCTGCGAGCAGTGTTCTCCGGCGGGATGCGCTACCCTGCCGGCTACCAAAGCAGGGGTGGGGCCGGCACCCGCAAGGCGCCGGGCAGCTTTCAGTCCGCTCAGAATGGAATATCGTCGTCCATATCCGCCAGATTGGCGGCGGGAGCCGCTTGCGGCGCCGCGGGACGCGGCTGCGCCGGCGCGCGGGCGGGCGCGCTGCGTTGCGCAGGCGCCTGGCTGAAATCATCGCCGCCGCCCATCTCGCCGCCGCTGTCGCGACCGCCCAGCATCTGCATCTGGTCCGCAATGATGTCGGTGCTGTAGCGGTCGGCGCCGGTATCCTTGTCCTGCCACTTGCGCGTCTTCAGGCGGCCTTCGACATACACCGACCGGCCTTTGCGCAAGTATTCGCCGGCGATTTCAGCCAAGCGGTTGTAAAACACCACGCGATGCCATTCCGTTTCTTCACGGCGCTCTCCGGTGGCCTTGTCTTTCCATTGCGACGTCGTGGCAATGGAAACATTGCAAATTGCCGCCCCATCGGGGCTGTATCGGACTTCAGGATCGCGCCCGAGATTGCCGACGAGGATGACTTTGTTGACCGAGGCCATGACTACACCTTTATTAAAAATTGCACATTCGACCAATTATCGACGATCAGGCCGCCACTATACTAGTCACTCACGTAGTGTTACCGACGGAGCCTGACGTCCCGCATAAGTCCTATTGAATCACATGATCGCCCATTCAGACCGGCGATTTGAAGCCTTTGGCGCTCAACAGCCAGATGAAAGCCAGCGCCGCCGCGCTGTAAAACACCGCCATGGGCGTTCCCAGCGAAACCAGCAATCCGCCGGCCACGGCCCCGGCGAAAACGCCCAGCGACTGGGCTGTATTGTAGAACCCCAGGGCCAGTCCCTTGTAGGAGCTAGGGGCGACCCTGGATACCAGCGAGGGCTGCAAAGCCTCCAGGACATTGAAGGCCACGAAAAACACGGTCAGCGTCACGCAAAACGCCGCGAAAGACCGCCCCGCGAAAGGCATCACGACCAGGACGGTCACCAACATAGCCACGGCCAGCTCCAGGGCCCGCTTGTGCTCGCGCCGGGTTTCCGTATAGAACACCGCCGGCACCATCAGCACGAAGGAACCCAGGATAACGGGCAGATACACTTTCCATAACTGGGTCGTATCATAGCCGCCCAATTCCGACAGCATGCCCGGGGCGACGATGAACATCGCCATCAGGATGAAATGCAGGCAGAACACCCCGAAATTCAGTCTCAGCAAATCGACATGCCGAAGCACGGCGGCGGCGCTGACTTGCACGATGGGAATCGGGTTCGGAGGCGCCGCGGGCACCAGAAAAGTCGCGATGAAAAGACAGACGAAGCCCAGCAGGCTGATCGCCCAGAACAGGCCCGACAGGCCGAACTGCCCCACCAGCAGCGGAGACAGCACCAGCGAAGCGGCGAACGACAAGCCGATGGACCCGCCGACCATGGCCATGGCCCGTGTGCGGACCTCCGGGCGGGTCGCGTCGGCCAGCCAGGCCGTAATCGCAGCGGAAACCGCGCCCAATCCCTGAATGACGCGCCCGACGATGATACCGTCGATGCTGGCCGCCAGCGCGCAAATCACGCCCCCGAGGATGAACAACAGCAAGCCCGCGACAATGACGGGACGCCGTCCGAAACGGTCGGACGCCATGCCCAGCGGAATCTGCATGACGGCCTGGGTCAAACCGTAGGCGCCGATGGCCAGCCCGACGCGGGTCGCGTCGTGGCCGCCGGGCACGGCAAGCGCCGCCACGGCGAAAACAGGCGTCAGCAGGAACAGCCCCAGCATCCGGGACGCGAACAACACGGCCAGGGTAATACTGGCGCGGCGTTCGCGCGGGGTAAGCCTGAGCTTCACGGGAACAGTGTCGCCCGAGCGGGCGCTGGCATTGGACATGAAATACTCGGTATCGGGCAACCGCACATCGCGGCTGCAAAACGGCAGTGCGATTGTACTGCCGTGCGCGAAAAAGACGGCCTAACGCGCTATAGTAGCAAGTTAGCCTTTGAAAAGTTGCCTGAAATAGCTGATGGAAGCGATACGCATCCGGGGTGCGCGAACCCACAATCTGAAAAACATCTCGGTCGATTTGCCTCGCCACAAGCTGGTCGTGGTCACCGGACTGTCGGGGTCGGGCAAATCGTCCCTGGCGTTCGACACGCTGTATGCGGAAGGCCAGCGACGCTATGTCGAAAGCTTGTCGGCATACGCGCGCCAGTTTCTGCAATTGATGGACAAGCCGGACGTGGATTTGATCGAAGGCCTGTCGCCCGCCATTTCCATCGAGCAAAAATCCGCGGGCCATAATCCGCGCTCTACCGTCGGCACCATCACCGAAATTCACGATTACCTGCGCCTGTTGTATGCGCGGGTGGGAACACCCTATTGCCCCGACCACGATCTGCCGCTGCAGGCGCAAAGCGTCAGCCAGATGGTGGACAAGATGCTGGGCTGGCCGCCGGATACCCGCCTGGCCGTCATCGCTCCCCTGGCGCGCGCCCGCAAAGGCAGCTTCGAAGACGAACTGGCCGGCCTGCAAGCGCAAGGCTTCGTGCGGCTGCGGGTCGACGGCCAAGTCGTCAACATCGACGAGCTGGCTCCCTTGAACAAAAACGAGAAGCACGACATCGACGTCGTGGTCGACCGGCTGCGCGTCAAGCCCGAAAGCCAGCAGCGCCTGGCTGAAAGCACGGAAACCGCGCTCAAGCTGGCCCAGGGCCGCATGCTGGCGTTGAATCTGGACACCGACGAAGAACTGGCGTTTTCCAGCCGCTACGCATGCCCGGTCTGCCAGTACAGCCTGACCGAATTGGAGCCCCGCCTGTTCAGCTTCAACAATCCCGTGGGCGCCTGTCCCAGCTGCGACGGCCTGGGCTATCAGCATTTTTTCGATCCGAAGCGCGTCGTGGCGTTTCCGGAACTGAGCCTGGCCGGCGGCGCCATCAACGGCTGGGACCGACGCAACGCCTTTACCCACACGCTATTGACGAGCCTGGCGGCGCATTACGATTTCGACATCGACACGCCCTTCGAGAACCTGCCGGCGCCCATCCAGCACTGCGTCCTGTATGGATCCGGCGAAGAACAGCTGTCTTTTCTCTATCTGAACGAGAAGGGCAAGACCACGGTCAAGCAACATGCGTTCGAAGGCATCATTCCGAATCTGGAACGCCGCTGGCGCGAGACCGACTCCAGCGCGGTGCGCGAGGAACTGAACAAATACCGCCATACGCGCACCTGCCCCGATTGCCACGGCTCTCGATTGCGCTCGGAAGCCCGGCACGTTCTGATCGGCAACGAAATCGGCGAGCATGAACGCCGGGGCCGCGCCATTTTCGAAGTGGAGGCGATGTCGCTGGCCGAATGCCTGCAATGGTTTCAGGAGCTCGAGCTGGCCGGCGCCAAGCGGGAAATCGCAGACCGCATCTGCCGCGAAATCCGGGCGCGCCTGGAGTTCCTGAACAACGTGGGCTTGTCCTACTTGTCGCTGGATCGCAGCGCCGACACGATTTCGGGCGGTGAAGCCCAGCGCATCCGGCTCGCCAGCCAGATCGGCTCGGGCCTGACCGGCGTCATGTACGTCCTGGACGAACCGTCCATCGGACTGCACCAGCGCGACAACGACCGACTGATCAAGACGCTCCAGCACCTGCGCGATCTGGGCAACAGCGTCATCGTGGTCGAGCACGACGAGGACATGATCCGGGCCGCCGACCACGTACTCGACATGGGACCGGGCGCGGGCGAGCACGGCGGCGAAGTCGTCGCCCAAGGCACGCCCCAAGCCTTGACCGCCAACCCGGCCTCCTTGACCGGCCGGTATTTGAGCGGCGCCTGCCGGATCGCCATCCCCGAGCGGCGTCCGGTCACGGCGGACCTGCCCCGTCTGGAAATCCACGGCTGCCGGGGCAATAATCTGAAGAGCGTCGACCTGTCCATCCCCGCGGGCAGGCTGGTCTGCATCACCGGCGTGTCCGGATCGGGCAAATCGACCCTGATCAACGATACGCTGGCCGCGACGGTGGCCCAGACCCTGCACCGAGCCCAGGCCGAGCCCGCTCCCTACGACTCGCTGGAAGGATTGCGGCACTTCGACAAGATCATCAACGTCGATCAAAGCCCGATTGGCCGCACGCCGCGCAGCAATCCGGCGACCTATACGGGCATGTTCACGCCTATACGCGAGCTGTTCGCCAACGTGCCCGAGGCGCGCACGCGCGGCTACGACCCGGGGCGCTTTTCTTTCAACGTCAAGGGCGGGCGCTGCGAGGCCTGCCAGGGCGACGGCATGGTCAAGGTGGAAATGCATTTCCTGCCCGACATGTACGTACCCTGCGATGTGTGCGGCGGCAAACGGTATAACCGGGAAACGCTGGAAATCCGCTATCGGGGCCGCAATATCAGCGAAGTGCTGGACCTGACTGTCGAACAGGCGCTGGCCTACTTCGACGCCGTGCCCGCCATTTCACGCAAGCTGCATACCTTGATGGACGTGGGACTGTCCTATGTCCGCCTGGGACAAAGCGCCACG
Organism: uncultured Burkholderiaceae bacterium; assembly: GCA_964551305.1. Lineage (GTDB taxonomy): Bacteria > Pseudomonadota > Gammaproteobacteria > Burkholderiales > Burkholderiaceae_B > JBAZDC01. The sequence goes on from CAZKBT010000014.1 coordinate 36,347, forward strand.
ACGCTGTCGGGCGGCGAGGCCCAGCGGGTGAAATTGTCCCTGGAACTGTCAAAGCGCAGCACGGGCCGCACTTTGTACATTCTGGACGAACCCACGACCGGCCTGCACTTCCAGGATATCGCGCTGCTGCTGGAGGTGCTGCGCAAGCTGGTGGATGGCGGCAATACGGTCGTCATCATCGAGCACAATCTGGACGTCATCAAAACGGCGGATTGGGTGGTCGACATGGGCCCCGAAGGAGGCCACGGGGGCGGCCGCATCGTCGCCCAGGGCACCCCCGAAGCCGTTGCGGCCTGCCCGGCAAGCCATACCGGACGGTACTTGAAGCCGCTGCTGGACGCCGCCGGCGCCACACGATGACCGCCCGGGCCTTTACAAGGGCGGAGCAAGTACGTAATCTTCCCCAAACCTGAAGTATAAAAACCGGAGACCCCCATCATGTTGTTGAAATCCCTGGCGACGGCCGTCGTCGCCTTAACGGCTTTGGGCGCCGCCCCCAGCCTTGCGCAAGTCAAGATCGGCGTCATCAGCTCCGCGACCGGGCCGACCGCCCTGGTCGGCATTCCGCAAAAGAACACGGTGCCGCTCTTGCCCAAGAAAATGGGCGACCTGTCCGTGGAATACATTTTCATGGATGACGCCAGCGACCTGAACCAAACCGTCACCCTTACCAGGAAGCTGATTTCGGAAGAACGCATCGATGCGCTCATCGGCCCGACGGGCTCGCCCAATGCCATGGCCATCATCCAGATCATGGCGGAAGCGGGTACGCCCATGCTGGCGCCCGTCGGCAGCGCGGCGGTCGTGCTGCCGATGACACCCGACAAGAAATGGGTGTTCAAGACGACTCAGAACGATGACATCATCGCCGAAGCGCTGGTGGAGCACATGGTCAAGACCGGCATCAAGACGGTCGGCTTCATGGGCATGAACGACGCCTATGGCGAAAACTGGCTTAAGGTGCTGACGGAGCTGGCCGACAAGAACGACATCAAGCTCATCGCGACCGAACGCTATCAGCGCTCGGACAGCTCGGTCACCGGCCAAGCCTTGAAAGTGTTGGCCGCCAACCCCGATGCCGTACTGATCGCGGGCACCGGCGCCGCGGCCGTGCTGCCGGCCGCCACGCTGTCGGGCCAAGGCTACAAAGGCCGGTTCTACCAGACCCATGGCGCCGCCCTGCCCGCCTTCCTTCAGCTGGGCGGCAAGGACGTCGAAGACACGGTGCTGGCCGCCGGCCTGATGCTCGTGCTTCCCGAAATCGACGACGGCAACCCGTCCAAGAAGATTGCCGAGGACTACATCCAGCGCTATACCGATATGTACAAGGCCGCGCCCGCCACGTTCGGAGCCAACGTCTACGATGCGGGACTATTGCTGGAGCGCGCCGTCCCCATCGCGGCCAAAGCCGCGAAGCCGGGCACCAAGGAATTCCGGGCCGCGCTGCGCGATACGCTGGAACAAACCCGCGAGCTCGTGGCCACGCAGGGCGTGTACAACATGAATCCCGACGACCATAGCGGCTTCGATGAGCGCGGCCGCGAACTTATCACGGTCAAGGGCGGCCAATGGCGGCTGGTCAAGTAGCCACGAGGCGCCGCGCCTGAGCGTCCGCCCGTTTCGCCGCATGGCCTGCTATACGCAGGCCATATTTTCGGCGTTGCGTTTTTGAACCGACTCGGGAATGGGCACGACGGCGCCCATGGCAATCCTGCCCTCTTCGAACATGGATAGCTGCCCGGCCTCGAAACGCGTCCAGGTTTCATTGTTCGTCAGCGGCTTGGTGGCGATGACGGCCATGCAATCGTCGGGCCGATTGATCAGGGAAAAATCGATGCCCATGTCGGCGTCGATCAATTGCGCCTTCATGAACGGCCATTGGCGCAAGGTGTAATACATATTCGTCGAGCAATGGGCGAAAAGAAAGCGCCCGTTGGACAGCAGGAAATTGAACACGCCGTGTCGGGTGATCGTGCCGGTCAGCTCCTTGATCGCCTGGAAAAGCTCCTGCTCGGACGGCTCGCGATATCCGAAATGCCTGCGCAGTCCCTGCATGATCTGGCAAAAGGCCAGCTCGCTGTCGGTGGCGCCCACCGTCTGGTAGCTGCCGTCGCACTCGGGCCGATAATCCAGCAAATCGCCATTATGAGCGAACATCCAGTGCCGCCCCCAAAGCTCCCGCGTAAACGGGTGGCAGTTTTCCAGGACGGCAGCGCCCTGCGTCGCCTTGCGGATATGCGCGATGACATTCTTGGATTTGATGGGGTAGCGCTTGATCAGCTCCGCTACCGGCGACTGGCAGCATGGATGATTGTCGATGAAGACCCGGCACGCCTTGCGCTCGAAAAAGCCGATCCCGAATCCGTCGGCATGGTGATCCGTCTGGCCGCCCCGGGCGGCAAAACCGGTAAACGAGAACGTAATATCGGTTGGCGTTGCGCAATTCATGCCCAACAACTGACACATAGTGCTTTTCTTTGAAAACCGCCCCTGACCGTATTGCGCACACGCCCGTGTGCGAACTGGGCTGATTCTCGAAATTCTAGACTTTCGCCATCGAGACCGGATGTTTCCGTGAAAGGCATTGCGCTTTCCCCATCCGAAACGATGTCTTTTCGCAACAGAACGGTGGGCGGCGAAGCCCGCGCACAGCATAGTCAGTATTCCGACGCCTTCCCTGTCAGCGCGACGCCGATGCGCAACAAGGAGTACGCCAACGTATCCAGTAACCGGCTCGTCCAGCCATGGCGTTGGACGAGCTCCAGGGTGACGGGTTGCGCATTGTCGGCGATCTCGCTCTCCAGCACGCGCGCCAATTCCCGCGCGAATCCCTTGTCGTCGACATAGACGTTGGCTTCCCGCGCCAGCAACAGGCTGAACGGATCCAGGTTGGCGGATCCGATCATCGCCCGGTCATCGATCACCGCGACCTTCGCATGCAGGTAGCTGGCTTTGTACTCGTAAATCTCGATACCGTCCGCCAGCAAACGTTGATACATGTACCGGCCCGCGTAATACTGCATCGGATATTCGGAATGCCCCTGAACCAATAACCGCACCCGCACGCCTCGCCGGGCGGCATGTTTGAGCACGCGCAAGAAGCGCCGCCCCGGGAAAAAGTATGCATTGGCGATCGTGACGTCCCGGCTGGCCCGCCCGATGTCGGCCGCATAGACGTTTTCGATGGTTTTACGAAAAAGCAGATTGTCGCGCTTGAGCAGCGCGGCACGCAAGTTCGCCGTGTCCTTGCCGGGCGCCGCAAGCATGTCCTTTCGCCGCATGAAGCGCCGGCGCCACCCCGCCAGACGCTTGTAGAAGGCATCCCAGTCCTGGCGCTTGCGCCAGGCCATGCGCAACCACAGCCGCCGCTGCGCGGACTCCACGTCCTGAAGCAGCGGGCCCTCGATGCGCACGGCGAAGTCGAACCGGGGATTGCGCCGCCCGTTCACCAGCGGCACTTCGTAAAAGTCATCCAGAATATTGATGCCGCCGACAAATGCGATCCGGCCGTCCACGACGGCGGTCTTGCGGTGCATGCGGCGCAACCTGCCCGCATCCCACCGGATCGCCCGCAAGCCCTGCGGCTCAGGCCGATACACGCGGCATGCGATGCCCGTCGCCGACAGGTGGCGAACCAGTTCCTGCGCTGTTGCGCTGCAGCCGAAACCGTCTATCACCACCCTGACCTTTACCTTGCGCGCGCGCGCCGCAGCCAGACGATCCAGCAAGGCAAGGCCGGTCTCGTCCAGGTTGAAGATATAGGTTTCCAGGTGTATGGACTTGCGCGCCTGGTCGATGGCTTCGAACAGCGCAGGGAAAAACGCCACGCCGTTATGCAGCAACGTCAAGCGGTTGCCGTCACGCCAGGGTATGGGTCTGGAAGGCAAGTCCGTCCCGCCTCACGGCAATTCCAGCTCGGCGAACAGCGGAGCATGGTCGGACAACTGCTTCCAGGGATTCCCTTGCAGCACACGTGCCCGGCGCACGGCGAAGCCGCGCTGGTAGATCCGGTCTAGGCGCAGCCAGGGGAATGCGGCGGGAAACGTGCGTGGCGGAGGCGTCATGCGCGCGGCGCCGTTTATGCCCAGCTCATGCACCCTCTGGGCCAGAGGCGCCGGAGTCGGCATGAAGGTTTCACGCAAGCGCGCAACGGGATGGCGCCAGCTTCGCGTCGCCGTGCCGGGCGCGACGGCGAACACCTCGTACAGTCCGAGCTGCTCGACGAAGAGCGGCGCGAGACGGTTGCTCCAGTCGTTGAAGTCGCCCGCGATCAGCACAGGTTCGCCATCGGGCACGATGCGCTTGATGCGCTCGACCAGGGCGGCGACCTGTCGAGAGCGCCCCCCGGCGAACAGGCCCAGATGCACGACCAGGCAGTGCACTGCCGTTCCATCGATGTCGACCACGGCATGCAGCAGTCCGCGCTGTTCCATCCGATGATCGGAAATATCCTGATTCTCGTAGCTGAGCACCGGAAACCCCGAAAGCAGGGCGTTGCCATGGTCCGTGTGCTCCCGCACGGCGTTGCAGCCGTACACGGCCTCCATACTCAGCGCGGCGCTCAGGAATTCGTGCTGCGCGTGCAAGCTGGAGCGTTTGAGGTTACGGCCTTGGACTTCCTGGAGAAACAGGAGATCGGGACGCAAGTTGTACAGGCCCAATCGCAGCGCAGCCAACGATTCCCGCCCTCCCGTTGCCGAGAGGCCTTTGTGAATGTTGTAGCTGACGATCCGGACCACCGACATCAGCGCCCCTCCATGGTTAACTCAAGGACTTCGCCGCATCCGGGTTGCGCAACCGGATATGCAGCTCGCGCAACTGCTTGTCGTCGACGCTGGACGGCGCCTGCGTCAGCAGGCATTGCGCACGCTGCGTTTTCGGGAAGGCGATGACGTCGCGGATGGAGTCCGCGCCCGCCATCATGGTCACCAGACGATCCAGGCCGAACGCCACGCCGCCATGAGGAGGAGCGCCGTATTGCAAGGCATCGAGCAAGAAGCCGAATTTTTCCCGCGCTTCTTCCGCGCCGATGTTCAATGCCTGGAAGACCTTGGTCTGCACGTCGGCGCGATGGATGCGCACCGAGCCGCCTCCGACTTCCCAGCCGTTGAGCACCAGGTCGTAGGCTTTTGCCAGGGCCTGCCCCGGATCCGTTTCCAGCAGATCCTCGTGGCCGTCCTTGGGGCTGGTGAACGGATGGTGCGCGGCAAAGTAGCGGCCTTCCGCCTCATCGTATTCGAACATGGGAAAGTCGATGACCCACAGGGGTTTCCAACCCGCCTCGAACAGGCCGTTCTCGACGCCGAACTCGCTATGGCCGATCTTGACGCGCAAGGCGCCGATCGCGTCGTTGACGATCTTCGCCTTGTCCGCGCCGAAGAAAATCAAATCACCGCTCCGGGCGCCCGTACGTTCGATCAATTGCTTGAGCGCGTCGACGTGGATGTTCTTGACGATGGGGGACTGCAAGCCTTCGGGAATCGCGGCGGCGTCATTGACCTTGATGTAGGCCAGGCCCTTGGCGCCATAAATACCCACGAATTTCGTGTAGGCGTCGATCTCGCTGCGGGGCATGCTCGCACCACCCGGCACGCGCAAGGCGACGACGCGGCTGGCCGGATCGTTGGCGGGCGCCGAAAATACCTTGAAATCGACGTCCGTCATCAAATCGGCCACATCGACGAATTCCAGCTTGACGCGCAGATCGGGCTTGTCCGAGCCATAGCGGGCCATGGCTTCCTGCCAGGTCATGGTGTCGAAGGTCTGCGGTAGATTCACCTGCTGCACGGCCGAGAACACATGGCGCACCATGCCCTCGAATATCTCACGGATTTCGACTTCGTTCAGGAACGAAGTCTCGCAATCGATCTGGGTAAATTCGGGCTGGCGGTCGGCGCGCAAATCCTCGTCCCGGAAGCATTTGGTGATCTGATAATAACGGTCGAACCCCGCCACCATCAGCATCTGCTTGAACAGCTGCGGCGATTGGGGCAGGGCGAAGAAATGCCCCTGGTTCACCCGCGAAGGGACCAGGTAGTCGCGCGCGCCTTCAGGCGTGCTCTTGGTCAGCATCGGCGTTTCGATATCGATGAAGCCCAGGCTGTCCAGGTACTTGCGCACCTCGATCGAGACGCGATAACGCAGCATCAGGTTGTGCTGCATTTGCGGACGTCGCAGGTCCAGGACGCGATGCGTCAAGCGTGTCGTTTCCGACAAATTGTCGTCGTCCAGCTGGAACGGCGGCGTGACCGATGCATTCAGTATTTCGATCTCGCGGCATAGGACTTCGATCTCGCCCGACGCCAGATCCGTATTGGAGGTGCCTTCGGGACGCAGGCGAACCAGCCCCGTCACCCGCACGCAGAATTCGTTGCGCAGGCGCTCGGCCGTTGCGAATGCATCCACATTGTCGGGGTCCACGACGATTTGCGCCAAGCCTGCACGATCACGCAGATCAATGAATATCACGCCGCCATGATCACGGCGACGGTGCACCCAACCAAATAACGTCACAGTCTGGTCCAACTGGTCTTTACAAACCTGGCCGGTGTAGCAGGTACGCATCAAGAGTCACTCCGATTAGAAAATTCTGCTCATAGATATGGGAACGGGCGGATGCTCAGGCACCGCCCTTGCCGGCCGCGTCGCTATCGGCCGGCGGCGTGGGCGGCGCCCCCTCGACCGGCGCATCACCCGGCACTTTGGGAATCGGCGCGACCACGCCCATGGAAATAACGTATTTGAGCGCGGCATCCACCGTCATATCCAGGAACTGGACATCGCCGCGCGGCATCATCAGGAAAAATCCCGAGGTCGGGTTGGGCGTGGTGGGCACATAGACGCTGACGTAATCACCGCCCAGCCTGGTTGCCACCTCTCCGCTGGGCGCGCCTGTCAGGAATGCGATCGTCCATGAGCCTGGACGGGGATACTGCACCAAAACGGCTTCGCGAAACGCCTGGCCATGAGGAGCCAAAACCGTGTCGCTGACCTGTTTGACCGAATTATAAATGGAGCGAACCAGGGGGATGCGCCCGAGCAGCATCTCCCACCGCGCCACCAGCGCCTGGCCAATGATGTTGGCGCCGAGCAAGCCGGTCAAGAACACCACCAGCAACACCAGGACGAGCTGGAAACCCGGCAGTTGCACCCCGAATAGCGAACGCGACGACAGGAAGGAAGGCACGATGCTTTCCAGCGTCCCGATCAGCAGGTTGATGACCCAGACCGTAATGATCAACGGAATCCAGATCAATAGACCGGTAATGAAGTAGCGTTTGAAAAAGCGCATGCGGGCTCGAAAAAGTCGGTCGTGCCCGCTCAGCCGGCCGAGGCCGGACTTGCGGGCGCGGCGGCCGGTGACGAGGCGGGCGTCGATGCGGCGGGAGAGGCGGCAGGCTCGCCGGCGGCCGGGGCGGTAGCGGGCGCCGCCGAGGCGCCCGCTCCGGCCTTGTCGCCGCCCGACGAGGGGCTTGCCCCGCTATTTCGAAAGTCCGTTACATACCATCCTGAACCCTTGAGCTGAAAGCCCGCCGCCGTTACTTGCTTGACATAGGTTTCCCGGCCGCACTGCGGACACGTCGTCAACAAGGGATCGGACATTTTTTGCAGAACGTCTTGCGCATGCTGGCAAGCACTGCATTTATATGCATAAATAGGCACGATACAACCTAACGAAGAGAAGGACAATAAAGCTCGCCAAAGGCCGCGCAAGCAAAGAAAACAGGCATGGGCGACCATGGCGCCATCATCCGCCATTTTAGCCGGTTTTGGCGTGGGATTACCGGACCGCCGCCCCTGCGGGCGACGTCGTCCGGCGCGGGTTTCGCAACCGGGGGGTCAGCGGGCCACGGGCAGCAGGAACATAAGCGCCGCCACGAGCGTAGGAACCAGAGCGGAGCACAGCAGTTTCAACGGCGAAATCGCACCGTCCGGAAAGCAGCCCTTCAGAATGGAAAAGCCCGCGGGGTTGGGCGCGTTGGCGATCACCGTCAGGCCGCCGCCGGTGACCGCGCCGGCAACCAGCATGTATTTCCATGCCTCGCTGGTGCCTTCGACCAGCGAACCCAGGTACGTCAAGGCCGCGTTATCGGTCACGGCCGTCAGCGCCGTCGCCCCCCAATACAGGACCGTCGGCGACAAGCCCGCCAGCAGGTCTTGCAGCCACCACTTCTGCAATCCGCCCAACACCACCAGGCCGGCCAGGAAGAACCCCACCATCAGGCCTTCGCGGATCAACAAGGGATTCTGGTAATGCTTGTACGCATGCGCATAGCCGATGAACAGCATGAGCATGCCCAGGAACACGATGGGATGGTGCGCCGACAACACGACGCCGACCAGGAATGCCGTGTGGATGGCGATCACCGTGAACGGCACGGCACGCCTCGTATCGGCGCCCTCGACGACGCCCAGAGTGCCGTCCAGAAGATGGCTTCGGCATATCCAGGTCAGCACGGCGGCATTGACCAGGACCGCCACCGCGGCCCGCCAACCGAAATGCGTGGCCATATATGCCGTGTCCCAGCCGAAGGTGCTTGCCACCATGAGCACGGGCGGCGCGGCGTAAGCCGTCAGCACGCCGCCTATGGAAATGTTGACGAACAGCACGCCCAGCGTCAGGTACTTGAAACCGGCTTGCTCGGACCGCCGGAAATAGCCGTCGCGCAACAACAGGGCCGCCAAGGTCATGGCGGCCGGCTCGGTGATGAACGACCCCGCCAGCGGCACGAAAGACAGAATGACGAAGAACATGGCGAGCTGGCTGCGCATCGGCAACGCCCCTGCCAGCATGCGCACCAGCATATTGACCAGCTCGATGATGGGACGGCTTGCCGCCACGACCATGATCACGAAAACGAAGGCCGGCTCCGTAAAATTGCGCGTGTCGATGTAGTCGACGGTTTCCCCCACCCCCGACAGCAGTGCCATGACCGCCAGGAGCACGCAAGCCCAGACGCCGAACACGGCCTCGACCTCGGCCAGCAGGTGCCACATGCCCGCGTGCGGCCCGCCACGATTGGCAAGCCTTGCGAAAACCGGGACGGAGAACGTATGGACGATGGCAATAACAAACAACGCCGTTGCCACATACTCCAGAAAACTCACCATGTCCACGTCCCGGTTAGCGATTGAAATAAAAAGTCAGGCGCCGGCCTGAATGAACACGGTGCCGGCCAAAGCGGCCGCCAATAATAATACCCCTACCTGCATATTGGCGCGAAACAGCATGAAATTGCGGTCGGGGCGCGCGGGGTCGAATACCCGCATCTGCCAAAGCAAATGTCCGGCGATCACAGCCATCACGATGTAGTAAGGCCAGTCCATCCGCATCGACCAGCCCGCGAACAGCCACAAGGCCATCGTCACGATATAAAAGCCGCTGATCCACAGCTTGCCTTTGTCGGCGAACTTCAGCGCCGTCGAATGCAGGCCCAGCTTACTATCGTCGCGCATGTCCACGTAGGCGTAGAGGGAGTCGTAGCCGACTTGCCACAGCACCGCCCCCAGCCACATGGCGATCGCACCCAAGGGCACGACGTTCTGCGTGTCCGACCATGCCATCAGCATGCCCCAATTGAAGCCGATTCCCAGCACGACCTGGGGCCAATACGTGAACCGCTTGCAGAGGGGATAGACGATGACGATGGGCAACAATGCGACGGCCAGCCAACGGCTGTAGCTATTTATCGCAAACAGCAGCAGGCCGCAGACCAGCAACTGCGCAAAGACGAAATACAGCGCGTTTTTCAGGGTGATCTGGCCGCTGGTCAGCGGACGGAAACGCGTGCGCTCGACCTTTTTGTCGAAATCCCGATCGAAAATATCGTTGAACGTGCAGCCTATGCCGCGCATCAATAAAGCACCCAGGGAAAAAATGAAGAGACGGAACAGGGTCGGCCAACCGTCCGCTGCCTGCACCAGGGCCGCCAGGCAGGGAAGCAGGGTCAGCCACGTGCCGACGGGCCGGTCGAAACGGCACAGCCTGGCATAGGGCCCCCAAGAACGCGGCAGGTAGCGATCGACCCAGTCATCGGGCCGCATGTCGGAAAGGTCCGGCCTGGAAAGGTCCGGCCTGTCGGCGCCGGGTCTGGGGCCGACAGGGTCGTGCTTATCGGGTGCGGAGTTCATGCAATGCGGAAACGGGTGGAGCCGGGACGCCGGGCTCGCGTTTAAGCGGCTGGGCCGGCGGATTCATTTTTTCGAGGGGTCGCGCTCATTGCGCACGTGCCGGCGAATGATCAGGAACAGCACCAGGGAACAGATCAAGCCTGCCCCAAAAAGAATCACCACGAGAATTTCGCCGGTCGTCATGTCTGGCCACTACTTCAAAACAGTACCCGATACTTTAACAGACGAGCCGCCATTGCCATGCCAAGCAAGCGGCGGCGGTCAGGCCGGCGGCAGCGTCTGCTGCATGGAAGGCCGCTGGTTGAACTTCGCAAACCATGCCGCCAAGGCGGGGCGCGAGCTCCGCCAATCGTAGTCGGCGAACCGGAAACCCAGATACCCCAGCGCGCAGCCCAGCGTGATGGTGCCGATATCGACCTGGTCGCCGCGCCGCCCGATGGCGCCTTCGAAATAATCAAGCGAATCGGCGATCTTGCCCATCTGGCTCTGCGACCAATCTTCCCAGCGCAAGGCGTCGGGCCGTACGGTCGCTTCGTACCGCGCCAGCAGCGCCGCGTCCAGGATGCCGTCGGCCAGCGACTGCTCGGTCAGCGCCAGCCAGCGCTTTTTCGCATCGGCAGGAAACAGATCGGCGCCGGCCAGGCTGTTCAAATATTCGCAAATGACGCGGCTGTCATGGATGGCCTGACCGTCGTCGGTGAAAAAGGTCGGCACCTGACCAAGCGGATTGGACGTCGCGATGGTCGAATCGCGGTTGACCGGATGCGCGTTGCTGGGCAGCTTTTCGATACGGTCGGCCAAGCCGACCTCGGCGGCCACCACCAGGCATTTCCTGACGAACGGCGAGGCGGGGGAAAAATAAATCTTCATCGCTTACTCCAAGTCCAAAGCATTCAAAAAATCATGATGCGGCCAGGCAGCGTCCTGCCACCCAGCCGAAGGTCAAGGCCGGTCCGAGCGTGATGCCCGGGGCGGGATACGTTCCGCCCATCACGGACTGCATGTCGTTGCCCGCCACGTACAGGCCCGGAATGACCGCGCCGTCCGCAGACAAGGCCTGCGCCTGGGAATTGGTCCGGATGCCGCACGCCGTCCCGATATCGCCGGCCACGACCTCCACGGCATAATACGGCGGCTTGGCCAAGGGGCCAAGACAAGGATTGGGGCGATGCGCGGCGTCGCCCAGATAGCGGTTGTATGCGGTACTGCCCTTGCCGAAATCCACGTCCTCGCCCTGCTCGACCAACGAGTTATAGCGCTGCACCGTCCGCGCCAGCGTGGAGGGATCGACCTTGATCCTGCCGGCAAGCTCCTCCAGCGTAGTCGCCTGGAGCAAATAGCCGGCGTCGATCAGATGCCGGCGCGGGCGTCCGCCCGGCAAGGCCAGGCCCAATCCCCATTTCTCGATGAAATCGTGATCGCAGATCAGGTAGGCGGGAATGCTCGGCGCGGTCTTGTTCGACTCGTACATGCCGGTCACGAAGTCATGATAGGACGTCGATTCGTTTACGAATCGCTCGCCTTTTCCGTTGACGGCGATCAGCCCGGGCTTGGCCCGATCCCAAACCAGGTGCGGATAGCGGACCACCGTACCGTCGGCCTTGCGCAGCAAGGATACCGGCGCCCAGAACGCGGGGGATGCGTGACCCGCGCCCATGGCCGCGCCGGCATCCCGGGCCAAGCGTATCCCGTCGCCCTTGTTGTCGGCCGGCGCCATCGACCACATTCCGGTCGGCTTGGGATACAGCTCGTCGCGCAAAGCCTCGTCCCAGGGAAAGCCGCCCGTGGCGATCACCACGCCTTTGCGCGCGCCGATGGTCAACATCCTGCCGTCGCGCCGCACGGCCAGCCCCGTCACTCGCCCTCGATCGTCGCGGATCAACGACGTGGCAGGCGTATCCAGCCAATAATCGATCCGATTGCGCAAGACGGCGTGAAACAGTTGAGCCGCCAACGCATTGCCCAGCACCAACCGCGTGCCCCTGCCGTACCCGCGCAACCTGTCCCACCAGTACCGGAGCACCAGCTTGCCGCTGTACCAGAATGACCGGAACTTGCGCGTAGCGGCCAGCAAATGGCTGACGTCGGTGGTGGTGATCATCATGCCGCCCAACACCAGGAACTCTTTCAACGGATCGCGCAGCTGCGCGAATTTCCCGCCCAACTTCCTGCCGTCGAAGGCGGCGGGATCCAGACTGCGCCCTCCGAGGTTCGCTCCCGGGCGATCGGGGTAGTAATCGGGAGAATACGACCGGGTCACCAGATCGAGCACCTGATGAGACGTCATATAGTCCAGCATGCGCGGTCCGTTCTGCAAAAATGCCTGCTTCATGTGGGCCGGCACGCGATCGCCCACGATCTCGTCCAGGTATTGCTGGACCTTTTCCAGAGAATCCGGATAGCCGGAGGTCTGGGCGCCCGGATTGAGCGGAATCCAGACCGCGCCGCCCGATACGGCCGTCGAGCCGCCGATGCGGTCCGTTTTCTCGATCAGCAGGACATCCAGTCCTTCGAAATGCGCCGTCAAGGCGGCCGACATCCCCGCGGCGCCGCTGCCGACGACGATCGCGTCCACCGTCTTGTCCCAATGTTGTGCATTCATGATACTTATGCTCCGGAACCGCCCAGCGATTTGCCGCCGTCCACAAACAGCACCTGGCCCGTGATGAAGTCCATGCCGGGATCCGCCAGGAACGAGACGGCATGGGCGATGTCTTCGGCCTTGCCCGCCTTGCCGGTGGGCTGCAACGCCAATTGTCCGGCCAGCCGCTCGGGCGACAGGGCCTGCAGCAACGGCGTATCGATCAAGCCGGGGGCGATGGCGTTGACCAGGATGCCCTTGGGCGCCAGCTCCATGGCGCTGGCTCGCGTATAGCCGACCAGGGCGGCCTTCGACGCCACGTAATGCGCATGATTTTTCGCGCCCAAGTACGCCCTGGAGGCGATATTGACGATCTTTGCCCCACGGGACATATGCCGCGCCGCGGCCTGGGTAAGCGTGGACACGGCGATGAGATTGACTTCATACATGCGGCGATGATCGTCGGCGTTGACATCGAAAAACGCGCGCTCGTTGAAGAGGCCAGCATTGTTGACCAAGGCCTGCAAGGGCGGCAAGCCGTCTATCAATGCACGCACCCCCGCCTCGTCGGTCAGGTCGACCACCTTGTCCTCGACGCTCAAGCCGGCCGCCCGCATTTCCTGCGTGACCCGGCCCAGCAGATCACCGTCCCGGTCCACGTTGACGACATGGAACCCATCGCTTGCCAGGCGGCGCACGATGGCCTTTCCTATGCCGCTTGCGCCACCCGTGACCAATGCTCGCCTTTTCATGATGTGCCTCTCTGACGACGCCCCGCCTTCAAGAACCTAAATAGGCCCGCTGGACCGCCTCGTCGTTTTTCAAATCTTCCGACTTGCCTTCCAGGACCACTTCGCCGTTCTCCAGGATATAGGCATAGCTCGATACGGAAAGCGCCAGCTTCACGTTCTGCTCGACCAGCAGGATGGTCATGCCCTCCTCGCGGTTCAAAGTCTGGATCGTATTGAAAATCTGCTCGATGACCAGGGGCGCCAGCCCCATCGACGGCTCGTCCAGCAATATCATGCGCGGTTTGGACATGATGGCCCGCGCCATGGCCAACATCTGCTGCTCGCCACCCGACAAGGTCGCCGCCTTCTGGCTGAAACGCTCCTTGAGCCGAGGAAACAAGGTGCAGACGTAGTCCATGTCGCGATGGATGCCGGCGCGGTCGCGGCGCGTGTAAGCGCCCATTTCCAGATTTTCCTGCACGCTCATGTCGCGGAATATCTGCCGCCCTTCGGGCACTTGAACCAATCCTTTGCGGACGATGTCGTCTGTTGAGAGCTGGTGGATTTCCTGGCCGTCGAAGCGCACCGAGCCCTTGGTCGGCCTGACGAAGCGGGAAATGACGTTCAAGGTCGTCGACTTGCCCGCGCCGTTGGCGCCAAGCAGCGCCACGATCGCGCCGCGCGGCACGCTGAGCGACACACTGTCCAGCGCCGATATGTTGCCGTACGACGCCGATATTCCTTGAACCTGCAAGAACGGCTCAGTCATTGCCTTCTCCTTTGCCCAGATAGGCTTCGATGACCCGTTCGTTGCAGCGGATTTCCGCCGGCGTGCCTTCGGCGATCTTCTCGCCGAACGACATGACGGTAATGCGCTGCGATATCGCCATGACCAGTTGCATCACATGTTCCACCAACAAGACTGTTACGCCGTCGCGCGCCACCAGCTCGGTCAGTATCCTGTCCAGACTATCGATTTCCCGGTTTCGCAGCCCCGCCGCGGGCTCGTCCAGCAACAGCAACGTGGGCTTGATCGCCAGCGCACGCGCCAGCTCCAGCATCTTCTGGCGTCCGAAGTCCAGGCCGTTGGCGCGGTAATGGCGGTATTCCAGCAGACCCACCCGCTCGAGCAGGCTTTCGGCGAAGTCCCGCGTTTCGCCGTCGGGACGCTGCAGCCTCTTGAGCACGCTGCGCGCTCCATGCGTATACGTGCCCAGCAAGACGTTGTCCATCACGGTCAGTTCGTTGAACAACTCCAGATTCTGGAACGTGCGCGCGATGCCCAGACCGGCGATGTCGTGCGCCGGCCGGTGCGTAATGTCATTGCCGTTGAACGACACGCGGCCCGACGTCGGGTTGTAATAACGGGACACGCAATTGAACGTGGTCGACTTGCCCGCCCCGTTGGGCCCGATCAAGGCATGGATCCGGCCTTTTTCCACCTGGAAAGAGAGGTCCTTGATGGCCGTCAAGCCGCCGAATTTGACGGTCAGGTTCTCGATCGATAAAAGCGTATCCGCGCTCATGCTTTATGCTCCACGGCGTTGTTTTCGTCCTGCGCGGCGCCCGCCGTCTTTTTCGCGATGGGTATTTTGGCGTAGCGCGCCTCGCCGAACAGGCCTTTGGGCGCGAACATCATGAACAGTATCAAGATGGCGCCGTAGATGATTTCCTGAAACGACAACACCTGCCGGAGCAGTTCGGAAATCAGGCCGAAGATGATGGCGCCCGCAATGGCGCCTCGCACGGAACCGATGCCGCCGACGACGACCATGATCAGAATCAGGACGGTCGCCTGGAACCCCAGGCTGTCGGGGTGGATGAACGACGAAAACGTGGTGTACAGGCCGCCCGCCAGGCCGGCATATGCGGCCGACAGCATGAACGCCACGCGCTTGGTGACATTGACGTTCACGCCCATGGCCTGCGCCGCCACGTCGCTTTCGCGCACGGCCCGGAATGCCGATCCCAGCTGCGATCTCGACAAATGCACGGTCAGCCACAGGATCAAGGCCGTGACCACGACGACGAACGGGTAGGCGCGAACGTCGGAGGTGAATTCATAGCCGAAGAAATGGGATGGCGACAACCGGTAGCCGTCCGAGCCGTTGGTGACGGAAACCCAGTTCAGGAATACCCATTGCATCGCTTCGCCAAAGGCAAAGGTGGACAGGGCCAGGTAGATGTCCCGCATCCGTATCGCCAGGGCGCCCAGGATATAGCCGACCGCGCCCGCCAGCAGCGCGCCCGCCAGGATGGAGATCACGACATTGACCTGCCAGGTCGAATTGATGATGCCCGCGGTATAGATACCTATGCCATAGAATGCGATGTGGGCCAGGGCGAACTGCCCCGTTTCGCCCAGCGCGATGTGCAGCCCCAGGGCCAATACGACGTACACCATCAGCAGGTTGACGATGAAGAGCACGTAGCCGCTGACGAAAAACGGCAGGACGCAAAGTATGGCGGCGCACGCCAATAGCAGGACTTTGTCGATCGTCGTAGTCATACTTTCTTAACCTGCAGTTTGCCGCCAAGTATTCCTTGAGGGCGGATGATCAATACGATCATGATGGCTAGGAACGGCGCCACCACGATGGCGTTCGTGGAGATGAACAGGCCGACCAGGTTTTCGGTCACGCCGATGATGAACCCGCCCAGGACCGCGCCCGGGATGCTGGACAAGCCGCCCACGATCGCGGCGGCGAACGCCAAGATGGCGATATGGCCGATATCCGGCGTGATCAGTATCTTGGGCGCGATCAGCAGCGCCGTGATGGCCGATATCAAGCCCGCCAAGCCCCACACGGCCGCGCGGATGACCACCAGATTGACGCCGACGATCTGCGCGGCGCGCGGATTCATGCCGACGGCGCGCATGGCCTTGCCGGTGCGCGTGTAGCGAAACATCAGGAACAGCAGCAGCATGACGCTGACGCTGACCACGAAAATGAGCACGTCCAGGCGGGTGAGGAACGCATCACCGATGATCACCGCGTCAGGCGCGACCATCGGCGGCAGCGATCTGGGCGAATCGCCCAGGCCGGTCTGGCGCACGACGCCTTTGAGCACATAGGCCAGTCCCAACGTCGCGATCACCAATTGCACGGCGACGCCCTTGGATTTCACGACCTTTTCCATGACGACGCGCTGGAAGACGGCGCCGATCAAGGTGACGCTGACCAACGTCACGGGAATCACCAGCCAATACGACCAGTTCAGCATCAGAATCATGAACAGCGCGACATAGCCACCGACCATGAATATTTCGCCCTGCGCGAAATTCGGGACATCCGTCGTTTTGAAGACCGTCACGAACGCAACGGCCAGCAACGCATAAACGCTGCCGATCACCAAGCCCGACAGGACACCTTGCTGCAAGAAAAGCCATATGTCGGCAAGACTCATCGTTCACTCCACCCTCGAACCGCATGCCGGACGCGTTGCTTGCGTCCGGCATGTCCGTTGTTTACGCAGTCACGCTAGCCATCAGGGGTTATACCGCCAGACACTTTCGTACGTACCGGGGATCAACTCTTTGTTCTTGCCATCGAACTTGATGTAGATGGCTGATTTCAGCGCGGCATGATCGGTGGGCGTGAAGACGACCGGAGCGGCCATGACTTTCGTATCCAGCGTCATGTTCTCCAGCGCCGCGAGGACTTTTTCCCGCGTCGGCTCGGGTCCGGCGTCCTTGAGCGCCTGCACGATGGCCATGGCGGACGGCAGGCCGTACGGCATATAGCTTTGCGGGTGGCCCGGACGCGCGGCCAGCTCGGGATAGTACTCTTTATACATATCGTAGACCCATGCCAGGCGAGGATCGTCGGGCAGACCCAGCAGCACGTCCTGGATGTAGAAGTTCTGCAGCGCATCGGAGCCGCCGACGTTCTCGACCAATTGGGTCAGGTCGGCCGTGCCGGTCACCGTCAGGATGATGGGCTTGGTCCATCCCAGTTCGCGGGCCTTCTTGATGATCAGGGCCGCGGGACGCGCATACGTCGTCAACACCAGCACGTCGGGGTTGGCGGCGCGTATCTTCAGCATGGGCGCCGTCACGTCATTGATGTTCGGGTTGATCGACTGCACGTCCAGGGTAACGCCGCCTATGTGCTCGGCCTGCGCCTTGGCTGCGGTCAGGTTCCATGCGCCATACGCATCGTCATGATTGATGTAACCGATCTTTTTCGCTTTCAGGTGATCCGCCGCGAACTGCACGGCCGACCCGCCCAGGGCATATTGAGAAATCGAGAACGCGCCGTAGATGTATCGGGAAGGCGGGTACAGCGCGCCGTCGCCGGACGCGTTGAGCATCAGGTACGGAACCTTGGCCCGCTCGATATATTCACGCGCGCCGACGACGGCCGCCGAGCACGAGCCGCCGTTGAGCAGAAAGACCTTGTCCTGCTCGACCAGTTTCTTGACGGCGGCGACCAGGTCGTTCGCATTGCAGCGATCGTCCTCGATGACGAGCTGGATCTTGCGGCCATGGATGCCGCCTTCTTTGTTCACCTTGTCGTACCACATCTTCGCCGCGTTCACGACGTCGAAACCATACGCCATCCCCGCTCCCGACAAAGGGGAAAACAGGCCGATCTTGATGGTGGTGTCCGTGATGCCCGGCTCTGCCGCCTGCACCGATGCGCTCTGCGCGAAGAACATGCCGCTCATGGCGGTCGCCAAGGCCAGGCGTCGAAGTAGTTTCATCATCCGTCTCCGTGAGGTCTGATTATTTTCAGTCTGTTTACTTAATGACCGAGCATTCCGCGAGGATGCTCATTGCATGCGGTACCCGCCATTGACATCGATAACGCTGCCAGTGATGTAGCCCGCCTCTTTTGAAACAAGGTAATCCACCGCCGATGCCACGTCTTGCACCGTGCCTATGCGCCCAAGAGGAATATTGGCCGCCGTGGCCTGCATGGCCCCGCCGCTGGTTAGCGTACTGCGCAGCATGTCGGTGTCGATCAGCCCGGGCGCCACACTGTTGACCGTGATACCCATGTGCGCGGCTTCGCGCGCCAGGGCTTTGGTGAAACCCAGAACCGCCGATTTGGCCGCAATGTACGATGCGCTGGACCGGTAGCCGCCAAGCTGGGCCGCCACCGAACTGAATGTCACGAACCGGCCGTCGGCCACCGGCGCCTGTTCGCGCTTGTTCAAGTACGCGCGGCCGCACAGGAAGACGCCCCGCGCGTTCACCGCAAAGCTCTTTTCCCATATGTCCAGCGTCGTATTCTTGATCAAGGGACGCTCGCCGTTGCTTTCGAACAGCAACAAGCCGGCTGCGCAGACGACGGCGCGCGCAGGTCCGACCTGCTCTTCGACCGTATCGAATGCGTCCCGCACCTGCTGCTCGTCGCTCACGTCGAATGCCAGCGCGACATGACCTTGCCCCGCCAATCGACCGGCAACGGCCCGCGCGCGCTCGAGATCGAGGTCGCACACGACGACACGCATGCCTCTGTCGGCCAGCTTGCCGCAGATTTCAGCGCCGATGCCGCCCGCCGCCCCCGTTACGACGGCTACGCCGGCATCGCTGTTCATAGACGTTTCCGTCGGCGTCGCATGAGTCATGTATACAAAATCTCCTGGATGTCGTCTGAAATGATCAAAAAATCCAAGTTTTTTTGTTCATTTCCTACTTTTTTCGAAATTATGAATACATGAGCCACCAACATACATTAGTGTTTACCCGATCTTTCTATAAATTCGCGAAAAAATATACTTACTACCAGCCATTTATTTGTATACAATAATTGCATGGATACACTATCGCAGTCTGTAACGGACACACTACGGGATTGGATATTGCAAGGCGATTTCCAGCCCGGAGAGCGATTGGAAGAAATCCGGCTGGCGCAAAAACTGGGGGTATCGCGCACCCCCGTGCGCGCGGCGCTGGCCACGCTCGGCAACGACGGCTTGCTGGAGCACCAACCCAAGCGCGGCTACAGCATGCGCGTATACAGCTTCGAGGAAATCATCGGCGCTTACGAAGTGCGCGCCGTGCTTGAGGGCCTGGCTTGCCGCAAAGCCGCGCAACGCGGCCTTTCCAACGAGGCCGTCTCGAAGCTGAAGCAATGCCTGGCCGATGCCGACGAGATCCTGGCGTGCGGACGGCTGCGCCCCGAAGACCACCAGCCCTACCAGCAGATCAACATCGACATCCACAACACCATCCTCGAAGCTGCGAACAATTCGTGGGTCACCCGCTTTACGACGCAGGCGCAGACCACGCCGTTCGCCTCGGACCGGATCATGCTCTGGGATGACTACGACATCATCTACCGCTCCCACGGAGACCACCACCGCATCGTCGATGCCTTGATCGGGCGCGACGCCAGCCGCGCGGAAATGCTGATGCGCGAACACGTCTATTACGCCGGCATCATTTTGATGAAAAACTACGAACGCCTGAGCGCCCAGCGAAATGCGGCGCCCGCCGCCAGGCAGCCATAGCGACACGCAGCGTCTGGGAAACGCCACGCGAGGAGCACGTCCGACGCGCACGACAGCCTGCCTGCGATAATTTGCAGTTGCTTTTTTTCTTAAAATCGTGTTCACTAGAAAAATGGATACCCGATACACAACGACGAATCACGCTTTGAACGGCCGCTTGGCCGGGCGTGCGAACGTGCGTATCCTTTCTTCGGCCTTGCGCCCCCTCTCCTCCCTAGCTCTACTACTACCGATCGGTTGCCGGGCCTAGCGCTCCGTGGCAGTTCGGCAGCCCGTCATTACGCCACCTAATTGTCGTCAGTGGGTCCGCGCGCCGCGTTACCCGGGCGTATGCAACATGAATTTCGTCATACCAGGTGCCTCATGATCAAGAATCCTTCAGAAAAATACCGTCCATTCGTCCCATTTTCACGCGACTTTTCCGAACGCACGTGGCCTAGCCGCACTATCACGCGGCCGCCGATCTGGATGAGCACGGATCTGCGCGACGGCAACCAATCCCTGATCGAACCGATGAACGTCGAACGCAAGCTGCGGTTCTTCGAGCAACTGCTGAAGATCGGTTTCAAAGAGATCGAAGTGGGCTTTCCT
>CAZKBT010000015.1:0-55929 GCA_964551305.1 uncultured Burkholderiaceae bacterium
CACCAAGGCCTGGATCTGGCGCAGCATCACGCCGCGTGGATCCGGCCAGAAGAAGACGCGCTCGAAGCGATTGTCCTGCACCAGCGGGCCGAAACGCAGGAAAGCGATGCGCGACCAGGCCGAGACCAGCGCGCGAAAGCTTTCTTCCAGATGTTCGGCCTGCCAGGGCGCCGACGCTTGGTACATCCGGTCCAAGGCGTCTCGCATGGCGCCGGCCGCGCGATGGAACTCGCGCATGGCGGGCACGATATAAGCATGCGTCAGACGCATGCCCGTGGCGCCTTGCGCTTGCCCGGCCTCCAGATTGCGGTTCGTCCAGCCGGCTACGGCCAGGCCTATCGCGCTGCCCAGAAAAACGCGTCGTCCAGGTTTCATCGGTACTCCCTACAAGGACTCCAGGAAGCGGATCAGGTCGGCCCGCTCCTCGGGCGTCATCGCGGCCACGCGATCACGCGCCGCTTGCGCTTCGCCGCCATGCCACAAAATGGCTTCCAGCAACGTACGCGCCCGGCCGTCGTGCAGCCAGGTCGCCGCCGGGTTGACGGTTTTGGTCAGCCCTATGCCCCATAGGGGCGGCGTGCGCCATTCCGTGCCGCCGGCTTGTCCCTCTGTTTGGCCGTCGGCCAGGCCCGGCCCCATATCGTGCAGCAATAAATCGGTATATGGCCAGATCAATTGAAATCGGTGTTCGGGCCGTTCGGCGTCGCGCCGCGTCACGTACTTGGGCACGTGGCAGGCAATGCACTGCGATTCGTAGAACAGTTTCTTCCCTGCCAGGACGCGCTCGTTGTCGATGTCGCGCCGCTTGGGCAAGGCCAGGTTCCGGGAATAGAAGGCAACGAACTTCATAAGGCGTTCGGGCACCTCGTGCTCTCCCAAATGCGGCTGCGCGCCGTGCGGCATTTTCAGGCATTCGGGTTGTTTGCCGGTGCAGTCGCCGTAATGACTGGGAAACAACGGCGAGGACAAGCCCATGTCGCCCGAGAAAGCGGCGGAGGATTGGTGCATGACGTCCGCCTTGCCGGCTTTCCAGTTGAAGCGCCCGAGCACCGTTTCGCCGGTCGACGGGGACCTTGCCCAATTGGGCCTTCCCTTGACGCCGTCGGGCTTGGCGCGCGCGGCATTGTCCAGGATGTCGTTTTCGTGGATGGCTTCGAGCAAGCCCAGGCCCGGCATGGGCGGCGCCAGGCGCGGCGACATCACCACGTCGGGGTGCATGGGCCCGTACCCGAGATCGAGCACGCGATAGGCGGGTTCGAGCAGCACGACGGTTTCGCCGCCGTTCAGCGCGACAGGCACTTCGGTATAGTCGATATGCACACGGCCTTCGGCTGGCAGGCCGGACACGGCAAAAGGCTGTAATTGCTCGCCATATACCGGGTCGGGCAGCCACTTCGCGGCGTCGGCGTCGGCGCTCACGGCCGCGCGGGCGGCGTCCGCCGATGGGGGAAGCGCCAGCCGGATCAACAGGCCCACGCTGTCCATCTTGCCCGTCGTGCCCAGGTTCGGCAAGCTGCCTCGGCCATCCTTCACATGACAGGCTTGGCAGGAGCGCGCATTGAACAGCGGACCCAATCCGTCCGAGGCCTGCGTGGATGAGGGCGACGAGACCCAATCCTTCCGGAACAAGCCGTTGCCGACGAGAAATTCTTGTCTTCCTTCGAAATCGAGATTGGCGGCGGGATGTGAAAAAATGTCGGCATTGACGAGCTTGTCGACCGTGCCTGCGCCGCCCTGCATGGTTTCGTAGGGCTCGGCTTTGGAAAAATCGGTCGTCGCCTTCGTGACGGCTTGCACGCGCAGGCGATCGGCCTCGTTGATATCCCCGCGCGGCGCGGCAGCGGCGCCTGTTGCCGTCAAGGCGAAGAGCAAGCCCAAGCCCGCGGTCCGCCGGATCCTCCGCATGATGCGAGCTGTCGCGTTTACTGGAAAACGGCTTCGGGCTTGTCCAGGCTGTCCGAGCCTTCCAGTTCGATCGTGCCCAACTCGA
This sequence comes from uncultured Burkholderiaceae bacterium, assembly GCA_964551305.1. Lineage (GTDB taxonomy): Bacteria > Pseudomonadota > Gammaproteobacteria > Burkholderiales > Burkholderiaceae_B > JBAZDC01. Next base: position 1,991 of record CAZKBT010000015.1, read on the forward strand.
GGGCGGCAATGACCCGCTCGATACTGCGCGTCTGCGCGACCAGCGTGTCGATGGCGGCCTGTACCACCGCATTGCCTTCGGTATTGCCCTCGGCGATCATCTGATCATAGGTTTCGACGGTCTCGGCGCGCTGCTTCATCGCCGTCATCGCGTCGTGCGTAGCTTGCAGCTTTTGACGCATTTCTTTGTCCAGTCCGGCATCTTTGGCCTTGACCAGATCCGACAGGCTGGGGCCCGCCAGCGTCTCGCCGTCGGCGCGCACATAGCGGCCGAGGTAGACGTTCATGATGCCGATTTGATTGTAGAAGTGCGAATTATGCGTGTTGTCGGAGAAACAATCGTGTTCTTCTTCGGGATCGTGCAGCATCAGTCCCAGTTTGATGCGTTCGCCCGCCAATTCGCCATAGGACAGGCTTCCCATGCCGGTCAGCATGGCGATCAAGCCTGCCCGCGCATCGCGCACGACCTCCTTGCGGGCGGCGCCGCTTTCCTCCCAGTGTCCGACCATTTCCTCCAGGTCGGATACCAGCAGATCGGTTGCCGTCTTCAGGTATTGCGCGCGTCGCGCGCAATTGCCGCCGGTGCATTGCTTGACGTCGAAGTCGGTGTGCGGACGGTTGCCCGAGTGGCGTTCTTGCGGTGTTCCCGTCCTGCCTTCGGGCGCTGGGCCGGTGCCGTTCAGATCCTGGCCCCACAGCAGGAATTCGATGGCATGGTAGCCGGTGGCGACGTTGGCTTCGTTGCCGTCGGCCTCGTGCAGCACGTCGCGCAGCAGGTGCGCGTCTATGGTGCTGGCATCGACGCGCTTGCCGCCCATCAGCAACTCTTTGTTGGCGATCACGTTGACGACGTAATAAGCGTTGACGTCCGACTCGGTACCATAGGATTCGTCCACGTAGTCGATCATGCCTTCGTCCAGGGGCCAGGCGTTGACGCGGCCCTCCCAGTCGTCGACGATAGGATTGCCGAAGCGCAGAGCTTCGGTTTGCTGGTAGGGAATCCGTGCCGCCAGCCAGGCGTCGCGCGCCGCTTTCAGGGTGCGGGCCGACGGCTGCGCCAGCAGGGCATCGATTTTGTCGCGCAGAGCGCGCGCGCCGGCCAGCGCATCCTGGTATTCCGCCAGCGCCAGGTCGGCGTAGTGTTTCACCACCGGCTCGGGCTGAGCCGCCAGTGCCGCGCCGCCCGTTGCCCAGGCAAGAACGGCAGCCAATACTAGCTTGCGCATATTATTATTCCCCGCGTTGTATGAGAGTCGACTGGCTGAAATTATAAATGATTATCATTAATGGATAATCCAGCCTGCCAACAGGGCTGTGATTGCCAGCCAAGGCAGCATGCGTGGCGCGTAACTCAACAACAGCGCCACGCAAGCCGAGGCCAGACCGATTTCCATGACCCACAGCGTTATGCCCATGGATGCGCCTTGCAGGCGCACGGTCAGCACAGCCGCCAAGGCCAGCAGCAGCCATCCCGCCACGCGCAGCACCCATCCGCGTTGCTTCGTCAACGCAGTCCCTTCCCAGATTTGCTCGTGATGCCTTTCCATGGCCATGCCGAGTGAGGCCATGCCGGCGACGCCCAGGAATACCGTGCTGGTCAAAGTCATGGCGTTGCTTCCCGCACGGTTTGCTGACGAGCCTGGCCGACGGCTTTCGCTTTCCGCTTGGCTGCGGGCGCGGACTCGGTCGGCGCGTGCAAATACCATAAGGCCCACGCAGCCAGCGCCGCCGTGGCCAGCAGCGCGAGGTCCATGCTGGCCAGCGTCCAGCGTCCGTTTGCGATGGATGCGGCCAGGTGGCTGTCGGGATACCGGAAGTTCGCGATGGGCAGGCCTGCGAACAACAAGACGACGGCATACAACTGTTCTTTCCAGGCCTGCCTGTGTTCGCGCAGCCACGCATGGAGCAACGCCGACGTCCAGGCAATGAAGAAGCCATGGATTTCCCAGCCGGCCCGGCCCGGCAACGATGCGGGCAGCAGCCTGTTCAGCCAGAAATACGTTCCAACTGCGACGAACAGTCCGGCAATGGCCGCGACGTTCGTGCGTTCCACCAGGCGATGGCCGGCGTGATACCGGCCTTTGCGTTTTTGCGGCAGGCGCTTGACCACCCACAGAATCATGCCGGTGCCGACCATGGCCGTGCCCATTGCGCCGGCGACGAAAAACAGCCAGCGCAGCCAGATATCGGCGAACCGCAGACGATGCAGGGCGGAAAACACGTTGTAGGTGGATGTGCCGGCGCCAGGCACGTCGGCCCGTATGGTCTCCTTCAGCGCTCCCGATCCGGCATCGAACACTACGCGCTCGCCCGACGCATGATTCAACAACGTCTGAGCTCCTTTTTGGCGCAACTCCATGGTCGAGCCTGCGCGTCCCGGCTGCGAAACGGAGATGCTGGCGATACCCTGTGGCCACTGCTTGTTGGCGGCTTCCAGCATGGGTCCGACCGGAGCCATGGCCTGGCGCGCGGGAGCCGCTTGGTTTTTCGCGTCCGGTCCGGGCGCGGGCGACACGGCGCGGCCGCGATCGGAGAAGAAAGCGCGCATGTCGCCCTTATAGGCGGCATCGATGCCCCAGGGCATCAGCAGGAACATGAACAGCAGCAAGCCGCTGTATGTAATCATGAAATGAAAGGGCAGGGACAGCACCGCCAGCGCGTTGTGCGCATCCATCCACGAACGCTGGCCCTTGCGTCGGCGGAACGTGAAGAAATCGATAAAAATCTTCTTATGGATGATGACGCCGCTGATGATGGCAACGAGCATGAACATCGTGGCCGCGCCCACTATCCAGCGGCCCCAGGTGCGATCCATGCCGTACAGTTCGAAGTGAAAGCGGTACAGGAATTCACCGCCGGCGGTGGGACGGCCGGACAGCGGTTCCATCGTCGTTGCATCCAGCGTGACGCTTTTGCCGCCGCCTTTGGTCACGCGCTCTCCCTGATCGTACCAGCGAACGCGCACGGTGGAATTGCGTTCGCTGGGCAGCGTAATCTGCCACGAAGCGGCATCCGGCGCCAGGCGTTGCATGGCCTGCACGGCGTGTTCGGCCGTTTGTTCCCGGGCTTGCGATGCGTGCAGCTCGGGCTGCATCCAGTAGGTGATTTCCTGACGGAAGTAGCTCAGCGTACCGGTCAGAAAGATGGCGAACAGCAGCCACCCCAGCAGCAGGCCGGACCACGTATGCAGCCAGGAGTTCACCTGGCGGAATCCCGACTCTTTCATGTCCGCTCCATCCAGGTCATCGTCGACCAGGCCAGCAGCGCCAGCGCGGCCCAGATGCAGGCCAGCCGCCATACGTTGCGTGCCGCGTAGGCCCAGATGATCAGCGCCACGTAGGTCAGAAAAGCCAACATGGTCGCCACCATCACCGCTTCGGCGCGCGCCATCGGCAGCGCCAAGCTCAGGGAAGCGGCCAGCAGCGCCGACAGCGCGTAGCCCGCCGCGATTCCAAGCAGCGAGCGCAGGACGATATCCAGTCGATGGCCGTCCAGCCATCGACCGCCTTGCTTGAGCATTTCCATTTCCGCGGGTCTACCTGAACGAGTAAGGGTGGACAATACGATTTAATAAAATCTATAATGAGAATCAGACTCAATAACAATCATATGATTGCGTCAGCCAGGCAGGGAGTCTGGCACATCAACCTGATCAAATGCTGACAACCCTGGTGTCGAAACTCAATGAAACTGCTCGTCGTGGAAGATCAGCCCAAGCTGCGTTCGCTGCTCGTAGATCATCTGCGGCATCGCGGCTTTGCCGTGGACGCCGTGGAAACGGGACAGGGTGCGCTGGCCGCTCAGCGCGTTACGCGTTATGACGCCATGATTCTGGACCTGGGCCTGCCCGATATGGACGGCCTGCGGGTGCTGGCGCAGCGCAGCGCCGATCGCGACGGACCAATTCCCTGCATCGTGCTGACGGCGCGCGATGCCGTTGAAAGCCGTATTTCCAGTCTTGATGCCGGCGCCGATGATTACGTGCTCAAGCCTTTCGACGTGCGTGAGCTGGAAGCCCGCATTCGCGCCGTGCTGCGGCGTGCCTCGCGTTCGTTCGTCAGGCTCGATTGCGGCAACCTCGTGTTCGAGCCCCAGGCGCGTCATGCCAGCGTGAACGGCAGGGCGCTGGCTCTTTCACGGCGCGAGGCCATGCTGCTGGAAGAAATGTTGCGCGCCTCGCCGCGCATCGTGGTCAAGGAGTATTTGGAAGAGCAGCTTTACGCCAATAATGAAAGCGTCACGCTCAATGCCATCGAGGCGCAGGTCTCGCGGCTGCGGCGCAAACTGGCCAATGTCGGCGCTCGAGCCAGTATTCAGACTGTGCGTGGGATAGGCTATCGCTTGATGTCCGACGGATGAGGCGGGTGACACGGCGCAGTTTGGCATCGCGCATTTTTGCCGCCCTGCTGCTGGTCAGCCTGCTGGGTTTCGGCAGCCTGCTCTGGCATCTGTACAACACGCGCGACGAGCTTCGCTACAGCACGCTATTGCTGCAGGCCCAGGAGATCGCGCAGGATTTCACCGCGGACAGCGACTTGAGCCTGCTCCCGCGGGAATACGCGGGCGGCGAACTGTACTACACGTTGTACGACGCCAACCATAAGGCGTTGTGGTATTCGGATAATCTGCCTCGCCCGCTTCGCATGCGGCCGGGCACGCTGGACGAGGCGCTCAAGCCCATGAGGCTCAAATCCTATCGGGGTCACGGCAAAGTCATAGGCGTGCCGGTGCCGCTGGCCGACGGGACGACGCTGATCGTTTCCAAGCTGGACATTCTGGAGCGCAATCTCATCGATGCGTTGCTGCAGACCCGGTTTCTACACGGGCTGCTCGTGCTGCCGCTGTTTTTGCTGATCACCATACTGATCATGTGGGGCTTGATGCGCTGGACGTTGCGCCCGGTGCGGCAGGCTGCCGCGCTGGCTGCCGACATCAGCCCCGACAAGCCCGAGCACCGCATACCGTTGGCGCATCTGCCCAAAGAGGTCCTGCCGCTGGCGCAGGCCGCCAACCAGGCGCTGGATCGCATCGGCCAGGCGCTGGCCGCTCAAAAGCAGCTCGTGGCCGATGCCGCCCATGAACTGCGCACACCGCTGACGGTGCTGGATCTGCGCCTTCAGAAAATGCAGCATGAAGGCAAAGCCGATTGGCCTGCTGTTGAACAGGAAATGCAACGACTGCGCCGTCTGGTCGGACAACTGCTGACGCTGGCCCAGCGCGATCATGGCTTGCAGGCGGATCGGGCGGGCGGCGTGGTTCCCTTGTCGCGGCTGACGCGCGAGGTCGTCGCGTCGCTGTTTCCGCTGTTCGAGCGGCGCCAGCGCGAGATACAGGCCGATATAGCGGACCGGATACGGGTTCGCGGCGATGTCGATGCGCTGCGCGACGCGATCCGCAATGTTCTGGAAAACGCGCTGGCGCATGGCCAAGGCACCGTCGGCGTGCGGTTGCGCCGTACGCGAGACGGGGAAGCCGTGCTTGATATATCGGACGAGGGCCGGGGCGTGCCCGTGCATTTGCGTGAAACGCTTTTCCAGCGTTTCCACAAAGGCCGCCAGGACAGCGCGGGGTCCGGGCTGGGTCTTGCCATCGCGCGGCAGGCGCTGAGCAGCGCCGGAGCCGATATCCACTTCATGGAAGGCGCATTCTGCATCGTGCGCATGCGTTTTCCGTCCATGTCAGAAAACGGTCAGCGAGTCCTGCCAAAATCCTAAGAATGATATCAGTTTTCATTCTCATTAACTAAGCTATTTCATATAGCCGGAGGGATTCAAGCCCTCTGCTTTTCACAGGATATCGCTTCGATGTCACCGACATTTCCCTTTCCTTTGAAGGCGAGCAGCGTCACGTTGGGTTGCGTTTTCGCCGGCTTGCTACCCTTTGCCGGCGCCGCGGCCCAATCCGCCGGAACGCCGGTCACGCAGTTGCCGAACGTCGTCGTGACGGCGGCGGGTTTCGAACAGGCGATCGCCGATGCGCCCGCTTCGATTTCGGTCATTACCAGCGAGGATCTGGAAGGCAAGTTCTACCGCGACGTCACCGACGCGCTGCAGGACATTCCCGGTGTCAGCATCGAAGGCGGCGCAGGCGGCAAGATCGAATCGACTTCCGTCAATATCCGTGGCATGGACGAAAACTACGTGCTGTTCCTGGTCGACGGCAAGCCGCTGGGCGCGTCCAGCGAGGCTTACTACAACGGCTTCGGCGGCGGGGCGCAGACGAGCTGGCTGCCGCCGCTCTCGGCCATCGAGCGCATCGAGGTGATACGCGGCCCGATGTCGTCGCTGTACGGCTCCAGCGCCCTTGGGGGCGTGATCAATGTCATCACCAAGAAAGTGCCTTCCGAATGGGTGGGCAGCCTGACGGTGGACGGAGTATTCCAGGAGGACTCCGATGCCGGCAATGCCTATCAGGGGCGCTATTATCTGAGCGGTCCGCTGGTCGACGACCGACTGGCCATGACCTTGTACGGCTCCAAGTACCGTCGCCTGGAAGACAGCATCCAGGGCGGCTATGCCGGCAAGGATCGCATCGACAATACGGCCAAGTTCACTTGGAAGCTGAACGAACGGCATAGCCTGGAGCTGGAAGGCAGCCACGCGCGCAACAAGAACGATCGCACCGAGGAATCGTCGACCGATTCCATGATGATGCATAACAAGCGCACGGCATACGGCTTGACGCATGACTGGCGCTGGGGAAAGGGCGCGGAAACCAAGTCGTGGATGCTGCACGAATCCGTCGACATCGTCAATGGCGATATCGAGTCGGGCTATCGCGCCACGACGTTCAACACCAAGACCATCGTGCCCTTCGAAGAGCACATGCTGACGGTGGGCGCGGAATACAGGCAGGAAAAGACCATCCATGACGAGTCCCGTTTCCAGGGTTCCGTCGCCACCAATCTGGAACGCTGGCAAGCCGCTGTATTCGCGGAGAACGAATGGTCGGTCACCGACCGGCTGACGCTGACCGGCGGCGCGCGTCTGGACAAGAACGAGCATTTCGGCACGCATTTCACACCGCGTGTCTACGGTGTATATCGTCTGACCGACAACCTGAACCTCAAAGGCGGCGTCAGCGGCGGCTATAAGACGCCTTCGTTGAAACAGGCCGATGACAACATCGTCGAGCCGGCGGCGCGCGGCCGTTCCTGGGACAAGGGAAACTCCGATCTGCAGCCGGAAAAGAGTACCAACTTCGAGTTTGGCTTCGCCTACGCCACGCCGGAAAAGCTGAGTTTCAGCATGATGGCCTACTACACCCGGTTCAAGGACAAAATAGGCAAGGAATACGTCTGCAACACGCCGGTCGGAGCGCCGCCCGCATGCGTCTATGCCGATAATCCACCGCGTCAGAGCATCCAGCAGTATGTGAATCTGGATTCCGCCACGCTGCGCGGCATCGAGACCGCGTTCGGCATGCCGGTGACCGACAAGCTGATGCTGAACACCAGCTATACCTTGTCGGACAGCGAAATCAAGTCGGGCAGCAACGCCGGCAAGGCATTGAACAATACGCCGCGCCACATGTTCAACGTGGGCCTGGACTACCAGCTCAATAATAATCTGAAGCTTTGGACCAAGGCCAAGTACAAGAGCAAAAGCATAGACGGCGGCACCGATGAGATCCCAGCCTACACCATCGTCGACCTGGGCGTGAATTATCGGTTCAGCAAGCGCGTCCTGGGCTTTGCCGGAATCTACAACGCGCTGAACAAGGAAATCGACTCCAACGAGTACGGCAAGCACCTGGACGGCCGCCGCTACTATGCCGGTTTGACGATCGAATATTGACGCCGACCTGTCGCGCATGGACACGGCCTGACTGATCCGGCGATCTCTGATAGCATTTTCCATACCGCATCCGGGGAGTCTTCCGACTCCCAGTTCGCAGTTAATGGCTGCGCAATGGAAAACTAGGCTTGCCATGACACAGACCACGATCGAACCCGAATATGATGCATGGCTGGCGCGCTATGGCGCGGCTTCGTCGCCCGGGGTCCTTGCGCCGCCCATTACTCGCCTGCTCGAGCATTGCTCGGTTCGCGCTTACCAGCCGCGCCCCGTAGAGGATGGCGTACTCGTCCAAGCCATTGCCGCGGCGCAGTCGGCGTCGTCATCGTCCAATCTTCAGGCCTGGAGCGTGGTGGCGGTGCGCGATCGCGCAAAGCTGGCGCGGCTTGCCGAACTGGCCGGCGGGCAGCGCCATGTTGCCCAGGCGCCGTTGTTTCTCGCCTGGATCGTGGATTGGTCGCGCTTGCGGCGAATAGGAGCGGCGCAGCAGCGTCCGACCTTGGGCATCGACTATCTCGAAAGCTATACGGTCGGCGTGGTCGATGCCGCTTTGGCGGCGCAGAACGCCGCCGTCGCCTTCGAGGCGCTCGGGCTCGGTCTGGTCTACATCGGCGGTATGCGCAATCATCCGGAAAAAGCGGCCGCGGAACTGGGCCTGCCGGACGGCTGCTTCGCGTTGTTCGGCATGTGCGTGGGCTATCCGGATCCGGCCAAGCCGGCAAGCATCAAACCCCGTCTGCCGCAAGCCGTGGTTTTGCACCATGAGCGGTATGACGCCGGACGCGATGCGGACGCGGTGCGGGCCTATGACGAGAAAATGGTCGCGTTCCAGCGTGAACAGGGACGTGATGATCGGCCGTGGTCACGGGCCTCGGCCGAGCGTGTCGGCGGCCCCGACGCCTTGATGGGCCGGGACCGCTTGCGGGAGGCACTGAACAATTTGGGCTTTCCCTTGCTGTGAACAAAGCCGCGCCTTATCGGTCTCCGGCGCCTTGCAGCCATCGCAGATACGCTGACCGGGTCACGGCGGATACCGATTCCAGCACTTTCCGGTGCTGGACCTGATGCCGCACGACCAGCCGCGCGTTGGCCACGGCGCGCGACTTGCAGAACCAGTGGCAGCTGTGCTGCAGCAGATACAGTTCCGCCGAGAGGCGGTAGGCGCGGTTTTTCGCGTCCCGGCGGTCTGCGTTGTCCACGACGTGACGCAAGCCGGCTGCGTGGATATGCAGCAAATCGCGAAAATCCCGTCGGGTAGAAGGAAATAAGCGTTCGGCGTAGGGGACGAAGAATGAAAGCGTGCTCATGCAGGCCGATTGCGCGCTTTCCTTTTGCATGGCGTCGGCCAGCGACTGTACTTGGGCCGCCACGGAGCGTTCGGCCTGGGCGAAAGTTTCCAATACCTGGAGCTGGCGCGCTTCAGTCTCTTCATGGATGGCACGGGTATAGCCCTGCGTCAGTGTTTCCATGTGGCGTTCGAGCTGCAGATTGGACAAATGCTGTCCCAGCAGCGCGATGTGCGCGCGTTGCCGACGCATGCGCGACACCTGCCATGCCGCGGCGACGATCAACAGCGTTATCAATGCACTATCCATTAGCAGCGTTCCCTCATCGTTCGACCGGCTTGTCAGCGCGAGGCCGGCTCCGGGAATAAAGTGGCAGTGATTTTCGCACAGATGCCCGATGCGCGGAGCCGGTCGGCGGGCGTCTCGAATGTCCCGTATTCGGCGGTGTTCGATCGGCCGCGATCCTTTGCGTCTTCGGGGTTTCACTATATGGTTAATTGTTGACAATTGACAATGTGCTGTGGATAATTCTTGCTTACCACATCCAAGGATTCCCACCCGGAGGCAGATAGTGAGAGACGACAAACTCCATCCCGATATGCGAGCGCTTCTGGATGCGCAGTCGGTGACGTACGGAAGTTCGATTCAAGACGAGCGTAAATCCTGGAACGAGTATGCGCGAAAGATAGGCCGGCCGGTTCCGCCGCACATCACGACGGAGGATCGGGAGATCGCCACGGCGGATTTCGCCGTTCCCGTCAGGATCTACCGCAAGCCCGGCTCAGGCAACACCGGTTGCGTGATCTATATGCATGGCGGCGGATGGACCAAGGGAGACGTCGATTCCTCCGATTCCATGGCATGGGGACTGTGCGACGTCAGCAATGCCGTCGTGATATCCGTCGGCTATCGCCTCGCTCCCGAGCACGTTTTCCCCGCGGCGTTCAATGACAGTTACGGTGTACTGGAGTGGGCGCACGCCAACGCCAAAGAGCTGGGCATCGATACGAACAAGATCGTCCTGGCCGGGGACAGCGCGGGAGGAAACTTGACGGCGGCGCTTTCCATCGCTTCGCGCGACGACGGCGGCCCCAAGGTCGCTGCGCAAGTCGTGATCTACCCGGGCATCGGCGAATACATCGAGTCGGACTCGTACCGCGCCAATGCAACCGGGTACGGGCTGACGACCGACCGCTATCGCTTCTATTGCAAACAGTATCTCGGCGGCAGCTTCGACATCGACGACGTCAGAGCGCGCCCCATGCTGGCGAAGGATTTTTCCAGTTTGCCGCCGGCCTATGTCGTGACCGCCGAGTTCGATCCGATTCGCGACGACGGACGCATGTACGCCATGCGATTGGTCGAGGCGGGCAACGATTGCATCTACCGGGAATGTCGCGGCCTCATTCACGGATTTTTCCGTGCCCGTTTCATCTCGCAGGTTGCGGCTGACGAACTGGACCGGATCGGTGAGTTCATGCGCCCCTTTGTTTCCTAGGGCCGTTGGGCGAGCGGGATCGATGGTGACTTGCAGTGTTGCGTTGACTCTTGATCGATAAAGGGGATTTGAGATGAAGGCAGTGAAATTTTTTGCAGGATTGCTGTGCGCGCTTGCATTGAGCGCAGGCGCCGTTGCGGCGGAGAACTTTCCCTCCAAGACGGTGCGGATAATCTGCCCTTATTCTCCAGGCGGAACGGTCGACATCCTGGCGCGCGTCATGGCCGACAGGCTGAGCGAGTACTGGGGCCAGCAAGTCATCGTTGAAAACAGGCCGGGCGTGGCGGGGCAGGTGGCCACCCGCTACGTCGCGACGCAGCCGGCCGACGGTTATACGTGGCTCATTACGGCGAGCGGCCATCCGATCAATCATTTGTTGTACAAGGACTTGCCCTACGACGGGTTCAAGGATTTTTCCCCGGTCACGCAATTGGGCCGCGGTTCGCTGGTCCTGGTCGTCAATAAGGACTCCAAGTTTGCCACGCTCGCCGATTTCCTTGCGGAAGCCAGGCAAGGCAAGGATAAGCTGACCTATGGCCACGTCGGAATCGGGACATCGTCGTGGATGGGCGGTGCGCTCCTGGAGCATATGACGGGGGTCAAGCTGCTCGGCATTCCCTACAAGGGCGGGGTGCCGGCCCTGACTGACCTCATGGGCGGCCAGATCGATTCCAATTTCAACATCATCCCCGAAGCCATCGCGCAGATAAAGGCCGGATCCGTGAAAGCGCTTGCCACGACCGGCGAGCAGCGGGCACAGACGCTGCCCGACGTGCCGACAATCGGAGAGACGGTTCCCGGCTATTCGTTCGGCGCGTACTGGATCATTCTGGGGCCCGCAGGCGTGCCCGACGACATCGTCGCGAAGGTCAATGAGGGAATGAACCGGGCGTTGAAAGAGCCCGCGGTCATCGAGCGCCTTTCCACCCTGGGCGTCGAGCCCATGGGAACGACGCCCGAGCAAGTGGCCGAACTGATGCGCGAGGATGCGAAAAAGTGGAAGCCCATCTTCGACGCCGCCGGAATCCAGCCGCAATAAGCTCGTTTGCCTGAACCGTGTCCCCGCATTCACCGAAGCGGGGACACGCGGGATCCTTCACTCGGTCAAGTCGCTTTGAGCATCGCCTTGTTGGTCATGCTCTCTATCTTGCGCAGGTGCTGGACGAAACTTTCACCGTCGAGAAGGTTGTGCTGTTCGGATAGTTTCGCCGCCTGTTCCGCATCGCCGGCAAGGATCGCCTCAACGATCCGGGTGTGAAACTTGATCGTGTTTTGATAGTTCATGGTCAGCGCGTCATTCGAGGCGATGTAGATGCGCACTTGCTGTTCGACCAGCCGGTATTGATTGGCCAGCCGCTGATGCTTGGCCAGCGAAATGATCGTTTTATGCAGTCGGAAGTCCGCATCCGCCACGGCGCGGCTATTGTGCTGATTGCATGCCGTCGCCAGTCCGTCCAGGCTTTTGCCGAGCGCCGTTCGTCCGGCATCGGTCAATTGCTCGGTCGCGAGCCGCGCGGCCAGGGCCTCCAAGGCGGCGCGCAATGTATAGAGTTCCCAAGCGTCGTGCGAAGAAATGGGAATCACGATCCAGCCCGTATAGGGAACCTGAATGATCAGTCCTTCCTGTGAAAGCTGCTGCAACGCTACCCGGACCGTTCCCCGCGATACTTCGAATTGTTCGGCCAGCGCGATTTCAGTCAGTCGCGTGCCTGGCAGGATCCGGCCCTTGATGATCTCTGCGCGCAGAGCATCCGTGGCCTGCATTCCTGCCGGCTGTTTTTTTATCGACTGCACTCGCACTTTGATTCCTGTAATGGTTCTCGAAGGGGCGAAGCCGATGCACATTCCAAACCCCTATGCGGGTGATTGTAAATTTTCCAACCCTTTACGTCAAAGGAGAAATCTGCCCGTTTTCATATGATATTTTTGTTGATTGTCAACAATCAACAACGGTACAATGAAGGCTTGGCGAGCCTGTCGCGCTAGCCGAATCTTCTTGTAGGGGACATAAGGAAATGAAAGTCACAGGGTTGAACGTTTACTTGATAGACTGCGGCAATATCCGGCCCATCATCGTGGAAATCGAAACGTTGGAAGGGATCAGCGGCATCGGAGAAGCGACGATAGCTTACGGCGCGGGCGCTACGGCCGCGGCGGGCATGATCAAGGACCTGGGAGAACGCTTCATAATCGGAAAAGACGCGCGACGGATCGAACTGCTGTGGTCCGCCATGTATGACCACAGCTTCTGGACGAAAGGAGGCGGGGCGATAAGTTTCGCGGGAATGAGCGCGATCGAGCATGCCCTGTGGGATATCAAGGGCAAAGCGCTCGGGGTTCCGGTGTATGAGTTGCTTGGCGGCAGGGTATTCGACGAGCTGCCCGTATACGCCAATGGCTGGAACTTCATGGAGATCGACGCAACGTCCTGGGCCAAGGCCGCCGAGCGGCCGCTCAAGGACGGGTTCAAGGCGCTGAAGTGCTATCCGCTGGCGCTGCCGCACGACAGGACCTTGACCCACATTACCCGTCGCTCGGCGGATCGCGAGTTTCTGGCCCTGGCGTATGAGCGGGTGCGGGTGCTGCGCGAGGTGGTCGGGCCCGACATCGAGATCATGCTCGATCTGAGCGGCGCCCTGACGACGGGTGAAACGATCCGGTTGTGCCGCAAGTATGAGGACCTGGACATTGCATTCATCGAAGAGCCGGGCGACCCCTTCGATGTCGGTGCGCTGGTACAGGTTTCGCAGCATGTATCGATTCCGATCGCCACGGGCGAACGCATCTATACTCGTCATGGATTCCGGAAGGTTATGGAGCCGCAGGCGATCTCCATCGTGCAACCCGACGTGGGCAATACCGGCGGGCTTTATGAAACCCGGAAAATCGCGGCGATGGCCGAATCCTACAACATGCGGTTCGCGCCGCACAACTGCGCGAGCACGCTGTCGACGGCCGTCTCCGCGCAGGTCTCCGCCTGCTCGCCCAACTTCATGAGCCTGGAAACGTATCCGTATTTCCCGGACAGCGGCGGCTATATTCACGTTCTACAGAATCCGCCCGAGCGCGACATCAAGGACGGGAAGCTGCCTCTCAATGAGCGTCCCGGATTGGGCGTCGACCTGGACCGTGAACGGGTGAATCCGTTCCTGTGGGCGCAGATCCGATGAGCGGCACGACTTTTCTTTGAGATCAATTTTCTTTGGAGCCCCCGAGTGTTGATCACTTATCACAAAACAGCGTTGCATGGACGCAGCTTGGCCGATTTTTGCAAGGATATCGAGGGAGTGCGGCTGCGTGAAGTGGATAGTCCCGACGACCTGGAAGCGGCCGCCGCGGACAGCACCGTCTTGATGTTCAACAATCCGCTGTATACGCCGCGCATGGTCGCCGCATTGAGGCAGTCTCCCGTGAAATGGATACAGTTGTCTTCAACGGGCTACGATGCGTGCTTGCAGCATGGCGTGCCGAACTCGATCGAGGTCACGAATGCCGCATCGGCATGGTCGCCCATCGTGGCCGAGCAGGCGTTGGCCCTGATGCTTGGTCTGTTGCGCGGCATCCATCTGGCCGAACGCGACCGTCAAAAGTCGAAGTGGGACAGGCCTGCCATGCTGAACTACCTGTCGTCGCTGGAAGGCGCGACAGTCGGCATTCTGGGGGCAGGATCGATCGGCAAGGAGATCGGTCACCGGGTGCGCGCTTTCGGCGCGCGGACTCTCTTCATCACTCGAACGCCCCGTTCGATCGAGCTTGCCGATGAAACGATATCGGTGGATCGCGTGGCGGAGGCGCTTCCCAAGATCGACATCCTGGTTTCGGCCCTGCCGTTGACGCCGCAGACGGATAAGCTGGTCGACAGGACGTGGTTCGAGAAAATGAAGAGCTCGGCCCTGTTCATCAACGTCGGGCGGGGAAGTACGGTGGACGAGCTCGCGGTGCTGGAAAGCCTTGAGCAGGGCGTGATTGCCGGAGCGGGCTTCGACGTCATGGCCGTGGAGCCGATGCCGGCCGATCACCCGTTGTGGCGATCGGAGCGGGTAATCATTACGCCCCACGTCGGCGCCTTCAACAGTCGCGTCGGCGTCGATCGGCTCATGAATCTTTGCCGCGTGAACATCGAAAACTTCCTGGCCGGCCGCGAACTCTTGAATCTCGTCGCGTTGTGATGCTCGCTGGCCGGTTGCGCTCATACCGCAGCAGGGATACTTTACTGGCACGACCGGCAGCATCATCCAGCCGCAATTCCCAAAAGAGGCCCAGAGCCGGCTGTACGGGGTAGATGGGCTGGGCGAGGTGCGTTGCGCACATGCTGAGCGGCATGGGCCGGATCGACGCCGGTGGGCTTTGGGCCGCCGCCGCTATCGCGTGCTAATGGCCGGCCGATATTCGTATAGAATAACAACGATCAAAACGGAGATGGCATTCCTCCCGTAACCACCGCAGTTCGCGGTTGATGATGCCTACGAACAGCCGGGCAGGCTGCGTAGGCAATTGCCGCCTGTCCTTTTCCAACAACATCAATCAAGGACATATCGTGTGGAAACCGATTCTGGCCATTGCCGTCGGCTCGACGCTGGGGGGGCTTTTGCGGTGGCGCCTGGGCCTAAGGCTCAATAGCATGTTTCCCGGCATACCTCTTGGAACGCTTGCATCGAATTTGATTGCCGGTTATCTGGTCGGCCTTGCCGTGGCGTTTTTTGCGCAGACGCCCAATCTCTCTCCCGAGTGGCGCTTGCTGGCCATCACGGGATTCTGCGGAGGCCTGTCCACCTTCTCGACGTTTTCCGCCGAGATCGTCGCGTTGTTGCAACGGGGACAGTATTCGCTGGCCGCGGGCGCGATTGCCGTCCATGTGACGGGGTCGGTGTTGATGACGATAGCGGGTATCGCCACGATGGCTTGGCTGAAGGCCTCCTGATGAAACGATCGCCATGAAAGGTTATCGAGTTACGTTTCTTACTCGGCAAGACCGGCGTCATGCGCGCAAGCCCATAGCGCAATGGCTGGTTCAGCTTGCCGCCGAGTTGGGGCTGCGTGGAGCGACGCTGATTCCGGTTTTTCTACGTCAAAACGCCGGTGGAGTTTGGTATTCTTGGCGCACTCGACGCCACCGCTTCATAGCGGCTTGTTCATCGGTGACCCATGCCCGGTCCGGTACGCGAACATCAGCGAGACGCCAAGGGCCAGGGCTTGCGACGCGTTCATGTCCCGGCTGGTCGCCTCTATGTGCGCTTAGGGACGATACCCGGAAAGCCTGCCGGCGGCTTTAGAACGGCTTGACCAGCCGGGGCCAGACGAGTTTTTGCAGCGCTTCCAAGGCCTGGGCCGAGCGGTCCATGTGCTGTTCTGCCTCCGCGGTGAAGCCCGAATCCTGAAAGAGGCGGATTGCCGCCGTGCCGGCCTCGTGCATGAGTCGTTCATGTTCCTGAGCCTCGCGCCACAGGTTTTGCGCGCCGGCGCCGGAGTGAAGCTGGGCGGCAAAACCGCACGTCTGGAAGTTCCAGACCGGTGCCTCGGCGGTTTTCCTATGAAGATAATGTTCAAGAGCCGCTATCCAGCCGGCGTATCCGGAAAGATTGGCGACGACCTGATAGAAGTGCGGCGATATCGGCGCGACGCGATTCCAGGCCGGGTTCGGCCGCCATTCCTCCAGCCAGGCCTCCAGGGCATCGATCGCGAGAGGCCGCGAAATCGCGTAGCCCTGGGCTTTCACGCAACCCAGGCGCAGCAGCATTTCGGCATGGCGATCTGTTTCGACGCCTTCGCCGATGACCGATACATCGAAGGACTTGGACAGGCTCACCACGGCCTGTACGATCGTCATGTCTTCCCGGTCGCTCAGCATGTCCCGGACGAACTCCTGATCGATCTTCAGTTCATCGAAGGAAAAGTGCTTGAGGTAAGACAAAGAAGAAAATCCCGTCCCGAAATCGTCGAGCGAAATCTGCACGCCCAGCTGCTGTATCTGGTTGATGGTTCGGGTCGCCTCAGACAGATCATTGATGAGAATATTTTCAACCACTTCCAGCGTCAGCAACTCGGGCGGCGTGTCGGCATGCCGTTGAAGAATGTCATGCAAGTCGCTCAGGAAAGCGGCTCGCAGGCTCTCTTGGTCCGGAATGATCATGTTGACGCTGATTCCCAGGTCGTGGCCTTGGTTCCGGATTCGTGCCAGGTCGCTCAGGGCTTGGGAAAGCACCCAGTTGCTCAGAACCAGTCCGAGCTGCTCGTGCTCTTGAATCAAGTCGAGGAATCGATCGGGATGCAGCAACCCGGCGGTCGGGTGATTCCAGCGCACCAGCGCCTCCACGCCGAAAACCCGGCCGGTGGACATATCCACTTGCGGTTGATAGTGAAGAAGCATTTCCCCGCTCTCGATCGCCGAACGAAGCTCCGCGATGCGGGCGTTGCGCAGCATGATGGCACGTTCGAACTCCGCGTCGAAATAGACGATCTGGTTCTTGCCGTGCTGTTTGGCCGAATACATGGCCTGGTCGGCTTGGCGCAATAGTTGATCCGAGTCGACTTCGCTGTCCTGGGGGTAGAACGTAACGCCGAAACTGGCGGTAAGCCGCAATGACTTGCCGTCGAGCACGACCGGGTCGTGCATCGCGTTGAGCAATCGATCGAACACGGAACCTTCGGTCGCGGCAGGTTTTTCATTCTGGAGGATCAGCACGAATTCGTCGCCTCCGAAACGGGCGGCGACGTCCTCTTCGCGGATGATGGATTGGAGGCGGCGGGCCACGCTTTGAAGATAGCGGTCGCCCATCTCGTGGCCATTGCTGTCGTTGATGGCCTTGAACTCGTCCAGGTCGATGAACACGACGGCGAAAGGCACATGGCGATACGCGAACCTGGAGACCGCCTGGTGCAAGGTTTTGGATACGGAGGACCGGTTCGGGAGCCCTGTCAGCTGGTCGTAGAACGCGACATGCCTGAGCTTCTCTTCATAGCTCAGTCGTTCGGTAATGTCCGTGACGTTGGCGATGTAGTTCGCCACCGTGCCATCGCCGTTCTTGAGCGCCGCGATGCGGATTTCGATCGAATAGAGCTCGCCGGATCTCTTGCGGTCCCAGATCTCGCCGACCCAGTACCCTAGGGTTCCCAACCGGGTCCACATCGACTCGTAGAAGGATTCGTCATGCGCTCTGGAATGCAGCATGGAAGGGCTTCGTCCGAGCAGCTCGGCGCGGTCGTACCCGGTGATCTCGCAGTATCGGTCGTTGACCTCGACGGCCATGGCGTTCTTGTCGGTAATGACGATGCCGTCGTAGCTGTGGCTGAACGCCCGGGCGAGCAGTTCCAGGCGCTGTTGCGCCAGCTTCTGCGGGGTCAAGTCGACGGCGACGCAGTAAAACTCGACTTCGCCGCTAGGCGATTGCCTGAGAATCTGGCTTGAAAAAATGGTCTTCGTGGCGCCTTTCTTGTCGCGTACGACCATTTCCATGGGTGCGATGGTGATTTCCCCCGCGATCCAGCGGTCCACCATGCTGGAGACCAGGGCTTGCTCTTCCTCGGGAATGAGCAGGTCGATCACATTTCGTCCCACGGCTTCGGCGGCAGTATATCCGTATATCACCTCGCTGCCGTGGTTCCAGAATATGATCCGCTTGTTCTGGTCATATCCTTGGACAGCAACGTTGGGCAAATGCTCCAGGAGCCCGCGAAACCGTTCCTCGCTTTGAGCAAGCGCTTGTCGCGCCAACACTTTCTCGTTGATGTCGATGCTGACAGCCAAAATGCGCAACGTGCCGTCGATCTGGATCGGCTCCAATGTCACGGATTGCCAGAAAACCCTTCCCGCGGGATTGATCGAGCGCCATTCGAAGTTCTGGCGTCCTTCGCGTATCGTTTTTCGATTCCATTCCAAAGCGTCCTGTGTACTGAAGGGCGGGGGCTGATCCCAGATGTTGACCGTTTGCAGCTGCGGCAGTGCCTCCACTCCATGAAACCGGCATGCCAGATTGTTTGCTTCGAGTATCGCGCCGGTCTCGGGCTCGTGCATCGTGATCGCAACCGGCAGCTTTTCGAACAGTTCCCGGAAGCGATGCTCGCTGTTGATCAGGGCCGCCTGCGCGTGTTTCAGATCGGTGATTTCGATCGAGATCATCGCCGAGCCCAGGAGTTCGTTGGTATCTTCATCGAACACCGGGAAATACCTGGAGCGGAACTGGCGTTGCATACCCTCCGTTCCCGGAAAGCTTTCTTCGACCACGAAGCTCTCGCCGCGCCCGAGCGTCAATGCCCGCCGATTGTGGCCGCGGTACGCGTCGATGAGCTCGGGCGCGAGGGTTTGGCCGAACAGCTCGGCGTCCGTTCGGCCGATGACTTCGTCAAGCGATTTTTTCATGAGCTTCAGGAAGCCGAGGTTCACGGTACGGTACCTCAGCTCGGTATCCATGAGAAACACCAAGTCTTCCGAGTTGTCGATCAAAGTCGCATGAAGCTTGAGCTCCTGCTCGAGCTGCTTGCGATGCGTAATGTCGGACAGCACGCCGTTGATGTCGGTCACGGTTCCGTTCTCGTCACGGGTCAGCCAGGTGAAGTCGTCCACCCAGATCCAATGGCCGTCTCCGTGACGCAGCCGGTAAATCTGCCGGTATTCATCCGGGCCATGAGCGATGTGCGCGGCGGCATCGCGCTCGATGTCCTCCACGTCGTCCGGATGGATCAGTTCTCTATAAACCATATGGCCTTCTATGAAGCCATCCGCCTTGTATCCGAACCTCTCGATGGTCGGGCTCACGTACTGGACGGGCCATCCGGGCCGGTTGGCCCATCGGAACGTCAGGACATGAGACCGGCTGATGATGTCCGAAAGCAACCTCAACTCGCGCAGTGTCTGTTCCCGGCCGGTTACGTTGTGATGCACGCCGACCATCAACGCGTCTTCGGTGGGATGATGATGAATCAGGCGCGCCCGGGATTGCACGAGCACCCAATGTCCGGACTTGTGGCGCATGCGGAATTGCGTGTCGTAGTATTCCAGTTCTTCGTTCAGGTACCGATCGATCAATGCCTTGGTCTCGGTCAGGTCCTCGGGATGAGTCAGGCGCTCCCAGGTCTCGATTGTTATCGGCTCGAGGTCCTTGCGGGTGTATCCCAGCATGCCGGCCCAGATCTCGTTGACGTCCATGTGCCCGGTGGATAGCCGCCACACCCAGGTCCCGACCCCGGCTCCCTCTACGATGATGTTCAGGTTGCCGTGGACCCGGGCCAGTGCAAGGCGGTCGATTTCCTTCCAGTGGAGGTTGGCGAACATCCGAGCCAGAGTCTCGAGCAGACGCACGTCCTCGCTGCTGTATTGGCGGTGGTATCTGACGGAGTCGAAGCCTATGAATCCGAGGCATTGCGTGTCGGCCAGGATCGGCACGACGATCAAGCTTTTAATATCCTGTTCCGTAAGGGTCCGTCGCAAATCGTGGTCGATCACGCTTGCGACGTCGCTGATCACGACCGGCTCGCCCCGCCGATGCGATATGACCCAGGCGTCTTCGTTCAGGGCGGATATCGGAAAACTGGAATGGGAATGCGCTCTGATTCCCGACGCACACCATTCATACCGGCAATGGGCCAGATTGCGCTTGAAATCGTACTCGAACATATAGGCGCGATCAGCGCCCGTGAACCGGGCGACATGCTTCAGCGCGTCGGTGATCCGGCCGTCCAGCTCCTCGGAATCATTGTGTATGAGCGTGGTGGCGATTTGCGCCATCAATTCCGCGAAGGAGCGCTTTCCGTCGGCGCCGTGGTTGTACAGATCGGCCCGGGCGTACATATTCCGGCCCGCGCTCACGGCCATCCCTTGGCCGCAAAGCAGGCCAAGGCCGGCAACGATCCGCGCGTGCCCGCATGAGAATCCCGAACTTTTCAATATGGCGGTGAGGTCGTCCAGACAGATGGGCCGGCCGTCGGCGGGCAGCCGGTACAAAATGTTCAGGTTCAGCAGGTCGCTCATTGAGACCTCGTTCAGAGGAGCGTGTAACAGGATTGAACGGTAGCTGTTTTCGCCGTCAAAGTCTATTTCGGCTATCGTTCGTCATAGAGCTGCGTGTCTGCTTTTCTTCACCTGTTCGAACAGCAGGTCGACGTAGGCGCTGGCGGCCACCGACAATTCGCGATTGACGCAGGTGATGACGCCGATCGTGCGCGCGGGCTGTGGATCTTTCATGCGTAACGGCGTTACGTCTTTCATGTTCATTTCAGCCATCACCAGGCGCGGTAGAAACGTGACCCCCAGCCCGGCGCGTATCATCCCCAGAGCGGTGACCATGTTGGCAACTTCATAGGCGGGCTCTATCCGTATGCCCCAGCCCGCGAAGCTGCTTTCGACGATGAATCGCACGTTGGACTGGCGCGGCAGCAGGATCAGGGGCTCCGACGCAAGATTTTTCCAGCTTATCTGTTTCTTGCCGGCCAGCGGATGGCTGGAGGGCACGACGGCCATGACTTCGTCGTGCAGCAATTCGCGAAACATGAGTTCCGGCTGGTTCGAATCCAGCGTTCCGATGCCGAAATCGACTTCGCGCGACAAGACCTGACTGGTGATGTTCCAGCCCTGATTCTCGATCAGGCGCGCCGTGATGCCGGGGTGGTTCACACGGAACTGCGCAAGTGTCGTAGTGGCCAGACCGAATGCAATGGTGGGGAGGACGGAAAAC
The DNA here is from genome assembly GCA_964551305.1 of uncultured Burkholderiaceae bacterium. Classification (GTDB taxonomy): domain Bacteria; phylum Pseudomonadota; class Gammaproteobacteria; order Burkholderiales; family Burkholderiaceae_B; genus JBAZDC01. Next base: position 23,237 of record CAZKBT010000015.1, read on the forward strand.
ACGATATGGCCTCGTCGTCCCGCTGTGATGTCGCGTATGTAGGTCCAGGCGCTTTCGAGGTCGTCGAGCGGGCGCTCGACCATCGCCAGCAGCTGCCGGCCGGGTTCGCTCAGGGTTATCTGGCGCGTAGTTCGTTCGAACAGGCGTACTCCTAGGGTCGCCTCCAGGCCCTGGATCATCTGGGAGAACGCGGGTTGCGTCATCGCCAGCTCGTTGGCGGCGCTGGAAAACGAACCGCGATGCGCGGCCAGGACGAAGCCGATCAACGGCCGTAGTTTGAAATTCATGGCGGTCCTCCAAGGCCGATGCCCGCGTACTTTCAGGCCTGCTGCTGTGACGTCGAATTCATACGATTTACTTAATAATATGAAGAAATTATCGATTGGACAACAGTATTGCGCTCTGGTCCAATCGTTTCTCGAACTCCTCGCAATCACCGGACCTGGACTTTGAATGAAGAACGTTTGGATTGGGATCGATACGGGCGGAACCTTCACGGATTTGGTGCTGACCGATCTGGACACGAACACTTATTGCTATCACAAGCTGCCGACGACCACGGCCGATCCCGCCAAGGGCATTCTGGATGGTATTGCGCAGATCATCGAGATGGCGGGGCGGCGTCCGGCCGACATCGGATTTCTGGTGCTTGGAACGACGCTGGCGACCAATGCGGTGCTCGAAAGAAAAACGGCTCGCACCGGCATGTTGACGACGCGTGGCTTTCGCGACGTGCTCGAGCTTGCCAGGCAGCGGCGCCCCCATTACTTCAATTTGGACATTCTAAAACCGCCGCCGCCTGTTGCGCGAGATTGCCGGATCGAGGTCGACGAGCGTATCGATTTCGACGGCTCGACGGCTGTGGCGCTGTCGGAGGAAGATGTGCGCAATGCGGTCGACGTATTGCGCACAAAAGGCGTCGAAGCGATCGCCGTCTGCCTCGTGCATTCGTATGCCAATCCCGCGCATGAAGAAAGAGCGAAGGAGCTGGTCAGGGAGCTGATGCCCGACGTGTATCTTTGCACCTCGTCCGGTGTGCTGGCGGAGTTCCGCGAGTACGAGCGGTTTGCCACGACAGCGGTCAACGCCAGCCTGATGCCTATCGTCGATCGCTACTTGACGCGGTTCGAGCGTGGCGTGCAGGACCTGGGCATCGCCTGCGTGCCGCGCGTCATGCAGTCCAACGGCGGAGCGGTCAGCCAGGATGCAGTGCGGCGCCTGCCCATCAATACGTTTTTCTCCGGACCTGCCGGAGGCGTCATCGGCACGGTGGGTCTGGGGCAGCAACTGGGTATCGCCAATCTGATCACGTTCGACATGGGCGGCACCAGCACGGATGTCTGCCTGATCAAGAACGGCGTCCCGTCCAAGAAAAACGAGCGCGACATGGGCGGGTTTCCGGTGCGTACCCGAACGCTCGACATCCATACCATCGGGGCTGGAGGCGGCAGTATCGCGTGGATCGACGCGGGCGGCCTGCTCAAGGTGGGGCCGCAAAGCGCCGGCGCGTATCCCGGCCCGGTCGCGTATGGCCGGGGAGGCGAGAAGCCGACGGTGACGGACGCCAACGTGGTGCTTGGGCGTCTCAATCCGCGCAGCCTGCTGGGCGGGCGCATGGCGATGTTTCCCGAAAGGGCGCATGAGGCGATGCGGGCCGAGCTGGGCGAGCGGATCGGGGCGGATGCCGTGAAAGCGGCCGCCGGCATTCTTGAAATCATCAATGTGAACATGATCGGCGCGTTGCGTGTCATCTCGGTGGAGCAGGGCGAGGATCCGCGTGATTTCACATTGGTCGCGTTCGGGGGCGCGGGCCCTTTGCATGCGGCCGAAGTCGCGCTGAGCATAGGCATGCGGCGCGTGCTGGTTCCGCCGCGGCCGGGATTGCTGAGCGCGATCGGCCAGCTGCATGCCGACGTGCGCGGCGACTTCAGTTTGACGCGCATCGTGGCCGTCGTGCCCGAAAGCCTGCCGCGGATCAACGCGGGGCTGGCCGGCTTGCAAGCCGAGGGCGAGCGATGGCTCGCCGGCGAATCCGAAGACCCTTCCCAAGCGGTCTACGAGTGGCATGCGGATCTGCGTTATGCGGGGCAGAGCTCGGAGCTGGCGCTGCCCTTGGAGGACGGACGGCTCGATGCGGATACCGTGCGGCGGCTGCTGGCCGGTTTTCATGAGTGGCATGAAAAGCTCTATGGCTATCGGCTGGAGGATCACCCGGTGGAGCTGGTCACCTTGCGCCTGTCGGCGACGGCCCGGCGGCCGGTGCCGCCGCTGGAGGCCGCCGAGATTTCGGCCGGCAGTCTGTTCGATGCCTTGCTCGAGTCGCGGGACGTCTGGTTCGCGGATACCGGCTACATCCGCACCCCTGTATACGATCGGGTACGCCTGCCCGCGGATTGCCGCTTGCGCGGACCCGCCATCATCGAGCAGATGGACACGACCGTGGTGGTGCCCCCCGGAGCCTGGTTGTCGAACGATAACTATGGATGCCTGTTAATAGAATTGGAGACGGCAGCATCATGACCGAATCTGTGGATCCGATCCGCGCGGAAGTGGTGGCGCGCTTTTTGCTGGCGACCGCCGAGGAAATGGGCGCGACGCTGATACGCACGGCGTTTTCCCCGAACATCAAGGAGCGGGCCGATTGCTCGTCCGCCATTTTCGATGCCAAGGGCCAGGTCATCGCAGTGGCGCAACGCGTGCCCATTCATCTGGGTTCGATGGTCGGGGCGGTCGACGAGATACTGCGCCGCTACAGCCTGGACACGATTCATGAGGGCGATATGTTCATCGCCAACGATCCGTATAACGGCGGGGGATCGCATCTTCCCGACATCAACATCATCGCGCCGGTATTCATGGACGGGGAGATCGTGGCATTCGTTGCGAACATCGCGCATCACGCCGACGTGGGGGGCATGATGCCGGGCAGCGAGTCGGCGGTATGCCAGTCCATTTACCAGGAGGGATTGCGCATTCCCCCGGTCAAGGTCATGCTGCGCGGCGAAATCAATCATGACCTGGTCGATATCGTTCTTTTGAATTCGCGCACGCCCGAGGAGCGTATCGGCGATTTGCGCGCGCAGTTCGCGGCCAATCGCACAGGTGCGCAAAGCGTGGTGTCGCTGTTCGAGCGCTACGGCGTGCGGGAAACGCAGCGCACGATAGCGGCGTATCTCGATTTTACCGAGAAGCGTTTCGTTGCGGCGATCAACCGTCTGCCGCCCGGCGAGTACGTCGAGGAGGATTTTCTCGACGGCGACAATCCAGGCGACGTGGCGCGCATACGTCTGAAGCTTACCGTTGCCAAAGGACGGCTGGATTTCGATTTTTCAGGCTCGGACCCGCAACTGGCCAGCGCGCGCAATATTCCTTGGCGTGCCTTGCTGGCCACGATCTATACGGTATCGAAAAGCCTCCTGGATCCCGACGTGCCGGCCAACGCGGGCTATTACCGGACCTTGCACGTTTCGGCGCCACCCGGCTCGCTGGTGGGCCCCGTTCCTCCGGCCGCGGTGGGATGCCGGTCGATTTCATGCGGCGTGCTGGGCGACGTGATTGCGGCGGCCATATCCCGGGCCATTCCGGAAAAGGCTCTGGCCCGCAGCGGCCCTCATCATCTCGTCGTGTTGTCGGGCACCGATCCACGTAGCGGCCGTTATTTCGTCAATTATGAAACCGTGGCCGGCGGCATGGGGGCGCGCGCCAATCGGGACGGCATCGATGCGGTGCGGGTGCACGCGTCGGGCGCGTCGAACCTGCCGGTCGAGGCGCTGGAACACGCCTATCCCATCCGTGTCGAACGCTATTCGCTGGCCGAAGGGTCGGCGGGGGCGGGCCGGTACCGAGGCGGAATGGGCGTCGTGCGCGATTACCGCATTCTTGCCGACGACATCGTGGCCAGCCTGTCTTCGGAACGGCAACAGGTCGCCGCCGGCGGCACCGCCGGCGGCGCCGCCGGAGCGGCGGGGCAGTTCATTCTGAACCCGGATACGCCGGAGCAGCGCCTGCTGCCTTCCGCCCTTGGCGAGATCAAGCTGCCGCGCAACAGCGTATTGCGTATCCGCACCCCCGGGGGCGGAGGGTACGGGCCGGCGGCCGAGCGGTCGGACGACGCGAGCCGCAAGGACCGCCTCGAAGAGCGAGTATAGCTGGAAGGGGCATGACGGCGGCGGGCTCTACATAATTTATGGATGGGATACGGCATGAATCACACTATGAGCGGGCAGGACATCCCCGCATCCGTCAGGGCGGACTTTCCGGGCCTTGCGAATTGGACGTACGCCGACGTTTCCGGTCGCTGCATTCTGTCGCGACGGGTGCGGGCGGCGGTGGATGCGCAGTTGGACGAACGCATGCTGAACGGTGGGGAGAAGCCCTCGTTTTTCGCGCTGATCGAGCGGACGCGCGCCAAGTTCGCCAGGCTGATCCATGCGGCGCCGGCGGAAATCGCCTATACCAAGAACGTATCCGAGGGTCTCAATATCGTGGCGACGGGGCTGCCTTTGCAGCACGGCGACAACGTCATATTGTGTCCCGAGCTCGAGCATCCGAATAACGTATACCCATGGTTGAATCTGGCCTCCAAAGGTATAGAATTGAAAATGGTCCAGCCCGAAAACGGACATATTCCCATCGATGAGATCGCGGCCCGGATCGATGCCCGCACCCGGGTCGTGACGGTTTCGAGCGTGACTTTCGCGCCCGGTTTTCGAACCGACATCGACTCGCTGGGCGGGCTCTGCCGGGAACGGGGCGTGTTTTTTCTGGTGGACGGCGCGCAATCGGTGGGCGCATTGGCGACCGACGTCGTCCGTTCGCGCATCGATGGTCTTGCCGTATCGACCCAAAAGGGCTTGTTGGGCCTGTACGGCATGGGCTTTTTATATGTGCGCGACGAGTGGGCCGAGCGGATGAGGCCGGCGTATTTGGCGCGATTCGGGGTGGACCTGGGCGAGGCTCACGAAGCCGCGCTTGGAGACTATTCCTACTCTCTGATGCCCGGGGCTCGGCGTTTCGACTTGGGCAATTACAACTATGTCGCGACGGCGGCCGTCGAAGCGTCGCTGGATTTGCTGTTGGAGCTGGGCGGCGAGCGTGTCGAGTCGCACGTGTCCGCGCTGGCGCGCTCGCTGGCGCAAGGATTCATCGATCTGGGGCTTCCGGTCTGCGGCGGGGCGCCGGGACCGCATCTGGGTAATATCGTAACAGTGGGGCAGTGGGGCGGCGGCGGTCACGACGAAGTGGATGACCAGCGCATGAGCGATCTGGCTCGTTTCCTGACGGAGAACCGCGTCAAGTTTTCCTTGCGTCGCGGGGTGCTGCGTTTTTCGTTTCATGTCTACAACGCGCGCGAGGACGTTGAGCGGATCCTTGAATTGACCCGGCGCTTTCTGGAGAGAGAAACGCGTTCGCCGGTTACGACAGCCTGATATCGATTGTTTGACGAAGGAGCCGATCATGTACGGATGGCGAGGAAGGATCGGGTTATTGGTGCCCTCCATCAATACCACCATGGAAACGGAGTTCTGGCGCATTGCTCCGGAAGGGGTGTCGGTGCATAGCGCGCGCATCGCGGGGGGCAGGGATGGCACGCCCGAGGAGTTGCGGAGCATGGAAAGTGCAAGCGAGCACGCCGCATCTGAAATCGCCATGGTCGAACCCGATGTCGTGGTCTACGGGTGCACGAGCGGCAGCTTCTTCGAAGGCCCCGAATGGAACGAGCGCATCTGCGAGAAGCTATCCGTGATAACCGGCGCTCCGACAGTGACGACGGCCGGCGCGATGGTGGCATGCCTGAAAGCGGGCGGCCATGCGAAAGTGGACGTGGTCACGCCGTACGTCGACCTGACCAATGCCAGACTGAAGCAATTTCTTGCGCTGCAGGGGATCGCGGTCGGCAAACTGGCCACGTTCGACATGCTCGACATGTTCGATCACGCCAAAGTACTGCCCGAGGAAATCTACCGGAAGGTGAAAGAGACCGTCACGAGCGAGTCCGAGGCGGTGTTTATTTCCTGCACGCAACTGCGGGCCCTGGAAGTGGTCGACATGCTGGAGCGCGACTTGGGCAAGCCGGTCTACAGCGCGGTGCAGGCCTCGGCATGGCAGGCCTACAGCCTGATGAACGTCGATCCCGGGATCATGGACGGCGGCAGCTTGCTGCGCAGCCTGTCCGATCCGGACGCAGAGAAGCAAGCGGGGGAAAGCAGTCGCGCGGGTTGAATTCATGTAGACGGCGCCAGGGCGTGGCCACAGGCCCGAGGCCATCGGAGCAGGGGCGGATTCATATGCGATTTATATATACGAAATACTTAATAATAGACTCGAAATATCGATTAGCCGCAATAAACATTCTATGGTTAACTAGGTAATCCGCCAGCGTCGACAGGCACGGGCGGGACGAATAATCGAGACGGTTCGACAGGCCGCAAACAATCGAAGACAAAGGAGACAAATCATGAAGAAAATCATTCCTGCCGCTTTGCTGGCCGCAGCCGGCCTGGCGGCTGCCGCCGTTTTCCCGGTCCAGGCCGCGGATTCGCCCCAGGAGATGAAGGCGCAAGGCTACATAACCATCGGCGTCAGAGGGGATTCGCGGCCATGGGGCTATCTCGATCCCAGCGGCAAGAACGTGGGCATGGATATCGAGCTGGGCAAGGACATTGCCCGCCGCCTGGGAGTCGAGGCGAGGTTCGTCACCGTCACGACGGCGACCAGGATCACGTTTCTGCAACAGAACAAAATAGACGTGGCGATCGCCACTATGTACGATACCGAGGAGCGTCGCCGGGTGGTGCGCATGGTCGAGCCGCATTACGGCTCGGTCGGGACGGCGCTGCTTGCGCCCAAATCGCAGAGCTTCAAAACCTGGAGCGACATCAACGGCAAGACACTCTGCGGCGTGAGCGGTTCGACCTACAACACGCCCGCCGAGCGTGACGGAGCCAAAGTCGTGTCCTTCACCGGCCTTTCCGAGGCATTCGCCGCATTGAGGGCGGGCAACTGCAATGCGCTCATCTATGGCGATTTGCAGCTCGCCCTGGAGCTTCAGGAAAACCCCGACCTCTGGAAGGACTATGCGATGCCGCTCGAATCCAGGGACGATTGGCCTTGGGCAATAGGCGTCCGCCTGGGCAGCAAGACCGATGCGCTCTACACTTTCTTGTCGGACACGGTCAAAGACTGGCACAAGACCGGATATCTGCTCGAGGAAAACAAAAAATGGAACGTGGCGCCCACCAAATTCCTGACGCAGCTGCACGAGAAATATAAGTAAGCGTCGACGACGGATTCGCGCATATGGATTCCTTCTGGCTATTGTTTCGCAGGCTTTACGACAGTACGGGCTTCAATTTGCCGTTTCTATATGACGGGTTCGAGCGGTCGCGCTTTTTTGCGGGCATCGGCACGTCGGCTTCGTTGATCATCACGTGCATCGCAGGAAGCCTGCTGCTGGGAGTCATCGGGGCGCACGTGAAGATTTTCTGGCCGCGCGCCGGAAAAGTGGCGGTCGATCCCATCGTTAATCTATTCCGCAATACCCCGCCGATCATCCAGCTGTATTTTTTCTATTTTGCGATTGGCGGGCTATTGCCCAAGGTGGTCACCGCGGGGGGAGGAGAAGCGCCGATCATCGGCGCGTTCGGATTGACGGTAATCTCGCTCACCATCTACACCACGGCGTTCAACATCGAGTCGCTGCGGGCCGGCATCGAAGCCGTGCCGGCCACCATGGTTGAGGCGGCCGAGGCTCTTGGCTGCACGTCATGGCAAATCTATTGCCGGATTCTGCTGCCGCTGGGATTCCGCTTTTCGTTGCCGTCGCTGACCAATAACCTGGTCGATCTGGTCAAGCAGACGTCGCTGGCCTATGCCATCGCGGTGCCGGAGATCTTGTATGTATCGACGCAGATCATGGCGGATCAGTTCAACGTGACGGAGACCATGATTACGCTGCTGGTCGTGTATACCGCCCTGGTTTCGATCGTGGTCGTGGCCATGCGGCTCATCGAGCGGGCCCTTGCGATGCCGGGGTATGAAAGATGATTTTTTCTTCAAGACCCTCTCCGGCGGCAGCCGGCCAGGCCGCGGGGCATTCAGGAGCGAGCCGGCGGGAATGGCTGCGTCTGCTGTACCCCATTGCGCTGGCGGCCGCGGCCAGCATGATGTTGTTCGTGCTGTTCACGGATTCCACGGAGCAGGCCGGCGAGAGGCTTTCCATTCTTGCCACCTTGGGCAAGTGGACGCCGCTGTTGGCGCAGGGGTTCCTGCTGAACTTGATCATCGTGACCCTGGCCATGGCGACCGGCACGCTGTACGGCATCTGCCTGGGCTTGCTGGCCTCGTCGCATGTGGCGCTGTTCCAGCGCATCGTATGGATACTCGTTCAGTTCTTCCGGAACACGCCGACGCTGGTCCTGTTGTTTCTTGCCGCGTACATGCTGCCGTCCAGCATGCATATCCTGGGTGTCGAGGTCTCTTTTCCCGACTGGGTCAAGGCCGTCATCGGCTTTTCGCTGAAGGTGATGGCCAACGTCGCGGAGATAGTGCGCGGTGCGATTCAATCCGTGCCGGGCGCCCAGTGGGAAGCCGCGGAGTCGCTTGCGTTCCGGCGCAGCCAGATCTTCTGGCGCATCATTCTGCCGCAATGCTACAAAAGAATGTTGCCGCCCTGGATGAACCTCTATGGAGTCACGTTCACCGCCACCCCGCTGGCCGCGATTCTGGGCGTCAATGAGGTGCTGGGCTACACGCTGATGGCGCTGGGCGCGGAGTCTCGGTTCGACCTGGTCGTGCCGATGTACCTGTACGTCTTGTGCTGGTTTTATTTGTTTGCGCACCCGGTGACCCGGCTGACGCAGATCCTGGAACGCAGGTTCGCGCTGATCGGCTGACGGAACGATACGTGATGACGAGCACTTCCTTGAACACAATGTCCGCCTCGGAACTGGCGCGCCGGCTGAACCGGCGCGAAATCACCGCGGAACAGGCCGTGAGGGCGTCCCTTGCCCGTATCGAATTGCGTGAATCCCAGGTCGGAGCATGGACATGCGTCGCGGCCGATGCCGCGCTTGCCCGCGCGCGGGAGCTGGACCAGGGCCCGGTGCGGGGTTTGCTGCATGGCTTGCCGCTTGGCATCAAAGACGTCTTCGATACGGTGGATTTTTCCACCGAATACGGTTCCTCGATCCATCGCGGGAACCGGCCGGCGGCCGATTCGGCGGTTGCCGCCCTGTGCAAGGAGGCCGGCGCGGTTGTCATCGGTAAAACCACGACGACCGAGTTCGCCGTCGTGGCTCCCGCCGGAACGCGCAATCCACGTCGTCTCACTCATACGCCCGGCGGGTCGTCGAGCGGTTCGGCGGCGGCGGTGGCCGATTGGATGGTTCCCCTTGCCGTCGGGACGCAGACCGGTTCGTCCACCATCCGTCCCGCCGCCTTCTGTGGAGTCGTCGGCTACAAGCCGACTTTCGGCCTGGTTGCGCGCGCGGGCATCAAGAGCGTGTCCGAAAGTCTGGACACGGTCGGATTCTTCGCCCGCACCGTGCAGGACGTCGGGCTGTTGGCGGCGGCGGCCAGCGGCGACACGCGTCTGCTCGACACGCAGGCGCAGGGCGCCCCCCGATTCGCCGTGTGCAAAACCCATGAATGGCCGCAGGCCGATGCCGATACCCAAGCCGCCATGTCGGAGGCCGAGTCGGGATTGGCTGGTGCGGGCGCATCGGTCGGCGAGTTGATCCTGCCGCGGTTGTATTCGTTGCTGGGGCAGGCGCAAATCGAAATCCAGGCGTTCGAAATGGTCCGGGCGCTGGCCTATGAACGCATCAACCATCGGGCACGGATCAGCGAGAGGCTGGCGGTGATGCTGGACCAGGGCATGCGGATATCGGCTGAGCGGCATGAAATGAACTGCGCGCTGGCCGACAAGGCGAGACGCCTGATCGGCGATTGCTTTGGCGATCGGGACGTGTTGATCGCCCCGAGCACGATCGGGGAGGCGCCGCCCGGGCTCGACGATACCGGGAGTCCGGTTTTTTGCCGGATGTGGACTTTGCTGGGCCTGCCCTGCGTGCACGTGCCGTTTACCGTGGGTCGGACCGGGCTTCCGATGGGCCTGCAGGTAATCGGCCGCCGAGGGGCGGACCGGGAAGCGTTGCAGGCCGCGGCCTGGATGCATGCCCGGCTAACAGGGGATCCAAATGTTGAACAATGAATCCGTGGACGCGTCGATCGTCAAGATGCGCGACGTCTATAAGTCGTTCGCCGACAACCAGGTGCTCAAGGGGGTGACGCTCGACGTTCGCCGGGGCGAGGTGGTATGCATCATCGGACCTTCGGGCTCGGGCAAGTCGACGATTTTGCGTTGCATCAACGCCTTGTTGCCGATCGACAGCGGCTCGATCGTCGTCGACGGCGTCGAAGTGAATGCGCCGGACCTGGACAAGCTCGAGCTGCGTCGCAAGGTCGGCATGATATTCCAGCAGTACAACTTGTTTCCGCACATGACCGTGCTGCAGAACATCATGATGGCGCCGGTATCCGTGCTGGGCCAGGACAAGCATGAAGTCGAGGAATGCGCCCATGCGCTGCTCAGGAAAGTCAGGCTGGACGGCAAGGCAAGCCAGTATCCCGGACAGCTTTCGGGCGGCCAGCAGCAGCGCGTGGCCATCGCGCGCTCGCTGGCCATGAATCCGTTGGTCATGCTGTTCGACGAGGTCACGTCGGCCCTCGATCCCGAAACCGTCAAAGACGTCCTGTTGACGATCAAGCAGCTTTCCGACGAGGGCATGACTTGCGCGCTGGTGACGCATGAAATGCGGTTCGCCTACGAAGTCGCCGATCGCATCTATTTCACCGACAAGGGGGTCATCGTGGAAAGCGACGCGCCGGAAGCGTTTTTTTCCAGCCCGAAAGACGCCCGCACCCGGGCGTTCCTGAGCCAGATTCTGTAACTGTATGATATTCGCATCGCGGCGACGAAATTCACGCGGGACATGATTCCGACTTGATGTAGCTCAAGAAATGGATCACAGGCCGTACGTATCATGGGGGAAACAATGATTTACTCGTCGACTGGGGATATCCATGAGAATGTTTGCGATTCTACTCTCCGCGCTGCTGGCCTTCAGCCCTGGCGGGCCGGCTCTTTCCGCCACGCCCGACCAGGCAAAAGACACAGTCACATACAAGCCCGATATCACGTTCACACTGCGCACCGACATTGCCGACGGCAAACTGGTGTTCGTGGGTGAGGCCGGAGCCATAGCTGGGCAAGTGAATCCCGATCTTCAGGTTTCCGAAAATGCCGTGGTGCAGATCAACTTGGTCAACGGCGACGGCGCCATCCACGACATAGCCGTACCCGAGTTCGGCGCTGGTTCCGATCACATAACGGGCAAGGGCGCCGCGACCGCGATCGTGTTCAGGGCGAACAAGAACGGGACGTTCGAATATCTCTGCACGCTTCCGGGCCACAAGGCGGCCGGCATGGTGGGGCGGATCATGGTCGGCGAGCCGCAAGCACAGGCGGCCAGCACGGCGATCGACGTGGCCCAGGATCCCGCGGCGGTCGGCGAGCCGGTGGGGGATCGCGCGCCGCGGCACATAACGCTGGATCTGGAAACGACGGAGGTCGAAGGCCGGTTGACGGACGGCAGCACCTACAAGTTCTGGACGTTCAACGACAAAGTCCCGGGTCCGTTCGTGCGCGTTCGGGTTGGCGATACGGTAACGGTCAATCTCAGCAACGCCGAGAGCAGCAGCCATATCCATTCGGTCGATTTCCATGCGGTGACGGGTCCCGGCGGCGGCGCAGCCGTGACCCAGGCCGCGCCCGGCCAGACCAAGAGCTTCACCTTCAAGGCTTTGCATCCCGGACTATATGTGTACCATTGCGCCACGCCCATGGTGGCCCAGCACATTACCAACGGCATGTACGGCATGATTTTGGTCGAGCCCGACGGCGGCTTGCCGCCGGTCGACCGGGAGTTCTACGTCATGCAGGGCGAACTGTACACGGCGCAGCGCCATGGCGCGCAGGGGCTGCAGGAATTCTCTCTGGAAAAACTGCTGGCCGAGAATCCCGAGCACCTGATGTTCAACGGCACCATGGATGCCTTGACCAAGACCTTCAGCATGGAGGCGAATACGGGTGAAACCGTGCGTATTTACTTCGGCGTGGGCGGTCCCAACCTGACTTCGAGCTTCCATGTGATAGGCGAAGTGTTCGACAAGGTGTATGACCAGGCTTCGCTGACCAGCCAACCGCTGACGGACGTGCAGACGACGCTCGTCCCGCCGGGCGGCGCGACCGTGGTCGAGTTCAAGGTCGACTACCCGGGACGCTATATCCTGGTCGATCATGCCTTATCCCGCATGGAGAAAGGGTTGGTGGGATTCCTGACGGTCAAGGGAGAGGCCGACCCGGCCATCTTCAACTCCACCGAGAAAGTGGATCGCGCGTCGGGACACTGAGCGTTCTTGATTCGACGTGGCCGGGTTCCAGGCGGCCTCGTCGAATAGGCCTATTCGCATCCTTGGTCGTCGCTTGCGGTGTCCATGAACAGCAGGGGCTACCTCGTCTTTTGATGCAAGCCCTCGGCCTTCAGCGCCGCCTGCACGGTGGGGCGGCCGGAGACGCGCTGGTGCCATGCGGCGAGGTTCTTGAGCCCGGTGAGGTCGACGTCGATATTGAAGATGGAGGTCATCCAGTCGGCCTTGGCCCAGCCGGTCAACGCAAACAGGTAGCCGTCGGCGATCGTGAACCGATCGCCCATCAGGTATGCCTTGTCCGCGAGCTGCGCATCGATCCATTGGAAGCGCTCGAGCAGCTTGGCTTTGGCGATATCGGCATAGCCTTCGGCGGCCGCGCCGTAGAACAGCGGGACAAAGCCTTTATGAATTTCACTGCTCAAAAAATTCAGCCATTCTTGCAGGTGGTAGCGTTCCAGCGTGCCGTTCGCCGGCGCCAGGCCGGATTCGGGAGCCTGGTCCGCGATGTATTGGACGAGCGTGGCGCCTTCGCGGAACACTTCTCCGCTGTCGATTTGTAGAACGGGCACATAGCCCAGCTCGTTTATCCGGTAGTAATCCTGTCCGTCGCCGAAAGTGTGGGTCCGGATGTCGACGCGCACCAGCTCGAAATCCAGGCCGGCCTCACGTAAGGCGATATGGGGAGATAGCGAGCAGCTTCCGGGAGCAAAATAAAGTTTCATTTAAATATCCTTTCCTGATTGAGTATGAATCGCGGGCATCGGATAGAAATTGCAAGCGATCAGTGATTAAGAGGATAAGTCCTGTGCAAAATAATGGGAATCGCTTATTCGAGCATTTGTTTGTTGTAAATAATGCAATGGCGCGAAAGGCGTGGTCCGGCGGCATCCATGAGACGACCGTCAGCGATCAGGTCGAATGGCGTTTGCCGGCCGCAGCACGTGGCGGATCATGGCTGTAAATGTCAGCAGCCAGCCAAGCAGGGCGGCGTACAGAAACGCCGGCGGGAGAAAGTCGAGGAATGCGAAGTCCATGGCCCGATTCAAGTGCCACGTGCAGGCCGCATACATGCCCAGCGGGAAAATCGCGCCCCAGTACGATGGTTCGTAGCGGAACGGAAAGCGCTGGAAGCCGTAGCGCCATAGGCCCAGACACAACAGCATGGGAATCCGCCACGTGCCGGTGGCCATGACCAGGCCGAAATAGGCCGGGGATGCCTCCCGCAGCGCCTCGCGCCATGGAAAGAGCGCCTTGGTAAGGGGCGTCGGCTTCTGTCGACCGGCCTGCCCTGCGGGCGTTTCGGGATCCTTGTCAGGCGACTCCATCTTCTCGTGCTCCTAAAGTGCCGGCGGCCGCTCCGCCATTTTTATCGGATCCCGTCCAGGGCGCCTGCCGTTCAATCCGGCAAGGCGTACGCCATCAGATAATCTCCCATTTTGGTGCCGAACGAGCCGTGGCCGCCGGCCATGATCACCACATATTGCTTGCCGTTGACGGCGTAGGTCATCGGCGTGGCCTGGCCGCCTGCGGGCAAGCGGGCCGCCCACAGAAGATCGCCGTTGCTCACGTCGAACGCGCGCAGGTAGTTGTCCTGGGTGGCCGCCACGAACATTACGTTGCCGGCGGTCGAGATGGGGCCGCCCAGGCCCGGCACGCCGATCTTCAGCGGCGGCAACTGGAACAGGTGCGGCAGGCTGTCGCGGATGGTGCCGATGCGCTTCTTCCACACCACCTTGTTGCTCTGCAAGTCAACGCCGGCCACGTAGCCCCAGGCCGGCGCCTTGCACGGTAGGCCCAGCGGCGACAGGAAGGGGTTCAGTTCCACGCCATACGGCGTGCCGAACATTGGCTGCACGCCGCTTTCCGAGCCGCTGCCTTTCTCGCCTTTGGCGCGGTCGGGGTCTTCGGGAATGAGCTTGGAGACGAACGGCAGTCCGATCGGGTTCGTCAGCGCCACCTGGCGATCCCGGTTGACCGACATGCCGCCCCATTCGAACACGCCCAGATTGCCCGGGAACACCAGTGTGCCGTTCTCGGACGGCGGCGTGTAGATGCCGTCGTAGTTCAGGCGCTTGAACATCACGCGGCACATCAACTGGTCCAGCATGGTGGCGCCCCACATATCCTTGTCGGTGAGCTCGTTTCGAGGCGCCAGGTTCAGCGCCGAGAACGGCTGGGTGGGCGCGTAATGCTCGCCCCGGGTCTGCGGACCGCGCGCCACGCTTTGCGGCACGGTTTTTTCCGTTACCGGCACGATGGGCCGGCCGTTGCGGCGGTCCAGCACGAAAATGTTGCCGGTCTTGGTGAGCACATAGATCGCCGGCACGATTTGGCCGTTGTCCATCGACACGTCCATCAGCGAGGGCTGCGCCGGGACGTCCATGTCCCATAGATCGTGGCGCGTGGTCTGGAAATGCCAGATCAGCCGGCCCGTGGAGGCATCCAGCGCCAACATCGAGTTGGCGTAACGTTCTTTCAACGGGTCGCGGTCGCCGCCCCAGATGTCGGGCGTGCCGACGCCTGTGGGGATGTAGACCACGTCGGTTTGCGCATCGTAGGCCAAGGGCGCCCAGGCGTTCGGAGAATTGTGCACGAACTGCCCGTGTTCGCCCGGCATGGCGTTGGGGTTCTCCGCGCCGGTGTCGAACACCCATTTCAGCGCGCCGGTGCGCACGTCGTAGCCGCGGATCACGCCGGACGGTTCCTGGTTGGAGAAATTATCCGTCACGGAGCCGCCGATGACGATGGTCGAGGCGGTAACAACCGGCGGCGACGTCGGGTTGTAGCCTCCCGGATAGGCATGAGGCATGCTTTTTTGCAGGTCGATCTCACCGTCATGGCCGAAATCGCCGCACGTTTGTCCATTGTCGGCATTCACCGCGATTAGGCGCCCGTCGTTGGTGGGCAACAATACTTTGCGCGGGCAGACGGCCGAAGCCGAGCCGTCGGCCTTGGCCCGGCTGGCCGGGAAGCGCTCGGCATTGTCCGCATCGTGATAGGCTACGCCACGGCAGGTCAGGTGCTGGAAGGTCTTGTCAGCCTTCAATTGTGGATCGTAGCGCCACAGGCGTTGGCCGGTGGCGGCGTCCAGCGCGTCCAGGAACTGGTGCGGCGTGCACAGGAACAGTTTGTCGCCGATCTTGATCGGCGTGACCTGGTTGGTGGTTTCGGCCGAATCGTTCTCGGTCCGAAAGTCGCCGGTGCGGTAGGTCCAGGCCACTTGCAAGTCTTTGACGTTTCCGTCGTTGATCTGCGCCAGCGGCGAATAGCGCACGCCGCCCTCGGTGCGTCCGTAAGCGGGCCAATCGTCATCCGCCACGCCGGCCACCGGCTGCGCTTGGGTCGGCTGCACGCGGCTGAACGCGCCGTTGATTTCCTGCGGATCGTCATAGATTCCGTATCCCAATACCACCAGCATGCCCGTCATGGCCACCGCTATGGCGGCCTTGGCGAATTGCGGACCGGCGAAGCCGCGAGTGGCCGGAGGCAGCAGCAGCCAGAGGCCCAGCAGGAACAGGACATCGTAGCGTGGCGCCAACGCCCAGAAATCGGCGCCGACTTCCCATATGCCCCAGGCCAGCGTGGTCGCCAGGACGAGCGCGTAAAGCCACAGCCCCGTCGTTCGATTCCGTCTCAGAAGCCATGCGTTCGCCAGCAGCGCCACGCCCAGCGCGGCGTAATACCACGAGCCGCCCAGCACCATCAGCCAGATTCCGCCGAGCAGCGAGTAAAGCGCAATCAGGAGCAGAACCGCCAAGCCTAGGGTTTGGGCCTTGCTTTTGTACGGAGTGATCGTGTTCATTGGCATCATCCTTGTTGTGGTTACAGGGATAGTAGCAATGAATGCCTCCGGTGAAAATCGTTCTCGATGTCAGTCCGATCTCGCCACGAAACTGCGCGGCGGCCGCCGATGGAAGACGGGCGGAAGACGCCGGCGGCTTGCCGGATGGTCGGCCGTCACAATGATTCGATGTGAGCGATCATACGGCGTCGGCCTTCCTCGTCGGGCAGGCGGCCCGTTGCCGCCCCCAGGTTGTCGACCAGGTTGCGCGTCCTGCTGGTGGCCGGCGTCGCCGCGGTCACCGCCGGATGAGAAACGGCGAACTTCAGGAAAAACTGGGCCCAGGTGGCAATGTCGTAGTCGGCCGCCCAATCCGGCAATTCGCGTCCATCCACCTTTTGCCACAATCGCGTCCGGCCGAAGGGCTGGTACGCCAGGACGCCAATGCCGCGATCCTGGGCCAGCGGGAAAATACGTTCTTCCATCGTACGGTTGTCGACGGCATAGTCCACGCCGATGAAATTGAATTCATCTTCGCGCATGAGGCGTTCTAGTTCCGCATACTGATGCGCAAATGTGGTCGTGATGCCGATATAGCGGACATGGCCGGCGTCTCGGTATTCCTTGAGCAGGCCCAATTGGGTGGGCACGTCGCCCAGGTTATGTACCTGGATCAGGTCGATCGGGCGCTTGCCCAGCCGTTCTATCGAGCGGTCCAGCTGCGCTCTTGCGGCCGCGGGATCGGCGTTGGAACCGCCGCGCCCGGCGACATTGACCTTCGTGGCCCAGAATAACTTCTGACTGAGCCCGTTTTTGCGCGCGACGCCCGCGGCGGCTTCTTCGGCCGCGCCGTAGCTGGGCGCAGTATCGAAAACCGAATTCGGATTGCGCGCCAGCGCTTCCAGCAAACCGTGGATGCTTGCCGTATCGCCTTCGCCGGCGATGCGGGAAAAAGAAGCCGAACTTCCCAAGCCGACAACCGGCAACTGTTCGGATGTGCCTGGAATCGTCCGGGTAATCAGCGACCGCCGGCCGTCATCGGCCGCAAGCAGCGTTTTGGGACTGGCCGCCAGCGTGAGACCGGTCATTGCGCAGAGTCTAAGGTAGTGGCGTCGTGAAATCATGATGGGCTCCTCGCCGTTGAAGAGGTATCCGCCGCCGAAGTGCGGCCGGCGGCTCGTTGCATCGAGTCTACGGGGGGACCGGCGTCGGCCGGCGTTGGTGCCGGCCCGGCGCGCTGCTGTTGCGCGCGGCCCAGCCAGAGTCCCAGCGCGGCCCAAGTCAGTGCCAGCGGTATCGCCGCGCCGGCCAGGCTTGCCAAGCCCGTCCCGAGGCGTCCCAACAACCCTTCGAGTTGCGCTCCCAGGACATCGCCGCCGCGATAGGCGAAGGTGTCGATGAAGGCTTTGGACTTGTATTTGTCCTCGCGGCCGAGGACGGTATAGAGGGTCTCGCGCGCGGGCCTCGTGACGGCGCGCTGGATGGCGCGGAACGCAGCCTCGAACGCGATGAGCACGGCCAGGGTGCCGACGATCGCCAATCCGACGAAGCCGAGCGCCACGGTCAGAGGCAGCAGCATCAGGGTGACATGTACGCCGAATCGTTTCATCAGCTTTCCGGTCAGCACTGCCTGCAGTATCAGTGTCGCGACTTGCGTAATCATGTCGATGCGCGCGAACATGGAGGCGCGCATGTCCACGCCGTCGCCAAGCGCCGCCACCATTTGCAGGCGGGTGAAATACAGCAAGGTCGCCATGATGCTCATCATGATTACATAGCCGGCGATGCCGAACAGATATGACGACTGGAATACCGCCTTGACACCTTGCCACGCGCCGCCGCCGATGACGGACTGATTTTGTCGGTCGGGCGGGTGATCGGACGATGCGCCCTGGGTGCTTGCCTGGCTGCGCGCCACGGCCCGGGCCGGGATGAGCGCGATGATGAGCAAGCTGGCCGAAACCAGCAACAATGCCGGTGTGCCCAATGGTTGCGCCAGTACGGAAGCCAGCCAAGGGCCGAATATGGCGCCCAGTGTTCCGCCGACCGCGATCAGTGCGAAGAAACGCTTGCTTTGCTCCAGGGAGAAGCGATCCGCCATCAGCGCCCAGAACAGCATGATGGCGAAAAGATTGAATACGCTGAACCAGACGTAGAACACTTGGCCGCTGGCGATCCCGATCGCATCGGGTGCGAGCACCATGAGCAGATAGAAGCCGACCAGGCATAGCGCGAAGAAGACGTACGTCGCCGCGATGAATTGCAGCCGCGGCAAACGACTCACCAGCCAACCGAACACCGGATTGGCCAACAGGGTCATAAGGGCTGTTCCCATGAAGAGCCAGCGCACGGATTCGATGCCACGCTGCATTCCCAGCGCATCACGTGCCGGGCGCAGCATCATCAAGGCCGTCAACACGCAGAAAAAGAAAAAACCGGCCAGCAACACGGGCAGTATTTCCTCGCGACGGAGATTGAAGAGCTCGGTCAGTCGCGAACGCAGGGAGGAATTCGTCATTTCGGCCGACTCCATGTGACTGGTTCGATCAGTGGCAAAGGATGGCTTTATTGTGGCCTTATTCCGGTCCCTTGGGCAATAAGCGATTGTGTGGACGGGGTTTCCTGAGCATGAGAGGCCGGGAAGAGGAAGGCGATTGGTTGGTCGGGGTTTTCGGGCAGGCCGCACGTACGGCATGGCCAGTCAAAGCGGTGGCGTGGCAGGTCGGCGATTCGCCAGGGTTTCCAGTACGAAGTCGGCGCGCTCTGCGACGCCGATCTTGGGTAGCGGCGATATCGTATAGCCTAGCATTGGATAGGCATGCTGGAGCCGTTCGAATTCGGCCAGAGCGGCATCCATGTCGTGACGGCGCTCCTCGTCCCGCATATAGATTTCCGGCCACGGCGGAGCCAGAAAAACGCGCGGATGATAGCGGTACGCTTGGCCGAGCGTCTCCAGGACGGGCTCGTTCGCGAGTGCCTGAAGCGCTGCGGCCGCATCGATCAGGCTGCGATCGAAGAACACGAGCGGCGTGCCGCTTCGTGAAGCATTGGCATGGTCCTCCAAGGCGGTGTCGATGACCCTGCACAGGAATGCAGCCATGTCGACCCACGGCAAGGCATGACCGCCGGCTCGCATTTCCTCTTGGACAATGCGCCGTCCAGGTTCTTCGACAACGGTATGCCCGCGCCGCTGAAGTTCAGCCAGCAAGGTTGATTTGCCGCCGCCCGAGCAGCCGGAAATGATGACGAAGTGGTTCATTTTGTCGGCATCGGTTTCATGGCAGGATGCTTTTGCCGTAACTTGGCTTCAATATCATGGTCATTGCAATGAAACAGTCGGCGCCGCCAAGGCCGGCGGCGGACAAGGATTCGTTGGCATGTAAATCAAACTGGAGGAACCAAAGACTTCACGTCGTTACTTAAAGAGATTGATCATATAGCAGGTAATGACGATCCGGCGGGCTGGCGGCCTAAAGGGCGCGATCAGCCAACGGAGGAGTTCATGGAGAGAGTAGGCGGTGACGCGGGCCATAAACGTATCCGGTCGTCTTTATCGGAGGATGAGTACGATCGTGCCGCTAATGCGCGGCGAGACACGATAAATCGGGCTCAGCAGTCGTGGAATCGGGTAGCGGACTGGTTCGCTGAAGACCATCGAGACGAGGCAAATAGATGTTTGCTTGAACTGTGTTCCGATGGTTCGACGGATATAGGTCGACTTGAGAGTTTTTGCAGGCTCAGGAAGCTTGCCGGCGAAAGCTACAAAGCGAGATTTTCGGATAGCGTAAGCCATGAAAATATTCGCACGTATACCCTCGAACTGGATGGGGCTGGCAACCTGAATCTCGAGTTGTCGCGAGAAACGAGCGCGGTCCTGGATAAGATCTTTGAACTACAGTGCGATGCGGACGAGTATCAGGCGCTCGGTCTGGCATTTACGCAGACCAGAGCGGTGGCGGAACTGGTTCGAAGAGCGTGGAATGAGCAAGACGTGGATCTTGATCTCTATGAGTATCCGTTCTGTTTATCCCTTCCCGCTTTGCCTGACACGATAGGTGAATTATTGATGCAGAGGAGCTATCTCTTGACGAGGTTGCCCGAGCTGCCTGCCTCCCTTAGCAGGCTGAGTTTAGAAAGATGTCAACTATTAAAGACATTGCCGGCTTTACCTCCGTCTTTAACAGTACTGGCATTGATGGATGCTCCGTTACTCACAGAATTGCCTACGTTGCCGAATACATTGGAGGGGCTGTGGCTGATTGGATGTAGTTCTCTGGTGGCCTTGCCCGAGCTGCCTGCGTCGCTCCTGGAACTGGATTTGTCGTTTTGCGAGTCGCTGGCGACTGTGTCCGAGCTGCCTCGGTCGCTCAGGAGCTTGATCTTGGTCGACTGTCCCGACAGCTGGGATCAAGTCCTGTTGCAGGGCGGCGTGGACCTTCCTGACGACTTGATAACGTATATTGACACCGATGGCGAACGTCTTGAACTGTTCGGGGAGAATGCCGATTTTGACTTCGACGAGCCGGATGCCGCCGGCGTCCCGGGCTCTCGCGAGCCTTGGTATGAAAGCCTGAAAGGCGGATGACGACATTCAGGCTCTTCATCGTTTCCGGAACGCCATTGAAACGTAGCCTGCGTTCGCGCCTGCATGCAGGGATCAAGGAGGGCTGGCATCACGCAGATGCAGCAGGGGAAACGGTAGTCCTTGAGGGTCGGTTGGCGAGCGACCGGCGACCAGGAAACCATTGGACAGATAGAATCCCACCGCACGCGGATTTTGCTCGTTTACATCCACTTCCAGCTGGCCTTTCAATCGTCTCGAATGTTCAAGCATGATTTTTCCTCCTCCCTGCCGAAAGCTGGTTGGAGAAATAAACAATGCCTCAAGCTTGTTGTCGTTCAGCCCCATGAAACCGATGGGCGCTGATGCCTCATCACACAATACCCATACTTCAAGGCCCGGCAAGGCTTGATCGCGAACTATGGGTAGAAGTGCCTGAATATCCTGCTCTGACAGGAAATCATGTGACGCCCGCACCGATTGCTCCCATATTACAAGGAGAGTCTGATGATCTTCCGGTTGTCCTTTTCGAATCTTCATGTGCGCCGAGTGCTTCAATTTGCGGTCATGTCCTTGCCCCGGCAACGATGAGACACTATCAGTCGAAATCGCTTCCTGGAGCCACCTCGGGGCTTGCATCCGCCGATATTGTACGAGCTGGATCTGGGGATGAGAAGATTGTTCAGGTTGGGTTTTCGGGGTTCGAGAAGGTGGAAAGTGGCGAGAGGGGATGGGGCGATCGGAGTTGTGGGGGAGACGGAGATAGTAAGCGCGTAACTTAAAATTGATATTCTACGAGGATTCGATGGAAGTCAGACGATTCAGATCAGGGGACGAGGGTGCGTTATTTCAGGTCTTTCTATCGGCGGTGCGTGACGTTGCATCACGTGACTATACCCCTGCACAAATAGAGGCTTGGGCACCGACAGACATCGTCCCGGAAGTGTGGGCTAGCCGCATGATGGAATTACGGCCGTTTATCGTTGAAGCCGGAGGTGAAATTGTTGGGTACGCCGACATTCAGCCCAATGGATATATCGATCATTTTTTTGTGTCGGGAGCCTACCAGCGGCAAGGCGTCGGTAGCTTGTTGATGAGCCGTATCCATGACGAAGCCAAGTTGCTGGGAGTTAGTCAACTCACGGCGAACGTGAGCAGGACCGCTGAGCCCTTCTTTCTACACCACGGTTTTCAAGTGATGAAGCGAGAATTTCCTATTCGGCGGGGCGTGACACTGCAGAATGCGTTGATGCAAAAAGACTTCCATCACAGGACATGATTATCGTCCGTGATGAGTCGGAAGCCTCCATTAAGAATGATTAGGCATAAACGCAAAAAATCCCAGACCGAAGTCTGGGATTTTTAAAATCTTGGAGCGGGAAACGAGTCTCGAACTCGCGACCTCAACCTTGGCAAGGTTGCGCTCTACCAACTGAGCTATTCCCGCGTTTCCCCCGTCTTGATTCTGTTACGAATCAATCGAAGTAAGCTTTGCATTATAGGGCATTTTTTTGATGAGTGCAAATCCAAAAAGATTCTTTTTTCATTGCTTCATCGAAAATTCGAACCTTCGATTCGATCAGCCAATACGAAAAAGAAGGTAATGCCACCTTCCTTATCAGCCCTTTACCAATGTCAGGGCAGGCTCGATAACCAACTCCAACCTCGGAAAAGGAAAAAAATTATAGCATGCTTTTATTCCGCGACCGGGGACTCAAAACCCGCTTTTCCGATTCCGTATTCACTCCGACACACGGTATGCTTACGGTTTGTTTTTCAATGACTGGATGAATTCGTGCTGCAAGTTGCTCAACAGGACCTGACGCCAAACAATACGCTGGGTTTATCGGTGCGTGCCAGGCGCGTCGTGACGTATACCGACGTTTCCGAGCTTGAGGCGCTGAGCGGGCTGGCGCGATCATACTCGGACGTCGTGGTGCTGGGCGGTGGTAGCAACGTGGTCATGGCGGCCGACCTGGAGCCGCTCGTCATCAAGGTTCAGTCGCGCGGCATCCGTGTCGTGGAGACGACGGCCGATGGTTGGGTGGTGGAAGCCCAGGCGGGCGAATCCTGGCACGAGTTCGTCGCTCATTGCGTGGAACAAGGCTGGCACGGCCTGGAGAATCTGGCCTTGATTCCCGGCACGGTGGGGGCGGCCCCGGTGCAGAATATCGGCGCCTACGGCGTCGAGCTGGACCAGCGTTTGCACAGCGTGCAGGCGTGGAATGTGCGACACGCCCGCCTGGAGACGAAGTCCGTCGACGAGTGCGGGTTCGCGTATCGGCACAGTATGTTCAAGCAAGCGCCCGCCGGGCAGTGGCTGATCGTGGGGGTGAGATTCAACCTGTCGCGTTCTTTTCAGCCTGTCTTGGACTATCCGGACCTGCGTTCACGCAAGGAGTGGCAAGAAGGCAGGCCCGCGACGGCGCGGCAGGTCTTTGAGGCGGTTTGCGACATTCGCAGGCAAAAGCTGCCGGATCCGGCACAGTACGGCAATGCGGGAAGTTTTTTCAAGAATCCCGTGGTGGACGCGGGCACGCGCGACGCGTTGCGGCAGGCGTATCCGGGTCTGGTCAGCTATGCCCAACCGGATGGCGGATACAAATTGGCGGCGGGCTGGTTG
This sequence comes from uncultured Burkholderiaceae bacterium, assembly GCA_964551305.1. Taxonomy (GTDB): domain Bacteria; phylum Pseudomonadota; class Gammaproteobacteria; order Burkholderiales; family Burkholderiaceae_B; genus JBAZDC01. The sequence continues at coordinate 46,694 of CAZKBT010000015.1, forward strand.
ATCGAACAGGCCGGCTGGAAGGGCAGGCGGCTGGGGCCCGTCGGGATGCATGACCGCCAGGCGCTGGTGCTGGTCAATTACGGAGGCGCTACGGCTCGGGATGTGCTTGCCTTGGCGCAATCGGTGAAGACGGATGTGTCGGCGCGTTTCGGCGTCCGACTGGAGCAGGAACCCGTCCTGGTGGGGTGATCGGGCTCCCGTTGCCGGGTCCGGCCGGCATTCGGCCGGTATCGGACAGACCTCAGGTCGCCAGCACGTCCTGCATGTCGAACAGGCCGAATTCCTTGCGCGCCAGGTAACGCGCGGCGCGCAGGCTGCCTTGCGCGTAGGTGTTTCGGTTGCTGGAACGGTGGGTGATTTCGATCCGCTCGCCTTGTCCGCAGAAATAAACGGTATGGTCGCCGACGATGTCGCCGCCGCGGACCACGGAAAAGCCGATGCGTCCTGTTTCGCGTGCGCCCGTTTCACCGTGGCGCGCCCAATCGGCGATGTCGTCCAGTTTCTTGCCCCATGCATGGGCGACGGTTTCGCCCATGGCCAGGGCGGTGCCCGAAGGCGCATCGACCTTGTTGCGGTGATGCGCTTCGAACACTTCGACGTCATAGCCGGAATTCAGCAGCCGCGCCGCCATGTCCAGCAGGCGCAGAGTGACGTTGACGCCGACGCTCATGTTGGGGGCGAAGACGACGGCGACTTTCTGGCTGGCTGCGTGTATGGCCTGTTTTTGATCGGCGGAAAAGCCGGTGGTGCCGATGACGCATTTGACCCGGTGGGCGACGCAGGCCTGTAGATGGGTCAAGGTGCCTTCGGGACGCGTGAAGTCGATCAGGCAGTCGGCATTGGCCAGCTGGTCCAGGTCGGCGGTGATGGCGACCCCGGTGTCCTGGCCCAGGAAGAGTCCGGCATCCTGGCCGAGCGCGGGGCTGCCGGGATGTTCGAGCGCGACGGTAAGCGCCAGGTCGGGGCTTTGCAGGACGCTTTCTATCAGCATGCGGCCCATGCGGCCGCTTGCGCCGGCAATGGCAATTTTCATCTTTGACTGTTCCTAGCGTAGGGGTTCGGCTGCCGCGGGCTGTCCGGTGTTGGCGCCGGGGGCGGGTGCGGCGCCGGCGTTGGAGCCCGTGTCGACTTTCTCATAAGGCTGGCGATCCGGCTGCTGGTCGCCGTCCCAGCGCGCCAGGCTGTCGCCTTCGAACCAGACCGTGAATTTGCGTTGCTGTTCTTTTCCGTAGCCAGGCTTGTTATAGTACGGATAGTCCCAGCGATCTGAACGGAAGATGTCCTGCAAGGTCGGCGTGCCCAGGATGTAGCGGACTTGTTCGCGCGTCATGCCTTGCTGGAGTTGGGCGACCTGTTCGGCCGTGATCCAATTGCCCTGTTGCATGTTGGGGCGGTACGGAAAGCCCCAGTTTTGGGTGCCGCACGCGGAAACGGTCATGGCGACGGCGCCGGCGATCAAGCCGGTTCGGACCATGGAAATAATGGGTTTAGCAATCGTCAGCACGAAACGCCCCTGTTTAATTCAGATAGGAGTAAAAACGTTATCATAAAGGTATAAGAATAAACGCATAATAGCGTTAGTCGGCATCGGACGTCTTGCGCAGTGTTCGCAGACGCGAATCTTTACTTACCGCCAGAGATAATTTTAGCTATGAATGACCAGACTGAACTTAAAAACATGGGCCTTAAGGCGACGTTTCCCCGCCTTAAGATTCTGGATATTTTTCGTCGGGCGGATTTTCGCCACCAGAGCGCGGAAGATGTCTACCGCACGCTGGTCGCCGAGGACGTCGACATCGGCCTGGCGACCGTTTATCGCGTATTGACCCAGTTCGAGCAGGCAGGCATCTTGGTGCGCAGCCAGTTCGACGGCGGAAAGGCCGTTTTCGAGCTCAATGACGGCGATCATCACGATCACTTGATTTGCACGAATTGCGGCAAGGTCGTCGAATTCGCGGATCCTGAAATCGAAAAACGCCAGCACAAGGTGGCGAAGGATCAGGGTTTCGCGCTCGAAAGCCATACGATGCTGCTCTACGGCATCTGCTCCAACTGCTCCAGCAACGCGAAACGCGCCGGATAGCCCGCCTGCGCCGCCATGGCATGCTCGCAACCTGCCTCGCCCAAGCAGGGCGGCGGGCACGGCTAGGGTCTTAATCGGCGGCCAACATCTCTCTTGCGTGTTTGCGCGTCGTATCGGTAATTTTCAGCCCGCCCAGCATGCGGGCTATTTCATTTATGCGGCCGGATTTGTCCAGCGCCTTGATCGCCGATACGGTCGCCGTGCCGGACGTCGCTTTGTTGACCTGATAATGGTGGGCGCCACGGGCCGCGACCTGCGGCAAGTGGGTGACGCACAGGACTTGATGGCGTTGCCCCAGCGTTTGCAGCAGTCGGCCCACGACTTCGGCCACGGCGCCGCCCACCCCGGTATCGACTTCGTCGAAAATCAAGGTGGGCACGCGGGCCGCCCGGCTCGCAATGACGGACAGCGCCAGTGAAATCCGCGCCAGTTCGCCTCCGGAGACCACCTTGGCAAGCGGCCGGGGCGCGACGCCGGCGTGGCCGGCGACCAGGAATTCGACGTTTTCCTGGCCGTGGGCGCCGGGCTCGCACGGATGCAGCGCGATGTCGAGCTTGCCGCCTTGCATGGCCAGGGTCTGCATCATGGCGGTGACTTCGTTGGCCAGGACGGCGCCCGCGGCCTGCCTGGCCTTGGTAAGTTGCTGGCACAGATCGGTGTGCCGCGCCTGGGCTTCGTCTTTTGAGCGGGCGAGCGCCGGAAGGTCGGCCTGGGTTTGCGAGGTCTTCAGCTGGTGTTCGAGGTCTTGTCGCAAGGCGTGCAAGGCTTCGGGCTCGACCTTGAACTTGCGCGCTGCGTCGAAGATGGCCGAGAGCCGCCGTTCGGCATGGGCCAGCTTTTCCGGATCCAGCTCCAGCTTATCCAGATAGCTGTTCAGGTCGGAAAGCGCTTCCTGGCTGGCGATGACCGCCGATTGCAGCGCGTCGTATACCTGTTGCAGGTTGGGATCGTGGCGCAGCAGCCGCTGGATCTGGTGCGCCGCCGCGTTCAGGGCCAGGAGCGCGGAGCCTTGCTCGTCATCCAGGGCGCTGGCGGTCGCGGTTACGCCTTCGATCAGCGACTGCGCATGGGCCAGGCGGTTGTGGTCGGCATTGACCGTTTCCCATTCGCCGTCTTTCAGGTCAAGTTGTTCCAGTTCGCTTAGCTGCCACGTCAGGCGCTCTTGTTCCTGTTCCAGCTGGGCGGCGTTGCGCTGGGCGTCGTCCAGCGCCTTGGCGGCGGCGGCCAGCGCCTGCCAGGCCCTGCGCGTTTCGTGCGCCAGCGCGGTGTGGTTGCCTTGCTCGTCGAGCAAGGCGCGCTGGCTGGCCGGGCTCAGCAGGCTTTGGTGGGCGTGCTGCCCGTGGATGTCGACCAGTTGTTCGCTGAGTGTACGCAGCTGGCTGAGCGCGACGGGCAGGCCGTTGATAAAAGATCGGCTGCGCGCCTTGTTGTCGATGACCCGGCGCAGTACCAGCGCATCGTCGTCCAGTTCCTGTTCCTGTAGCCAGGGCTTGAGGGAATCGGGCGTGTCGAAGACGGCGGTGATGTCGGCCTGCTTGGCGCCTTCCCGAATCACGGAAGTATCGGCGCGCGCCCCGAGCGCGAGCGACAGCGCGTCGATCAGGATGGATTTTCCCGCGCCGGTTTCGCCGGAAAAGACGGTGAAGCCTTCGTCGAACTGGATTTCGGTCTGGTCGACGATGACGAAATCTCGGACGTGCAGGGTGCGCAGCATGGATTATTCGTCTTCCGAAGTGGGTTGGGGCATGTGATTCCAGTGCAGTTTGCGGCGCAGTGTGGAAAAAAAGCTGTAACCATCCGGATGGATGAACGGTACCGTGTTCTTGGCACGTCGCACGTCGACCCGGTCGCCGGGCTGGCAATCGGACCACGTCTGCATGTCGAAGTGGACGCTGGCCCCCGATTCGACTCTGCCCAGCGCCGTAATGGTCATGCTGAGCGTGCCCGTGTCGGGCAGGACGATGGGCCGGTTCGACAGGGTCTGCGGGGCGACGGGCACCAGCAGGATGGCCTTGACGCCGGGGTGCAGGATGGGACCGTTGGCCGATAGCGAATAGGCCGTGGAGCCTGTGGGCGTGGCGATGATCAACCCGTCCGAGCGCTGGCTGTGCATGAAGGCGCCGTCCAGCTCCACGCGCACTTCGATCATGCCGCCGCGGCCGGCGCGGTTGAGAACGACGTCGTTGAGCGCGAGGCCCGAGAACATGGTCTGGCCGTCGCGCACGACGCGGCCTTCCAGCAAGACGCGCTCTTCGATGTTGAAATGGCCGTTGAGAACCCGGGTCAGGGCGTCGGTCGCGCTGTGCAGGGGGATGTCGGTAATGAAGCCCAGCCGGCCATGGTTGATGCCGATCAGGGGAACCTTGGCATCGGCCAGTTCCCGCGCGGCGCCGAGCATGGTGCCGTCTCCCCCCATGATGACGGCCAGGTCGGCCTGCTTGCCGATGTCCACGTAGTTTGCGCTCGGCAGCTCGGTGATGCGGGTGTTGCGCGCGGTTTCGCTTTCTATGAGCACTTTTCGTCCGGCGGACCGCAGGGTATCGGCCAGCCGGCGCAAGGGAGCGTCCAGCCCGCTGTCCTGGTGCCTGCCTATCAACGCTATGGTTTTGAAGTGCATAAAGGCTCGCGTTCTGATTGGTGGAATTAATGGAATAATAGCGATACTCTGAATTATAGAGTTGCACCGGGTTTTGTAACGGCATATGGACTACATTATGTCCATCAATCTTCATTGACCATGAGCATGGATGATAGAGCGAATGCGCTGTTGAAGGCGCTGATAGAGCGTTATATCGCGGACGGGCAGCCCGTCGGATCGCGCACGCTGTCGAAAATGTTTGATTTGTCCGCAGCCACGATACGCAATGTGATGGCCGACCTGGAAGATCTGGGGCTGATACATAGTCCGCATACGTCGGCAGGCCGGGTTCCGACTCCCAGGGGCTATCGGATTTTCGCCGATGCGCTGTTGTCGGTGAAAAAATTCGAGGTGCTGCCCGCCAGCCAGATCCGGCAGATGCTGCCGGCCGCGGAGCCGACACGCGCGGTATCGTCGGCCGCGGCCCTGTTGTCCAACCTGTCGCAATTCGCGGGCGTGGTCCTGGCGCCCAAGCGGGCGCAGGTTTTCCGGCAGATCGAGTTCATACGATTGTCGGATAAAAGAGTGCTGCTGATCATCGTGACCCCCGACGGCGACGTGCAGAACCGCATCCTGTTCGTGCCTCGCGACTACTATGAACACGAACTGATCGAGGCCAGCAATTTTTTCAACCAGCACTTTACCGGCATGTCCTTCGACGAAGTCAGGGAATCGATGGCCGACGAGCTGGCTTGCCTGCAGGCGGACATTTCCCGCCTCATGCAGGCAGCCGTCGAGGCGGGCACCGATACGGCCGATTCCGACGAGTCCGTGGTGATCGCCGGAGAAAGCAAGCTGCTGGATGTGTCCGATATCGCTTCGGACATGGACAGGCTGCGGCGCATGTTCGCCTTGTTCGAGAAGAAGACCGACCTGTTGCATCTGCTCGACGTATCCAGCAGGGCGCAGGGCGTGCAGATCTACATAGGGGGCGACTCGTCCCTGGTGCCCGTCGAAGACGTGTCGGTCATCACTGCGCCCTACGGGGTGGACGGCAAGGTCGTGGGTACCCTGGGGGTCATCGGGCCTTCCCGCATGGCCTATGAGCGGGTGATTCCCATCGTCGACATCACGGCCCGGCTGCTTTCGAACGCTTTGAGCCATAATCCTTCCTCGTAACTCGTTCCCGACCTTCGCGCGGCCATCCGGGCCGCGCGCCACATCGACCACCAGACTATATGTCCCGTTTCCTACCTATGCGCTATTTGCCCGAGCCGACGGACGGCCACGCACTCGATCCCATGGCGCAGGGGCGCCCGTCGCAGACGATCGGGGTGCTGCTGGTCAACCTGGGGACGCCCGACGAGCCGACGGCGGGGTCCATCCGGCGCTACCTGGCCGAGTTTCTCTCGGACGTGCGCGTCATCGAGATTCCGCCCGCGGTGTGGCAGGTGATTCTGCGTCTGTTCGTGCTACCCCGGCGGCCTGGGACGCTTGTGTCGCGTTACAGGGGCATCTGGCTGGATCAGGGCTCGCCGCTCCTGGTCTGGAGCCAGGCCATGGCCGACGGCGTGCGGCGGCGCCTGGGGGCGGCGGACGTGCCGGCGCGCGTGGCGTTGGGAATGCGCTATGGCAACCCGTCGATCGCGCAGGCCATGGCGCAATTGCGCGCCGCCGGGTGCGAGCGTATTCTGACCGTCCCTTTGTACCCCCAGTACGCGGCCAGCACGACGGCGACCGCCGTGGACAAGGTCGCCTCGTACGCGGCCAGGCTGCGCAACCAGCCGGAACTGCGCTTCGTCAAGCGCTATTACGACGACGGCGGCTACATTCAAGCGCTTGCCGGGCGGATCAAGCGCTACTGGGCCGAAAACGGCAAGCCGCAGCGCCTGCTGCTCAGCTTTCACGGCCTGCCGCAGCGCTGCGTGCTGCAGGGCGACCCGTATTACCAGGACTGCATGCAAACCGCCGCCTTGCTGCGCGAGGCGCTGGGCGAGGACGGCGCATTGGTGCACGTGTCCTTCCAGAGCCGCTTCGGCGCCGCGAAATGGCTGGAACCCTATACGGAGCCCACGTTGAAAGAGTGGGCGGGGCAGGGGATCACGCACGTGGACGTCATGTGTCCCGGATTCCTGGCCGATTGCCTGGAAACCTTGGAGGAGATCCAGGTCGAGTGCCGCGATGCCTATCTGGCGGCGGGGGGACGGCAATTCCGCTATTTACCCTGCCTGAACGATGATCCCGCCTGGCTGGATGCGTTGACGGCGATCGTTCGTCGGCATGTGGAGGGCTGGATCGATTGAACGCCGGCTTTTTCCAGAGGGGGGCTTGAAATGGAAACATATGCCCTCATGTGCATGAAATTCACTGTTTCAGCATTTCTGGAGATATTTCTATGTCGGCAGGTAATCAGCCTCGTGACCCGCAAAACCAGCAAGATAGCAAGGATACGTCCGAAGTGACCGAGAATCCGGCCGTTTCCGAAACGGCTGAGCGGCGGGACGGGTCCGGCGCGGAAGCGGAGCAGGAGAATCTGGCCGCGCTGCTGGAGCAGGCCCAAGAGCAGGTAGCCCAATATCATGACCAGTTGCTGCGCGCCAAGGCGGAAGTGGAAAACATCCGCCGCCGCGCCCAGGAAGACGTCGCCAAGGCGCGTAAATTCGGCACGGAAGCCTTCGCGGAAAGCCTGATCCCGGTCAAGGACAGTCTGGAGGCCGCTCTGGCTCAATCCGATCAGGGTCCAGAGGCATGGAAGGAAGGGGTCGAGATCACCCTGAGGCAGCTGGCGGCCGCCTTCGAGCGCAACCTGATGAAGGACGAGGCGCCGGCGCCCGGTGACAAATTCGATCCGCATCGCCACCAGGCCATTTCGACGGTGCCCTCCGACTATCCCGAGGGCGCGGTCGTGGAACTGCTGCAAAAGGGCTACACGATCGCCGAACGGGTGCTTCGTCCGGCGCTGGTCACGGTATCGTCGGGAAATGCCTCTTGAAATAGTCGGCGTCTCCCCCCAAATAACAGTCATCGAATCATTTCCACAGAAATTTTTTAGCAGGATTAATCGAAAATGGGAAAAATCATAGGTATCGACCTTGGCACGACCAACAGCTGCGTCGCGGTGCTGGAGGGCGGCAAGGTGAAGATCATTGAAAACGCCGAAGGCACGCGCACGACGCCGTCGATCGTCGCCTACATGCCGGACGGCGAAGTGCTGGTCGGCGCGCCTGCGAAGCGCCAGGCCGTCACCAACGCCAAGAACACGCTGTACGCCGTAAAGCGGCTGATCGGGCGCAAGTTCGACGAAAAGGCCGTGCAGAAAGACATCAACCTGATGCCGTATTCCATCGTTAAGGCGGACAACGGCGACGCCTGGGTCGAAGCCCAGGGCAAGAAGCTGGCTCCTCCCCAGGTGTCGGCCGACGTGCTGCGCAAGATGAAGAAGACGGCGGAAGACTACCTGGGCGAGGAAGTCACCGAGGCGGTCATTACCGTGCCGGCTTACTTCAACGACAGCCAGCGCCAGGCCACCAAGGATGCCGGCCGGATCGCCGGCCTGGACGTCAAGCGCATCATCAACGAGCCCACGGCCGCCGCACTGGCCTTCGGCCTGGATAAGGCGGAAAAGGGCGACCGCAAGATCGCCGTGTATGACTTGGGCGGCGGTACGTTCGACGTGTCCATCATCGAAATCGCCGACCTCGACGGCGAAAAGCAATTCGAAGTCTTGTCGACCAATGGGGACACCTTCCTGGGCGGCGAGGATTTCGACCAGCGCCTGATCGACTACGTCATCGCCGAGTTCAAGAAAGAAAGCGGCGTGGACCTGTCCGCGGACGTCCTGGCCCTGCAGCGCCTGAAAGAAGCGGCGGAAAAAGCCAAGATCGAGCTTTCGTCGGCCCAACAGACCGAGATCAACCTGCCTTACATCACGGCGGACGCGTCTGGTCCCAAGCACTTGACCCTCAAGTTGACCCGCGCCAAGCTGGAGTCGCTGGTCGAGGAGCTGATCGAGCGCACGATCGAGCCTTGCCGCATCGCCATCAAGGATGCGGGCGTCAAAGTTTCCGATATCGACGACGTGATCTTGGTGGGCGGGATGACCCGCATGCCCAAGGTGCAGGAAAAGGTCAAGGAATTCTTTGGCAAGGATCCCCGCAAGGACGTGAACCCGGACGAGGCCGTGGCCGCCGGCGCCGCGATCCAAGGCTCGGTGCTGTCCGGCGATCGCAAGGACGTGTTGCTGCTTGACGTGACGCCGCTGTCCCTGGGCATCGAAACCCTGGGCGGCGTGATGACCAAGATGATCCAGAAGAACACGACGATTCCGACCCGGTTCTCGCAGGTGTTCTCGACAGCCGACGATAATCAGCCCGCCGTCACCATCAAGGTGTATCAGGGCGAGCGTGAAATCGCCGCGGGCAACAAGGCTCTGGGCGAATTCAATCTGGAAGGCATTCCGCCTGCGCCTCGCGGCTTGCCGCAGATCGAAGTCACCTTCGACATCGACGCCAACGGCATCGTCTCGGTCTCGGCCAAGGACAAGGCCACCGGCAAGGAACAGCAGATCACCATCCA
>CAZKBT010000016.1:0-54718 GCA_964551305.1 uncultured Burkholderiaceae bacterium
ACGGAAGTCTTCCAGACCTGTGATATCGGCCGCATCGTTATTGGTGACGTGCGGAATCATCACCCAGTTGCGATGCAGGTTGGCACCGGAGATTTTCTTGATCCGCGACAGCGGCTTGCTTTCGCTCGGGCCGAACTTGGAAAAATCCACCTTGGGCCACGGCAACACCGACAGCCCGCCGGCCGATACCGCCGCCTGTCCCGGCGCGACGCCGCCGGCCAATGCCTGCTTGACGAACAGGCGCACGTCGTCATGAGTAATACGGTTCTTGGCGCCGGAACCCGTCACCTTGCTCAGGTCCACGCCCAATTCGCGCGCGAACTTGCGCACGGACGGCGAGGCATGGGGAAGGTTGCGCAGCGGCACGGCGGCATCGGCATACGCCGCCGTCGGCGAAGGACGCCCTGCCGGCATGGCCGCAGGTTGCGCCGGCCGAGCGTCAGCCGCCGGCGCCTCGCTGACGCTCGCCGATGACTGAGCCGCTTGCGCCGCCGGAGCTTGCGCCCTAGGACGGCTTTCGGCCTCGGGCGCATCCGCGCCCTGCACGCTGAGCTCGACGATCTCGGAGCCCTCATTGACTTTGTCGCCCAGCTTGACCTTGACCGCCTTGACCACGCCGGCATGGGAGGATGGCACTTCCATGGACGCCTTGTCCGACTCCACCGTGATCAGGCTTTGCTCGGCCTGGACCGTGTCGCCGACCGCCACCATGACCTCGATGACCTGGACGTCCTTCGCATCGCCGATATCGGGCACGACCACCATCACCGTGGAGGCGGCGCCCTGTCCGGAAGAAGCGCCGGACGGCTCGGCCTGTTGAGCGGCCGATTCGGCGCGCGATGTCTTTTCATCCGCCCTGGACGCGGCGGCCGGCGCGCTTTCTGCTTGTTCGGCCTGCTCCCGGGCTTTCAGCTTCACGATGACCGAACCTTGCTTGACCTTGTCGCCGGTCTTGACCTGCACCGCCTCCACCACGCCGGCATGCGACGAGGGGATTTCCATGGATGCCTTGTCCGACTCCACCGTGATCAGGCTTTGCTCGGCCTGGACCTCATCCCCCGGGGCGACCAGGACCTCGATGACTTCGACCTCGTCAAAATCACCGATATCCGGCACGCTGATTTCAATGGTATTGCTCATTGTAGTGTCCCCTTTCACGCGTGGTGCGGATTGGCTTTTTCCGGATTGATGCCGTATTTCTTGATGGCCTCGGCAACTTTCTTCATGGGCAGCTGACCTTCGTCGGCAAGGCTGCGCAATGCCGCCAGCACCACGAAGCGACGATCCACTTCAAAATGCTCGCGCAGCTTGTAGCGGAAGTCGGAGCGGCCGAATCCGTCCGTACCCAACACGCGGAACGCGCGGTCCTTGGGCACGAAGGGACGTATCTGCTCGCCGAATGCCTTGACATAGTCCGTAGACACCACGATGGGACCCTTTGTTTCCTGCAGTTTTTGCGTAACGTACGGCACGGGCGCGTCGGCGTCCTCGGGATGAAGCAGGCTGTGGCGCTCGCAATCCAGGCCGTCGCGGCGCAGCTCCGTGAAGCTGGTCACGCTCCAGACGTCCGAGCCGATACCCCAGTCGTCCAGCAACAGCTCCTGCGCCGCGATGACTTCGCGCAATATCGTGCCCGACCCCATCAACTGCACGTGCAGCTTGCCCTTCTTCGTCGACTTGAGCTTGTACATGCCGCGAAGGATGCCTTCCTCGTCGCCGGCGTTCAAGCCCGGCTGCGCGTAGTTCTCGTTCATGACAGTGAGGTAGTAGTACACGTCCTCCTGGTTCTCGACCATGCGGCGCAAACCGTCCTGGATGATCACCGCCAGTTCATGCGCGAACGTCGGATCGTAGGAAACGCAATTCGGAATCAGCGAAGACATGATGTGGCTGTGCCCGTCTTCGTGCTGCAGCCCTTCTCCATTGAGCGTGGTGCGTCCCGCCGTGCCGCCGAGCAGGAACCCGCGCGCCCGCATGTCGCCCGCCGCCCAGGCCAGGTCGCCCACGCGCTGGAACCCGAACATCGAATAGTAGATGAAGAACGGGATCATGATGCGGTTATTGGTGGAATACGACGTGGCCGCCGCGATCCAGGAGCTGAACGCGCCCGCTTCGTTGATGCCTTCCTGCAAGAGCTGCCCGTCGGCCGATTCCTTGTAGTACATGACCTGGTCTTTGTCCACGGGCGTGTACTTCTGCCCTTCGGGCGCGTAAATGCCGATCTGGCGGAATAATCCCTCCATGCCGAAGGTGCGGGACTCGTCGGCCAGAATGGGCACGACGCGCGGACCCAGGTCCTTGTCGCGCAGGACCTGATTGAGTATGCGCACGAACGCCTGCGTCGTGGAAATCTCGCGCCCTTCGGCGGTAGGCTCGAGCACCGCCTTGAATACCTCCAGCTTGGGCGCCGTCAGCTTCTCGTCGGCCTTGATGCGTCGCTTGGGCAGGTAGCCGCCCAAGGCCTTGCGCCGCTCGTGCAGATAAACCATTTCAGGCGAATCTTCCGCCGGTTTGTAGTAAGGCAGCTGCTCGATCTTGTCGTCGGGAATGGGGATATTGAAGCGATCGCGGAATTCGCGCACCGCGGCCATGTCCAGTTTCTTCTGCTGGTGCGTAGGATTCTTGGCCTGGCCGACGTGGCCCATGCCGTAGCCCTTGATGGTCTTGGCCAGGATGACGCTCGGCTGGCCCTTGGTGTTCACCGCGTTGCTGAACGCGGCATAGACTTTATGAGGATCGTGGCCGCCCCGATTCAAGCGCCAGATATCGTCGTCGCTCATGCGCGCGACCATGTCCAGGAGCTTGGGGTGCTTGCCGAAGAAATGCTCGCGCACGTAAGCCCCGTCATTGGCCTTGTAGGCCTGGTATTCCCCGTCGACGGCCTCTTCCATGATGCGGCGCAGGATGCCTTCCTTATCGCGCGCAAAAAGCGGATCCCAGTAGCCGCCCCAGATGAGCTTGACTACGTTCCAGCCGCTGCCGCGGAATTCACCTTCCAATTCCTGGATGATCTTGCCGTTGCCGCGCACGGGACCGTCCAGGCGCTGCAGGTTGCAGTTGATCACGAAGATCAGGTTGTCCAGCTTCTCGCGCGAGGCCAGGCTGATGGCGCCCAGGGATTCCGGCTCGTCCATTTCTCCGTCGCCGCAGAATACCCAGACCTTGCGCTTGCTGGTGTCGGCAATGCCGCGGGCATGCAGGTACTTGAGAAAACGGGCCTGATAGATGGCCATCAGCGGTCCCAATCCCATGGAAACAGTCGGGAACTGCCAAAAATCGGGCATCAGCTTGGGATGCGGATAGGAAGACAGGCCTTTGCCGTCGACTTCCTGGCGGAAATTGTCCAGTTGCTCTTCGGACAGGCGGCCTTCGAGAAACGCCCGGCCGTAGACGCCGGGCGACGAATGTCCCTGGAAATACACCAGATCGCCGCCATGCTCTTCGTCTTCGGCATGCCAGAAATGGTTCTGGCCGCAGCCGATCATGGTGGCCAGCGATGCGAACGATGCGATGTGTCCCCCGAGATCGCCGCCGTCGGGCGGGTTGTGGCTGTTGGCCTTGACGACCATCGCCATGGCGTTCCAGCGTATATAGGAACGGATGCGCGCTTCGAGCTCGAGATTGCCGGGGTGCGCCGGCTCCAGACCGGGTGGTATCGTATTGACGTAAGCCGTATTGGGCGAAAACGGGATGTGCGCGCCTGAACGGCGCGCCAGATCAACCAAGCGCTCGAGCAAGTAATGAGCGCGTTCCGGGCCTTCGCGATCCAGAACGGCGTCGAGCGCATCCAGCCATTCCTGTGTTTCCAGCGCTTCGTCTTCGGTGAGACCCACTGAGGTGTTCGACTGTTCAAGAGAGGACATTCGTTGTCTCCTGGTTTGAATTGATATAGTCCGGATAGCGGCGCCTTGCCGGCTCATGCCCTATTGGCGCCCCATCCCTGGTAGCCGCGCAGGAGTCTCTCATGCCATCGTGATTAGACTTGCAGGTCTGGCGATTAAGGGCATTCTAGGAAATACCACGGAGATGTTCAAGGAAAATTTCATTTTATGGTTTCTATTTTTATAATATGAAAAATGGATTCGGCGTTACCGTCTAGAATACGGAAATCCGATGCCCTACCGACTTTTTGGGTGCCCTGGACACACGCATGGCGAGCAACTCTAAACGATCCCTCATACCGACGACGTTCTACGACCAGGCCAAGCAGAACCGTCGCGGCCTGTACTGGCTGACGCCGGTGATCGTGCTCGTGCTGTACCTCTGCGTCATGGGCGTGTTCATCTGGCTGCAGCGGCTGCACAACGACAGCGTGATGTTCGTCACGATAGACCAGGAAACGCGCCAGCAGCGGTTGATGATGGTCATCGCCGCGTTGTCTTTCGTCATCGTCGTGAGCCTGCTCGTCCTGTGGCGCTATACGCGTTACCGAACGCGCGCCGAAGCGGCGCTCATCGCCGAGACCGGTTTTCGCCGCGCGATGGAAAACTCCATGTCCACCGGCATGCGCGTGTTCGACATGCACGGCAGGATCGCCTACGTCAATCCGGCGTTTTGCCGGATGATAGGCTGGAACGAAGCCGACCTGATCGGGCGCACCACCCCTTTTCCCTATTGGCTGCCGGGTCGCCACGCCCAGCATCAGGAAACCCTGGACCTGCTGCTCTCGGGCCGCACGCCCAGCAGCGGCCTGGAAATCGAAGCGCAGCGCCGCGATGGCTCGCGCTTCACCGCCCGAATGTATGTCTCGCCGCTGCGCGATGCATCCGGCGAGCAGATCGGCTGGATGACCTCCATGACGGACATCACCGAGCCCAAGCGCATACGCGAGGCCCTGACGGCGGCGCACGAACGTTTCATGACCGTGCTCGAAGGCCTGGACGACGCCATTTCCGTGGTGGCCGACACGCCGGAAGGCCTGGAGCTGCTGTTTGCGAACCGCACGTATCGCCGTTTCTTCGGCGCGCAATCCAGCGGCCACGGCGAGCTTCTCGGGGGGCGCCTGGGCCGGTTCACGGACGATAGCGTCGAAATCTATTCGGTTTCGGCGCAACGCTGGTTCGAGGTCCATCATCGCATCCTGGCCTGGACGGACGGGCGCCGGGTGCGCATGCAAGTCGCCCGGGACATCACCGAAAGGCGCAATCACGAGGAAGCGTCCCGCATTCAGCAGGAAAAGGTCCAATTGACGAGCCGGCTGACCACCATGGGCGAAATGGCTTCGTCGCTTGCGCATGAACTGAATCAGCCTCTTACCGCCATCAGCAACTACAACATGGGCGCCGTCGCGATGGTGCGCTCGGGCTCTTTCGACCCCGACGTGCTGGTCGACGTCCTGACCAAGACCGCCCGGCAGGCCGAGCGGGCCGGCAAGATCATCAGCCGCATCCGGGAGTTCGTCAAGCGCAGCGAGCCGCGCCGCCAAAGGGTGTCGCTCTTGCAAATATTGGAAAACGCGGCCGGCTTCGCCGAGATCGACGCGCGCAAGCGCTGTATTGAAATCCAGAGCGACGCGCCGGAGACCGTGCCGGACGTGATGGCCGATCCCATCTTGATCGAACAGGTGCTGCTCAATCTGCTGAAGAACGGCATAGAGGCCATGGAGCAAAGCGACTACCATGTGCTGCACGTCGTCATTACCGTGCATGGCAGCCTCATCGAAACCGCCGTCATCGACCGCGGGCACGGCCTGCGCGATCCCGAGCGACTGTTCGAACCGTTCTACAGCACGAAGTCCGAAGGCCTGGGCATGGGCCTGAACATCTGCCGGACGATCATCGAATCCCACCATGGCCGCCTTTGGGCTACGAGCAACCCGGAAGGCGGAACCATTTTTCGTTTTACACTGCCATGCGCAGCGCCACAAGCGCCAAGTACAACTACGCATCTCCAGGAGTCGCAAGCATGAACACTACCGTCGTATCAAGCACTATTTTCATTGTCGATGACGACGAGGCCGTACGTGATTCTTTGCGGTGGCTGCTGGAAGCCAACGGCTATCGCGTCAAGAGCTATGGCGGCGCCGACGAGTTCCTTGCCGCGTACGAGCCCGACCAGGTCGGCGTATTGATTTGCGACGTGCGCATGCCCGGCATGAGCGGCCTGGAATTGCAGGAAGAGCTCATCGCACGCAACGCGCCGATTCCCATCGTATTCATCACCGGACACGGCGACGTGCCCATGGCGGTCAGCACCATGAAGAAAGGCGCCGTCGATTTCCTGGAAAAACCGTTCAATGAAACGGATTTGCGCACTATCGTGGGACGCATGCTGGAACAGGCGACGGAGCGCATCAGCCAGGCCCTGGCCCAAAAGAACCATCAGGCCATCCTCAGCCGGTTGACGGCGCGCGAACAGCAGGTTCTGGAGCGCATCGTGGCGGGCCGCCTGAACAAGCAGATCGCCGGCGATCTGAATATCAGCATCAAAACCGTCGAGGCGCATCGCGCCAACATCATGGAAAAACTTGAAGTCACCACCGTGGCCGATCTGATGAAAATCGCCCTGGCCAAGCCCGAGAACACGCTATGAACGCAACGATTATCGATGGCAAAACGCTATCCGACAGCATCAAGCATGACGTTGCCCGACGCGTGCAAATCCTCAAGGAACAAGGCGTGGCGCCCGGCCTGGCCGTGGTGCTGGTGGGCGACGATCCCGCTTCGCAAGTCTACGTACGCAACAAGGCCGCGGCGTGTGAAAAAGCCGGCTTGAACTCGCGCGTCATACGTCTGCCCGCCGACGCCTCCCAGGCCGAACTGCTCGACCTGATTCACGAACTGAACGAAGACGACGCCATGCATGGGATACTGGTACAGCTGCCCCTGCCCGCGCACATGGACAGCTCGCTGGTCATCGAAACCATCAGCGCCGCCAAGGACGTGGACGGCTTTCACGTCAGCAACGCCGGCTTGCTGATGACCGGCAAGCCGCTGTTTCGCCCCTGCACGCCTTATGGCGTCATGAAGATGTTGGAGTTGCAGGACGTGACCATACGCGGGGCGGAAGCCGTTATCGTGGGCGCCAGCAATATCGTGGGCAAGCCGATGGCCATGCTGTTGCTGGCGGCGGGCTCTACCGTGACCCTGTGCAACTCGAAAACGAAGGACCTGGGCGCGCAGACGCGGCGCGCCGACATATTGGTGGTGGCAACCGGCAAGCCAGGCATCGTCACGGGCGCCATGATCAAGCCCGGCGCGGTCGTCATCGATGTCGGCATCAATCGCCTGCCCAGCGGCAAGCTGGCCGGCGACGTCGATTTCGACAGCGCGAAACAGGTCGCCGGCGCAATCACGCCCGTGCCGGGCGGAGTCGGCCCCATGACCATCGCGATGCTGCTGGTCAACACGCTGGAGGCCGCCGAACGCCAGGCCGCCCTTGCCGTCGCGGAGCACTAGAACGATGACCGCCAATCCCCTGCTGCTTCCGATCACGGACCTCGTCGACTACGCAGCCATCGAACCCTCCCACATCGAGCCGGCGATCACGGCCCTGGTCACGCAATCCCGCGACATGGTGGAGCGCGTCTCGGATCCGTCGCTTGCGCCCACCTGGGACGACGTCGTCGAGCCCCTGGAGGACGTCACCAGCCGGCTTTGGCGGGCCTGGTCGATCGCGGGCCACTTGAATGCCGTCGTCAACACCAACGAACTGCGGGCCGCGTACAACGCCTGCCTGCCTCTGGTAACGGAGTTTTCGACGTGGGTGGGCTTGCACGAAGGCCTCTACGCCCAGTACAAGCGCCTCGAGGATCCGAGCGTCTTCGCCACGCTGACGCCGGTACGCCGGCGCATCGTCGATCTGGCCCTGCGCGACTTTCGCCTGGGCGGCGTCGAGCTGCAAGGCGAGCAGCGTGAACGCTATGCCGTCATTTCCGACCAACAGGCCCAGGCATCCCAGAAGTTTTCCGAAAATGTGCTGGATGCCGTCGACCGGTGGTCGCTGTTGATCGAGGAAGGATCCCGGCTTGCCGGTTTGCCGGACGACGTCCTCCACGCGGCCGGGAAGGCGGCCCAGGACGACGGACGGCCAGGGTGGAAATTGGGGCTGAAAATGCCCTGCTATCTGCCCGTCATGCAATATGCGCAAGACCGGTCGCTGCGCGAGACGCTTTACCGTGCCTACGCGACGCTGGCATCCGAACTGGGTGATCCCGAGCTGGACAATTCCGGCCTGATCGAGCAGCTTCTGGCCTTGCGCGCCGAAGAGGCCGCCTTGCTGGGCTATGACAACTTCGCCCGCCTGCGCCTGGAAACCCGCATGGCCGACGACGCGAAGCAGGTTTTGGCCTTCCTGCGCGACCTGGCGAAGAAAGCCCGGCCCTATGCCGAACGCGACCTGCAGGAGCTGCGCGCCTTCGCCAAGGAAGCGCTGGGCTTGCAGGACATGCAGGCCTGGGACATCCCTTATGCATCGGAACGCCTGCGCGAATCACGCTACGCCTATTCCGAGGAAGAAATCAAGCACTACTTCACCGAATCGACGGTATTGCAAGGCCTGTTCCAGGTCGTCGAAACGCTTTTCGGCGTCAGCCTTCACGCCGTGGATGCAAGCACCTGGCATCCGGACGTTCGCTGCTATCAAGTGCGGCGCAGCGACGGCCAGCCACTGGGCCACCTGTATGTGGATTTGCATGCCCGGCAAGGCAAGCAAAGCGGCGCCTGGGTGGACAGCGAACGCTCACGGCGGCGCAATTCGACGGTATTCCACACTCCCGTCGTCTACCTCACCTGCAATTTCGCTTCGGGAAGGGACGGCGCCGATGCGCTGCTGACGCATGACGACGTCATCACGCTTTTTCATGAAAGCGGCCATGCTCTGCACGCCCTCGTTTCCCAGGTCGACGATCCGGGCGCAGCCGCGTTCTCCAGCGTCGAATGGGACGCCATCGAGCTGCCTTCCCAGTTCATGGAAAACTTCTGCTGGGAATGGCCCGTCGTCCAGGCCTTGAGCCGTCACGATGAAACCGGAGAGCCTTTGCCGCGCGCGCTGTTCGACAAAATGCTGGCGGCCCGCAACTTTCAAAGCGGCATGCAAATGGTCAGACAGATCGAATTCTCGCTGTTCGACATGTTGATACATAGTGAATCCAAGGGTTTGAGCATGCAAGCCGTATTGCAGACCCTGGATGAAGTAAGAAACCAGGTCGCCGTGATCATTCCGCCGGCCTGGCATCGCTTCCCGCATAACTTTTCGCATCTGTTCGCCGGCGGCTATGGCGCGGGCTATTACAGCTATAAATGGGCCGAGGTGCTTTCGGCCGACGCCTACGCCGCTTTCGAGGAAAGCGCCGCCGAACGGCGCGACGACCCCCGCGCCATACTCGATGCCGGGACCGGCCGGCGTTTTCTGGAAGAGATTCTGCAAGTGGGGGGAGCCCGGCCGGCCGGCGAATCCTTCCAGGCGTTTCGGGGCCGCCCGCCCGAGCTGGATGCGCTGCTGCGCCACAGCGGCATGACGCCCTCCATGACACACTACGATAGCGTATGACCCGACTCTTGAATCCGATCACCCTGAGCGCCCGCTTCGGCGCCGTCACTCTCGCCTTCATCCTGGGCTTGTGCAGCGCCGGCGCGTCCGCGCAAAGCGGCGATCCACCAAGGAATCTATTGCCCACCGAGCTGCCCGGCGGCCAAGCCCCTGCCAAGCCCACGGCCGTGCACAACGTGCGCGGCTTTCTGCCGGACCTGAGCTTCGAATTGCAGGGGCCCGGCGGCAAGACCTTGACGGAAAAGGACTTTCTGGGCAAAACCGTGCTGGTTTTTTTCGGTTACGCCAGTTGCCCCGACATCTGCCCCACGACCATGGCGCAGCTAGCCCAGGTCATGGACAAGCTGGGCCGGGACGCCGCCGGCGTCAGCATTCTATTCGTCAGCGTCGATCCGCATCGAGACACGCCCGAGGTGCTGGACGCCTATGTCAGGGCCTTCGACAATCACGCCATCGGACTGACGGGCACGGAAAAGCAGATCTCCTCGCTGGCCAGGCGCTATCGCGTGGCCTACCAGATCCAGAAACCCAGCGGCGCCGATGGCGACGACTATGAAGTCGCGCACAGCCGCGGCATCTACATATTCGACAAGAGCGGACGCGCCCGCATTCTGGCTTCCGACAGCGAAACGACCGACGCCATTACCGACGCCGTGCGGGCACTGCTGCAGGAAAGCTGAGCATGCGCCGCCGCCGGGCGCGGGCTGCCCGGCTCAAAGCCCCGTCCACTCTTGCACGTACGGCGCGACATCCGGCCTGGGTTGCGTCGATACGCGCGCCGAAGGCGTGCCCAGCGCAAGATAGCCCATGAAAACGTAGTCCAGGTTATCGTAGCCCAAAGCTTCGCCGACCTGGTCGACATAGGTTCCCAGGCCGGTGCTCCAGAATCCGGCAAACCCCAGCATATGGGCGGCATTGAGAATATTGGTCACCGCCGCGCCCGTCGCCAGCACGCGCTCCTGTTCCGGAATTTTGGTATTGCCATGGTCCAGCCTGCAGGCAATGGCCAGCATGACCGGAACCTTGGAAAGCCAATTGCGGGTGACGGTTTCTTTTTCGGCGGGCATGGGCGCGCCCGCTTCGCGCATTGTCGTTATCACTCTATCCGCCAGCCTGGGCACGGCCTCGCCACGGATCACGGAAAACCGCCAGGGTTTCAGCGATCCGTGATCCGGAGCAGACATGGCCGTTTGCAGGATTTGCCGCAATTGCTCGTCATTCGGCCCCGGCGACTGCACGAACTTCGCGGATCGGCGGGTGAGTAAAAAATCGATGGGAGATTGAGACATGAGTACTCCTGGTAATACTTTGCTTTGGCGATCCCATCAACCTGAGGTCGAGGATCAGCTTTGCGTTCTAAGCAAGGCCTTCATATCGCGCACCGCCTTTTCCCAGCCGTCGAATATGGCTTGGGCGACGATGGCGTGTCCGATGTTGAGCTCGGCCAGGCCCGGCAACCTGGCGATGGCTTGCACGTTGCCGTAGTGCAAGCCGTGGCCCGCATTGACGCGCAAGCCATGGCCGATGCCGCGCACGATCGCCGAGCGCAAGCGCTCGACCTCTTCGTCGCGGCGGGCACCCTCGGGCAGTTCGGCGTACGCGCCGGTATGCAGTTCGATGACCGTGGCGCCTGCGCGCTTTGCCGCGTCGATCTGATCAGGCTCCGGATCGATGAATAACGACACCCGTATGCCCGCATCCTGAAGCCGGGCGACCGCTGTTTGAACGGCATCGAAACGGCCCAGCACGTCAAGGCCCCCTTCCGTGGTCAATTCTTCCCGCTTTTCAGGAACCAGGCACACGTCGTCCGGTTGCGCCTTGCAGGCGATGGCCAGCATTTCCTCGGTGACGGCGCACTCCAGATTCATGCGGGTGCGCAACGCTTCGCGTATCGCGAAGACGTCGCGATCCTGCATGTGGCGCCTGTCCTCACGCAGGTGCAAGGTGATCAGATCCGCCCCGGCGTCTTCGGCGCGCAAGGCCGCCTGCACGACGTCGGGATACGTCGTCCCGCGTTGCTGGCGTATGGTGGCGACGTGATCGATGTTAACGCCCAGCTCCATCATATGCTCAACCCTGTGCTTCGCCCTGCTGCGCCTGGCTATGCTCCAGCCAGCCACCGCCCAGGGCCTTGTACAGCTCGACGCGGTTGAGCAGCGAATCCAGCCCCGTCTGCAGGAACGCGCGCTGAGTCGTATACAGATCGACTTCCGCATTCTGGACCTGCAGGAAGCTGTCCACGCCCGTTTCGTAACGAAGCTGCGCCAGTTTCAGCGTCTCGGCCGACGATTGCTCCATGTCGCGCAAGGCATCGAGCTGTCCGGAATAGGTTTCCTCTCCGGCCAAGGCATCGGCGACTTCCCGGAACGCCACCTGTATGGTTTTCTCATACGTGGACACGGCGATGTTGCTTCGCGCTTCCGCCAACGCCAGGTTGCCCGTCACCCCGCCGGAGAAAATGGGCATCTGTACCTGAGGAGAAAACTGCCAGAAGCGATTGCCCGACGAAAAGAGGCCGCCCAGCTGGGTGCTGGCGAAGCCCAGCATGCCGGTAATCGAGATATTCGGGAAGAACGCGGCGCGGGCCGCGCCGATATTGGCGTTCGCGGCCAACAGTCCATGTTCCGCCGCACGAATATCAGGCCGGCGCTGCAACAGGTCCGAAGGCAGGCCCACGGGAATCCCGCTCATCAATTGATCGCGGCCGAACACGGCGGGCTCGGACAAACCCGCCGGGATCTCCGCGCCCAGCACCAAGTGCAGGGCATTCAAAGCCTGCGCCTGAGCGCGCTTGATGGCGGCCAGGTCCGCCCGCACCGTGTTCAACTGGGAGCGCGCCTGATTCAAATCCAACGCCGAAACGACGCCCACGTCATAGCGGGACTGCACGATTTTCAACGTATTTTCACGCGATGCGACCGTCTGTTCTATGAGGTGTTCGGTCTGTTGCGCGGCGAGCAGACGAAAATAGGCCTCGGCCACCTGCGCCACCAAATTGATGTGCACCGTTTGGCGGGCTTGCTCGGTCGCCAGGAACTGCTGGAACGCGGCTTCGGACAAATTACGCACGCGGCCGAAGAAATCCAGTTCGAACGCGGTCAGGCCGACGCCGGCCTGATAGATGCGCGCCACGCTGGGGCTATTTTCGCCGCCCTGGCGCAAGGGAGGCGGATAGCGGGTCGCCTGGCCGCTGCCGCCCACGCCTATCGTCGGGAATTGTTCACTGCGCGCCACGCCGTACTGCGCCCGCGCTTCTTCTATGCGCTGCACGGCAATGCGCATGTCGCGATTGTTGTCCAGTGCGATCTGGATCAATGATT
Organism: uncultured Burkholderiaceae bacterium; assembly: GCA_964551305.1. Lineage (GTDB taxonomy): Bacteria > Pseudomonadota > Gammaproteobacteria > Burkholderiales > Burkholderiaceae_B > JBAZDC01. Next base: position 12,810 of record CAZKBT010000016.1, read on the forward strand.
TCAGGCGTTCGTCCCGGAAAAAATCCTGCCAGCCCAGATCCGCCCCATGCGAGGCTGACGGCTCCGGCTGGGACGCGGCCGATTCCTGTCCCGGAAAACGATCGGGCACGGGCGCCGCCGGCCGCTCGTACTTGGGCGCCAGCGAGCATCCCGCCAAGGCGACGGTCAGCATGAGCGCCGGCACCGACAATCGAAGATTACGGTATGTCATTCTTTATCTCCCGAAGAGTCGGATCGGGAATCCGTGGTAGCGGGTTTCACATCGTCGTGCGCGGCCTTGGCATGCGCGCCCAACAGTTTGGGTTTGGTCTTGAACAAGGACAGCACCACCACGAAAAATGTGGGAACGAACAACACCGCCAGCGGCGTGGCCGCCAGCATGCCGCCCATCACTCCGAAGCCCACCGCATTCTGGCTGGCCGCGCCCGCGCCGCTGGCCAAGGCCAAGGGCACCACGCCCAAGATGAAGGCGAAGGACGTCATCAAAATAGGACGGAAACGCATGCGCGCGGCGGTAACGGTGGCTTTGATGAGACTATCTCCGCTGGCATAGGCGTCTTTGGCGAACTCCACGATAAGGATCGCGTTCTTGGCCGCCAAGCCGATTACCGTCACCATGCCCACCTGGAAGTAAACGTCGTTGGCCATGCCCAGCGAGCTGACCATCAGCACCGCGCCTAACATGCCCAAGGGCACCGCCAGGATCACCGACAACGGTATCGCCCAGCTTTCGTACAAGGCCGCCAACACCATGAACACGACCAAAATGGCCAAGCCGAGCAGTATGGCCGTTTGTCCCGATGCCTGGCGCTCTTGGTAAGACAGACCGGTCCAATCGTGGCCGAAATCCGACGGCAGCTGCGCCATCAAGCGTTCGATTTCCACCATGGCATCGCCGGTCGAGTAGCCGGGCGCCGCCGAGCCGCCTATGCGAATCGATTCGTAGCTGTTGTAGCGCACGACCTGAACAGGCCCCTGGTCCCACCCCGCTTTGACGAACGCCGCCAGCGGCACCATGGCTCCCTGGTTATTGCGCACATTCATCTTCAGGATGTCGTCGATGCTCATGCGATGCGTCTGTTCAGCCTGAACCCAGATATTCTGCACCCTGCCGCGATCCGTGAACTTGCCGACGTAGTTGGAGCCCATGGAAGCGGAAATCATCTGGGCCACCTCGCCGAAGTTCACGCCCAAGGCGGCGGCCTGATCCCGGTCGATGGACAGGCGCAGCTGCGCGCCCGGTCCCAGGCCCGTGACCCGCGTGTCGGCCAGGATCTTGCTTTCGCCTGCCAGCTTGAGCAACTGCTGCGTGGCCTGCATCAGCGCCGCGTGGCCCGCCCCGCCGCGATCTTCCAGGCGCAAATCGAAACCCGACGCATTGCCCAGCTCGGAAATGGCCGGCGGCACGATCGAGAACACCATCGAGTCGGGCAGGCCGAACAACAGATTCCGGATGGCCTGGCCGGCAATGGCCGCCGCGGAGTTTTCCGGGCCCTTGCGCTCGTGGAAGTCCTTCAAGGTAACGAACGCGATCGCCGAGTTCAAACCGTTGCCGTTGAAACTGAAACCCTGGACCGTGATCACGTTCTTGACCTGCGGTTGAGCCATGAAATATTGCTCGACCTGCTCGATGATCTCGATAGTCCGGTTGGCCGTCGCGCCCGACGGCAGCTCGATGTTGGAAACCAGGTAGCCTTGGTCCTCCTCGGGCAGAAAGCCCGTGGGCATGCGCATGTACATCCATCCCAGCGCGATCACCAGCACGAGATAGACGAGCATCATGCGTCCGCCGCGCTTCAGGCTGCGCGAAACCCAGCCTTCATAGCCTTTGGTGGTTCTGTCGAACGACCGGTTGAACCATCCAAAGAAACCTTTCTTTTCGGCGTGGTGGCCTTTGGGAATGGGCTTGAGGAAGGTCGCGCACAGCGCGGGCGTGAACGACAGCGCCATGAACGCCGAGAACATGATGGACACGGCCATCGCCACCGAGAACTGGCGATAGATCACCCCCACCGATCCCGACATGAAGGCCAGCGGCAGGAAAACCGTCGTCAAAACGAGCGTAATGCCCACGATGGCGCCGCTGATCTGCGGCATGGCCTTCTTGGTGGCGTCTATCGGCGAAAGCCCTTCTTCGGCCATGATCCGCTCCACGTTCTCCACCACGACGATGGCATCGTCGACCAGGATGCCGATGGCCAGCACCATCGCGAACATGGTCAGGACGTTGACGGAAAATCCCAAGACCTGCATGACGGCGAACGCGCCGAGTATGGCCACCGGCACCACCAAGGCGGGGATGAGCGTATAACGCACGTTCTGCAAAAACACGAACATCACGATGAAGACCAGCACCATGGCCTCGAGCAGGGTATGGACGACTTGCTCGATGGAAATTTTCACGTACGGCGACGTGTCGTACGGTATCGTGTATTCGACATTGTCGGGAAAGAACTTGGCCAGTTCGTCCATCTGCGCCTTGATGCCTTCGGCCGTGGACAAGGCATTGGCGCCGGGCGCCAGCGAAATGGCGAACGCCGCGGTGGCATTGCCATTGAGCCGGGCGCCGAACTGGTAGTTGTCGGAGCCGAGCTCGACGCGAGCCACGTCGGACAAACGCAGCACGGAGCCGTCGACGTTGGAGCGAATGATGATGTTGCCGAACTCCTCGGCCGTTTCCAACTGGCTTTCGACCACGATGGGCGCCGCGACCCGCTGCTCCGACGGGTTGGGCGGCGACCCCATGATGCCGCCCGACGTCACGATGCTCTGGCTGCCGATGGCCGCCGTAACGTCGGCGATGCTCAGATTGAACCCGGTCAGGCGATCCGGATCGATCCAGACGCGCATGGCGCGCGGGGCGGCGAACAGCTGAAACTTGCCCACGCCCGGAACACGTGAAATCGAGTTCTGGACATTGCGCGTAATGTAGTCCGCCAATGCCATGGCATCCCAGGATCCGTCCTTGGAGGACAAGGCCGCGACCAGCAAGAAGCCCGTGTTGGCCTGCGAGATCTTCAGGCCCTGCTGAGCCACGGCCGCGGGCAGATTGGCCGTGACGTTGGAAATGCGGTTCTGCACGTCGACCTGGGCGAGATCCGGATCCGTTCCGGGTGCAAAGGTCGCGGTGATCTGGGCCTGGCCGTATGAATCACTCACGGACTCGTAGTAAAGCAGGCCTTTGGCGCCGTTCAATTCATTCTCGATCACACTCGCCACGGTCGTGGAAACGTCTTCCGCGGAAGCGCCCGGGTAAGTGGCGGAGATGGTAATGGCCGGCGGCGCGACGCTGGGGTACTGCGAGACCGGCATATTCGGCAGCGCCAGCAAGCCCAGCAGTGCGATGGCTAAGGCGACTACCCAGGCAAAAATGGGCCTGTCAATAAAAAACTGTGGCATGCGTGCTCACTTGATAAGCTTTAACAACACGGCAAGCGGCGACGATCGCCCGCATGCCGACATAGGCGTTGTCTTCAATTCGCGGCGGCATCGGGCTTGGCCTGGTCTTTGGCGGGCGCCGCCTCTTGACCGTTGCCGGCCGCAGCGCCCTGCTGGCCGCCGGCCGACTGCTGCGCCGGAGCCTGCCCCGGGGCTTGCGCGGCGGCGCCGGGCGCGGCAGGTTTTCCTTTCCATGGGATGCCCTGCACCGGAGCGCCGGGACCGATTTTCTGGAAGCCTTCCACAATGACGGTATCGCCGGCGGCCAAGCCCTTGTTGATGATGACCTTGGTTCCGATGCGCGGCCCCTGGACGATGGGCGTGGGCGCGACCTTGTCGTCCTTGAGCAGCATCAGCACCGTCGAGCCGTCGGCTCCGCGCTGTATCGCCTGCTCGGGAACGGCCAGCGCCTGTTCGTCGACGCCCTGCTCCAGCCGGACGCGCACGTACATGCCCGGCAGCAGCCGCTGGTCGTCGTTGGGGAACTCGGCGCGCAAGCTGACTTGGCCGGTCGTGGGATCCACGGACACCCCGGAAAACAGCAACTTGCCGCTCTGCGGATAAAGCGTGCCGTCCGTTCTCAGAATGCGTACCTCGGCATTGCCGTCGGCGGACTGCTTGAGCGTTCCGTTTTCTTGCGCGGTGCGCAGTTCATCGAGCTGGGCCAGGGAACGAGTGATGTCCACATACACTCTGTCCAGCTGCTGGACGGTTGCCAGCTGGGTTGCGGCCGATGCGCTCACCAACGCGCCTTCGGTGACCATCGATTTTCCGATGCGCCCGCTGATGGGGGATTCGACTTTCGTGTAGCCCAAGTTGATTGCGGCGGCCTGCAGGGTGGCTTTCGCGGCGGCGACGTTCGCGGCGCTCTGCCCGGAGTTGGCCATGGCATTGTCATATTCCTGGCGGCTGATCGCATTCGCCTTGATCAGTTTGCCATAGCGGTCGGCCTGAATTTTCGCATTGCGCGCGTCGGCTTCGGCGCGCTTGAGCTGAGCGGCGGCCTGATCGCGCTCAGCGCGATACTGCGAGGGGTCGATCGTAAACAGCAACTGTCCTTCCTTGACGTCGCTGCCTTGCTCGAAATTGATTTCCTGCACGATACCGTTGACCCGGGCCCGTATTTGCGCATCCTTGATGGCTTCGACGCGGCCCGGAAGATCGACGTAAACCGTCGTTTTCTCCGGCTGGACCTGAATGACGCTGACCGGGACTTTCATTCCCCCGCTTTGCGGGGGAGCCTGCTTATCGCCGCATGCCGCGAGAGCCAGCACTGAAACGAGCGTAACCAAGCGCAATTGGCGCCTCAGGGGCGCGCGAAGATTCGACATCCAAAGAACTCCCGAACGACGTGGCGCCCTTTTGCCGGATACGGAGAGGGCCGCCAGTCTGGTTTTTATTAAAGCCAGAGTATAAAACGAAAAGATACGGAAAACGAACGATTTCGAGATACGGGTATCACTTAACTATTACCAACCATGTCAGGCCGGCCAGGCCCCGAAACCGCCGCACTCGAGCCAATCGGAGTCAGCTCAAAAGCAAGGCGTCGTCCGATATTTTTTCTCCCCGCACCCGTTCGAACATGCGCAACAAATCCGGCACGTCCATACCTCGTCGCTGCTCACCCGACACGTCCAGTACGACATTGCCCTGGTGCAGCATGATCGTGCGCTCTCCCACGTCCAACGCCTGCCGCATGCTATGCGTCACCATCATGGTGGTCAGCTTGCCTTCCGAGACGATACGCTCGGTCAACTGAAGCACGAAATCCGCCGTTCTGGGGTCCAGGGCCGCCGTGTGCTCGTCCAGCAATAGGATGCGCGACGGGCGCAAAGCCGCCATCAACAGGCTGACCGCCTGGCGCTGGCCGCCGGACAACAAGCCGATGCGGTCGGTCAGGCGATTTTCCAGGCCCAGGCCCAAGGTGGCCAGCCGCTCGCGGAATTCCTCTTTCATCGAAGCCTTGACCGCTCTGCCAAGGCCGCGGCGCTGCCCTCGCGCGTAGGCCAGAGCCATGTTTTCTTCAATGGTCAGATCTTCGCAGGTGCCCGCCATCGGATCCTGGAACACCCTGGCCACCAGACGCGCCCGCTCCCAGACCGGCTTTCGCGTCACGTCTTGGTCCGCAATGACGATCGAGCCGCTGTCCACGCTCAGATCGCCTGAAATCGCATTGAGAAACGTCGATTTTCCGGCGCCGTTGGATCCGATGACGGTAACGAACTGCCCGGTGGGAATGTCCAGCGACAGACCTTGCAGCGCCCGGGTTTCGATAGGCGTGCCGGGGTTGAATGTGATATGGATGTTCTTCGCGCTCAACATATCAACGCGCTCCTTTGCCGCGCAAGCGGTTCTTGAGTAGCGGTATCACCAGCGCGACCGTGACCAGGACCGCCGTGACCAGATTCAGATCCTGGGCTTGCAGGCCGATGAAATCGGCGTTCAACGCCAGGGCGATAAAGAAACGATACAGCACAGCGCCGATAATGACCGCCAGGGTGATGACCACCAGCCGCCGCGAGGGCATGATGCTTTCGCCGACGATCACGGCCGCCAGGCCGATCACGATGGTGCCTATCCCCATGGAAATGTCCGCACCGCCTTGCGACTGCGCGAACAGGGCGCCGGCCAACGCGCACAAGCCATTGGAAATCGCCATGCCGACCAGTATCATCCTCCCGGTGGCCACGCCCTGCGAACGCGCCATGCGGGCGTTGGAGCCCGTTGCGCGCATGGCCAGCCCGGTTTGCGTGGCGAAATACCAGTCCAGGATGAGCTTGACCGCAATGACGATGACCACGAGAATCAGGGGCCGGGCGATGTAGTCCACCCATCCGTCGGGCTGCAGGATGCTGAACATCGTCGGCTCCGAAATCAACGGCACGTTGGGACGACCCATGATGCGCAGGTTGATGGAATACAACGCGATCATCATCAGGATGCTCGCCAGCAGGTCCATGATCTTCAGCTTGACGTGCAGCCATCCGGTCACCATGCCGGCCAGCGCGCCGGCCGCGGTCGCGACCAGCGTGGAAGTGAACGGATCGACGCCCGCGCTGATGAGCGTGGCCGCCGTGGCTCCGCCCAACGGAAAACTGCCGTCCACGGTCAAATCCGGGAATCGCAGGATACGAAAAGAAATCAGCACGGCCAGCGCGACCAAGCCGAATATCAGGCCGATCTCCAGCGAGCCCCACAAGGAATAAATAGACATGTTCTGACCAGTGGCAAGCGAAAATACGCGCAGGTAGGCCGCTTTTGGCGGCCTACCTGCCTATGTCCGTACGGCAATAAGCGATGCTCTATGTTATTCGATGACTTCCGTCGCCGACTTGAGCAATTCATCGGACAATGTGACGCCCTGCTTCTTGGCGGCGCCCTTATTGACGAATAGCTCGAGCTTGTCGCTGGTTTCCGACGCGATGTCGCCGGGCTTTTCGCCCTTGAGGATGCGTATCACCATCTTTCCGGTTTGCACCCCCAAGTCGCTGTAGTTGATGCCCAATGCCGCGATCGCGCCGCGCTTGACGCTGTCGGTATCGGACGCCACCAGCGGGACTTGCGCATCGTTGCCCACTTTTACCAGCGCCTCGTAGGCGGAAACGACGTTGTTGTCGGTATTGGTATAGATGACGTCGACCTTGCCCACGAGACTGCGGGCCGCCGCGCCAACGTCCACCGTACGCGCCGCCGTGGCTTCGACCAGGGTCATGCCCGACTGGGGCAGCAGCTCGCGCAGGCGCTGCACGACCACGACCGAGTTGGCCTCGCCGGGGTTGTACACCATGCCCACTCGCTTGGCGCCTGGGACCACTTTCTTGATGAGTTCGACTTGTTTTTCCAGCGCCAGGCTGTCGGATACGCCGGTCACGTTTGTGCCCGATGGCGCCAGCGTGGAAACCAGTTGCGCGGCGACGGGATCCGTAATGGCGGAATACACCACGGGAATGGACTTGGTGGCCGCCACGACCGCCTGAGCCGACGGCGTGGCGATGGCCACGATCACGTCCGGCTTGTCGCCGACGTACTTGCGGGCGATCTGTCCGGCAATGGCCGTATTGCCTTGGGCGGTCTGGAACTGCCATTTCAGGCCTTTCCCTTCGGTATAGCCCGCATCCGCCAAGGCCTGCTTGACGCCGTCCTTCACCGCGTCCAGCGCGGGATGCTCGACGATGGAAGTCACCGCGACCGATTGCGCCGAGGCCGGGCCATGGGCCAAGACGCCTGATACCGCCAACGCGCCCAGCGCCAACTTAGCAGACTTGCTCAACATCATAAGATCACTCCTTAAACGAATTAGGCGACGGCCAGTACGAAACCGCCGGAGACGGTCGTAAGTCTACCTGTTAATACACAAAATTACCTCAAGGGATATCCCGGTCAGCCCGCGACGAATATCGGTTAAACCAGCAAGGCCGCCCCGGCCGATTTCTGGGCCAGCAACGCTCTGGCCCACCTGGTGGCCGGCAGACCGTACGCAGACTCGACGACACCGGCCCGCTCCATGAAACGGCCGACGGAAACGTCCAGCAGCGGCCCCTTGAAGGCCAGCACGACCCGATTTCCAGCGTCGATTTCCGGCAGCTCCAGCACACGGCCGTCGAATGCCTCGCGAATATTGTCCATATTCCTGGGGAAGCTTTCATGATTGCCGAACAGATTGACCGCCATGATCCCCGCTTCGGCCAGCGTTCTACGGCACCCGGCGTAAAAAGCGGCCGTATCCCGGACGGGCCCCTGTGCCTGGGCATCGTACAAGTCCACCATTAAGGCCAGGAAACGATCGGCGTTTCTGACCTCATGGACCCATTCGCCCGCATCGGCGTGCGTGATGACGGAACGCCCGCCGACTGGAAGGCGAAAAAAGGTGTGGCAAATCGCGGTTACTTGAGGGTTCCACTCCACCGTCTCGGTGCAGGCCCGCGTATGGGCCTGAACATAGCGCAGCAACGCGCCCGCGCCCAAACCCAGAATGCCGACCTGATCCCGGGCCGAGGGCTCCAGGAACAGCAGCCAGGACATCATTTGCTGCGTATACGCCAATACCAGCTCGGCAGGCTTGCGCACGCGCATGGCGCCCTGTATCCATTCCGTACCGAAATGCAGGTATCGCACCCCGTCCATTTCCGACATCGTCGGCTCATCATCGATTCTGTTCACTAGCCTGCGATCCTTGCCGCGCCCAAGCCGGGCCCGGATGAAACACTGTCATGAAACTTATGGCAGCCATCCTCTCATCGATACAGATATTAACCCGTCGAGAATGAGCCTTCGGGCCGTTCGTTCACGACGTAAGCGCCACAGCCCGGGAATGTCTCGAAAAACGAAAAAAAACACACTAAAATTGCTTGATCGATCGGCTCGATTGACCGGAAACAAAGCTTCGTCGGTAAACGCGAAGGACACTTTAAAGTATTAAGGACACGTTAAGGGCGATTCACGACGGTCCGATCGGTTGCAGCATCGGATAGGTAAATAGGAAAAAATGCGTTGCGTTCAGGCCGAAATGGGCAAGCATCGCAGCCTGCAGTCCACCGAAGCGGTAAGCCAATCCGTATCCGATTCCCGCAACGCTTCCAAGCAACACCCATTGCCATCCGCCCGCGACATGCACGAGACCGAACAGTACCGCCGCCGCAAAGAGAGCTATCACATCTGCATACGGGTACTGCCTGAGCAGACGGCTTAGGCCGCCCTGTACATAGCCGCGAAACAGCGCTTCCTCGGTGAGCGTGACGAGCAGCAAATTGTTCAGCACCCATAGCCAACCGGCGGCAGGCCATTTCGGCTCCCACCTGACGAGGCCCAGCAGCACGGCAATCAACAGACAGGCCGCGGTTGCCATCAGCATGCCGCCAAGGCCCGCTTTCAGCGACGCGCGCCATGTTTGCGGAGGCCGAATCCATGACAGTACCAGCAGCAGCCAGAAGCCGACCAAGGGCTTGTCCAGGTTGAGATACATCGTAAATGGCACGGCATCCGGAGTAAATCGCTCGGGGCCGATGACGCGCGGATTATGAAAGCCCGGCAGCCAATGCATGCTCAGACCGATGGCGAGCGCGATGAACAGTATGTGCCCAACGTATTTGAGATAAGGCTTGCGGTTCGGCGAAACCGCATAGGCGGCAAAGAGCAATAGCGCGACGGGAATAGCGGCCGAGAGGCCCAGCTGACCGGTCATCAGCGCAGCACTATATCCAATAACAAGCAGCCCCAGGCTCAGCCACCGAAACGCGGGCAGCCATACGGCAAGAGCGGCGGGGAAAATTGCGATCCACGGAACAGCAAGCATAGGCATTCCTCCTTCAAGGATTGATTCCGACCGAATTATTCATTCAAAGTGCTGTCCGTTCGAGGCATACCCCGACGTGACGTCGACTTGGCCTACGCACAAGCGCCAAAATAGAGTTGTATTTCAATTTAATTGACGTGTGCGGGGAGGGGATTATATATAAAATTGCAGCAGGGACCAGCAACTCGAACGCATCCCACCCATCTTCCCAGGTTTCATGCCCTGGAACGCGCCTCGCGTCCGTAGAATAATCTCCTGCGCCGATGGAACTCTTAGCCGCCCGCCGTCACTCACGTGAAAGATGGGGGCCGCCCCTAGGACGGCTTTCCAAATGCGACCCAGGAGCGGCCAAGAGCACCTCTTCCACGCAGTTTGCCCAATTGATCAGCATGCTTAATCAGCGCGTCGGCCTGACGCTACAGGCTTGCGAGGGGGCGTGCGCATTTCTGGACCGCCGGAACGCCTACTGGCAGCTCTCGCTCGGCCAGGGCAGCGATGTGCTTGCCATCCAGGCGGCATTGGGGCCTCTGGCCTCGTTGCCGGCCGACACGCCGCTGCATCTGCTGCACCTGAACACCGACCTCGCCCTGCTACGGGGTGCCGCGCTGGGGGTGGACCCGGTCACGAGAGAGCTCCTCCTGTTGTACACGGTGTCCATGGACAATCTGGAAGCCGCTCAGCTTGAATCGATTCTGACCAATCTGATGACGGTGCGCGATATGGTGCATGCGCGCCTGCACCTCCCTGCGGCCGACGATGCCGTGCAGCCGGGCATCCCGAGTTTCACCTGGCCGCGCGAGGCAACGCGATGACCAGAACCCTCCCCAGCACGTCCATGGGGCCGGTATCTCCCACCTACCCACCCACCACGGGCAGCAGCTCCAGCAGCGAGGATCTGCAAAGCATCCAGGGCACGACGCCCAAGACCGCCACCACAAGCGGCGTGCAGTCGCTCGCTCAGCCGGGGATGGCGGCGCCCGCCCTGGCCCAAGCCGCGGACAAGCCGCTGACGCTGCTGGAACCCCGAACAGGCGGTCATACTGGAAGTCCACTGACCAAGAAATACATACAGGACGCCTTGAACGACATTCGGAAACAATCCGGCACGATGGCGTGCCAAGTAGGCGTCATTCTGACGGTGCTCACAAAGGCCAACTATCTCGCGCCGAACCCCGCAGCCAAGACGCAAACACTGGTTCATCCCTCCGCGCGCGGCGCAGTGCATGAATTGGTGGAGAAAAATCCCGCCCATCTGAGCGAAACGGCAAGGGATTTCGCAGTCGAATTGCTCGACAAAGGCATGCGCATGAAGCATCCCAATATCGACGAGGTGTTCAAGGGCAAAGGCGCAAGAAACACCAAAAGTAGGAACGCAACAAACGCCAAAAGTAAGAATGCAGAAAACACCAAAAATGAGGGCGTGAAAGATGCGTTCAAGACTTGGTTTTACGCATTCTCGGCGACGGTCAATTTACTCGCCAGCCGCATCCACGATAAAGCGCCCCTCGATCTCCGACAGCAGCAGGCGCTACTGAAGGCGGAACTGCTGCGAGGCCAGCTGCAGGCAACATACCAGCCCGACAAGGCCGAGGCATTCGGCCGATCACTTTCTCCGCTGGTCGCCCAAGGATATGGCCGAGGCGTTCGAACCGGTCTTTGGATGGCGGTCCAAGACATGCATGAAAAGACGCTAGCCGCTGGCCTGAAAGGTCCGGGACAGAAAGGTCCGAAGCTGAAAGACTTCGACGTGTTCCCGGTCAATCGGAAATTCAGTTACCTAGGCAATGAGCCGTTGATCGAGAAGGACATACCCAAAACGCTGACGGCGGGCAAATGCATCTACATCGAATCGCTCGGCGTTCAGCTCGTGCCCAAAAGCCTGTACGCGGACAAGGCAAAGGGGCGCGGCGAAGTCGACGCCCATTTGGGCGGCCTGGGTCTGCGCAACTCACCCAGCGAGTGCGCGGACATTCTCTCCAAAGCCATGGTGGACCGGATCAACGTAAATGATCCAAATGGGGCGATCGAACTGCTAAAAGCCAGTCTGCCGGCGAGCAGAGCCGGTCAGATGCTGGCAGCGCTACGGGAGCTCGAACTAGCTCCGAACACGCTGATTGCCAGCGAAAACACCGATCCCCTGACGCAGAGCAGCAAGTCGCAGATCGAAAAGCTGCGACAAACATTCGAAATGTGCGCGTCACGCGCAAGCGCGTCCGGCATGCCATTCTATGCCAGTCAAAACTTCCAAGTGATCAAGACCTTGCTTGGCAATTTCGATAATCTGAGCGTGAGCCTGATGCCTTCGGCGACGTGCGGGGCGTTGACCGATGCCTTGCAGCGCGCCGCGCTGGCCTTGGACGAGGCACATGCGGACCTCATTGCCGCGCGCAACGCGCCGCCGGCGGCTCTACCGGATGGGGGCGGACCCGCCGTCGAGGACGCCGCGGGCGACGAACTGAGCATCAGGCAGGCCATGAACATGGAGAAGTTCTACCAGGCCATGCAGGACGTGCACCACGTAGTGCGCTTTCTGGTCACCTGGACGCGCGGTGCGCCGACTCTTGACGACAGCATCCGCGCGATGCTGCCACGTTCGCTGCACGAGCATACGAAGGTGGCGAGCGCGCCCCATGCGCTGGCCATGCTCGATCAAATATTCAAGGCGCTGCCATCTGCGCAGTCGGCCCACACGATTTATCTCAAGGGCGCGTACTACGAAACAGCCAGCGTGCTAGGCCTGCCGGACTCACTCCCGCCGGTCGCCACGGTCGATGACGACAGCCTGCGCACGGCGGATGTGATTGTGATGGAGCCGCATCCCAACAATGCCGCACTCCAGCGCATCGAGCCACACGACCCGGTGGCGCTTATCTCGAACGTCATGAGCGACGATCGCACAAAGCCGCTCACGCTCGTCATGGATGTGACCTTGAACCATTTACGCGACGACGATATTCAGCGCACGTTGGGAGCGGCCCAGCCCTACATCGACAAAGGTGTACTGAATCTGGTGCTTCTGCAAAGCGGGACCAAGTTCTTTCAGAACGGCATGGATTTGGTGAGCATCGGCACCGCGGTGGTGATCAACGACAAGAAGTCCAACTGGACCCACTTCAACGAAGCGCTGACGAAGTCGGAGCAACACGTGCCCGACGACGACAAGGGCTATATTGCCCTGCTGCTGTCCGCGCCGAATGCCGAGGCCTCGCGCGCCTACCTGCACAAGGTTCGCGCCAACACGCGGGAGCTGCGCGCGTATTTGCAGGAGGAGATTCCGCTGGGACACGGCAACGCCAATGCATTCGAAATATGCGCCAACACGGATCAGGACACGGTGTACATCGCGTTCAAGCCCACGGAAGCGTATTTGACGCGAATCAATGAAGAGACGGCAAAGAAAGACAATAAATCCACGCCTGAGCTGGATTACAAGCGCCGTAGTGAACTCAACATCGGCGTGTACAAGGCCGAAGTGCTGCGCGCGTTCGGAGACCTGACCGTAGCGGATCGTTCCAGCTTCGGCTTCAACATCACCAACTTTGGCGAATGCGGGGAAACGGTACGCATCACGCTGGGTATCGAAGAGACCTCGTTGCTCAAGACCTACGCATCGCGCCTGCTAACGCTGGGTAGAGAACTGTATGTTCGCCCGGCACCCGCCATCAATATCTAGGGTAGCGGGCCACGAGGCCCGATTTGCCGCTGTATCTCCAGCCGCAAGCCTGCATGCGATGATCGAGCGCAACAAGGCACCGTGCTGATACCATAGCCATACTCACGCAACGCGAAGAAAAACACCCCCCACGCTCAAAATTGGGTTAGCCAACTGGGTGAGCAGCCTGGGAAACAGGCTTCTGGTTACGTGATAAGCATTTGATTAATAACGATACTTTAGATTTCATGAAACTCGCCACCTGGAATGTCAATTCGCTCAAAGTCCGCCTGCCGCAAGTCGTAGCCTGGCTACAGGCCAATCCGGTCGATGTACTGTGCTTGCAGGAGCTGAAACTGTCCGACGAGTTCTTCCCTCGGCAAGCTCTGGCCGACGTCGGCTATGAAGCATGCTGGGCCGGCCAGAAAACCTATAACGGCGTAGCCATCTTGTCACGCACTCCTGGCACGGATGTGCAGAAAAACATTCCAGGCTTCGATGACGCGCAACAACGCATCATCGCCGCCACCTACGAAACTTCCAGCGGCCCCATACGGCTCGTCAGCGCCTATTGCCCGAATGGCCAGTCGCTCGACAGCGACAAGTACGCCTACAAGCTGGCCTGGTTTGCCGCGCTACGAGATTGGCTGCGGGAAGAGTTGCAGCGCTACCCGCGCCTGGCGATACTGGGCGACTACAACGTGGCGCCCGACGACCGCGACGTGCACGATCCGCAGAAGTGGGCCGACGAGGTCCTGGTGTCCCCGCCCGAACGCGCCGCCCTGAACGCCCTGCTGGAATTGGGCTTCACGGATTCGTTCCGCTTGTTCGAGCAGGAAGACAAGGCCTTTACGTGGTGGGATTACCGGCGATTCGCTTTCCGCCGCAATGCGGGCCTGCGCATCGATCATATCCTGCTGTCGCCGGCATTGACGCCCCATTGCATCGCCTGCATCATCGACAAGGCGCCGCGCGCCAACGAGCAGCCGTCCGACCATGCGCCCGTCGTTGCCTGCCTGGATGTCTGAACGCGATCGATCACCCTCTCTACGTATCCGCCAGCAGGCCCCGACATGATCGTACAAAGTGAAATTATTGACATTCAGGAACAGGGCGTCATCCTGGACCTGACCATGGAAGGCCATCTGTTCAAGGTCTATGCCTACATCAGCGAGCCCGATCTGGAGCGCGTCGCCGACATCGTTCCCGCCGAGCAGTTCGAAAAGGAAGGCGACGTTCATGTCACGGCCATCGCCTCTCCGGACGAAGCGCAACGGCAGTTCGAAGATCTGGCGTTCAATATGAACATCGGCGATACGCTGGTGTTCTTATGCGATGACGGCACCTGCCTGGCGGCGGTGCTGCTGGCCCTGGGACAGACTCTGGATGACGGCGAAGCCTAAAATTTGCTATGCTTTTCGGTTCATCCCAAGGTTGATCTTACATGTCATTTTCCGGCAATATTTTCATGGTCGTCGCGCCCAGCGGCGCGGGTAAATCGAGCCTGGTCAACGCCTTGCTCCGGCAGGACGACTCGCTGGAGCTATCGATATCGTGCACGACCCGTCCTCCCCGGCCCGGCGAAGAAGCCGACAAGCACTATCGTTTCATCAACGTCGAGGCCTTTCATGCCCTGCGCGAGGAAAACAGCCTGCTGGAATGGGCCGAGGTGCACGGCAACTTCTACGGCACGCCCCGCGACCGCGTCGACGAGGCGCTGAAAAACGGACGCGACATCATCCTCGAGATCGACTGGCAAGGCGCGCGCCAGGTGCGCCAGTTTTTTCCAGACGCCGTCGGCATTTTCATACTCCCTCCGTCCATCGAGGCCCTGGAGGCCAGATTGCGCAAGCGAGGCCAGGACGAGCCCCACGTCATCGCGCGGCGGCTGCTGGCGGCGGGCAGCGAAATGTCACACGCCTCCGAATGCCAATATGTTATTATTAATCAAGAATTTAGCACTGCGCTGCTGCAGCTTGGGCAAATCGTCGCGGCAAATCGGCTACGATATGTAACACAAGCGGCGCGCAATGCCGGATTATTCTCCCAGTTGGGCATCAGCAAGACCTCCAACTGAACTTTTTCTTACGCTATATAGGGTTACCATGGCTCGCATTACCGTCGAAGACTGTCTGGAAAAAATCCCCAATCGTTTCAACCTCACCTTGGCCGCGACCTATCGCGCCCGCGAGCTGGCCCAGGGCCATGAGTCGCGCATCGAATCGAAGAACAAGCCCGCCGTTACCGCATTGCGCGAAGTCGCCGCCGGCGTCACCGGGATCGAAATGCTGCGCAAAGTCCCGACCTGATACGCGAGGCTTCCCATGGCGTTTTCCAGTCTACGCGGTGCATCATCAGGATTCCTGGCCGTTCTGAAGAAGGGATCCCGCCTAGGCAGGCGCGCCAAGCCCGCCAATAAGAAAAATTCCGGCAAATCCGCCGCGGCGACGGCGGCCGACCGGGCTCCGAATACCATCGCGTCCCTGGCGTCGTTGACGCAGATGATCAGCACCTACCTCGATCCCAAAGAAATCGAGCGCGTACGCGAAGCCTACCGTTTTGCGGATCAGGCGCACTTGGGACAGTTCCGCGCCAGCGGCGAACCCTATATATCCCATCCCATCGCGGTGACGGAAATCTGTGCGGGCTGGAAACTGGACGCCGACGCCCTGATGGCCGCCCTGCTGCACGACGTCATGGAAGACCAGAACGTCCCCAAGCAGGAGCTTGCCGAAAAATTCAGCCCCGACGTCGCGGAACTGGTCGACGGCCTGTCCAAGCTCGACAGACTGGAATTCGCGACCAAGGCCGAACAGCAAGCCGAAAGTTTTCGCAAAATGCTGCTGGCCATGGCGCGCGACGTGCGCGTCATCCTGATCAAGATAGCCGATCGCCTGCACAATATGCGCACGCTGGACGCCGTCAGCCCCGAGAAACGCCGGCGCATCGCGCGCGAAACGCTGGATATCTATACTCCGATCGCCCATCGCCTCGGCTTGAACGCGCTCTTTCGCGAGCTGCAAGACCTGTGCTTCCAAGCGATCCATCCCAACCGGTATCAGGTTCTGCACCGCGCCATGATGGGCGCGCGCGGCAATCGCCGTGAAGTGCTCAGCAAGATTTCCGATGCCGTGCGCGTGGCGTTGCCGGCGGCGGGCATCGAAGCCGAAGTCACAGGACGGGAAAAGTCGCTGTTCAGCATCTACACCAAGATGGTCGAACAGAAAAAATCCTTTTCCGACGTGCTGGACATCTATGGCTTTCGCGTCATTGTGCACACCCTGCCCGAATGCTATCTGGCCCTCGGCACGCTGCATCAGCTCTATCGCCCCGTGCCCGGAAAGTTCAAGGACTACATCGCGATCCCTAAACTGAACGGCTACCAGTCGCTGCACACCACCTTGGTGGGGCCATACGGCACGCCGGTGGAATTCCAGTTCCGCACACGCGACATGGACCACATCGCCGAGGAAGGCGTCGCGTCGCATTGGCTGTACAAAGAAGACGACATGTCCCTGAACGACATGCAAAAACGCACCCATCAGTGGCTGCAGTCGTTGCTGGACATTCAAAGCCAGACCGGGGACTCGGGCGAATTCCTGGAGCACGTCAAAGTCGACTTGTTTCCCGATGCCGTCTACGTTTTCACCCCGCAGGGAAAGATCCTTTCTCTGCCCAAGGGCGCGACGCCGGTCGACTTCGCCTACGCCATCCATACCGACATCGGCAATCAGGCGGTCGCCTCCAAGATCAACGGCGAATTCGCGCCGCTGCGCACGGAGCTGAAAAGCGGCGACTCCGTCGAAATCATCACCTCGCCCGCTTCCCGCCCCAGCGCGCAATGGCTCAATTACGTGCGCACCGGCCGCGCCCGCTCGGAAATCCGCCACTATTTGCGCACTGTCAAGTACGAAGAATCGGTGGCGTTCGGCCAGCGCTTGCTGAACCAGGCATTCGAAGAACTGAACCTGTCCCGGCCGGCGGACGACGATCCCGAGTGGGAAAAGCTTGCGAAGGGTTCCGGCGCCACGTCGCGCGACGAGATCCTCGCCGACATCGGCCTGGGCAAGCGGCTGGCGGCCGTCGTGGCGCGCCGATTCGCGCCCGAAAACATGCTGCTGGCCACCACCGCGGCGGCCATGGATGAAATAACCTCGCATACCAGCGCGCCCATTATCATCCACGGCAATGAAGGCCAGGCCGTGCAATTGGCGCCGTGCTGCGGCCCCCTGCCCGGCGATGCCATCATAGGGGGCATCCGCCTGGGCCACGGGCTGGTCGTGCACATGGAGGAATGCGCCGTGGCGCAACGCCAGCGGGCGCGCGAGCCCGAGCGCTGGGTGCCGGTCATCTGGGACACCAATACGGCACGTCACCTTTCCACCCGCCTGGACGTCACGATCATCAACGAACGCGGCGTGCTCGGCAGGCTCGCCGCTGAAATCACCAATGCCAACTCCAACATCATGCATCTGACCATGCAGGACGACGCGGCAACGACCTTGCTGCATCTGACGGTCCAAGTCGACAGCCGAAAGCATTTGGCGCAGGTCATACGCGCCATGCGGCACGTGCCGCAGGTGCAAAAAATCGTACGCGTCAAAGGCTGAGACGCGGCCCCTCTACGCCTGCTGTTCCGCGATACGCATGGTGATGTGCCGCAGCGCATCGTCGACTTGATCGATCAGAATCAGGCACACATCGCCTTGCCGCAAGTCCGCCAGGGCGGCATCGATGGCAAGAAACTCGCCATTTATTTCGCGGATGCGCTTTGTGCGGCGGGCGTGCTCGAGGCCTTGCCGCAGCAGGGCGACGACCTCGCCGTCCGCTCTGCCGCGCTGGCACATGTCCTGATAGAGAATAACGTCGTCGAAAGCGTCGCCAAGGATCTCGGTCTGGCGCCTGATGTCGACATCGCGTCTGTCGCCAGCGCCGCTGATCACCACGCGGCGCCGGGCCGCCGGCATGTTGTCCATGGCCCGCACCAGCGCCTGAATCGCATCGGGATTGTGGCCGTAGTCGGCGACCAGAGTGGCGCCCCGGTACGAAAACACATTGAACCGGCCCGGTACCGTCCGGGCGTCATTGACGAACGTGGCCAACCCATGCCGGATCGCTTCCCAATCCGGATTCACGGCCCATAATGCGCCCAGCGCCGCCATGACATTCTCAATCTGAAAACCGATCGCGCCGCCACGCGTAAGCGGAACATCGCTCAGCGCGAGACGATGCGCATGATCGCCTTCGATCAACACGATATGGCCATCCTGGACGCAGATCACGCGCCGGCCCTGAGCCCGGTGCGTGTTGAGCACGGGATGATCGGGGTCCATGGCGAAAAACGTCACGGCGCCCGGGCAGTTCTGCGCCATGGCGGCAACCATGGGGTCGGCGGCATTGAGCACGGCCATGCCATTCGGCGCGACATTCTCGACGATGACGCGCTTGACGATCGCCAGGTCCTCGACGGTGCTGATGTAGCTGAGCCCCAGATGGTCGCCGGCGCCGATATTGGTAACGACGGCGACGTCGCAACGATCGAATCCCAGGCCTTCGCGCAGAATGCCGCCTCGCGCCGTTTCGAACACGGCGGCGTCCACTTCGGGATGCAGCAACACATTGCGCGCGCTGCGCGGACCGCTGCAATCGCCCGTATCGATGCGCTGCCCGCCTATGTATACGCCGTCTGAATTGGTCATGCCCACGCGCCATCCCATGCAGGCGATCAAGTGGGCGATCAAGCGCACCGTCGTCGTTTTTCCATTGGTGCCGGCCACCGCCACCACGGGTATCCTGCCCGTCTCTTCCTGCGCGAACAGCATATCGACGATCGCCTCGCCCACGGGACGGCTTTTCCCGAAGGACGGCGCGAGATGCATGCGCAGCCCCGGCGCCGCATTGACCTCAACGATGGCGCCGCTTTGGCTGTCCAGGGGATCATAGACATTTTCGCTGACGAGATCGATGCCGCAGATATCCAAGCCCACCATCTGCGCCGCCGCGACCGCGCATGCCGCCAAGTCGGGATGCACGTGGTCCGTCACGTCGGTTGCCGTGCCGCCCGTGCTCAAGTTGGCGTTGTTGCGCAGCGTAACCTGCACCCCGGGCGCCGGAATCGAGTCCGGCGCGTATCCCTGCCCGGCCATGACGGCCAAGGCAATGGCGTCCAGGCAGATCTTGGTCAATGCCGTGCCGTGTCCGTCGCCACGGTCCGGATGGGCATTGATCCGCTCGACCAGTTCGACAATGCTACGGACACCGTCGCCTATCACCTGGGGAGGATCGCGCCGGGCCGCGGCCACGAGCTTGTCGCCCACGACCAGCAGGCGAAAGTCGTGGCCGTGAAAATAACGCTCCACGATGACGCCCCGGCTGATCCGGGCCGCATGCTCATACGCCGACGTCACCTGTTCGCGGCCGTGCACGTTGACCGTCACGCCTTTGCCCTGGTTGCCGTCGACCGGCTTGATGACCACAGGCGAGCCGATCTGCGTCGCCGCTTCCCAGGCCTCGTCGGCGCTGTATGCCACGCGGCCTTCCGGCACGGATACGCCTGCCGCCGCCAGCAAGGCCTTTGTAAGGTTCTTATCCTGGGCGATATCCTCCCCGATGGCACTGCTGGCGTCCGACTCGGCCGCTTGAACCCGGCGGCTTTTGCGCCCCCAGCCCAATTGCACAAGACTGCCCCGATTCAAACGCCGGCATGGTATTCCCCGCCTGGACGCCGCCTGGACGATGGAGCCGGTACTGGGCCCCAGGCGCACGTCCTCGTTGAGCGCCTTCAAGCGCAGCACGGCGTCGGACAGATCGAACGGCGCTTCCTGCACAACGGCCAGGCACAATCGCCTTGCGATCTCCAGAGCCATCCGGCCCACGTCCTCCTCGGTGTATTCAACCACGACCTGGTAGACCCCTGCCTCGATCGTTTCGGCAACGCGATTGAAAGCGACCTGGCAACCCGCCAGCGCCTGCAGCCTCAGCGCGGCATACGCCAGGGCGTGGGCGACCGAATTGCGAGGACTCCAGGTGGAAGGCTTGACGATGTCGATGCCCGGAAATCTGCTGCGCAAGCGCGTTTCGAATTCCGTTGCGCCGTCGGCAAGATAGTCGGACTCGTCGTACGATACGACGGCCTCGATGGCGGTTTGACGGCACCAGAGGTTCGGGCCTCTCAACGCCCTCACACGTGAGACATCCATGGATGATTTCCTTATGGCCTTGGTTGGCGGGTGCTGAGTCGGGGATTCAGGCCGGCAAAGGCGTGGCGATGATGGGCGTCGGGTAGGCGGCGAACGACGCGATGCCGGCCCGGATTTGATCTGTGCTTATGCCCAAGCCCCAGCCCGTCGCCACGGCGGCCATGATGTTGGCTCGCTGAAAATCATGCCGCGCGTCCTCGGCGTCGATGGCGGCGGTAAACGGCATCAACTCGACTTCGCTGCGCCCGGTCGCCAGGATGATCATCCCGCCGCGCGCGAAAACGGCTCGACGGCCTCGAACCAAATGCGCCTGGATGGCGGGAATGTGTTCATCGCAGCCGTGGAGAATGACGTCGCCGTCGCACAGCGACGCCATGTCAGCAACCGAGGGCGAATCGGCATTCAGTACCGCGAAGCCCTCCGGCAATACGACGTCCACTTGCGTGCGCACGACCCTGGCCAATTGCTCCGAGTCGTGAATGTCCAGGTCAGGCAAGGTTTCAGCCGGATCGAGATTCGTCACGATGCCGACCAGGCACCGGTCATAGGCCAGGCCTTCGGTGAGTATGCCGCGATGGCCGTTTTCGATCACTCCGGCCTGCACGGCGCGGTTTAGCAGGATGCGGCGGCCGTCCTGCCATGTCGCGGCATCCGCTCTCTTGACGTGACGATTATCGAAGTACAAGCCCGTGCTGCAGGCCAATCCGGTATAGCAGCCGTGCAATTGCAGCAAGCGGGCGACCAGCCTGGCCACCGTGGTCTTGCCCTTGCTCCCGCTGACGCCGACCAGAGGAATGCGGCCCTGGTCGCCAGGCGCGAACAGATGATCGACTATCGCCTGTCCTACCGGACGAGACCGTCCTTGCGCCGGCTTCAAGTGCATGAGCAAGCCCGGCCCGGCATTGACCTCGACGATGGCGCCGCCCTGCTCCGCCAACGGCCTGGAGATATCCTGCGCGACCAGGTCCACGCCCGCTATGTCCAGGCCGACGACGCGCGCGGCCAGCACGGCGGCTTGAGCAACGGCGGGATGCACGCTATCCGTAACGTCGATGGATACGTTGCCGTTACGTTGGATCAGAACGACGCGGCCCGGTTCGATGATCGAGTCGGCCGCCAGTCCCTGGCGCTTCAATTCGAGCCGCGCGGCGGAGTCCAGGCGGATGACGTTCAAGGGATGGTCTTCGTCGCGGCCGCGGCGCGGATCCGAGTTCAGCTGCAGCTCGATCAACTCGTCGACGCGGCGGGCGCCGTCTCCCGTCACGACGGCACAGTCGCCGCGCGCCGCCGCCACCAGCTTATCGCCCACGACCAGCAGGCGATGCTCGTCGCCCTGGATATGGCGCTCCACCATGACACCGCTGCCTTCTTCGACAGCCACGTCGTAGGCCGCGTCGACTTCGATTCGGCTGAGAAGATTGGTAAAAACGCCGCGGCCGTGATTTCCGTCGACCGGCTTGACGACCACGGGCAGGCCGATGGATAGCGCTGTTTCCCATGCTTGCTCGGCGCTGTCGACCAGACGCCCTTCCGGCACGGGCACGCCGCATGCCCGCAGCAGCGTTTTCGTCAGTTCCTTGTCGCGCGAGATGCTTTCTCCGATGGCGCTGGTAAGGCTCGTTTCCGCCGTCCATATGCGGCGCTGATTGGCGCCGTATCCCAATTGAACGAGATTGGCTTCATTCAAGCGTATGCAGGGGATATCCCTGTCGTCCGCCGCATCCACGATGCAATGGGTACTGGGTCCGAGACGCAGGCCCTCGTTCATCTCGCGCAAGGACGAAATGGCGCCATCCACGTCGAAAGGCCGGTCTTCGATGGCCGCCATGAGCAAATCACGCGCGGCGTACAACGCGGCGCGCGTAACGGGCTCATGCCAGGCACGCACAATGACCTTGTAGATCCCCCGCCTGGACGTTTCCCGTGCGCGGCCGAGGCCCCCTGGCATGCCCGCCAGGTTCTGTAGCTCCAGCGCAACATGTTCCATGATATGCGCCGGCCATGTGCCGTCTCGCAATCGCTGCAGGAATCCGCCACGCTCGCCCACGCTGCAGCGATGCTCGATCAAGGTCGGCATCCATCCGGTCAAGCGTTCCGGCAAACCCGGAATGAGATTGGAAGGATAATCCTCCAGGTCGCCGATATCGACCCACGCTTCGACGACGGGCCGGTAGGCCCAAATGCTCGGCCCTCGCAAAGACTGCATCTTTATAAAAGCTATCGTCTTGTTCTGCATTATGAGCACCAAAAAATAGAGCGCTACAGCTAGGCATAGGCCTGTTGCGAAAGGCGAAAAAATTGTAGCGCTGGAAATGCAAATACACACTAAAATTCGATCGTGCCGCTCTCCGGATATCCAGACCGTCGCAATCTTGCACTACCTTGTCATGTTTCGCCCCTTTGGGCAGCCCGTCAAAGCGGATTAGATGGAAGCCACCCTCGATAGCCGGAAGATCGCTCCGGATGATTTGCCCGTTTTCTGGCAAGCGATCGTTCGTCGCCTGCTCGACCCCGGCGAGCCCGTCCTGGCCTGGCTGGAAACCGATCTCGACACCCATTTGCAGTTCAAAACCGGCCTGGTGGTCGTCACCGATCGCCGTCTGGCGGCGCTTTCACTTGACGACAATCAGGCCCGGTCCTGGCCACTCGCCCCGGAAATCAGCCTGCGCCACAGCGATCACGCCGGCGTCGGCATGTTGGAGTTGTGCGACGCGCGCGCCCGTCTGGCCCACTGGCGATTCACGCTGGGCCGTAACGGCGCGGCCTTGCGGCTGACGGCGACATTTCAGGCCCGGCAAGCCATGACAGCGCGCCCGCAGGACGAGGCCGCAACGTCGAATGCGGGCGCCTCCCGTCCCCCCCCTTCGACATGGGCCTTGCTGCGTCTATGGCGGTTCGCCCGACCGTATCGTGTCGCGCTACTGGCGGGCCTGCTTCTGACCCTGGCATCCACCGCTGCGTCATTGGTCGCGCCATACTTGACCATGCCCCTAATGGATGACGTGCTCATCCCTTTCCAGAACGGCAAGCCGATAGACTGGGGACTGGTGCGCCTGTATTTGGGCGGATTGCTGGCGTCATCGCTGCTGGCATGGGTGCTCGGTTGGGCTCGCACGTTTTTACTTGCCTGGGTCAGCGAACGCATCGGCGCGGATCTGCGAACCGCCACCTACCGCCACTTGCAGTCGTTGCCCCTGCAATATTTCGGCGGCAAGCGCACCGGCGACCTGATTTCGCGCATCGGCTCCGAATCCGATCGCATTTGCGTATTCCTGTCGCTGCATCTGCTCGACTTTCTCACCGACGTGCTGATGATACTGATGACCGCGGCCATTCTGGTGTCCATCAATCCGGAGCTGGCATTGGCTACCCTTTTGCCCTTGCCGCTCATCATCTGGCTGATCCATTTGGTTCGGGACAGGTTGCGCCGCGGGTTTGAAAAGATCGACCGGGTCTGGTCGGAAGTCACCAACGTGCTGGCCGACACCATACCGGGTATACGCGTGGTGAAGGCCTTTGCGCAGGAAAAGCGCGAGGTCACGCGATTTCGCGAGGCCAATAACCGCAACCTGGCCGTCAACGATCGGGTCAATGCCTTATGGTCGCTGTTTTCGCCCACCGTCACCCTTCTGACCGAAATCGGCTTGCTGGTAGTCTGGGCGTTCGGAATCTGGCTGGTGGCGGGCCACGGCATTACGGTCGGGGTGCTGACCGCTTTCCTTGCCTACATCAGCCGTTTTTATCTGCGGCTGGATTCGATGAGCCGCATCGTTTCGTTCACCCAGAAAGCGGCGGCCGGCGCCAAGCGGATCTTCGACATCCTGGATCAAGTATCGACCGTACCCGAGCCGGCCCGGCCCGTGCGCCTGGAAAAAGTGGCGGGCCGGATCGATCTCGAAAACGTCGGTTTCCGATACGGCAATCGCACCGTCATGCGCGGGTTGAATCTGTCCATCTCGCCCGGAGAAATGATAGGGTTGGTCGGCCATAGCGGATCGGGAAAAAGCACGCTGGTGAATCTTATCTGCCGTTTCTACGATGTAAGCGAAGGCGCCATCTATCTCGACGGCGTGGACATCCGGCGCCTCTCTCTCGCCGACTACCGCAGCCGAATCGGATTGGTCCTGCAGGAGCCCTTCCTGTTTTTCGGAACGGTCGCGGAAAACATCGCCTACGGCAAACCCGACGCCGATCGGCGCGAAATCGTGGCGGCGGCGCGCGCGGCGCATGCCCATGATTTCATTCTGCGCTTGCCGCACGGCTACGATTCCCTGGTGGGAGAGCGCGGCCAGGCCTTGTCCGGCGGCGAACGCCAACGCATATCGATCGCCCGCGCCCTGCTTATCGATCCGGCGATCCTGATACTGGATGAAGCGACTTCCTCCGTCGACACGGCGACGGAAAAGGAAATTCAGCGCGCCCTGGACAATCTAGTCAGAGGACGCACCACCATTTCCATCGCCCATCGGCTCAGCACGCTGAAACAGGCGGATCGCCTGGTCGTCATGGATCGCGGCACAATCGTCGAGATCGGCTCTCACGCCGAGCTATTGACCCGCAATGGACATTACACTCGGCTGCATCTGGCGCAAGCGGAACACCCTGCCGATACATCCGCCGAAGAATGGGGGAAAGTCGACCATGCCGGAACGGTTTAGCGAAAAAGGCGACCTCCAATGAGCGCGAGCAACGACGACTTGTACTTGACCCGGGATCCATTCGGCAAACTCAGCCTGGGAATGGGCGATCAGGTTTATGACCGGGTCGTTCCCGTGCGCGGCTTTCCCATTTCATCACCCGACTCGGGAATCGCGCTGGTTGGCGAAGACGGCAGCGAACTCGCCTGGATAGGGT
This sequence comes from uncultured Burkholderiaceae bacterium, assembly GCA_964551305.1. GTDB lineage: Bacteria > Pseudomonadota > Gammaproteobacteria > Burkholderiales > Burkholderiaceae_B > JBAZDC01. The sequence goes on from CAZKBT010000016.1 coordinate 38,245, forward strand.
CGCTGGACGAGCTTTCCGACGCGGCGCGCCGGCTTGTGATCGAAGAACTGGAGAACCGCGAATTCATCCCGCGGATACGACGCATTCGCCACGCCTCCAGCATGGCGACACCCAGCACTTGGCAGATCGATACGGATCGCGGCGCCACCGCGCTGACGCTGCGCGCCGAAGAAGACATACGCCGCCTATCGGGCGCGGCTCTCCTTATCGCCGATATTCACGGCGTGCAATTCCTGATTCCGCGCATTACCGACCTGGACAAGGGCAGCCGTCGCATACTCGACCATTTCCTGTGACAAAGCATGCGTGCTAACGAGCCGGCGCGTCCGGCAACATCAACTGAGCGCTGCCCGGACAGACCAAACGAGCGCATTCGCGGGTTGCGTCCATACAGCCACCCTGCCTGTAGACGCCGCGCGGATCCCGCACGCGCTGCATGGCGGCGAGTATCCGGCCGACGGCTTCCGGATCTTCGTACGAGCGCTCCACCCGCTCCGCCACGACGGACTCATCGACGCGCCAGACCCCATGCCGGTCTTGGAAAGCGCCGTCACGCCAGTGAAACAGCTCCAGGCATTTGCTTTCCAGCGTATAGGGATGCTCGGGCTTCCAGAAGTTCGTGAACAGGCCCCCGCCCAGATAAAATACCCAGGATCCCTCATAGCCTTCGGCATTGGCCGACGTCATGTCGGGGTTTCGGAACCAGACGCGGTCCCCGGGCACAAAATAGGTCAGCGGCAAAGGCTGCTCCAGCGTGCCGTACTCGGTCAAGAATACTTCGTGGAATTCGCCGGACATAATGGCGCGGATTTCCCACTGCCGCTGCAGCGCCCGCATCAGTTCGGGGTTGGACGAGGCGAGTTCCTGGGCAATCGCCAAGAGCAGAATATATTCCGTCGCTCGATAGCAGGAAAAAGAATAGCGCTTGCCGGCGTCTCCCGGCTGGGTCGCGTTGACCAATGCGGTTATCAGGTCCTTGTCCGGGCGTACCGTGAATCCCGTCTCTTGCGCATATACCCAGTCGTCCTCGGGACGCTCGGCCTGTTCCGTATCGAAAGCCAGCGCCGTTCTCTGCGCCGCATGGACGATGTTCATCCGTATGCGTACCGCCGCTCGAAGCTCGGCCAGGCTCGGAAGCCTGAATCCTAGCGGCGAGAGCAGCATGGCGATCAGGATTTCCCGTTCGAGATCCCGTGGCGCCCCCGCGGCGGGCTCGATCACCCTGTCGCGCAAGCCCAAGGTATCCAGGCCCGGAGCAAGGCATGCCGCTACCTCGGCATCCAGCGCGGCATGCAGGATGCCTCCATGGCTACCTTCGATGAAGCTCAACCCGACCCGGTCTTCCAGGCCGAGCGTGTCGATCCACTGCGCCATGCCGCCGGCATCGAGGTGCAAGGCGTGCGTTGAACCGGACTCGATGCATATGCCCGCCGAATGGATCATCCCATCGCTCCCACGACCAGCCCGTAGGCCAACACGCCGCCAAGCGTGGCCCAGGCTATGGTTTTCAAATAGTGTTTTCCCAGCCATACGCCCGCCAAGCCGGCCAGGATGGGCATCCCCGCCTTCCAAGTGGGCATGGGGCTCAGCATGTCCCAAAACGACAGGACAAGCAGCGCCACGATGGCGGAAGGGCCGACGGCGTCCAGCGCATAGCGCCAGTTGGCGGGACGCGCGCCGCTCTTGCCATCCCTGTCGTGCCAGAGCATGGGCAAAAGCCGAATCAAATACGTGCCGATGCCGATGACGACGACGATCCAGATCACTGTGCCGGTCTGCATATGTCGATGTCCCGCTAGGCGCCGCGCGCGCGGCGAAAACGCAGCAAGGCCCCGGCCAGCATTCCCGCGACGATGGCCCCGTAGGCCGGCAACACGGCCATGCCGATCAGCGTCATGGCCGCCGCTCCCGCCAGCACGTACCACGGGACGATGCCGCGGATTTCCAGCAACAGGGCGAAGAACAGCGCCGGCAAGACAAAGCCGAGGGTTTGGGCCAGGACCGCCGACGATTGAAGCCAATCCTTGCCGAAGTAAGCGCCCAGCGCCGTGCCCGCCACCCAGGCGAGGTAGGCGCCGAGCTGCAGGCCCGCATACCAGTATTCCCGTTCATGGCCGGGACGCTCGGCGAGCTTGCTGATCGAGGTCGCGAACACCTCGTCGGTCAAGCCTGCGGCCAGAAGGGGCGTCGGCAACCGGCGCGATGAGGAATCCAGGCGCGAGGCCAGCGCGGGGCCGTAGAACACATGCCGCACGTTCATGAGCAGCACGATGCCTATCACGCTGACGGGCGACCCTCCCCCGGCAAGCAAGGTGATCAAGATGAACTGCGCCGCGCCCGCGTATACGAGGATGGAAATCAGCACGGCCACCCAAGGCGCGAAACCCGCATGGATGGCCGCCAAGCCGAAAGAAATCGCCACAGGCAAATATCCCAAGGCGATCGAAAGGCTGTCCCTCAGTCCGTGGAAAAAGACGGGCCACGCGGATCGATGCGTCTTCAAGGCTGAAACGCGCCTATGAATATGGCGGGGTCGACGCGCGTGTTGTTCAGGCTGACATTCCAGTGCAAATGCGGCCCTGTCGCTCGGCCGGTCGCGCCGACTTTACCCAGCTCCTGGCCGCGCGCCACCACGTCGCCCACCTTGACCGAAAAAGCAGAAAGGTGGCAATACATGGTGACGAGGCCTTGCCCATGGTCCACGAACACCGTCTTGCCATTGAAAAAGAAATCGTCCACGATCGTGACGATACCCGCCGCTGGCGCCTTGACCGGCGTCCCCTGCGGCACGGCGAAATCCAGCCCTGAATGGGGATTGCGTTCCTCGCCGTTGAAAAAGCGCCGCAGGCCGAACGGGCTGGAGAGCCTGCCGCTCACCGGCCTGTCGAGCAGGACATTGCTCGGCATGGCGTCACGAAATCGCGAATACGCCTCCATCTGGATTTTATATTCGCGCTCGAAACGTTTGACCTGTTCCGGATCGGGATTGACGTGGGCCTTGTTCTTCAAGGTGATGCGCTGCTCTTTGTACGCCTTGGCCTTGATGTCGAACGGCACCGCCCGCTCCGCCCGCCCCTGCCGCACGCGGATGCTGGCCGGCCCCGGCTTGGCCTTCAGGTCGATGCCCACGAAAGCGACCCATTGCCGATCGGTGTCGCGCAGCACCATCAGGCGGTTACCCGCATAGTGGGCCAGCGGCGCGGCATCGCCGTCGCCCAACGCCAGAACGGCGACGCCGCCGGGCACCGGCTTGTGCAGCAAGCGCTGCATGTCGCCTTGCGCCACGGCCGGCGACGCGCCGAACAAAAACAGAAAACCAGAGATGACCACCACCCGCAGTCGGATACCGAATCGCGCAATCATGACATCGCTTACAGGAATGAGGGATACGAACACGTTCATGCCGCCTGCGCCGAAACCTGGCGCCCGGCCTGAAGGCGAATCTCGGTTTGACAAAGCGCGGCCAGCGCCGGATCGTGCGTTACCAATACCAGGGTCGTTCCATGCGAGCGATGAAGATCGAACATGAGCTCGATGATCATTTTACCGTTTTGCGCGTCCAGGCTGCCCGTCGGCTCGTCGGCGAACAGCACGCTGGGACGCACGACGAAGGCCCGCGCCAGCGACACGCGCTGCTGTTCCCCTCCGGAAAGAGTCTTGGGATAGTGCCCCAGGCGGTCTACCAGCCCCACGCGTTCCAACATGGCTTGCGCTTCGGCATGCGCCGGCTTGCCCGCCAGCTCCAGCGGCAGCATGACGTTCTCCAAGGCGGTCAGATTGGGCAGCAGTTGAAAAGACTGAAACACGAAACCGACGTGCCGGGCGCGCAACGCCGCGCGCCCCTCTTCGTCCAGGCTGAACAAGTCATGGCCCAAGAGATGGACCTTGCCGCTGGTCGGCACGTCGAGCCCCGCCATCAGGCCGAGCAGCGTCGATTTGCCGGAACCGGAACTGCCTGTAATAGCTAATGCCTGTCCCTGGGCGACATGGAAACTGACATTATCTAAAATGGTCAAGGTGCCCGAAGAGTCCGTTACCTTCTGGCATAGTCCTTGAACTTCTATGGAATGAATATAGCTCATGAGTTTTATTTGGCCTTATCGTGCTGCAATGATCATCGTGGTCTTCCTGGCGCAAATGGCCGGCTCGGCCATGGCGCAACCCGCCGCGCCCGCATCCCGCGCCGTGAAAACCATATTGGTGGTGGGCGATAGCCTGTCCGCGGAATATGGGTTGCCGCGCGGCAGCGGCTGGGTGGAAATCATCGCCAAGCGTCTCGAAGACGAGCATGCAGAATACCAGATACGCAACGCCAGCATCAGCGGCGACACGACCAGCGGCGGACTGAGTCGCCTGCCGGCCGCGCTGGATCGGCATCGGCCGGATATTGTCATTATCGAGCTGGGCAGCAACGACGCCTTGCGCGGATTGTCGCTGTCCATGACTCGACAAAACCTGGCGAGCATGATCGAAATGGCCAAGGAACGCTCGGCGCGCGCGCTGCTGGTCGGGATGCATATCCCCCCCAACTACGGCAAGACCTATACCGAACAGTTCCATGCCATGTACGCCGCGCTGGCGGACAAATACCAGACCGGGCTGGTTCCTTTCCTGTTGGCAGGCATGGCCATGGACAGGTCGCTCTTTCAGGATGACGGTATCCACCCGAACGCGGATGCCCAGTCCATACTGGCCGACAATGTCTGGAAAGAGCTGAAAGGCCTGCTGATCGAAGGCGGCTGAGCCTGTGCCGTTCTCGCCGCATCCGCCGGGATGCGGCGATCATCGAGCCGGAATCACTCCGATTCCAGATCCCCGTCTATGGCTTTTTGTGCCTCTGGCAGCAGTTTGACCTGTGCCTGCGTCCTGAGAGCCTGAAGAACGGCGCGTTGCTCGGCCATGCCCCATGACTGGGCCAATTGATCGCCCAAGCCGGCAAGACGGTCGTCATCCGGATTGCCGGGCTTGACGGCATCGAGCCTTATCACGACGTAGCCCTGGGGAAGATCGACACCGGTATAAGCGGGCAACGCCGTATCGGCGGAGATGTTGAAGGCGGCATCCAGAACCGGCTTGATCAGCCCATGAGTATCGATACGGCTGATGGTCTGGACGTCGCCCAGGCCCGCCTCGGAAGCGTCAGGCCGCTGGAATGCCGCCAGGGCCTTTTCGCCCGCTTCTTTTGCCGCCTTGGCCGCGCGCTCCTGCAGCAGCTGGTCCTTGACCGTTTTTTCCACTCGTTCGAAAGGAGGAACCTGCGCGGGCGTGACGGCATCGATACGCGCCACGATCATGGTGTCGGGCGATATTTCGACGATGCCCGTATTGCGCTTTTCCGTGTAAGACTGCGGCATGAACACGGCGCGACGCAAACGAGGATCATCGAGCACGGCGGCATCGTCGCTGGCCGACGCCGCATCGCCTTCCACCTGATCGGCCGGCAGCAAGCCGTCGCGCGTCACGCCCGTCGCCGTTTTCAGCGCAAGGCCCAAGGCATCGGCGGCGGGCTGCAGGCTGGACGGGTTGTCGTACACCAGGCCGGTGAGCTGCGTCGCCATGTCGGCGAACCGCTCGGCGCCCAATTGGCGACGCACTTCGAGCTCGACCTTCGAGCGCGCCTGCTCGAAGCTTTCGCCCTGCTCCGGTTGAACCTCGTTGGCGATGAATACGTGATAGCCCCCCGGACCGGGTACGGCGGGCGAGACCTCTTGGGACGACAGCGCGAAGACGACCTCTTCGACTTCGGCCGGCCAAGAACCCTTGGTGATCCAGCCCAGCGTACCGCCGCCGCCGGACGTGCCGGCATCCTCGGATTGCGCTTTCGCCAAATCGGCAAAGCCGGCGGGGTCGGCTTTCGCCTCGGCTGCCAATTTCTCGGCCTTGGCTTGCGCTGCGCGGCGCTGCTCCTCGTCCGCGCCGGGCGGCACGCTAACCTGGATATGGCTGACGTTGACCCGCGCAGGCTGCACATACCGAGATTTGTTCTGATCATAATAGTCGCGCAAGGCCTGCTCGTCGATCGCCGGCAGATTGCCCATTGCGGCCTGCTCATTGAGCAACAGGTACTGGATACCGACCTGCTCGGGCAAGCTCAGGCTTTCCTTGTTTTGTTCATACCAGGCCTGCGCATCCTCGTCGCTGACCCGCACGTCCTTCCGATAATCGGCGGCCTGGTATAGCGCCAAGCGCACATCGCGTTCTTCGGTCAGCGCGGTGCGCAGGCCCTCGAGGACGACATTCGGTATCGAAGCCGATTGAATCACCGGATCCAGAACGCGCCCGATGGCCAGCTCCGCGCGTTGGCTTTGCTCAAAATCCCGCGTCGTCAGGCCTATGGACGACAACAACTGATCGTAGCGGGCCAGGGAAAACTGGCCGTCTTCCTGCAGCTGCGGCAAGGACGCGATGGCCTCGCGCAAGGCATTGTCGGATACGCTGAAGCGCTGCTCGGTGGCGACGTCGATCTGCACGCGCCTGTCGATCAGCGATTCGAGCAACGCGCTGCGCACGAAGGGATTTTCGAGCGCGGAAGGATCGAAATCGCCTTGCGCCATGCCCTGTGCCTGCTCGAGCTGACGGCGGCGCGCCTGGTCGAACTCTTGAAGCGTGATGTTGGAATCCCCGACCTTCACCAGGTCATGATCGCCCGACACGTAAGTCGAGTAGCCGCTGACGCCGATCAATACAAAAGACGGAAGAATCAGCACCAGCAGAATCAACTGCATCAGACGCTGGTGCGTACGAATGAAATCAAACATGAGTCACCCATTAGCGAAGCCGGCCGGGAAATGACCGGGCACGCTGGTTGCATCAAAAAAAGCGACCATGATCGCCAAGATGAAAAAACGGACTGGAGTACAAAATTTTACGCAGTTTACCACTACACGATGTACGGATCGCCGCCGCAAGGACAGTTATAAAATCGGGGGAATTCCCGCTCTTCGAGTCCCTTATCCATGACGACCGATACATTTTCCTGGCCTTATCCGGCCAAAATAGCGCATCGCGGCGCCGGCCTGCAAGCACCGGAAAATACGCTGGCGGCGATCCGGCTGGGCGCCAGGCATGGTTTCGCCATGATGGAGTACGACGTCAAGCTCAGCGCGGACCGGCACGCCATATTGCTGCACGACGATGAGCTGGACCGGACGACGAACGGCCACGGCCCCGCCTCTATGATGCCCTTGAGCGCGCTGGCGCTGTTGGACGCGGGCGGATGGCATTCGCCCGCATACGCCGGCGAGCCCGTGCCGACGTTGCAGGCCATCGCACGCTACACCCAGGCCAACGGCATCGCCAGCAATATCGAGATCAAGCCGGACCCGGGCCTAGAGGCTTTGACCGGCCGCCGCGTCGCCGAGCTGGCGCACGCGCTCTGGGAGGGAGCCGGCCCGGCTCCGCTGCTTTCCTCATTCTCCGTCGACGCGCTGCGCGCCGCCATGGAGGCGGCGCCCGAGCTGCCTCGCGGCCTGCTGATCGATCAGTCCCTGGCTGCCGGGCATCTGGACCAGGCGCGGCGGCTGGAGTGCGTCAGCATACACCTAAAGGACGGCGGCACCCGGAAGGAACACGTCCGGGCCGCCCTGGACGCGAACCTGCGCGTCGTCGTATGGACGGTCAATCATGTCCAGCGCGCACGGCAATTGATACACTGGGGATGCAGCGCGATCGTGACCGATAATATCCTCGACATGCCGGCCGCGCTCCCCGACTCATAAAGGAAATTTCTTGTTCAGCTATCGTCATGCCTTTCACGCGGGCAATCACGCGGACGTTCTCAAGCACGCCGTATTCATCCACATTCTGGACTATTTCAATCGCAAGGACACACCCTACTGGATCATCGATACCCACGCCGGAGCGGGCCTGTACGACCTGCGCAGCGACTGGACGACGCAAAGCGGCGAAGTCACGGACGGCCTGGACCGCGTCCTGCGGGCCGCTCATCCGCCACCGCTCATCGAGCGCTATTTGCAAGAGATTCAGCGGCTCAACCCCGACGGCGTCGCCAACTATTATCCGGGGTCGCCCTGGCTGGCCCTGTCGATCATGCGATCCGGCGACAAACTGCACCTGTTCGAATTGCATCCGACCGAGATCGACGTGCTCAAGCGCAATCTTGCGCATCAGGGCAAGGCGGCGCAAAGACAAACCACGCTATATGCCAAAGACGGCTTCGATGGCATGAAGGGACTGCTGCCCCCTTTGCCTCGCCGCGGCATATCGATCATAGACCCCTCGTACGAAAGCAAACAGGACTATCGGCGCGTCCTGCAGGCGGTCAACGACGGCTTGAAGCGGTTTGCCACGGGATGTTTCGTCGTCTGGTACCCGCAAGTCCAGCGCCGCGAGGCGCACGAAATGGCGCGCGCCCTCGAGCGCCTTTCGACTCCGTGGGTGCACGCCGCCTTGACCGTCAAAAAGCCCGGCGCCGACGGCTTCGGCCTGCACGGCAGCGGCGTCTTCGTTCTCAATCCGCCCTGGACCTTGTACAAGGAACTGCAGGCCGCCATGCCATGGCTGGAGAAACAGCTGGCGCAGGACGACCGAGCCGGACATGCGCTGAACCAAAACGCCGGCTGACGGCGCAAAGCTCACCGCGCCTCTTCACGCCGCTGTTTGCCGCCGCCTCAAAGAAAGCGCTCGTTTTCCTTCAAATAGCGCCACTGCCCCGGCGGTAGATCGCCAAGCATGATGCGCCCCATGCGGACCCGCTTCAAGCCCACCACCTTCAGGCCGACCAGCTCGCACATGCGCCGTACTTGGCGTTTTTTTCCCTCGCGCAGCGTAAAGCGCAATTGATCCTCGTTCTGCCAGCTCACCTGGGCCGGACGCAGCGCCTGGCCGTCCAGCACCAGCCCATGCCGCAGCATGGCCAAGCCGTTGCCCGCCATCTTGCCCTGCACCCTGACCAGGTACTCCTTGTCGATTTCGGAGTCGTCGGCGATCAGTTGGCGCGCAATCCGTCCGTCCTGCGTCAAGACCAGCAGTCCCTGGGAGTCGATGTCCAGCCGGCCGGCCGGCGCCAGGCCGCGCAAATGCATGGTATCGAACCGCAGCGGCGACTTGTCGCCACGATAGCGCGACGCCTCCGTGATCAGGCTCACCGCGGGCCGGTAACCCCGTTCGGCCTGGGCCGAGACGTAGCCCACCGGCTTGTTCAGCAATATGGTTACGCGCGCGGTCTGCCGCTGCCTGGCCTGGCGCTCCAGAGAGATTTTCTGATGCGGATAGGCCTTGCTTCCCAACTCGGATACCACGACGCCGTCGACGCGGACCCAGCCCCGCTCGATATAGGCATCCGCCTCGCGTCGGGAACACAAGCCTTGCTCGGCCATCAATTTCGAAATTCGGATTTTTTCCATGAGCTCTATTTTATGACTTTGGCGATAATACGGTTTATGGAACTTCATTTATCCGCCGCAAAGAACTGGCTCGGCCATCGCAATCCTTCATTCACCAGGCAGCAGTCCTATTGGCTTTTTCGGCCGCATGCGCTGACCACGGGGCTGCGCCGCGTAGGCGCGCTCGAGCTCCAGGTCGTTCGTGAATACGCCGGCGGCTTGCGCCAGGACGAGGCCTGGATGCTCGATCTGCCCTCTCGCCATCCCGTATGGGTGCGGGAAATCATCATGAGCCTGGACGGCGTCCCCTGCGTCTTTGCGCGCAGCTTTACGCCCCTGCGCGCCTCGCACGGCACGTGGCAAGGCATACGGCGCCTGCGCACCCGACCGCTTGCGGACATGCTCTATCATGACAGCCAGGTAAGGCGCAGCCGTTTCGCCGTTCAGCGCCTGAAGCCCTGGCAAACGCTGTACGACTCCGTGCGCCGCAAGCTGAAGAACGACTGCCCTCCCGCTCATCGGATGCTCGTGCGATGTTCGGTATTCTGGCGCGACAGGCAGCCGCTGCTGGTCAGCGAATGCTTTCTTCCGGATTTTTGGCCGCTGGCGCAAAAAGCGCGGCAAGCCGGCGGCAAGCCGTTGACATCCTTCTGAAAACGAACGACGAACCCCTTCGGCCTTTCGGACTCAAAGGGCATCCACCCCGCTCTCGCTGGTGCGGATCCGGATCGCCTGCTCGACGGCCGTGACGAATATCTTGCCGTCGCCGATTTTTCCCGTATGTGCCGCCTTGACGATCGCGTCGATGGCGGCGTCCGCCATGTCGGCCGCCAGCACGACGTCGATGCGGATCTTGGGCAGGAAATCGACGACGTATTCAGCGCCCCGATACAGCTCGGTGTGCCCTTTTTGACGGCCGAACCCCTTGACTTCGGTCACCGTAAGGCCGCTTACCCCGATTTCAGCCAAGGCTTCGCGCACTTCGTCCAGCTTGAACGGCTTGATGATGGCCGTGATTTGTTTCATGTATGGCTCCGGTAGCGAAAGCGGAATTATCGCATCCCGCCGTCCCTCGTGTCTGTAAGCCGCGCGAGCCCGGCAGGCGCGAAGTTCGGCGTGGCATCCCGGCCCCGGGCGAAATCGGCCCCCGAAGGCGCCTGATACAAACGCAACGACAGCTCAGGCAGAATGGCCAGCAAATGGTCGAAAATATTACCCTGGATACGCTCGTAATCGACCCACGCCGTTTTGTTCGAAAAGCAATAAACTTCTATCGGTATGCCCTGGGATTCGGGTTCCATCATGCGAACGATCATCAACATATCCTGATGAAGATCGGTCTGTCGCCTCAAATATGCCAAGGCGTACTCGCGAAACGTGCCGATATTGGTCAGCCGGCGGCGGTTGACTTCCTGGCGGGCGGCTTCGCCCAGTGAGCGGTTGCTTTCTTCCAGCTCGCGCCGCTTCTGGTCCAGATAGGCATCCAGCAGCTCGAAGCGGCGCAAATCGCGGATTTCGTCCTCGCTCAGGAATCGGACGGTGCTGGCATCGATACGCAAGGTCCGCTTGATCCGCCGTCCTCCGGACTCGAACATATACCGCCAATTACGATAGCTTTCCGAGAAGAGCTTGTAGGTCGGTATGGTCGTGACGGTCTTGTCCCAATTCTGCACCTTGACGGTATGCAATGCGATGTCGATGACGAAGCCGTCGGCCGACGCCTGTGGCATTTCGATCCAGTCGCCGATGCGCAACATGTCGTTGGAGGCCATCTGGGTGCTGGCGACGAAGGATAGCAAGGTATCCTTGAACACCAGCAGCAACACGGCGGACAATGCGCCCAGGCCCGACAGCATCAGCAGCGGCGAACGATCCGCCAGCACGGAAATGATCATGATCAGGCATATCGCCCATATCGCGATGCGCGCGATTTCCAGATAGCCCTTGATCGACCTGGTCTGGCCGCGCCGGCTGGAAGCATGCACGTCTTGCCAGACGGACAAGGCGGCGTTGATCGCCAGAAAAACGAATACGAGCCCGGCCGAGAATACCAGACGCTCGATGAGCTCGGTGACACGCGTGTCCAGAAGCAGCAGATCCGCATTCTCCGCTATCACGAACAGAGGCAGCGCGTAACTCAGGTGCCGGAACACCCGGCGCCGCGACAAGGCCTGCGACCAATCCTCGTGCCCCAGGGCATTGAGCATGCGCTTGGCCAGTCCCGCCAACACGCGCGACGCGATCCAGCTCGTCAGAAGCACCAGCAGCGTCAGTATCACCGCTCCGAGCACGAACAAGGCCCAGGGCTCGTCAGGAACCACGCCCCATAGAACTTCCTCGTTTATCTTGTGCAATACGTCGCTCGATGCCATGCGCCTGGAAGTCGGTAAGAAGGATGCCCACTATACCTCAGACACGGAAGACCGGTCCATGCCGCAAGCGGCCGGGAATCAGGCCGTACCTTATAATGCTTGCTTCTTCGTCATTTACTTCGTATGTCGCCCATCGTGCAGAATCAATTCGACAAAAAATCCCAAGCCTGGTCCGCCCGCTTCTCCGAGCCCGTCTCCGATCTCGTCAAGCGTTATACCGCCTCGGTCGACTTCGACAAGCGATTGGCGCATTGCGACATCCAGGGTTCCCTGGCCCACGCGGACATGCTGGCCGCCGTCGGCGTCATCAGCCAGGAAGACAAAACCGCCATCGAAACCGGCATGGCACGCATCGTGCAGGAGATCGATGATCGAACCTTCGCCTGGTCGCTGGATTTGGAAGACGTCCACCTGAACATCGAAAAGCGCTTGGTCGAATTGATAGGCGACGCGGGCAAGCGCCTGCATACGGGCCGCTCGCGCAACGACCAGGTGGCGACCGACATACGTTTGTGGCTGCGCGGGGAAATCGATACTGCCGTCGATCTGCTCGCCCGCCTGCGGGGCAAATTGGCCGCGCTGGCGCTGGAGCACGCCGCCACCATCATGCCGGGCTTTACACACCTGCAGGTCGCCCAGCCCGTTACGTTCGGCCATCACCTGCTTGCCTATGCGGAAATGTTCGGCCGCGATGCCGAGCGGCTGCTGGATTGCCGCAAGCGCGTCAACCGCCTGCCGCTGGGCGCGGCCGCCCTGGCGGGCACGTCCTACCCCATCGACCGCGAACGCGTGGCGCGGACCCTGGGCTTCGACGCCGTCTGCCGAAATTCGCTGGACGCCGTATCCGATCGGGATTTCGCAATCGAGTTCTGCGCCGCCGCGGCCCTGGTCATGACGCACGTTTCGCGCATGTCCGAAGAGCTGGTGCTATGGATGAGCCCGCGCGTGGCGTTCATCGACCTTGCCGACCGCTTCTGCACGGGCAGCTCCATCATGCCGCAGAAAAAAAACCCGGACGTCCCCGAGCTGGCGCGCGGCAAGACCGGCCGGGTCAACGGTCACTTGATCGCCCTGCTGACCTTGATGAAGGGCCAGCCTTTGGCCTACAACAAGGACAACCAGGAAGACAAGGAAGGCCTGTTCGATTCGGCCGATACCATACGCGACACGCTCACGATATTCGTGGACATGATAGGCGGGATACGCGTCAAACACGAGGCCATGCGGGCCGCCGCCTTGCAAGGTTATGCGACCGCCACGGATCTGGCCGACTACCTGGTCAAGAAGGGCCTGGCATTTCGCGACGCCCATGAAACCGTCGCGCACGCGGTGCGCGCGTGCGAAGAGCGTGGGTGCGATCTGGCGGACCTGGGCCTGGACGAGCTGCAGGCGTTTCACCCGTCCATCGAGGCCGACATCCACGACGTCCTGACGCTGGAAGGCTCGGTCGCCGCGCGCCGGCATATCGGCGGCACCGCGCCGGAACGCGTCCGCATCGAAGCGCAACGCATCCTGGACGAGCTGGCTGCGGAACAGGCTTGATTCCCTTTTGCCTCGGACTCCCGGATCCGAGGCGAGCGCCGCCCCTTCGCCAGCCCGACGCCGGCCGTGTTGAACGCCCTTGCCGCCTATTCGAATACCGCGATCGATTCCACATGCCCCGTATGCGGGAACATGTTGACGACACCCGCGCCAACCAGGCGATAGCCGCCCTCGTGGGTCAGGATGTCCGCATCCCGTGCCAGGGTTGACGGGTTGCACGACACATAGACGATCCGCTTGGGCCTTTCGTCTTTCGCCAGCTGCGCCAGGGCCTGGGCAACCGCCTGAGCGCCCTCGCGCGGCGGATCGATCAACATGCGATCGAAGTAGCCCAGATCGCGCAGCCACTGCGCATCCACCTCGAACAGATTCAAGGTCCTGAACGCCGTCCTGTCCTGCAAGCCGTGTTCGCGCGCCGCTTGCATGGCCCTGTCCGTCAACGGGCCGCTGCCCTCGATGCCGACCACCGATGCGGCGCGCGTCGCCAGCGGCAAGGTGAAGTTGCCCAGGCCGCAGAACAAATCGGCGACACGGTCTTGCGCTTCCAGGCCCAGCAGCGTCAAGGCGCGTGAAATCAGCGCGGCGTTTATCGCATGATTGACCTGAGTAAAATCACTGGGCTTGTACGGCATGCGCAAGCCGAACTCGGGCACGCGGTACGCCAGCTTGTCGGCATCGCGTTCATGCAGGGGATGCAAGGTTTCCGGCCCTTTGGGCTGCAGCCACCACGTCACGCCATGCCGCTGCCCGAACGCATCCAATTTGGCCTTGTCGTCATCGGTCAGCGCTTCCATGTGGCGCAAGGCCAGCACGGTCGCGCCGTCTCCCACCGCCACCTCGATCTGAGGCATGCGATCGGGCTGGGACAACGATTCGATCAGTGCGCGCAAGGGCGACAGCAATGCGGACACGTGCGGCGGCAAAACCTCGCAGCTCTGCATGTCGGCGACGTAGCCGCCGCGCCGCTCGCGAAACCCGACCAGCACTCCGCCCTTTTTGCGCACGTGGCGCACGGACAGCCTTGCGCGATAGCGATAGCCCCAAGTCGGGCCGTGCATGGGCGGCAATACGGTGAACGAAGAGAGACGTCCGATGTGCCGCAACGCGTCTTCCAGCACGCGCTGCTTGACCGCCACCTGCGCAGCGGGATCCAGGTGCTGCATCGCACAGCCTCCACAGACGCCGAAATTCGGACACTTCGGCGTGACGCGCTGGGCGGAAGCCCGTACGATGCGTTCGAGCTTGGCCGTATCGTAGGATTTCTTCTGCCTGCCGATGCGGGCCCATACACGCTCGCCCGGCAAGGCGCCCTCGACAAACACGACCTTGCCGTCGCGCCGGGCTATGCCACGCGCCTCCAGATCGATAGACTCGATATCCAATAATTCTGTCGTCATGATTTCAGGTAAGAGATGTGAGCGGACGGCGTGTGGGGCCGCCGGGTCGGACGGAACCCGCGATCACGCTCCCGCCGCCTGGTCCCAGGCCTGCATGTAAACTTGCCAGTGCGGGGCATCGCTGGCCTGCAGAGTATCGCGCACCAGCTGTATTTCGGCGTCATAAGCCTGGCGATCCAGCTCGCCGCGCATAAAGCGGAAACGGCAATACACCAGCCAAGTGTTGACCACATCCGTCTCGCAATAGGCGCGGACCTCGTCCGCCTGTCCATTGGACCATGCCTGCCAGACCTGGCCGCCATCCATGCCCAATTTGCCGGGAAAGCCGCAGAGCTTGGCCAGGTCGTCCAGAGGCGCATTGGCGCGACCATTGTATTTGGCCAGCAAGTCCATCAGGTCGATGTGGCGATTATGGTAGCGGCTGATGTAATTGTTGAACTTGAAATCACGGTCGTCTTCGCCCATATCCCAGTAGCGCGGCGCCTGCACGCCATGTATCAGGCTGCGGTAATGCAGCACGGGCAGGTCGAAGCCCGACCCGTTCCAGCTTACCAGGCGAGGCGTATAACGTTCGATGGTTTTGAAGAAGCCGGACAACAGCGCGGACTCGGGATCGTCGGCGGCGCCCAGCGTTTTGACCCGGAAACCATGGTCGTCCCTGAACACACAGCCTACGACCGCGACCTTGTGCAAGTGCAAAGGCAGGAAATCGTTGCCATGCGTGGCCATCCGCGCCGCCAACGCGGCCTCGATGACCTGCTCGTCGCTCAGCGCCGGATCCTCCCAGTCGGGATTCAACCGGCGCAAGCCCTGCGCATCGGGTATTGTCTCCAGGTCGAATACCAGGGTCGGAATCATCGTACCGGCAGATAAGACAGCGGGTTGACGGGCGTGCCGCGACGGCGGATTTCAAAGTGCAGGCGCGGAGAAGACGTGTCGGTCTGGCCGATCGCGGCGATGCGTTCACCTTTCTTCACCTGCTGTCCAGTTTTGACCAGCAGGCGCTGGTTGTGCGCGTAAGCCGTGATGAAGCCGTCCGTATGCCCCAGCAGAATCAGGTTGCCCAGGCCGCGCACACCGTTGCCGGCATACATGACCTTGCCGCCGGCCGCCGCAAGCACGGGCTCGCCTTCGGCGCCATCGATATCGATGCCCTTGGTATTGGCGTTGAAACCCTGGATGATCTTGCCGCCGGCGGGCCAGCCCCAATCGATGACCGCCGCATCGCTGGCTCGCGTGGCCGTCGCGGGCGGTTCGGGCGCGGTCGGCGTGACGGGGGCGATGGGTTCGGGCTGCGTGACCGGCGCGGGAACCGCGCCGCCCGAAGGCGTCGGCGAGGAAGGCGCCGCGCCGGATGCATCCAGGCGCAATACCTGTCCTACGCGGAGCTGACCGGGATCGGTCAAACTGTTCAGCCTGATAAGCGTCGGAACGTCGACCCCTTTCGCCTGGGAAATCTTGTAAAGCGTATCGCCGGGCTGTACCACGTAGGTGCCGCCGCCGGCCTGTGCCGGCGCCGTCTGCGCCGGGCCTCCCGAGCTCATGTCGGTAATGGGAGCCTGAGCCGTGCGCGACGCGCATCCGGCCAAAAGCATCAATGACGACACGGCCAGCAACAGAACGGCCTGCGGCAGCCGCCCGGATTGAGTGGATGCCGGAATACCCTTAGACAAAGGCAAGGTCCCTGCATGCATATGATGCTCTCCTGATGTTAGCACTGGGTTCCTGCCCGCAAGGGCACGAAACGCACGGATTCGAGTTCCTCGCGCCGCCACGATGCCGTGCCGACGCGTTCAATTAGTATCAGACGCTGCGCAGA
>CAZKBT010000017.1:0-53967 GCA_964551305.1 uncultured Burkholderiaceae bacterium
ATTATTTCCCTTGGCGAATCATTGCGGCTTCGATGAAACCGGTGTGCAAAGGGCGGCATGCTGAAGCTGAGTGGGAAGGTTCGCATTTAACCGTTGTAATTACGTGGCTTCCTTAGCTGATGGATTCAGTGTGGTCCTTGCGGCGTTATAAAGATAGCGTTTCTTTGTATCTCTTTTTCTTTTGGCAAAAGAAAACCCGCCGGGGCGGGTGGGGGGCTCACTTTAAGCGGCGCTGGAGCCGCTCTAGCGCCGCTTCTATGCGGCACCATGGTTAAACCAGAGGCGCCAAGATACGTCGGCCTTACTATAGCAAGGCATCGCGAACCGGCGACGCAATGATGTCGAGGTCGTTCGGCGTAGCAACATGGGCGACCCACGACAAGCATAGCGCTCGCCATAGCGCGTCTGAGCCGACAAACAATTTATCTGCGGCCCTCCGAGGCCACTCGTGATGATCTTTGGCTGACATAGCACTATTAAGCGCGTCTATGGTGTCGGAAGGGCTGCGACCAATATGCTGCGGCACTTCAATCCAGTTCTGTTGTTGCAATGCCTCAAATATTACTATCTCTGGAGCCTCTCCCCCGGGAAGAATGTTGCAGCCGCTAGCGGGGGTTTGGTCGCCGTCAAGGAAAACTACTGATGGTCTTGGAAATCTTCTTTGATCAACCATTTGACCTAAGGCCAAGCCGACACTTGCAGTGCCAAAAGGAGATATTTTTGAGCGAGCTAGAAGAGTCGGGTCGGCGGCCACCAAGCACTCTGCAATCCACGCTTCCGCGCGGACGTCTTCTACGTAAATGTCTACCTCTGGATGGTGTTCTTCATCCATTCTTGTCATGGCAAACTCGGGGCTTACCCCGGTCACGATGGTTTTGCCTTGTACCCCTTCCATCAGATAGATCCTTCCCTCGGGCGGTAATTCTTCGAGAACGTATGGTGAGTGTGTAGTGACTATTATTTGGAGCTCGCGCTCGCGGGCTAATCTCGCAATATCTCTCATTAGCCGACGCTGGGCCCGTGGATGAAGAGAGCTTTCTATTTCATCTATCAGGACTAACCCATACTTTGGAAATTCTGCGGCGAGTAGCTCCGCTGCTGCAATTTCCCCCGCCCCCTGATGAAAGCCAGAATATCGAGCCACCGAGTTCTGAAGCACGGGAACGAACCTTCTTGGGTCTGCATCTGTTAAGGATAGCCCTGCGGCGGTGTAATTCTTGTTCATGATTTCAGAGAGACGGGAGAGCTTGGCCTGATCAAACGGCGTATGCTGCCCCTCGATGACGTTGGCTTTCAGCAGCTTGATATACCCGACTCTAGCGCCCACAGGTTGAATCCGACTCAGATCGACATACTCAACTTCCCGCTCGGGTCGCTCCGGGTTCCCGCGCCATCTGTCTGATGGTTTTCGTACCGTCTTGGTTTGCGATTGCGTCCCTTCCCTGTAGGAAAACCGGATAATCGCTCCTTGAATCCGCTCAAATGGAGTGTCCGGGAAAAACTTGGAGGCGTATCGCTCAGCCCCCTCGCGCTTGCTCTTATAGACTGATGCGGCAGCTTGAAGCGCCGTGCTCTTTCCTGATCCGTTTTCACCCACTATGGCGACGATAGGAAATTGGAGATCGATCCTTTGTCCGGTCCAGCCCCGAATGCCGCTCACTTCTATCCACTCTAGCCGCTTCGGCCATGACTGCCCTGTACGCCACTTATTGTCTAGCCGTCTCATTTCTGATGATAGCGCCACCTTACCCCCCCCTTCATGTTTACCAATTAATCTAACCCTCACATCCCCACATCAAACTAAACCCTTATCCTCGACAGTCAATGCACGACATGCCCCAAAGGAGGGGGGGGTACTTGGATAGCACGGCCTACTAGTGGCTCAATATTGCTTCTTGCGTTAGTCACTTGTTGCTGACGCGACGATAGCCGCAACCACGATCCAAGCAACCACAGATATTGTCCAGGCTGCGCCCGTGTACTGGTCGAACGGCGTTATCTCAAAAAATCGACCTATGGAGTTCCCGCTAAGCCAACGGAGAGCCAGATTGCCCGGCCAGCACCCAATAAATTCCATCCAAGCCCAAACATCGGAGATAGTGAACACTCCGTCGCCGGTTATGTCGGCCCTCATGCGCCGGTCTCCCTATGATCATGCCCGCGCTTGATGCCGGCAAAACCGCGAACAATCCATCCTATGACATAGGAAAGTCCAAACAAAATAATCAAAAAAGCACCAAGTATTTGAGCCGTTTCTTTCCTGTCTTCTGAAATTGAATCGGCGACACTTCGTTCTATTTTCGGCCTCAAATCATCGAGAAAAAGATAGTCCCGCACTACTTTTTGCCTTAATTCTCTTGAACTGGCTCCCTGGATAGATGAGTCAAAGCACACCTCTATGGTTGCTCCTTTAATTGGGCTTTCCTCTCTCCATATCATTTCTGTCTGTCCTGGGTACGGGCAGGCCTTTATTAGCGCTGGAGGCGTCCATGCTTTAAGCAGTACCACGGACTTAACAAAAGGAGACGGAAACACAAGATTCCATGCGCCAACCCCTATACCAACAACGGCAATAAGCCTAACAACTCTCCTGCATCCTTCAAAAATATTTATTCTCATTTGGTAACTCTCTTGCCACAGGAGCCGCCCTGGAGGAATGAAGTTTAGTCGCTCGGCTAAGATTTTTTAATATCTAGGCCCACATTGCCCGCAGCCACGATAAAGGCTCTTTCGAGCGCTATCGCATCATCGCCTTTGACCGCGTAAACCTTGGATTCGTCTATTTTGGGGAAGGGCCAGTTGGTTCTGCTAGATTTGATTATTGGCTGACCTGCTGCGGTGCCTGGCAAAGGCTCATCAAACCCAGTAATAGCCGCAATGCGATTCAGTTGATCGAGACTCGCTTCGTGGTTGCCTTTCTCCCACGCCCAAATGTTGCCCTTAGTCAGTCCCATTTGCTCGCCCAGCTTTTCTTGGGTGAGCTTGGCGTGCAGGCGGGCAGCCTTGATCCATTCCTTCATGTCCATGATATGCAGTGTAGAGAAAATCTGTACTTTCATGGTCTATTTATTCTTGACTTTATGGTATAGAAAAACTAGACTTTGAGTATGGACACATCGAAACATACTCATCCAGTTGAGGAAGCGGCACAAATCCACGGGTCTGAAGCATCTCTTGCTCGGGCGCTGGGCGTCAGTCGAGGTGCTCTCAACCAATGGAAAGGGCCTGGACGCGAAGTTCCGGCCGAGCATGCGCCAAAAATCGAACGGCTGACCGGGGTGCTTTGTGAGCGACTTTGCCCCTCTGTTGATTGGTCGCTCATCAGGACGAAACCGATTCGACGCGAACTCCAAGAGGTGAAGCATGCGTGATGCTTTTGCGTCCTGGCTTGTTGGGCTGCCGATTACATGGCTGCTTGCTGAGCGCGGCTTCAAATCCGCGCATCTGCTTCCGCTTTGCATGGCTCGCGCTGTCGGCGTTCCGGTGCGCTGGGAACATCTCATGGGGCGGGTGAGTATTAATTCCGTTTCCGACGCTGCCGATTGTATGGCGGAATGCGAGGTGTGCCGACATGCGTAGAGAGCCAATGCTCAGTTTTGGCGTCGCGCCTTGCCGCCCAATCCGCGCCCAGCTCAACGATAAGAATGTCCTTGGCGGCGGTTCCTTCTTCATGTGTCACGCCATCGAAAACTGCCTTCCAGATTTCAAAAGCTACCAGCTCAGTCGATACAAAAACTCCGACGCCCTTGCTGTCAATCCAAAGGGGCGCCGCGCTCTTATCGATCAAGGCCTGGATGTTCTTCAAATATTTTTGCGCGAGTGCGGCGTTTTCTTTGGATGCCGAAATCAGCACAAGGTAGTTCCGCTTTTCACCCTGCGGTTCGGTATCGCCAAACGGATTCTCAGTCATGGCCACTCCTTCCGGAAAAACTTGGTTACTGGAATCTCTGAGCTTACCCGATTGGGATTGGCCGCCCCTATAAGCATTCTACCCATGTCAATGCACCGTCACTGCGCCCATGTCGTCGCAGCCCCACAAATGATTGATCAGCAGTCGCATGTAGATCGCGACGATGTGCTCATCGGTTGGGTCATCGAAAGCTTGATAGGCCAAGTCCGTGGCGTGATCAAACAATGCCTCATAGGTTTCTTCGCTCATGCCGGCATTGTCCACAAGGGGCAGGGCGGCGGCTATTCGTACTTTCCGAGTGTTGGTTTCGTCCATGACGAGACTGTAAGTCAAGGCAACGCAAATAAAAACGTTCAAGGAGCATCCGCATGAACAGCGTCGACGCAGCTCACGCCACGGTACACGACTATCCCGGCGGCTCCGAAAGCCTGGGCCCGCGAGCCGGTATAAGCCCTGCCGTCTTACGCAACAAGGTAAATCCGAACAACGACACTCATCACCTGACGTTCGCCGAGGCGCGGCGCCTTGCCGCGCTGACCGGAGACTATCGGATGCTCCAGGCTTGGGCGCACGAAGAAGGTTTTTTGCTCATCAAGGCGCCAGAGGGCAACACCTGCGATATGGCCGTCCTTGAGCAGGTAGTCGGCCTGGGCGTAGCCAGCGGGCAATTCATGCAGGCGATCCACACTGCCCTGGCCGATGGCCGAGTTGACAGTGCTGAGCTTCAGGCCATCAAGCGGGCGGAGCGCCAAGTACAGACGGCCGCCGCCAGCGTGGCTAAGCGTATGGAAGGGATGGCAGCGTGATGGAACTGCTTCTCATCAAAACTTCGCAAGGCTCGTTTGTTCCCTTTGACGACGATCATGCCGAGGCCTGCAAGCGCTTCAAAGTGGGTTCAACAGTCAAGGCCAGCGTGTCGGCGATGCGCAACTACAAGTTCCACAAGAAGTTCTTCGCCATGCTCGACGTGGGTTTTGACGCCTGGGAGCCGCCCGAGGCTGAACATCGCGGCCTCCCGGTACAGAAGAACAAGGAGCGCTTCCGCAAGGACTGCATCATTGCCGCAGGCTTTTATGAGCCCGTAGCCAATATCAATGGCGACGTGCGCGCCGAAGCCAAGAGCATCAGCTTTGCCAGTATGGACGACGCTGAGTTTGAACGGGTCTATTCGGCAGTGGCTGATGTGATTCTTCAGCGCGTGCTGAAAGCCTACTCGCGCGCAGACCTTGATCGCGTGGTCGAGCGCATGGTGGGGTTCTTATGAAAGGCCGCTCCACCACCGCCGCGCAAAAGCGCTTCCACGACTTACTTGCCAACGAGATAGGCTGCGTCGCATGCGCCAAGCTTGGCATCTTCACGGATTACGTGAGCATTCATCATATCGACGGCCGTACAAAGCCCTTGGCCCACTTCAAGGTGCTGCCATTATGCGGGGCTCACCATCAGGATGCGGGCATTCCTGGCATCGTCGCCGTTCACCCCTGGAAGACACGCTTCGAGACAACTTACGGTCGCCAGGCTGATTTGCTGGCCGAAAGCGTCCAGATTCTCATAGACCGCGGCTTCCGGTTGCCTGAGGAGGTTTTGGTCGCCGCCGGATTGGAGGCAGCATGAACGGACACCAACTCGCCGACGCCGGCATCGAGCGCGCGCGCCTGACGGCAGAAGCGGAATGCAGCAACTGGACAGACCGGATCATGGCCGAGCTTCGGTTGTGGCTCGTCCAGCGCAATCCAAAAGAATTTGCCATCGAGGACTTCCGTGCTTACGTCGAGATATGGGAGCACGAGCTTGTTCCTGCATCAACCAACGCCTGGGGATCGGTTGCGCAGACTGCCGTTCGCCGGGGGATTATCAAAAACACCGGGCGCCGCCGTCCCGCACGCAGCAGGGCTACGCATGCGCACCAGGTTCCTGTTTATGTGAGGGCTGTATGAGCAATATGCCATGGTTCCGTGCGTACACGGAAATGGTGGACGACGAAAAGTTGCGTCTACTGGCTTTTGAGGACAGGTGGCATTTCGTAGCCCTGCTGTGCCTTAAAGGACAAGGGGTTCTGGAAAGTAGCGATCCGTTGATGATGCGCAAGGTTGCGGTCAAGCTCGGTATCGATCTGCGCACGCTGGAAGAGGTGGCGCGCAGGCTGTCCGAGGTGGGCCTGATAGACCGGGACTCATTGCAGCCATTGGCGTGGGACAACCGCCAGATGAAATCCGACACCAGCGCAGAGCGTACTAGAGCCTACCGCGAGCGCAAGAAACGTCACGGTGACGTCACCGTGACGGCGCAAGAAGAAGATACAGATAAAGATAAAGAAGAAGATAAAGAAAAAACAAAACCCCGCGCACGCGCTGCCGCGCCTGCACCTGATTTCTCAGCTTGGCCTGCCGAACCATCCGAGGCGGTATGGGCCGATTACGTGAAGCATCGAAAAGCAAAGCGAGCTCCGCTGACTCAGACCGTTGTCAACGCTATGGGCAGGGAGGCGACCAAAGCGTCAACCATGGGCTACTCGGTTGATGCATTCCTAACCGAGTGCATGCATCGTGGATGGCAAGGAGGCAAGGCGGAATGGCTCAAAAATGACGCAAGCCGACCCTCAGTAACGACGAGCATCTCCCAGCAACGTGCCGATTGGACCGCGAGGCTTTGGGAAGGTCAAACCGCAGAAAAGGACATGGGAGTGATCGATGCAGCTTGCAACTAACCATCAGGCAATGCCGATCGCTTGGATAGACCGCCTGTTTCAACGTCTTTCCGCGATGTACGGCCAGAAGTTCGCGACGCAATGGGCAGGTGTAAACGAGCAGGCAATGAAAGACGTTTGGGCGGAAGGTCTATCCGGCTTCTCTGGACAGGAAATCTCAACAGGCCTGGATTCGTGCAAAAGCCGTCCTTTCCCACCGACGTTGCCCGAGTTCCTTGTCCTGTGCCGACCATGTCTTGATCCCTATACAGCCCACCAGGAAGCGGTCGTGGGAATGGGCGACAGAAGACGTGGTGAGTTGGGGGAGTGGTCACATCCAGCCGTTTACTGGGCGGCAGTGCGAGTCGGATCCCATGACCTGCTGAACGCCGGGTGGCAAGCGATAAAGCCGCGTTGGGAAAAGGCACTGAAGGTCGAAATGGAAAAGGGAGCATGGGAGGAAATACCAGTCCCAATGCTCGCTTTGCCTGAGCCGGGAAAGGACGTAACCGCGAACGCCGTGGCTCGAAAGAAGATCGAGCAGATCAGCGCCGAATCAGTCAATCGTCCGAAGAGGGATCACAAAGCATGGGCACGAAAGATCCTTGCTGATGCCAAAGACCGCTCCCCTGCGGTAGTGGCCATGGCGCAGAGAGCTCTTGCGGAGGCGGTGTGACACCACAAGAAATCCAAGCACTCTGCACTCACGCCCCGGTCTATCAAAAGGGCTGCATAGGCTGCTGCGTTCGCTACGTCAAGATGCTGCGCAGTCCAGACGCCAAACTGAGCCGGAAAAAGCAAAACGAATACCTGGCCGAGCTGCCCCGTGCGATTGCGGACCAGGTCATTGAGATTATCAAAAAGGAGCGGGAATGCAAGTAGAGCGCCTATCCATTTTGTTGCCCTGGCCGGATGCTGTCCTATTCCCCAATGCCAAGGGCGGACGACACTGGGCCTCATTCCAGGCCCCGAAGGTTCGCGCGCGCCAGGATGGCTACATCGCCGTCATTCAAGCGCTGGCCGGGCGGACATTCGTCGCTGCCGAGCGGATGCCAGTAAAGACGCTGTTTGCATTCCCCGATCGACGAAATCGCGACATCGAGGGGTGCATCGGAGCCATCAAGCACCACGTTGACGGCATCGCAAAGGGCCTCGGCGTTGACGATCGCATATTTCGTCCCTGGATCTTGGATGACTGCCTGGACACCAAAAAACAAGGTTTCGTACTCGTGGAGATAGGCGGATGATGAAACACAAAGAGCTTAAGGCCGCAGTGGCTTCGAAACTTGCCCTGTACGGCATCGGCAATGGGGCGAAGCGGATTCATGGCTTTGGGAGAGGGTCATGACTGCGCTCGAGTCATGGAAATGGAAAGACCCGGCCAAAGTTTACGAACGCATCGAGGCCATGCAGCGAGCTCAGGCCGCGCGCACGCCCGAAGCTAAGCAAGAACGCGCACGCAAGAAATTGGAAGAACTGTTTAAGGAGCCGCCTAGTGACGTCGACAATAAATAGCCGCATGAAAAGCAACATCGAAATACTGCTGGGGGAGTGGGGTTCGTGGAAACGCGGGGAAAACCGTAATGTGCTGGGTTATCCCGATCAATCGGCTTTCCAGCGTATGCGCGTGGATGGCCAGCGAGGGTCCGATCCTAATATCCCGCTCGTGGATGACGATATTCGCAAGGCAGACAGAGAGATAAACGCAATACACCCCGAATACCGAGCCGTCCTAGTCGCGCATTACGTTCGGCCTGGGCCAGTGAAAGCAAAGCTCGATAAGCTAGGTATCTCGCGCTCACTATACTTTTTTCGTCTTGAGTTTGCCACCAAGCAGCTATCTTTCCAGATGGGGTATGTGCCGATGCCAAAGCCGCAAGCGCCAACCGTTGCAACTATTTAGTCTAGACTGGTTGCTTGATCGTCTAGACTGAATCACAATAAAACCCGTAGACTGAGCAGTTGCGTCTACAGAATTCCGGGCCCCGCCGCGTGCGGGGTTTTTGCTTTAAGGCTTGATCAGCGCAACGACGCGCACAGCTTCAAGCCTGCCCTTGAAGTGTTTGCGCAGGAGTTCGGTATAGTTTGGAGCCGCGGCTCCCTCACGCTGCGCCGGAATCGTGATGGCAATGTTAAGTTTATCGGCAATTACATCAAGGACAATCGGCTCGCTCGTTTCCTCCGACCGATTAACGTCGACGAAATCATCCCTTCCGTCGTACTTGAAATGCACTCTGTATTTCATAAGCAAACCCTCTTCTGGTGGTGGCGCGGTCTACGGCAAGTCATAGGTTATCTTTGAGCCATTTTGAACCGCGCTCGTTAAACCCAGTCCAAGCGCCCTCGCCGCCAGACTTAACAACAAGCAAGGAATCGTTCTTATCAATGTGTTGAGCCAAATGATCGCGGACTTGCGCGGCCGATTTGCTTGTTACGACGCACCAAGTTGAACCTAAGTGGTGCCACCAATAATCGTAGGTTTTTAGCGCCTCGATTAGGTCGTCATAATTTTTACCCGGAGCGTTCAGGTCATATGAAATGACGTAAGCGGCCATGTATCCTCCGTCGTTCAATTTGTAATTAGAAGATACATTTATACCAATATTTCCTAAATAGGGGAAACTCATGGCGCTGACAGCAAAACAGCGCCGCTTCGTGGAAGAGTACCTAGTGGACTTGAACGCCACGCAAGCGGCGATAAGGGCGGGGTACTCGAAGAGGACAGCCCGACAGATAGGCGAAGAGAACCTGTCAAAACCTGACATTGCCGCCGCAGTACAGACGGCCCAGGCGGAGCGTTCCAAGCGCGTGGAAGTAAACGCCGATTATGTGCTCCAGCGCCTGGTCGAAATCGATCAGATGGACGTCCTTGACATCATGACGGACGACATGAGCCTGAAGCCGGTCAGTGAATGGCCGAGAATATGGCGGCAGTACTTATCTGGCTTCGATCTGGCCGAGATGTTCGAAGGCTCCGGCGACGAGCGTGAGATGGTCGGCATCCTAAAGAAAATCAAGTGGCCCGACAAAGTAAAGAATCTGGAATTGCTCGGGCGCCACGTGGGCGTTCAGGCATTCAAGGAGCGTGTCGAGCATACAGGTAAGAACGGCGGGCCGGTCGAAATTGCCGCCCTGAGCAAAGAAGAGTACAAGCAAGCCCGCCAGGAAATGCTGGCCGATGACGACTGCTGACCAACGAACACTTGCTCGGCGCATAGAGTGCGAAGAGGATGGGCTGTATTTCGCCCGCTACTTCTTCAAGCAGCGCATGACCTCAAAGATGATTGTGGCACCCCACCACAAAGTCATTCAGGACACGCTGCAGCGGGTAATCGACGGGGAGATCATTCGTCTGATCATCAACGTGCCGCCCGGGTACACCAAGACGGAGCTGGCGACGATCAATATGATCGGGCGAGGCCTAGCGCTGAATAACCGCGCCAGGTTTATGCATCTATCGTACTCGCACAACCTGGCGCTGCTGAATTCCAGCACGGCCCGAAATATCGTCAAGTCCCAGGCCTATCAGTCTATGTGGCCGATGTCGCTGCGGGACGATGCCGACAGTAAGGCCATGTGGTGGACGGAGCACGGCGGCGGCGTGTACGCCTCGTCTGCAGCCGGGCAGGTGACAGGCTTTCGGGCTGGGCATATGGAGCCCGGATGGCAAGGGGCATTGATCATTGACGATCCGGTCAAGCCTGATGACGCGCATAGCGAAACGGTGCGCGATGGCGTGAATGATCGTTTCAACGAGACGATTAAGTCCAGGCTCGCGCTCGAGACGACGCCAATGATCGTCATCATGCAGCGCATCCACTACAGCGACCTAAGCGGATACCTCTTGCGAGGCGGGTCGGGGGAGAAATGGCATCATCTGTGCTTACCCGTATTGATCGACAGCGCCCAGGCATACCCGAAGGAAAACACTCACGGGATCGAGATCGACCATGGCCTGCCCGATGGCTGGCTCTGGCCGTACAAGCACAACGAATCGCATCGCACGGCGCTGTTCTCGCACCGCAGGACAGCGGAAGCGCAGTACATGCAGCGGCCTCGTCGGTTCAATGCTGAGGGCGCTTTGTGGACCGAGGCGCTGATTGCCAGCGCTCATGCCCTGAATATCCGGCATGAGCTGGTTCGAACGGTGATTGCCATCGACCCAGCCACTACGTCGGACGAGGAAAGTGACGAAACTGGAATTGTGGCGGCGAGCGCTTACGGGGCGGGAGATAGTCGCCAGTTCTCGGTAGACGGCGACTACAGCGGGACATACAAGCCTCACGCCTGGGCACAGAAGGCTATGACCGCTGTAGCCCAGCACCAGGCTGACGCCATCGTCATCGAGACGAACCAAGGCGGAGACATGGCCGAGGAAACGCTAAGGAATGCCGGATTCAAAGGCCGCGTGATCCGGGTGCATGCCAAAAAGGGCAAGTTTGCCCGGGCCGAGCCGATATCGGCGCTCTATGAGCAGGGCCGCGTCTCGCATCGCGGCGCGCTCTACGCGCTGGAAAACCAGCTAATGGAATACGTGCCGACAACGGCGAAGAAGTCGCCCGACCGGCTGGACGCAATGGTCTATGCGCTGACGGAGCTTGGTGGCGCTCAGCCAATGGGCGTGATGCTCCCCAAACGCCTGCAAGGCAGACGATAAATGGCAATTTTCCGACTCTCCGCGCTGAACGGCAGCGTGAGCATGCTCGTGCGCGCTCGCTGCCTGACGTGCGCCCGACAAGTGGCTACGGCCAATGCTAGGCAAGAGGGTACGCGCACCTGGGCGAGCCGAGAGCATTCGGTGGTTGAGCTTGTGCGTGAACCACGCGGATACACGGCAGAAGGACGTAGCGAGTTACTGGAACGGATAGAACATGGCGCAATCTGACAAGCTGACGATGGCTGTAAACCACGCCATCAATGACGCCAGGGTTGCGCGTGCTCGCATGGGGCTGCTTGGGGGCTACGGCCTGGATGACAAGCGCAAGTGCAGCGCCTGGGCAGAGTACGGCTGGTCCGAGACGGTCAGCTACGAAATGCTCTTCGGCCTGTACCGGCGCGGCGGTCTGGCGCATGGTGCCGTCAACAAGGTCATCGGAGCCTGCTGGAAGACCGACCCATGGCTGATCGAGGGCGATGAGCTCGACGAGTCCAAGCAGGAAACCCGCTGGGAGGCTGCCTCGAAGAAGGAGCTTTCCGCCCGGATCTGGCGCGCCTTCGCTGAGGGTGACCGCCGCCGGCTCGTCGGCCGGTACGCCGGTCTGCTGCTGCACATTAACGATGGCAAGGCGTGGAACCAGCCGGCCATAAAGGGCAAGCGGCTAACCAAGATCACTCCGGCCTGGGCCGGGGCGCTGAAGCCCTCCAAGTACGACGACAACGAGAATTCGCAGGCCTACGGGCAACCCATCGAATGGGAGTACGCCGAGTCGGGGCGCGACGGCGCTTCTGGTCGGCGGGTCAAGATTCACCCTGATCGCGTGTTTATCTTGGGCGATTGGGCTTCGGATGCCATCGGCTGGCTTGAGCCTGCCTACAACGCCTTCGTGAGCCTGGAGAAGGTCGAGGGCGGGTCGGGCGAGTCCTTCCTGAAGAACGCCGCCCGCCAGCTCAACATTAATTTCGACAAAGAGATTGATTTCAACAACCTGGCCAGCATGTACGGCGTCTCCGTACAGGAGCTGCAGGAGAAATTCAACGAGGCGGCCGTCGAGCTGAATCGCGGCAATGACGTTGTGATGCCTACGCAGGGCGCCACGGTAACGCCTCTGGTAACCGCCGTCGCTGATCCCCGGCCCACCTACGACGTGAACTTGCAAACCGTGTCTGCCGCGTTGGATATTCCCAGCCGGGTACTGGTGGGCAACCAGCAGGGCGAGCGCGCCAGCACGGAGGACCGAAAGGAATTTCTCGCCCGCTGCCAATCTCGCCGCAAGGATCTGTCCTTCGAAATCGAGGATTTTGTAGACCACTTGGCCCGCATTGGCGTACTGAAGCCCGTTGGCGAAAAGACGGTCATGTGGGACGACCTGAACGAGCAGACGGCGGCCGAGAGGCTAGATAGCGCTAAGACCATGAGCGAAATCAACAGCACGGCCATCGCCACCGGCGAAGCGATCTTCGCGAACGACGAGATCCGCACCGCCGCTGGTTATGACCCGAATGGTGGCGCCCCACTTGGTGAGGATGACGAGGACGACGATGGCGAAGAAGACCCGCCCGCCGATCCTGCCGAGTAACCCCGCCGATCCGACCGGCGTCGACAAACTAGAGCGCGGCGCCATGCGTGAGTTCACGCGGCGCATGAAGAGGGTGGCCAGGCTGTACAAGGCGGCGCTTGAACGAATCCCCGCAGGCCCAGCGGTGAATCGCCGGTACAGCTACCAGCTTGATCAATTCCTGCTGTCGATGCTTCTGGGCGAGTTGGACCAGGCCGTCGACAACATCATCTTCGGCGACATGGACGGGAACCTCTGGTTCTTCGACCAGTACGTAGAGGTGGCGGCCACTAGGGGCACGGCACAGGCCTTTGCGAACCTTTCGCAGCAATCGCCAGCGTACCGGGCTGGGCGCGAGTCCGTACAGAACATTCTGCGCAGTGAGGCGTATCGGCGTCGCATGGCCCTGGTGCGCGCTCGGGTGTTTGAGGAAATGAAAGGGCTATCGGGCGGAGTGAAGGCCGACATGGCCCGCGCCCTGACCGATGGCGTTGGGCGGGGGCTGAATCCGAGGGAGGTCGCCCGGAACCTGACCGAGCAGGTCAGCATCGAGACTCGAAGGGCTCACAAGATCGCCAGATCGGAAGTAACTACTGCGCTACGCCGCGCCAGGTGGGATGAAGCGGAAGAGGCGCAGGAAGAGTACGGGCTTCAAACCAAGCTGATGCATATGTCGGCGCTGAGCCCGACGACTCGCGCCTCGCATGCTGACAGACATGCCCGGCTCTCTACGGTTGAGCAGGTGCGCGACTGGTACAGCCAGGACGGAAACTCGATCAACTGCAAATGCAGCCAGACCGAAGTGATGGTCGATGACGACGGCAAGCCCATCGTACCGGGCATCGTGGCGCGTGCCAAGCAGACCAAACAGAAAATGGAGGCCCGGGGCTATGCCTGGGCGAAGGAATGAGCATGAATCGAAATATCGTGCTGAGGGCCAACCGCGCCGAGGCGGGCCAGGTTCAGGTCAACGTCACCACCCAGGTCAACTCCAAGCAAATCCGCAAAGTCACGCACAACGGGCGCGAGCATTGGATATTGCCCAGCTACACGCTGCCCGCCAATGTGATCATGAACGGCGGCTTGTACCCGGCCAGCGAGATCGACGCCCACTACCAGGGCCTGGAAGGTACGTTGGCGCCGCTCGGGCACCCGACGGTAGACGGCAAGTTCGTCTCTGCCTTCAGCCCTGAGGGCATCAATGTGGGCCATCACGGCGCCTACAACCGAAACGTGAAGAAGTCCGGCAACCGCGTCTATCTCGAGAAATGGGTGGACGTAGAGGTAGCCAAGCGCACCGAGGAAGGGCGGGAGCTGCTGGAACGTGTCGAAGCGCTGGCGCGAGAAGAAGACGTTCCGCCCATTCACACCAGCGTCGCGGTGTTCCTTGAAGAGCTAGAGCCCAACGAAGAGCGGAAAGCCGCCGGAGCGAACTGGGTCGCGAAGATTCATGAAATGGACCATGACGCCATCCTCCTCCATGAGGCGGGCGCCGCCACGCCGGAGCAGGGCGTCGGCCTGATGGTCAACGCTGACCAAGCCAAGCCGCTACAGGCAAATTCTGGCGCGCTGGTAGGCGAGTCCTTCCGCGAGAAAGAGCAGCGCCTGGATCGAGCCGCCAAGGAGCGCTTTGCGCCTGGCGAGAACGAATACGCCTGGGTGGCCGACTTCACCGATACGCAGGCCATCATCGTGCGCAACGGCGGCGCTGCCGAGGTCTACGGCTACACCACCGAAGGCGGCAAGATCGTATTCGGCGATTCCGGCACGCCTGTTGTGCGCCAGGAATCCTGGGTCGCCATGGTCGCCAACAGCATCAAGAAGATTTTCAACCCGCAGGCCCGGCCTGCTGTCAACAAGGAGGCCGAAATGGCTTTGACACCCGAAGAGCAGGCCGCGCTGCTGAAAGAAGTGGGCACCACCGTGTCTGCAAACATCGCGGAAGCCCTGAAGCCCATCAATGAAAAGATGGATGCGCTCCAGGCCAATCACCAAGCGCTGTCCGACAGCTTGACCGCCAACCAGAAGGCGGAAGAAGCCGACAAGCGCAAGGTCGTGGCCGAGAAGCATGGTGAGGTCGTCGCCAACGCGCTCTCCGGAGAAGCGCTGGACGCCATGTACAAGTCGCTGGGCGAGCCTGCGCCGCTGGGCACCAACTCCGGCCAGCCCCAGGCTGAAGCCGGTGCGCCCGATCCCGCAACCTACTTTGGAGGTGCCAAGTAATGAGCCGCTATCGTCGAGTCAATATGGACGGGCAGTCGCTTTACAAGACTGAGACCCGCGTCGCCGCAGCAAACATTCTGCCCGGCACCTTCGCTGTCATAGATGGCGACAACGAGTTCGCCCAGGCTGCTGAAACCGTCGGACGCCTGTACGTGATCGAGTGCGCATATCACCAAGGCCTTGGCATTCGTGATGCCGTTCCG
Organism: uncultured Burkholderiaceae bacterium; assembly: GCA_964551305.1. Lineage (GTDB taxonomy): Bacteria > Pseudomonadota > Gammaproteobacteria > Burkholderiales > Burkholderiaceae_B > JBAZDC01. The sequence goes on from CAZKBT010000017.1 coordinate 15,238, forward strand.
GCCGGCGACTCAGCCGTTGGCAACTACGTCGAGGAAGGTCGGGAACTGGCGATTCTTTGCCCGGCCGGTACCTACGCCAAAGACACGCCCATCAAGCTGGGGGCAAGTGGCCGGGGCGCCATCGCCACCGACGACACTGACACCGTGCTGGGCTACAGCCAAGACGATGCCGTGATCGCCAGCGGGCAAACCGATTTCATCCGCATTCGCTTGCGCGTCGGCACAGTTGCCGCCGGTGATGCTGGCGGCGACTAAGCCAAGGAGAACACAACATGTTTTTTACCCCCGAAACCCTGGCGGCAAATAGCCGCCTGCGCGGCCATTGGAACGAACTATGGGCAAACCGCAATATCTGGAATCGCCAGAATGCGGCCATGATAGAAGCCAACCGCGCCGTTATGACGCCGGAAATGCTGGCGGCGAATGCCGTTGACGGATATGGTCGCGACTTCTGGGCCGAGATCGACCGTCAGGTTATCCAAATGCGCGACCAGGAGACCGGCATGGAGATCGTCAATGATCTGCTGACCGTCCAGACCGTGCTGCCAATTGGCAAGACCGCCAAGCTGTACAACGTCTCCGGCGACATCGCTGATGACGTTTCGATCAGCATGGACGGCCAGCCGCCCTACAGCTTCGACCACACCGAGTACGACTCTGACGGCGACCCCATTCCGGTGTTCACTGCCGGGTATGGCGTCAACTGGCGTCATGCTGCTGGCTTGCAAACCGTCGGCATTGACCTAGTGCTGGATAGCCAGGCGGCCAAGATGCGCAAATTCCACAAGCGCCTGGTGTCTTACGTGTTGGACGGCGACGCCACCATTCAGGTGCAGAGCTACCCGGCCCAGGGCCTGCGGAACCACCGCAACACCATCAAGATCAATCTGGGAAGCGGCTCGGGCGGGGCGAATATCAACCTGACCACGGCCAGCCAGACAGAAATCGCCACGTTCTTTACCTCTGGCGCGTTCGGCCAGGCGGCTCGCGATAACTTCGTGGCGGCTTACGATGTTCTTTGGGTGTCGCCACAAATCATGGCCAACCTGATGAAGCCCGCAACCGTTGCTATCGGCGGCTCGACGCTTCTGGCGGGCGGAACAGTGCTGCAGCTTATCACTCAGTACATTCCGGCTGGGTCGATTCGTCAGACGTTCGCGCTGTCGGGCAACGAGTTCATTGCATATCAGCGCCGCCAGGATGTCGTGTCTCCCCTGGTAGGCATGGCAACCGGAGTTGTTCCTCTGCCGCGCCCCATGCCTCAGTCCAACTACAACTACCAGATCATGGCTGCCATGGGTCTGCAAGTGAAGAAAGACGGCGAGGGCAAGTCGGGCGTGATCTACGGCGCCAATCTGGCGTAAGGGGAACGACATGGCAAAGTACGAAGTCATTCGCCCCTGGCATGGCGTCAGCCGTGGCGACGTTGTGGAGCTGAAACAGCTTCACCCCGCCCTGAAAGCCAACGTGCGCCCTCTGCGTGGCCAAGCCGCTGAACTGGTTCCGGCCACGCCCAGCGCGTCAGCCAGCGGGAAGAAGCCCACCAAGGGCGAGATCGCCAAGCGCCTGAAGGAGCTTGAAATCGGCTTCGACGGTCGCAAGAACGCCGAAGAGCTCGCCGAGTTGCTTCCCGACGGCGACCCGCTGAAACCCGCAACCGAGTAAGCCGCCCCGAGCGGCTTTTTTAACGCCCTGTCATTCGTGGCAGGGCGTCCCTATTTCTGGAATCAGACATGATCACAGTCGAACAGGCCCGCGAGTATCTGGACACCGTCGGCGTCAACCTGCCTGATTTCTTGCTGTCTGCGCTCGTGGGGCAGGTCAATACCATCAACGACTGCCTGGAAGAGCACTACGCGCCTGCTGTGGCGCTTCTCATCCAGTGCTATTTGCTGGGTTTGATGGGGCTGGCGCAGGGCGACAAGTATGTGTCGAGCCAGACCGCGCCATCAGGTGCGTCGCAGTCCTTCCGTTACATGGTTTTCGCTGACCGATGGCGTGCGCTGTTGGGGCTTCTGCGAGGCTTGGACGTTCATGGTTGCGCGACTGGACTCATACCGCCCGACCCGACGGCACTTGCGCATGGCGGTATTTGGATCGGCAAGGGCGGCAAATTTGCCTGCGATAAATAGGGGCGAGCTTTGTCAAACATAGCCAACTGGTCATACAAAAACACTGCCAAGGTCAGACCCTTCATCAGCATGAGCGAGTGGGGCGGGGCGACCTACGGCGAGGAATACGAGATCGCCTGCAATTGGATCGCCGAGGCCTCACAGGCCCGCGATAACAGCGGTGCCGAGTTTGTCGGCAGGCACACGATATATACCGAGGATGCGCGACCAAAGTACCTGGACATGATCCAACTTGGTGGCGCTGGCGAGTGGGAGGAAATCCGTTCAAGGACGTCCTGGGATATGGCCATGTTCAACGACACGATGGATTTTAAATTGGTGACGGGGTGATCTATGCCTGTTCGTGGGATAGAGCGCGTCAAGGCGAATTTCCGTCTCAAGGTGAAAGACATCGACGGAAGGCGCACTGACAAGGCCATTTATGCCGTCTTGAGCCAAGGTGCGGCTATATCGGACACGATGACGCCCGTCGACACCAGCACACTGATCAACAGCCGCTACGCGCCGCAGATCAGCCAGCAGAGTGGCAAAACGGTCGGCCAGGTTGGCTACACGGCCAGTTACGCGGGAGCCGTCCATGACGCGTCGGGTAAGTTGAAAGGCCAGCCTCGCGCAGACTTTGGCAAGACGCGGGCGGGCGTTGCGTTCGGCGGCGGAACGGGCGTGGGAAATTACTGGGATCCGAACGCCGAGCCGCAGTTCCTCACCAAAGGCTTTGAAGAAATAAAGCCGTCCGTCCCAGCGATCCTGAAGGCTGCATATGCTCGTTGAATTTCGTGAGTGGGTCGGCACGGTCATTACTGGCTATGTCTTCGCCTACGGCCAATGGGTCGAGGCTTCGGCGATTGATAGCAATTGGTATTGCGTCGTTCAAGCTGCTGGCGGGCCTGTGCCTGTGGTGGACACGCGTTATCCGCGTTTTCGTGTGATTCTGCTGGGGCGCCGCAACCATCGGGAAGACGCCCAACAATTGATTGATGCCGCCAACGTGCTGATCTTGGCGGGCATGGGAGATTCACTGCCCTGCGGGGCGGCGAATGTACGGGCGATGGGCGAGCCGTCCGGACCTGGATACACAACCGAGAACCGGGCCTGGATACAGGTCGATTTTGAAGTGATTTTTTAAGGAGGCCAACATGGCTTGCGAGAAACAGAAGTTTGTCGGGCGCGATGTCGTCATGGAGTATTTCATTGGCTGCGGCGACGAATTGCCGGGCGCCAATGATTGGAAGCGGTTCGGCTCGATGCGAACCAAGGAGTTCACGCTCGAATGGGAAACCACTGACGCTACGGCCGATGATTCTATCGGCGCCCTGCGCGAGAACCTGGCGACGTTCCAGACGCTTTCTATTTCCGGCGACGGCGTTGTGAAGGCCGCTGGCTCTGGGGCGGCGAACCTGATCGAGTTGACCAAGCACGTCGCCAACCCTGCGGCCACCAGCGGCCAGCCTGTCGCCTGGGTGCGTATGACGTTCCCCGATCTGACCTTCACAGCCTTCATGATCGTCACGAACATGAGCCGTTCGGCTCCGTTCGATGATGTGGTGACCTACAGCTTCGAGGCCTCAGCTACCGCCAGCGACTTCGGCCTGATCGTCGAAGATACGCCCAATCCTGATGCGGTCATTACTGGCGTGTCTGTGGTCCCCGCTACGCTGAGTCTTGATGTGGGCGACACCTACGATATCGAGGCGGTTGTCCTGCCCACGAATGCGCCTCAGGGAGTGACGTGGACCAGCAACGAGCCGACCGAAGTGTCGGTCAATGCGTACACGGGTGTCGTGACGGCTCTGACGGCCACGGCGACGACCGCGACCATCACTGCCACGAGCACGTCTGACAACACCAAGTCGGGCACGTGCGTGGTGACGGTGGCCTAAGCCTCAACCCGGTACGTGGCGACCCCCGCTTTCTTAAGATTGCCGGGGTCGAAGCGGGGGCATATCCAGCACCCATGATTCACGGCAGCCGCCTGTACCTGGCTGCGCAGGCTCGCAGGGTGATCGGCCTCGAACTTCATGTCGTGGCTGAGCAGACGACAGGGAAAGACATATCGGTCGATCTCAACCGGTCTCGTTGTATCGACGTACTCGACCGAAATATGCATCGAGAACGACTTGACCGGCACAAAGCTGGGGTCGTCGATCATCGTAAAGCAATGCGAGGTCGAGTCCTCGCAGCGACAGGATGTCAGGTAGCAGCGCAGGATCTCGACCAACGTCCATTTGTTGCGGACCTGATCGCCTTTGCTGAACGTGAAAACGCCTTTCCAGCCGCTCACGATGTCCAGTAGAGCCAGCGCAAGGCGAGCGTCGGTCTCTGTGGGAGCGAATCCAGCAACGTGCATGGGCGTGCCACCGAAGGGAATGACCTCATATCGGCCCGCCTGCTGAGCCAATTCTAGCGCGGCGGGGAATTGCTTTGAGGTGCTTTTATGAAAGGCGACGACAACCATCCATTGAGCCGGATCGAAGGCTGATTCGATGGTGTGGGCAGTGGAAACAAGTGAGTCCATAAGCGATGGTTTTAACTCAAATTGGCGAAATCGGCATCAGTTTTGAGGGCCGCGAGTACAAGTTGCGCCCGTCTCTTTACGCCATGACGCAGATTGGCGAGCCGGTGGAGATCGTCAGGGTGTATGCCAGCGTGATGTCGGAAGAGCCACACGCCGAGCAGTTTGACGATGCCCTGGCCGTGATCTACGCCTGCTCAGAGGACGATCTTGCCGAACTTTATGGCGGCCACGAGGCCACCGAGGGCGGGCTGAAGTACGCGCCCGGTTCGGCCCCGGTTGAACATGTGCTGCCCCTGGCCCGCTGCTTGATGAAGCACGGAATCACCGGAGCATTGCCCGAGCTGCCGCGTAAAGCCGGCCAAGATCCGGAGTTCGTGAAAGAGTTCGATGCTAGGGCCCATGTATCCCTGGCTATCGCCCATTTGGGCATGTCCAGCGCTGAGGCTTGGCAGATGACCATGACCGAATTGGTTGGGGCGTTACGCGCTAAGTTCCCGCAGATTGAGAGTAACACGCCTGGGGCGAGAGCGCCGACGGCCGACGAGCATAACGCGACTATGGAATGGTACGAGCGAGTGGAACAGGCCCGCAAGCGGAAACAAGGGACCCGCTAGTTGCTATCATTTCCGTATTCTTTTGTTACGGAGGCGGGAATGAGATTTTTTCATTTGATCGCGGCGGGCGGTTTGGTCTTGCTGGGCGGCTGCGCAACTAATTCTGTTTCGCCATCCTTGTCTGGTATGGATAACGTGGAAATAGGGCCGGGCCCATACGGTTACCAGTATGTGAGCAAGGTGAGCTATCGGTTTGACGGTGTGGCGGTAAAAGGCGAAGCGTTGCCAATGTGCGTTGTTCAAAACGTGCAAAACAAGTCCGTGACACTGCAAGACTCATCAAGCCGGCAGTTCATGCCTTATGTCGGCTACGTTTCCAAAGAATCAGCGCGTGAGGTTGGCGGTGGACAGGTCATTACTTACCTATCCGATGATAAGCGCTTGGTAATGGCTGATGGTGTGACGTCTTACCAAACTGGTTCGCTTGTCCCGATCAATCAATCGGTACGCTTTAGCGTTGCATTGAAGGCGTCAGATAACACCCTATCTGCAGTATTCACGAATATAGACCAAGCTCAAATGAATACAGGAGCGATCTCGAATGATGGTTATAGCAAGCTTGGCGCATGGTCAGGGATGAATCCTGAACTTGCTATCGGTGAATTGAAAATGATAGCCAGCAACATAGCCGACTGCGTAGGAACACAGCAGTAGGCAACTGAACGAAATACAAACCCGCTTCGGCGGGTTTTTTATTGGGCGCTTGATATGGCTGAATCAGTCGGATCAATCTACTACGAGGTTGAGGCTGACACCAGCAAGCTGGTGAACAGTTCGTCCAGTGTTGATAAGTCACTGGATAGCATGAGAAAGCGGTTCGCACAGACGGATGGTGCGGCTCGCCAGACGGAGTTGCGCTTAACGAAAACCGCATCAGCAGTGAAAGGATTAGGGCGGCAATCCGGAGTTGCCAAGGAGGCGATCGCTGCGCTATCCAAGGTGATTGCCGGCTTGGTGTCGATCAGGACGGCTACCACCCTTATTCAGATGGCCGAAGGCTACAACGAAATGTCAGAGCGGATTCAGATGGCGACTCGGAGCGCTCAAGAATACCGGATGGTGCAAGGGCGCCTTCTGGCTAATGCCAACGATACTTATCGATCGTTGGCCGAAGCGCAGGAGATGTACATCCGAACGGCTGACAGTCTACGTTCGATGGGTTACAGCACGTCCGAGGTGCTGGACATAACAGACTCGATGTCCTATCTCTTCGTGACCAACGCCGCTAGCGTCGACCGAGCCAACACGGCCATTACTGCGTATACGAAGTCGATCAACAAAGGCAAAGTCGAATCGGTTTCATGGGAATCGATCATCGCGGCCGTGCCGTCGATCATCAACGACATTTCCGAGGCAAGCGGGAAATCGGCGGCCGAGATTCGTAAGCTTGGAGCCGAAGGAAAGCTGACGGCCCAAATGTTGAACGAGGGCCTGCGCAAGTCGTTGGATTCGAACAAGGCTGCGGCTGATGGAATGCAGGTCACCGTCAAAGATGCGCTTGTAGCGGTGCGCAATAACCTTACGGTTCTGATCGGAGAGGCAAACAAGGCCTCGGGGACGACGGATGGCCTGGCCCAATCGATAAATAGGGTCGCCGAGGCTATCCAGAACTCGGATATCGACACTCTAGTGCGAGAGCTCGACGCTATAAATGACATGATATCGATGGTCGGTGACGGGTTCTCTAGCTTGGCCGATCTGGTTGAGAGCGCCGCTCAGAATATGGGGGCAAGTATCGATCGATCATTTTCCTCCATGGCGCTGACTACAGCCAAAGAGGTGGATGGGATATCAAAGGTATTCCGAGGCACGGCCGGAGCTATCGGGGCTGTGTGGGAGGCTCTGGCAAATAACATTCCGGCTTTCTTTTCGAATGCATGGAATGAGGTCAAGAAAGACGCGGCGAGCTTTGTTAATGGCCTGGCTGACATGATAAATGTTCCATTGCGGGCGTTGGGGCGTCAGGGTATTGGCCATGTCAGCTTCAGCGCCGACGGTATCCGGGCAATGCGAGACCTGACGGAGGCGGCTCGTGATGGGTGGAGCGAGGCCGCCCAAGGAATCGGGTACTACGATGAAATGCTCGCGAAGATCGGTGATCGCGCCATATGGCGTTCCGTCTCCAAGTGGTCCGAAGAGTATGCCGAAGCGATAGACGACGCGACGAAAAGCACTAGGCAACTAGTAGATGAAGCAGGGAAAGGGTCTAAAAAGCTGCAGAAAGCCATCGAGGCGAATCGCAAGGTTATCGATGGTTTAGCGCAAAGTCTATATGAAGCTGGGTTAAGCGGTGAGGCTCTGGCGGTAGCAAAAGCTCGCGCCAGCCTAAACGAGTTTGCCACAGCGGATGAGGTTAAACAGGTCGAGGATCTCGCGCGCGCAATAAACCTAGCTCAAGAAGCGGCGACAAAGCGCCAGAAATTCGGTACTGGGGTCGAGGCGGATAAACACATCTTGGGTAGCGCCTCTCCGCTATCAGGAGGTGTGTTTGACGATCAGTATGCGCGGTACGAGGCGGAGGCGCAGTCTGAGCAAGAGCGCTATGCCGCTCAACTAGAACGGCTCAAGCTGGCTCGAGAACTTCAGATTGAAACTCAACGCAGTTATGACGATCTAGAGGCCCAGGCAGCGCAGCAGCATGCGGATCGCATGGCCCAGATTGATCAAGCCAAGAACTCGGTGATGCTTGCTTCGGCAAGCAATGCCTTCGGCGCCCTGGCGGACATTATGCGCCAGTCCAAGGGTGAGCAGTCCGGAATATACAGGGCTATGTTTGCGGCATCGAAAGCATTTGCCGTGGCGGATGCCACTGTTAATGCCTGGTCGGCAATATCCAAAGCATGGAACTCTGCCCCTTTTCCGGCGAACTTGCCTGCGGTGGCGGCAACTACTCCAGCTGTGATGTCCGTTATCTCCTCCATACAAGGGGCGAACTACAGCGGCCGCCAATACGGTGGCGGCGTAGGTGCTGGCAAGATGTACCGCATTAATGAAACCGGCGCGCCTGAAGTGTTAAACGCGGCCAACGGCCAGCAGTTCCTGCTGCCGAATGCCCGCGGCGAGGTGGTGAGCAACAAGGACGCGGCGCGAGTTGCCGGGTCGGCGGTCAATGTTTCATTCACCGTGATCGAGGACCCGGAGCGGGGCGGCCAAGTTGAGCGATCCACAGTGGACAATGGCGATGAAAGCATCAGTTATTTCGTTGCGGATATTCGCGGCGGTGGCCGGGGATCGCGAGCCCTCGAGCAAACGTATGGCCTTCAACGGAGGGGAAGTTGATCACTACTGATATCGACTATCCGGATGGCCTTCCCAATCCTTTGCGCGAAGGACATACGCTTAGCCCGGTACAGCCATTCTTACGCACAGGAATGGCGTCTGGTCGAGCAAGGCAGCGGCGTTCGTTTTCCAGCGTACCTACTATGGGAACGTTCGACTTTATATTCAAGACCGACAACCATGCCGCCGCCTTCGAAGCGTGGTTTCGCGATTCGTTAAAAGACGGCGCTGAGTGGTTCAATGTCGAGCGTAGAACCCCGTTGGGAATGGTGAAGCTGGTGTGCCGCTTCACGAACATGTACTCAGGTCCGACCCTGATCGGTCGCAGTTCGTGGCATTTTTCCTGCCCGCTCGAAGTTTGGGAGCGCCCGCTCATGCCTCCAGACTGGGGGGAGTTCCCTTGGTTCTTGATCGACGCCAGTATATTTGATGTGGCAATGAACCGGGAGTGGCCTGAGACATGACAACACTGCTTAATATTGTCTATGCCAGCGCTCCTACTGGCGAATTAATCATACCCTCGCTTGAGATCCTGATTCCAGGAACAGATCCGATACGGGTTTGCAATGGCTTTGAAGATCAGTGGCTTGGCGTGGCTGGCCAGTATTTCTTGTTCGAGGCTACGCCGCTTGCGGTGGCGTTGCCGTCGAAGAACACGAGCGGTCAGCAAACGCTTTCTTTCGGAATCCCAGGCGTAAGTGGTCGAGCCGAACGTCAAGTCGACCATGCGCTTGAGACGGGCGCACAGGTGAAGCTGATTTACCGCGAGTATCTGGAAAGCGACAAATCAGCGCCGGCGCGCCGGCCGTATGTCATGACGATGGCGGGCGGGGTGTTCGAGGGTCCGGAGGTTTCGTTCGAGGCGTCCTACTATGACTTGCTCAATACGGCTTGGCCCCGAGAACGGTACACCGCGGAATCTGCGCCTGGAATCAAGTATCTATGATCGACAAATACCTAGCCACAGACTACGTTAAGCACGGCAGGCATTATCCGGAGTATGACTGCTATGGGATAGTTCGGGACGCGCGGGCTGAGATGTTCGGGCGAAGCGTGCTTCCTAGTTACCAGGAAATAGACCCAGCGGACAAGGGGAGGCTCACAGCGGCTGCATTTGATATCAGAGAACGTCATGAGTTTGCCGAGGTGCGGGCTCGGCCGGGCGCAATTGCGACGGCGTGGCGGGCGAAACTTTGCGTCCATGTTGGGTTGGTCGTCGAGGCAGACGCAAGGCTTTGGATTCTTGAAACTGACGAAGGAATAGGCCCGTCACTTACGCGCCTGAGTACCTTCGAGTCGCGTTATACGCGGGTCGTCTACTATGACAATTAGATTTTTCCCAAGCCTACTTCCAGGCGAGCCAATCGAATCCTACGAGTATGCCGGCACTATTGCCGGCTTTTTCTTGTCCGTGGGCATTGATTACACCGTCCGCGAACAGCAGCCGGTCACGTTAACCTTGAATGGCGTGACAGTGCCAGTTGATGAATGGCCTGATACTGTAGTCACGCATTCGGATGATGTCGAGGTTCGCCTGATTCCGCGTGGCGGTGTGTTCGAGGGTCTCGGCAATATATTGGGGAAAATCTTTAATGCGCTGTTTGGCTGGCTCATGCCGAGCGCGGGCGGCGACAGGAATGATCCTGGGCAGGGACGGAAGCTTGAAACCGCGACTGCAAAGGCGAACCAAGCAAAGCTTGGCGAGGTTGTCCCGGAACTTGCCGGAAGATTTCGTCGATACCCCGATTACCTCACGCCTCCACGCCGTCATTTTGTTGATCTACGCGAGCAATGGCTAGAGTTTCACGCGTGTGTCGGCCCCGGTCGCTATGAAATACTTCCGGAGAATGTGAAGGTGGGGGATACGCCTTTCTCTTCGCTTGGAGATGATGGACATTACGAGATTTTTGACCCTGGTATGGACCTGTCCAGCACATCAACTCATGAACACTGGTATACGGTTTCTGAAGTCGGCGGCACTTCCTCCGGGACAGCTGGACTTGTGTTGTCGACAGAGATAGCAAATCGAATCAATGAGCAGCCGTCGAGCTATACATTCGATGGAGTGAGCATTTCACGCTCGGAAGGCCTGTATCCCCCAGCGTGGGGTGGTGGCACACAGGTTTTCATCCAATACGAGCGACCTTATACGATAACAAGGGTATTCGTGCCTCCATCGAGCCCGGAAGAGCAGGGCTATTACATCAGCGATATTAACGGCTATTTCGGACACGTCGCGCCGATCTTGAACCAATCTATCTGGCTGGGCGAAATTGAGTCCGAAGTTGAGTACAGAGTTGACTCGATTGTGCCAGGCGTGGATGGAATGGCGACGATCCGGTTGTGGGATGATGGCGAGATGGGAGGGCCGGTTGATCTTCCTCCGGGGCCCGAAGTCCCGCTTGTGTTCGGCGCGAACATCCGATGGACAATTTCTACTTATTCCGAAGAGGAGATGTCTGTATCCGGTCCAGGATCATTTGAATCAGTAACACTTTCAGGTGCGCTTGTCGTGTTCGCCGGCGGTACAGTTTATGGAGAATGGACCAGCGAGTTTTTTGCAACGCCAGGAAACGAAGTAACCGATACCGCTGAGGCGGATTTCTTCTTCCCTGCAGGGTTGGCGTTTATTGACGGCGAAGGAAACATACAGTCTCGATCCGTCGGAATTGAACTTCAGTATAGAGATGTGACCACTTCCGGGCCGCGGGTTACGCTCGCTCGATCGTACACACAGGCAACGCTTGACCAGATCGGTATGACCGAACGGGTTACCTTTACGGCAATTCGACCAGCGTTTCGCGCTCGTCGCGTAGGCGCAGAGGGAACATCGACCCAGGTACAGGACACCATCCACTGGTACGGACTTAAATCTCGGCTACCCACTCGCACCAGCTATCCCAGATGGACCACGATGTCCATCAAGTTGCGCTCGGGTGGGCGTATCGCGGCGCAGTCCGAAAACCAGATTAATGTGGTGGCAACACGAATCCTTCCGACGCTTCAGTCGGATGGATCGTGGGGATCAGAACAGGTCACGCGGGATATTTCCGCTTTTGCGCGATACATTGCACAGACCATCGGGTATACGGATAGCGATCTCGATATTGATGAGTTTCGCAGGCTCCATTCCGTTTGGGCTTCACGTGGCGAGACGCTGGACTATGTCTTTGACCTGACAACAGTCAAGGAGGCCATGAATGTGGCTTTCAAGGCGGGGATGGCTGAATTGACTGTGGCCGATGGCCAGATCCGTCCTGTGCGAGACGATGTGAGAACGCAGTTTGAGCATTCATACTCGCCGCAGAACATGACAGGCCCATTGCGTCGGACGTTCAAGACCCCAAAGCATGACGATCCAGACGGTGTGGAGGTTGAGTATATCGACGGCGAAACATGGACAAAACAGACGGTTCGTTGTTTCTTGCCTGGGGATCAGGGCTTTAAGCTGGAGAAGGTCACTATAAATGGGGTAACCGATAGAGTCAGGGCTTGGCGGATCGGAATGCGTAGGCGCCGTCAACTCCGATACAGAGTCTGGGACTATGCGTTCGGCACAGAGATGGATGCCCTCAATAGCGAGTATCTTTCCTACGTGCCGCTATTTGATGACATTCCAGGATATGGGCAGTCGGCCATCCTGGAGCGGATCGAGCCGATATCTGGCGCAGCGCTGCTGCATGTCAGTGAGCCGCTACGGTGGGAGTCGGGCGTGCCGCATCTGGTTGCCTATCGGCGGCCAGACGGCACAATTTCACCGCTTTACTCGGCGTCCCCAGGCGTCGACGATTGCAGTCTCATCGCGAACATTCCGCAGCCGTGGCCATCGATCAGCCTTAAGCAAGAGCCGCCGCATGTCTACTTTGGTCCGGCGGAAAGGATGACTTTTCCGGCGCTGATAACTGAGATCAAGCCGAATCGGCTTGAGACTGCGAGTGTAAGTGCCGTGAACTACGACAGCCGCATCTATGCCGACGACAACAGTTTTCCCCCTATAGATTAGTAATCAACAGATCAACAAGCCGCTCGTTTGAACTGTCCCAGGAAGCGGGGCAATTCATTCGGGCGGTTTTTTATTGGGCGTTTGATATGACCACTTACAGAACCGGCAATCCGCTTGGCAGCACCTCCGTCAAGGATCTTTACGATAATGCAGAAAACTTCGACCTTGCGACAAATGATAGAGCGTCTCGGGCATGGGAAGATAGGTTCGGCGTCAACCGGAAAACATGGTGGGGTATCGAACAGGATTTTCAGGACTTCCTGATCAGCTCCGGATATGAGCATATCGGAGATTACGGACCCGGGCTGACCATCACAGCACGCAATCAAATATTCTGGCGCGATGGAGAGCTATACAGGGCTGGCGCGGCACTCGAATTGCCTTACACGACCACGGGAGACTGGGGAAGTGAGGCGGGATTTTTCGTCGGAGTGGGGGATGCTGTCCTGCGCCAAGACCTTGCCAATCCAGCGAAGGGCGCGAAAGAAGTGGCTTACCAGCCATCCTCTGGACCCGCGACTACGGTTGAGGGAGGTATACGCCAAGTCGAGTCGGATGTCACTGATTTAGAGGCCGACGTGGCTGCGCTGGAAGGACAGAATGCCCGAATGTTCGGTTCCGGCCTTGACGCCGCGACGATCGATATGCACTTCGGCATACTCCGTGGCCGTGGGTGGACGGCAGGCGATCCGCCTTGGACGCCGGAAGACCCTCAGAACGTACACAGCACGACCGCAACAGCGGCGGCAGCGACCTCTACCACTGACATACCTGTTGCATCGTCCGCCGATTTTACGGCCGGGATGTTGATCTGCTATCGAGGCATCGACAATCGGTACTATTCGGCAAAGCTGCACGCGGTTCTGTCAGGGCCGGTATTTCGCCTGGGGCATCGGCTACCACAGAGCATTGCACCTGGCGCGCCGATCTATAACTTCTATCGAGACAATGCGCATCCCAACACCTACGGCGGCGCCGCTATCGTAGATGCCGCGATCGCCAAACTGTCGAACGACTATCGTATCCGTCATCTTGAGTCCCGCATCAGCGATGGGTTGTCGTGGACGGGCTACAACGGCGGAGCCGTCGCGACCTATGCAGAACTTTCCTACAGCAATCCGGGAGAAACCGGCGCATACCGACGCGCCGTCACACTCACCACGAATGGTGCGTCTCAAGGCGCCCGAAGCACGATAGTAGGCCTGACGGGCGGCGACTATGTTGCATGCGTCAACATAAACGTGGGGATGAGAACAGGCGGATTCTCTGGTGATCTGACGCTGTCCGTAAGTGAATTCACCCGCAGCGGAGAGTCATACGTTATCGCAACTTTCAATGACTGGGGATATGACTCCGTCCAGGTCGTCGAAATACCGTTCTCCGTCTCGGACGGTTCGTCCGTACAGATCATTGCTACAACAGCGAATACCGCCGAACAGGTCTCTAGGCTTGGCGGTCTGTCGATCTACAAGCTGGGGGACCGGCTCGCCCCGTTCAACCGGGGAAAACACGTCCTTTTCGGCGATAGCTGGTTCTCCGCCGGCTCGGCGATGGCCACTCGTTTCACCCAGCGATTGGATAATGCACAGGTAGTGGTCAAGGGCGTATCCGGCAACAGGGCATCGGACATGATCGCCAGATTCGACGCTGATGTGAGGGCGGAGCAACCTGATTATGTATGGGTAATGGTGGGGACTAACGATTACTACGCAGGCGTAACTCCCGCGCTGTTCGAGCAGCAAATCTTACAGATACGTCGGCTGATTCAATCCATCGGGGCGCAACCGATCATCTTCAACGCCAGCGTCGGTTCCATTACGTACTCACCGCCCCAGCTAAATCCATCGCGCCAATATGCATTGCGTGTGAGGAACGAAACCAGCGCCCCTTCTTCCGATGGGGCTTCATCCTTGGTGCGCAATGCCACATTCTTTTCGGAGTCAGTTTCTATTCCAGCCGGTTCAGGTGCCGTTGTAGCCGTCTCAACCGGGATGACTACCGGAGATGCGATATTGCGGTCGCTGCACGTCACGAACACGTCGTTGACCGCGACGCTCGGCTACTCGGGCTCGGTGGCGGGGACGGGCGTCATTGATGCGACCGGCGTCAAGCAATCCGGCGAGTCCAGCGCGAACAACCGCCTCGCCCCAAGAACGACGGACAGGGAGCCGCGTTTCGCTGTGCTTCGCCTACACAATGCCTCCGGCTCGGCCGTCACCACAGCTTTTGCCGCAGACATCGTCTGGATTGAGCGTAATTGACGGAGGCGATCATGCCCCAAAGGATCATGAGAATGAGCAACGACGGTGTGAATCTGGCGGTCAGCACTGGTTCCGGGATTCTGGCATGGGCGGCGACGTTCAGTGTGGTGGTGCCGATTCTTTGGGGTATCTATGTGCTGATCTTGATCGCCATCAAGCTTCCAGAGCTGTATGAGAAGAACGGATGGTTCCAGCGCGGCTGTGACTGGTTCACGTCGCTTTTCAAGCGGGGGCGACATGGATAAGGGCAAGCTTATAGGTGGCGTAGTGGCGTCAGCCATTGCGCTCGTCGCCGCCTGGGAAGGTCGGTCCCTGGTGGCTTATGTAGACCCAGTGGGCATCCCAACCATCTGCGAGGGCTACACGCATGGCGTTCGCCTTGGCGACGTGGCCACGCCTGAGAAATGCGACGATCTGACTCGCAAGGAAGTTGTCAGCGCCCTGGCGGTTGTGGATCGATCGGTGCCGCGTCCATTGCCTGACGGCGTGCGCGTGGCGCTGTCGAGTTTCGTTTACAACGTCGGCGCCGGAGCGTACAGCGGATCAACCCTGCTTCGCAAGCTGCGTGCGGGCGACATCAGGGGCGCATGCAACGAGCTTCCGCGCTGGGTGTACGCGGGCGGGAAGAAACTCAAGGGCCTTGAGAACAGGCGTCAAGCGGAGCGCACGATATGCCTTTCCGGACTGAGCTGATCGCCGTCGTCGCCGGAATCGCCCTGGCCGCCGTGGTTGCGCTGGCCTGGCACTGGCACGGGAAAAGTCAATATGCAGAAGGCTACGAACAAGCGCAATCTGATGCGCTTATTCAACAGATTGAAATCGAGCGAGGTATGCAATATGAGCGCGATCGAGCGGACGCAGACTATAGGGGGGCGGTCCTGGCTCGCCAGACTGCTGAGCGCCTTGTTGCTGACCAGCGTCAGCGCATTGACGGCCTGCTCGACCAGCTACGCCGTCGCCCCAAAGCTCCCAACTCCGGCACCGGAATTGATGGAGCCGGAGAAGACTGGATCGGAATATTCGCAGCGTGTGTCGCGGAATATGACGATAT
Source organism: uncultured Burkholderiaceae bacterium (assembly GCA_964551305.1). GTDB lineage: Bacteria > Pseudomonadota > Gammaproteobacteria > Burkholderiales > Burkholderiaceae_B > JBAZDC01. The sequence goes on from CAZKBT010000017.1 coordinate 31,093, forward strand.
GGGCCGAGATGCTGGACGCCTGGCTGACAAAGTAGGTGGGCTGCAAGGGTACATACGCGCCCTTAATCCCCCTGCTCAAAAGTAAACCGGATCGGGTCTTTGATAGGGTCGAGCTGCCAGTATGCGCACCCTTCATCCGATAGCCCGATCACCAGGACCTGATTGGGGTCGTGTTGGCATACCGCATGCACATCGCCTGGCGTGGTGTGGCCCTGCCAGTATAGGCAGGTCCAGCATTCCCGGCCCTCTACGTACACGTTGATTTGGCCCATATATAATCTGTATAAAAATACAGTATATGCAGGGCTGGATTTGTAAGTTGTTACTGAGCTCAGGCGCAAAAAGCCTGCACGATGGCGGACAATTGCTATGACCAAAACGTGTCCTTAATACCTAAAAATAAGCCCAAAAAGGATGCATTCAGGGTAAGCTTGCGAATGTGATTAACGCTGCAAGTAGTTGATAGTTAATAAGAAGTTGGTTAAATCTATTTAGGGCTTATCGGACTCTTAATCCGTAGGTCGAGTGTTCGAGCCACTCACAGCCCACCAGAATTATTTAGTAAAATCAGTATGTTAAGGTCGCCTCTGGTGCGGCCTTGATCTTTTTCGGCTACTGCTGCGACCAGCCGACGATACGCCGTGAGTACAGATCAGTTTCGGCGGCGACATGCGGCCAAGCGGACCGCTACGGATCCGGATTGGCGAGTGGTATGGGTTATTGGGCGATAACACGCGCCTCGACCTCCAAGCGGAATGAGCCGAGAAGAAGAAGGGGCGCCGAACTGCAGCTCAACCCGAACCAAGATTTTTCTTCGTACTCCAAGGGCTTGGCGTCGGGGTTGGCCGCGATGACAAAGATCTCCCAGTCGCCCCGTGCCGGCTCGCCATAGAATGCATAACTTCCCAGGGCATAGTGGTTAAATAGCGGCACAAGCATGCCGGAGCCTCTGAAATGATCATTTGGCAGTTTGAGCAGGGAAGTCGTGCCCGAGGGGGACTTGACCGCGATACCGATCGAGCCCAGGCAGACGCCCATGCCCGACAGGCGGACCTGAAATTGGTCCACCGTTTGAGCGGCCTTCCAGGTGAACTTCTCCGCTGATGTCACTTGCTGGTATGGGAACGGGCCGATGCGGACTTGTGTTTCGCCGAGCGTTCTGGAGGCAGACGCTCCCGCGGACGGAGGATAGTCCTTATGCCAATAGGCCACAGGCCGGAAGTTGGGAATTCGAACGTCTTCGGTGCGGCTCATGCCCGGGTTATCTCTGTACGCCAACGCTAGGGCCACCGCTTTTTCGGCATCCGGCACACCGAATCCATACCAATTGGAGTAATCATTGCCCGCGGCGTTTTTTTGCCATCCCAGCTCCAGAGGGAAGGACGTGGCGCCGTCGAAGATGTCCGACGCGCCGCCCAGGACACCGTGGAGCAATTGATTGGTGCGTAGATCCATCATGGTGGCCGAGGGGTGGGAGTCGGCCCGACGGACGACACGCTCGTAGCCCTCGTCCACCTTGCGCGCCGACAGGCGCAGGATGTCGCGCACGTCGCGCCATGTCAGGTCCGGATTGGCGCTGAGCATGAGCGCGGCGACGCCTGATATGGTGGGGGCGGCCGCCGAGGTCCCGTTCATGTGGGTATAACCGCAATTGGGATTTTCGGGTTCGCCGCGTACGGTTTGGCCGCGGTTGAAAGGGGTGAGCGAGAAAAGCTCCAGGGGACTGCAATCACTTGTTCTTGTGGTGAAAATGTTCGGACCATCGACGGAATCCTTGATTCCCCACCATGTCTGGAGCCCTTCGCCATAAGTGCCATGTCTGCCGCTTTCGCCGCCCATGCCGGTCACCCAAAGCACCGAACCCGCGCTGCTGTAAAAGCTGGCCGACCCTTTGGCGTTAAGAGCCGCCACCACGATGGCGTTGGGTTCGAGTTTGGTAATGTCGTTGGCTGGATTGGCGCAGCTGAAGCCGCTTGTTTCGCACCACGCACTGCTGCTCTCGCCATAGTCGTTTCCCGCCGATTTGACGTAGATGGCGCCTTTTCCGCCGCGCAACCGCTTTATCGCTCGGAGAGTCTGAGTCTCTAATTCAGAGAACGCGGTTTCATACGGCATATTCTGGGTGCTCTGCCCCAAGGAAACATTGAAAATGTGCGCCTTGTCGGACCAAGGCGCTCCGCCAAGCGTCCGGATGAGAACGTTTTCCTCATCCTGGTTGTCGAGATAGTCGACCGAGCCCAGATTGGCCCGAGGCGCAATACCCATGACGCCTTTGCCATTCTGAGCGGCGGCTATGATGCCGGCGACCGCTGTGCCGTGGGCGGTCTTGGCGTTCGCCTTCGAGAAATCCCAGGATAGCTCGGGTTTGAAGTTGGGCTGCAGATCTTCATGAAGCGTGTCGACTCCACCATCCACGACCAGCACGTTCACGCCCTGGCCCTTGAAGCCTTGCCGATGCGCCGGCTCGACGTTCAGGTCCATCCCGCCGCCGAACGTTTCCGGGAAATAATTGAAATAGCTGTCTTTATAATTCAGCGCCCACTGGTACGTATACAGGGGCGCCGTTTCTCCGGTGTCGGTATCCGAGTCACAGGGAAGGAGGTCCATTTCGTCGGCGTAGTAGCCGCTCGGAATATCGGCGGAGACGCTCATCGGGCGGACGCCGGGATTGGCGCCGCAGGCAAGGGGGTGGGCCGCGGGTGCGTCCAAGCCCGAGCCGCCGCCGTCGCAGGCGGTGAGCAGGGCAGCCATGATTATGAACAGACCGCGGCGCGTGGGGCTGATACTTGTCAGGCCCGCCTGTTTAAGAAACCCGTTTCGTTGTAAAGGCAATCTCCCGTTGAGGCCTTGCGTGACGCCAATGGGGGCTTCAAAAGCAGAATTTGTATGCATGAGTTTAAAAACGTTGGAAAGCGTAAAGAAGATCCGTATTACAGGCTCGGTACCGTTGCGGCTCAATTTGTTTTCGACGAATAGGCTGATTTGCTCGACGAAATCGAACGGGCTCTGTGGTAAGCGGACGACTATGGCGGCCGGGAGGTGCGGAAACAAGCGCCGGCGGGACGATCCGTAGTCGAATAGGCTCGAATAGACTTGCGCACGCTACAATCCGACAACCCGGGCGCGGCCCCCCCCTTCGAGTTCAGAGAGCTTTTCATGCAAATGGTCTACTCGTCCACCTTGGTGATGATGATCACTTTGCTGGCCATCCTCCTGGCTGTGATTATATTGACGCGTGCCAGCTTCCCGCGCGCCATCGACGGCATCGACCAGTGGGCGGCGGCCGTCGTGTTCACCATCGCTTCGGGCGCCTTGTTCACCATGCGGTCGGCGCCTCCTTTTTTTCACATCATCCTGGCCAACGGCTTCTTGATCCTGGCCTTGATATACATGGCCGCTGCTCTGTTGCGCATGTATCGCCTGCGGCTTCCCCCCACGCGACTGGTCGTCGCCGGGGCGATTTCCGTCATGCTGGCCATGGCGTGGTACACCTACGTCCAGCCCTCGTTCCAGGTCCGGCTGTTCATCATATCTCTCCTGTCCACCTGCGCATTCGGATACATCGGCTGGCTTGCTCTGCGTCATGGCAAGCGCAGCATCGGCAGTCTGGTCATCGCGCTGTCGCTGGGACTAGCCTCGCTGAGCTGCCTTGTGCGTCTGGCCACGCTCCTGATGGGGGTCGATGATCCCGGCGATCTGTTCGATCCCGGGGTACTGCAGGTCATCTACCTCGCCGTTTTCAACATTACCTCGCTCATCGCCACGGTGGGTTTCATTGTCATGGCCAACGAGCAACTACGAAGCATCATGGAGTTCAACGCGGCGCATGACGCGTTGACCGGCGCGCTGAACCGGGGCGCTTTTTTCGAGCGGGCCAACGCTGAATTCCAGCGCAGCCGCCGTCATGCCACGCCCTTGTCGATCGCCCTGATGGATCTGGACAACTTCAAGAGGATCAACGACCGCCATGGCCATGCGGCCGGCGACCGGGTGCTCGTGGATTTTTGCGCGACTGTGCGCAGCGCGCTGCGCAGTGGCGATTCCCTGGGCCGTTACGGGGGCGAGGAGTTCGTTCTTCTGCTGCCGGGCGCCACGCGTGAAGAAGCCGGCGTCGTGATGCAAAGGCTGGTCGATACCGTGCTGCCGGGACCCGGGCTGCCGCCTTATGCTTTCAGCATCGGCTATGCTTCTTTGACGCCCGGCATGGCCGGAGTGGATGATCTGTTGATCGCCGCCGACAAGGCCTTGTACCGGGCCAAGGAAAATGGACGAGGCCGCATAGAGGCGTGGAGCCCGGTGCAACCCTGACGTTGTCCGGTCATGGGCAGCCTCTAGCGGCCGGCGCGGTTGCTTTGCCATACGCTTGCCAGCCAAGGTTGCTGGTCGCGCGGCAAGCCTTCGGGCCGATAGTAATGTTCCAGCTCGTCGAAGCCGGCGGCGTTCAGTAGCCGCCTCCAGTTTTCCAGGTCATGGTAAGCGCTGTAGCGCTCGCCCCGCCATTGTTCCGTGTTGTGGCCGTGAAGGTTCGAGCTGAAGAGTATTCCCCGCGGCTTGAGCGTCGAGCGTAATGCGGCCAGGACGCGCGGCAGAATGACGGTGGGGACGTGGAACAGCACGGCATTCGCGAAAATACCGTCGAAGCGGCCGGGGGGCAGATCCAGGTCGAACAGGTTCTGGTGCCATACCTCGCACCCCGAATAGTCGCGCGCCATTTTGACGAACTGCTCGGAGCCGTCCAGGCCGATCGCCTGATGTCCCAGCGCGCGGAAAGTCTTGAGGTCCCGGCCTGGGCCGCAGCCGAGATCCAGTATGGCGCAGGGCGGCTCGGCCTGGATGTTCCGCAGCAGGGCGGCGATGTTCTGGCTGACGTCGTGATCGAGCGTACTGGCGCGAAAACGGTCGGCGACGCTGTTGTAGTGAGCCAGCGTCAGTTCGCCGATGCGGCGTAGATCGTCGTTGTCCATAGTCATGCTTATTCGCCTCGTTGTATCGTGACCGTCTTGGTGTTACAGCAAAAACCAAATCCTGGTTTCTGAGTTTGCACGGCTTTACGAATTACATCAAGGGCGGGTTTCGCAATGCGGGCCCGGCAGCCCGGCGTCCTGCCGGGCGAGCGCATGCAGGCGGCGAGAGCCGGTCTCAGGGCCGGGAGCCGTCGTTCATCAAAACGATCAGCTTGCAGTCGGGATGGCTCATCAAGCGGAACGTAAACTGCCGGTAATAGGCTTCTTTGCCGTTCTTGCGAAAAGGCCGAAGCAGGCCTCCGTCCCTGTCCACCACGGTATGACGAGTCCACCAATAGGCAAACACCGGACTTTCGTTCAGCAGTCTATCCACTTCCGCATGCACGGCCGGTTCATCGATATACGGGGCGACGTCGGCTCGAAATTCAGCGGTGACCCTGCCGGCCCGGGACTCCCAGTCGATTAAATGCGTCCGGGAAGATTCGTCCAGAAAGAAAAAATGCAGCAGGTTCGTGCCGCTTTTTTTCTTGGGCCAGCCGCCGAACAGTTCTTTGAACTCATCATTGCAAGCCAGAACGTTCCAGCAAGGATCGACGATATAAGCCGCCGCCTGAATGCGCTTGACGCATTCCATCAAGCCGTCACGCAACGTGCCGGGCGCGCCGGCTTCCCGTTCGGGGTCGACCATTTCGGCCAGCTCGAATAAATATCGGCGCTCTGCGCGCGACATGCGCAAAGCATCCGCGATTTGAGCCCATACGCTGGCTGATGCGGATACTTCGTGTCCTTGCTCCAGCCGGGTATACCAAGCCGGGCTAATGCCACACAGTTGCGCGACCTCTTCGCGCCGCAAGCCGGGCGTGCGGCGCCGGCTCACTACCGGGAAACCCACCTCCGAGGGTGAAACGCGGGCTCGAACGTTGCGCAGGAAGTCCCCCAACGCGGCATGCCGGGTCGATTTTTTTTCCTTCGGGCTCACTGTCGCGCGAGATCGCTGCTTCTTCATACTTAATCTCCGTGGCGCATGGGGCGGGGCTTCATGCAAGCTTACAAGCGTCGGACCGTATTGGTCAGCGTGCCGATCCGGTCGAACGTGATGCTCACGGTATCGCCCACGCTCAGGCCCGCCGAAGTCGTCGGCGTGCCGGTCGCCACGAGATCGCCCGGGTTGAGCGTCATAATATGCGAAAAATAGCTCAGCATATCCGGTATGGAAAAAATCATGTCGTTGGTATTGTTGACTTGCAATCTGCCGCCGTTGACCGTCGTCTGAAACTCGAGGTTTCCGGGGTCGGCGATGTCGGTTTCGATCCAGGGCCCGCATGGGCAGAATGTGTCGAACGACTTGGCATGAGGCATGTGCATCAACGAATTGTCTTTGAATTGAATATCCCTGGCGGTCACATCGTTGACGATGGTGTAGCCGAAAATGGCGTTGCGCGCTTGTTCGGGCGTCGCTTTGTAGATTTTCTTGCCCACGACTATCGCCAGTTCGGCTTCGAATTCGAGCCGCTTGGTCTGGTCGGGATAGTCGACGGCGGAATCCGGCCCCGTCAATGAACTGGGGGCTTTAAGAAAAAATACCGGGGCCTTGGGTATGGCCAGCCCCAACTCCAGCAAATGACTTCGATAGTTGGCGCCGCCGGCGACGATTTTACCGGGATCGCAGGGCGCCAACAAGGTTATTTCATCAAGGGAAAACTGTTCGCCGCTTAGGGCCAGGCCGTCATAGGGCTCATGCAATAGACCCAGTACCCGATCACCGTCGATCTGGCCGTAGAAAGGGCGCTTCGTTTCAGGATGAACACCGCGTAGGAATTTCATTGCTTGCTCCGGAAAACAATAGTGGATGGGACGGGTTTCACTGCTTTTCTTCCTGCCAGGGAATCAGCCGGGCGCGAATGAAAAGCAGCATTCGATCCAGCAGGATTCCTATGAAAAGCATGACGAGGATGTAGACGTAGACGGTGGGCGTTTCGAAAAAACGTTGGGCGAAGATGAGCGAGGCTCCCAGGCCTCCTCCGCCGGCGACCATTTCGCATGTGAACGTCGTGATCAGCGCCGCAGGAAGCGTAATCCGCACGCAGGTGAAAATGGCGGGCGCGATCGCAGGGAATATGATGCGCCGGGGCAGGGCATGTTCCGGCGTGCCCATGCTTTGCGCCGACCACACGATGGTCCTGCTCAAGGATGAGGCGGCCTGCTGGATGATGATGATGACCGGGAATATACAGGTCAGCATGATAAGAACGATCTTTGACAGGTCGCCGATGCCGAAATAAAGAATGAACAAGGGAATCAGAACTATCTTGGGGGCGGGAAACCCCAAGGAAATCAGCGGCTCGAAGAACCAGGCCATCCAGCGGTTGCGCGCCATCGAAATACCGATCATCACGCCGGAAAACAGCGCCAGGCCCATCCCGGCCGCGGCCCGATACAGACTTACCGACAAGGGCTCCATGATTTCCCGGGCCGACAGCAATACGCCGAACTGTCTGAGGACGTCGGCTGGAGCAGGCAAGAAGAGCGGCGCTACCCAGCCTTTGCTGGTCGCTGCTTGCCACGCGCACAAGACGACGGTGAACGGCAGGCAGAACACCAGCGCCCGAAGAAGCGCCCTGCGCCCGGGCCGGCTGTCAGGACGGCTAGGCATAGGCGCTCCCGCGGGAAGCGGTGTCTTCCCAATACAGTAGGCGCCGGGATAGCGCCATCAGTAACTGGTCCGCAATGAACGCCACCAGGACCACCGCCAATATGCCGGCCATCATGTAGTCATAAGTGCCGCCTTCTCCGTAGAGAAAGATGAGTTTTCCCATGCCTATTTTCGTGGCGATCATCTCGGCCGATATAACGAGAACGAAGCAATATCCCAAGCCTATCCGAACCCCGTTGAAGATGGACGCGGTCGCGGCCGGCAACAATATGTTCACGAGCAGCCGGCGTGGTCCCGTCCCCATCGCGCGCGCGCTCCAGATCAGCTCCTTGGGGACTTGGCTGACGCCGTGATATGCCGAGACGAGTATCGGCAGTAGGCAGCCCAGGACTACCGTGAGCAAATTGCTCATGCCGCCGATTCCGAACCATAGGATGAAGAGGGGAATGAGCGCGGATTTCGGCAACGAGTAGGTGGCGGCGACCAGCGGTCCGAACATGCGGTCGAGCCACCGATTGACCGCCATTCCCGCGCCGAGCATGACGCCCGCGATCGTGGCGATGAACAGCCCGAGGAAGGCGATGGTCAAAGTGGCGCCCAGGTTCGGTCCGAGCTCTCCATCGGCCGCCATTTTCCAGAAGGCGATCGCCACGTTATGAAACGGCGGAAAGAATCGCGAGGAAATCCAGCCGCTTCCAGGCACGATTTCCCAGGCGAGGAAAACGATGAGTACGGGAATCCATCGATGCCGCAGCACCTTGTCAAGGTGGAGCCTCGAAGAAGCGGAAGCGACGTCCGGCACCGCGTTCATAGCGCCTCTCTCTGAGATATCTGCCGCCTTACCGCGAGCCAGACTTGATTGCGCAGGCGTCCGAATTCGTCCGATACGACCGTTGCTTCGCGGCCTTGGCCGCGGTCCAGATCGATGTCGAACTCATGCACGATGCGCCCGGGCTGGCTGGACATCACCAAGACTCTTTGTGACAGATAGACGGATTCGTCGACGTCGTGAGTCACCATCAGGATGGTTTTGCCCGTCGATTGCCAAATCTTGAGAAGCTCGTCCTGCATGGTTTCCCTGGTCTGCGCATCAAGCGCTCCGAAGGGCTCGTCGAGCAACAGGATCTTGGGGTCGTATGCCAACGTCCGTGCCAGGGCGACCCGTTGCTGCATGCCGCCTGACAGTTCCCTGGGATAGCGCTTCTTGAAGGCCGTCAATCCCACCATCCGGGTGTAGGCGTCGACGATGGCTTGCCGTTCCGCCTTGGGGACCCCGGTCGATTTCAGTCCATAAGCGATGTTGTCTTCCACGGTCAGCCAGGGGAACAGCGCATATTGCTGAAAGACGACACCTCTATCGATTCCCGGCCCGGTGACGGGATCGCCTTGCACCCTGATCGAGCCGATTTCCGTGGGGATGAACCCACCGATCATGTACAGCAGCGAGGATTTCCCGCAGCCCGAGGGACCGACTATGGAAACGAATTCCCCCTCCGTTATCTGGAAGTTAATGCCGGTCAGGGCTTTGACCGAACCTTGCCGGGATTGATAGCTTTTCCCGACTTCCTCGACCGAGATGATAGCCATTATGCGCAGGCGCCTGGCAGTAAGGAAAGGTCGAAGTACTTCGACACGTCGATAGGTTTGTCCAATATGCCGTTGGCATGCATGGCATCGATGGGACTTTGAACCAGGCTGGGCGAAAGACAGCCGTTGCGGTCTCGATAATAGTCGTCGTCCGTCATGAAATAGCCCAGATTTTCGGGTTTCACCCGCGTTGCTTCCGCACAGATTTCTATCGCTTTTTCTCGATTGGACGGCTCGTAAAACCATTGCAGCCCATGAATGTAGTCAGCCAGAAAATCCTTGATTGCCTGAGGATGCCGTTTGATGAAATCATTGGTCGCGACGTGGAAAATCGTGGCGAAGGTTCCAAAAGAATCACTGCTGTTGAATATGCCCCTGAAGTCGCCCGTAGGAATTTCGTCGGCCCAGAAGGGCAGGATGATCACGCCTAGATCGATGCGCTTGGCTCGCAGCGCCGCCGCTTGATTAACGAAATTGACCTCGACGATCTGCACGTCCTTGCGCGGATCCAGGCCTTCTTTGGCAAGCCGCGTGCGCAGCATCAAGTCGATGGCGGAGCCAAAAGCATTGATGCCGATTCGCTTGCCCTTCAAATCGGCGACGGTTTTTATGTCGGAGTCTTTGAGAACGTAGAATGTCGTCGAATGATATCCCGGTTGACCTTCACGGCTGCTGTCGGCGACGATGCTCAGGCCGCCGGGCACGGTGTTCTTCGCAATGGAGGATGCGAATACGGCAAAGGACAGCGTGGCCATGTCCGCCTCACGGGCTGCCAACAAGGTCCCGGCTTCCGGAGTGCCCCGCGTGAAGGTCATGTCCAGCCGGTATGTTTTGTCGATGTTCTTCAAGACATTTTTCTTCATCCAGTCGGTAAAGATCAATGTTTCCATCTCGTTGGGGCCCACGGCTCCCCCGGTCGCGTAGCGGATCGCGGGAAGCTCTTGATTCTGCGCGCGCAGGATGGCCGGGAAGGGCAAAGCGCTGAAGGCCAGCGCAGAGCTCAAGAAGCGACGCCTGGACGACTTGATTCTTTGATCGTTGAACACGTTTGTCTCCTTTGGGTTATGAGGGGCGCGGAAACTGATTTCGGCTTTGTCGGCATGTGGGGCCGAGGCAATCGTCGGCTTTGACCGGGACCGCTACTTGTTCTTCTTGGGAATGGCGGCGATGACGTCCACTTCGATGAGCATGCCGGGATGCGCCAGCGAGGCGACGCCGACCGACGTTCTGGCCGGGGGATTTTCCGTGCCGAATATGCGGTTGGATACTTCATTGAAAATGTTCTGCTGCGCCATGACATCGGTAAAGTAGATCGTCATTTTCACGATGTCCCGGAGTGTTGCGCCGTCTGCTACAAGCACTTGCTCGATGTGCTTGAACGTATCTTCCGCTTGTTTTCTGAAATCGCCCGTCAGCCACTGCGCTTCTTCCTCGGGGTCGTGCGGATGCTTGTGGTAGGGCGGTATGCAGGCCGCGCCTGAAAGAAACAGGAGACGGCTGCCTTCCACGGCATATGCCGCTGAAAACGGGCTGTTGTATTCAGGCACCAGCGGCACGTGATGTATGGGTTCTATGTTCATTTGACTTCCATGAAAAGGTTGACTGCCAAGTTCGGGGTGATGAAATGGCCGGGGCGACGACGTGATGCTTTATTCATAAGGGCCATAAATTATCATGACATAATTTATATCATGATAATTTATGGTCCTTACATTGGTGTTAATACTGAGACGGGAGAACGGCATGCGGTTGTGCTAGCATTGCTGTGACACGACGGCACGGCCATACATACAGGACGCAGAAAGATACAACGTATAGACCGTATCGTTCCCTGGGAACGTTCTACCTGAAAGATAGCTGAGATAGTGATGTCATTGGCGGTGCCCGGCTGGCTTGCTCCCGTAGCGGCAATATTCGTTCTGCAAACCATCGCCGCGTTTCTGTCGCGACTCATTCCCATCATCGCGCCGGCCATTTCCGATGAATTCGGCTGGGGCGGCAGTTCCATCGGCTACTTGAGCGCGGCGGGGTCGCTGGGCGGGCTTTTCATTCTCGTCGGCGGGTCGACGCTGCTCAAGCAAATTGGCGGCATGCGCACCATGCAGCTTACGCTGTTCCTGGGCGCGGCGTGCATGGCGCTTTTCTTGCATCCCAGCATCGGCGTGGCGCTGGCCGCCTGTTTTTTCATGGGTTTCAGCAACGGCGCCTCCAACCCGGCGGGCAGCGAAGTCCTGCAGCGCTTTTCTCCGCCCGATAAGCGCAACTTGATATTTTCCATCAAGCAAGCCGGCGTGCCGTTGGGCGGCCTCATCGCGGGGCTGGTGATCCCGGCCATCGTCTTCGTGGCGGGCTGGCGCGCTGCCTTGTTCGCCAGCGCGCTCCTGGTGGTGCTGCCGACCATGCTGACCTGGCGCATGAGCGGCCGGCTGGATAGGCCGGCGGCGTCGAGTCTTGGATTTCTCAGCATGCCGAATCTGCAGTCGCTGCGGGCGCTTCGCGCGCCGCTGCTGTCCTTGAGGCAGAGTTCCGGACTGTTGAAGATGTCCATCGTCGGCAGTTTGTTCGCCGTTTCCCAAAGTTGCTGGTTCACCTTCACCGTCATTTACTTGATCGATGAACTGGATTATTCGCTGGGGCTGGCGGGTATCGTATTTTCCGTTATGCAAATAGGGGGCGTCATCGGCCGTATCGGGCTTGGTTGGCTATCCGATCGGATCCATTCGGCCAACGTGGTATTGGCGATCGCGGCGATCGTGTCCGCGGCGACGACGGTGCTGCTTGGATTGAGCGCCGCCACGTGGCCGCTCTGGGTAGTGGCGGTCCTGGTATTCCTTGCGGGGTGTTCGGTCGCCAGCTGGAACGGCGTCCAGATCGCTGAAATCGCGCGTCGTTCTCCGCCCGGCATGATCGCTGAAACCGCTGCGGGATCGAGCATTCTGATCAACCTGATCAACATGATCGCGCCTACCGTCTTCGCCACGTTCATTGCGTTCAGCGGCCGATACGATTACGCCTTTGCCGCCGCCGGCGTTTGCACCTTGCTCGCGCTGGCTTTCATGCCCTACGAGAAACGGGCTGGATAGCATTCATTGGTCGCCCGAGGCACGTCCGCGGCGCAACAAGGGCAGCCAGGCTTGGGCGTTGACTACCAGCAGGCCCGTCAGCACCAGGACCGCGCCGGCCATGAATTCCGGCGTCAGGCGCTCGTCCAGCAGCAACACGCCCATGGCCATGCCGAACAACGGGGTCATGAACGACAGCACGCCCAAGGGCGCGGCCAGGTAGCGCCTGAGCAGCCAGAACCAGACCAGGTAGCTGGCGAACGAAATGAGCAGCACCTGGAATGCCAGGCTGGCCCAAACCATCGGCGTGCCATTGAAATAGGTTTGTCCGGTCATCAGCGCGATAGGCAGCAGCCAGATGCATGCGCCGGCCAGCTGGAGGAAGAGGGTTTGGGTGGCGGGCGCCTCGCTCAGGCGGCTGGTGCGCACGGCCACCGTGGTCAATCCCCAGGCCGCGCCGGCGCCCAGCCCCATCAGGTCTCCCAGCAGCCAGTCGGCGTTCGTTTCCGTGTGGCCGCTGTTTCCCGTTATCAGGGCCGGCGCCAGAAACATGACGACGATGCCGAAGAAAGCCAGGACGATCCCCGCCCATTGCGTCGCGCTCAGACGTTCTTCCGGCAGGCGGATATGCAATCCCATGGCGGCGAACAGGGGGGCGGTATAGAGGAATACCGCCATGTGCGATGCGCTGGTCCAGCGCAATCCTTCGGCCACGAACAGGAATTCGGCCGCGAACAGCGTGCCCACCACCAGCCCCGAGCGCAGTCCCACGCCCCGCAGCCAGGGCTCGCGCAGAACGAGCCGGCCGAACAGCCAGACCAGCAAGGCCGCCACCCCGGATCGCAGCACGATCTGCAGCAGCGGCGCGATATCGTCGGCCACGCCTTTGATGACCACTTGGTGCATGCCCCAGGCAAGGCATAGCGCCATCATGATCGCGGCGGCATGGCCATCGACGGCTTTCCTCATCGTAACGATTCCTTTAAATCCATATCAATCCTCGTCCGCGTCGTCCAGATGAAACTTGTGCATGATGCGATGTGCGATGGGCGCCAATACGACGCCGAGCGTCGCCATCACCACCAGCCCGACAAAAAATCCATAGGCGGCGAAAAAGAGACGTCCGCCCGCCGTGCCCGGCAGGGCATAGGTGCCGATTCCGCCGATGATGAAAGCGGCATTCATTAGGGCATCGTGCAAATTGCCGCCGTCGAGCCACCAGAGGCCCAGCACGCCGACCAACAGCGTGACGACGAGCAGTAGTATGGCATAGACGACGTGCAGCAGCAGGCGCCGCCTGAAATGCGTGGGATGCAGCAAGGGCTCTTTGCGGGATTCATACATGGCGGCGAGGCTTCCTTTGATCTAGAACCGCTGGGCGTGGTTGGGCCGCAGCCTATCAGAGGCGGCGCGAAAAGTACAACATCCTTCGGGCGCGGTCCGTTTTTGACGCAAAGGCCTTGGCTGCGTATTTCGGGTCTTGACAATTGTTTGCGCGCAGACCGTAGCAAGTTTCGATTCGTGTCGCTAGACTCATGGTCATCTCAATAAACGATGGGTCGATGACATGTCCATGACAAAACGATGCGCCGCGGAACTGTTGGGTACGTTCTGGCTGGTGTTTGGGGGATGCGGGAGCGCAATATTCGCAGCGGCTTATCCGGAACTGGGTATCGGTTTCGCCGGCGTGTCGCTGGCGTTCGGCTTGACGCTGCTGACGATGTGCTACGCCATCGGCAATATTTCGGGTTGCCACATCAATCCGGCGGTCACGCTGGGCCTGGTTGCCGCGGGCCGGTTTCCGGCGCGCGAGCTGGTGCCTTACGTCGTCGCGCAAGTGCTGGGCGGCATCGCGGCCGGCGCGGCGCTGTATTTGATCGCCACCGGCAAGGCGGGTTTCGATGCGGTGGGCGGCGGCTTCGCCTCCAACGGCTACGGGGAGCATTCTCCGGCGAACTACAGCCTGGGGGCCGCGCTGACGGCGGAGATCGTCCTGACCGGATTTTTCCTCTTCATCATCATGGGCGCGACCCACAAGCGCGGCTATGCCGGGCTGGCGGGCGTGGCCATCGGCTTTTCGCTTACCTTGATACATCTGATCAGCATACCCATCACGAACACGTCGGTTAATCCGGCGCGCTCCACCGGCGTGGCGCTTTTTCAGGGCACCTGGGCGGTGGAGCAACTATGGCTGTTCTGGCTGGCGCCCCTGATCGGCGGCGTTCTGGGCGCGGTCGCCTACCGTTGCCTGCATGCCAACGACGACTGACGGTCCGCACGGATTTTCGCGCCATTTCTTTCCCGGGCCGCACCCCGGCGCCTGAAGACGAATCCGGGCGCCGGGTTTTTTTTGGGGGAGCGGGGCGGTGGATTCTCCGCCGGCTCCTTGACGAGCCCTTTCGCCTCGGATACAACGGTAGAATCGTTACCTGCCGCGCGATGCGCAGGATCCATGGGATTATCGCGCGGATTTTGTTTGTCTCCAGAGGGTCCGATACGGCATGAATCCGTTAATAGAACGATTGGAAGCGATGCTGGCCAAAGGCAGCGACAATTTGTTGTTGCGTTTCGGCTTGGGCAAGGCTTATGCCGAAGAACAGCTTCATGACCAGGCCATCGCGCATCTCGAGCAGGCCGTCGCGTTCGATCCCATGCATTCCGGCTCCTGGTTCTGGCTGGGCCGGGCGCAATACGAGGGCGGCAGGTTGGATGATGCGTTCGGTACGCTTGAACGCGCCGTTGAGGTGGCCGATCGGAAAGGCGATGTCCAGGCGGGGAAAATGGCGCGGGTGTTCCTGAGCCGGGTCAAGAAAGCGCAGCAGCCAAGAGGACCGCATTTTCGCGTAGGGCGTTGATCATGAAGTCTTTTTCCGTTATTTCGTTTTCCGCCGTGCTGGGGTTGCTTGCCGGTTGTTCCTCGATGAGCGATACGCCGCCGGGCACGCCCGTCGGTCAGGTCCTGGAAAAATATGGCGAGCCGACGATAGCTTGTCCCGATGCGGATGGCGGGCGGCGCATGGTTTGGAGCACGCAGCCCGCGGGACAACGTGCCTGGGGCACGCACGTCGATGCGCAAGGGCGGGTCGGCGCCGTTCAAGAGGTGCTGACCGACGAGGCTTTCCGCCGCCTGTCTGACGGCCGTTGGACGCCGGAACAGGTGAGGTGCGAATTCGGGCCGCCCGCCGATATTTCTCAGATCGGCTTCGGCTCCGGGCGGCAAACCGTCTGGGCCTATCGCTATCGCCAATCCAAGGCGTGGGACGCATTGATGTATGTGTACTTCGGCCATGACGGCGAGTACGTGACGCGTTTTCACCCAGGCCTTGATTTTACGCTCGATCCGGAACGCTGGTTTTTCTGAAGCATGGACATGATTTCGCGCAAGCGCTCGGACAGCGCCCTGGTTTATTCCACCAAGACGGGGCGCATGTGCCCCGGTTGCGGCCGGCCGGTCGCGGCATGCTCGTGCCGGACGGCCGCCCGGCAGCCTCCCGCTTCCGACGGGATCGTTCGCGTATCGCTGGAAACCAAGGGCAGACGCGGAAGAGGCGTGACCGTCGTCAAAGGTGCGCCGTTGGACCCGTCCGGCTTGGCCGAGCTGGCCAAGCAGCTCAAGGCGGCATGCGGCTCGGGCGGCACGGTCAAGCAGGGAGCCATCGAGATCCAGGGCGATCATCGGCCGGCCGTGATCGCCAGGCTGGAGGGACGGGGATGGGTGGTCAAGCGCGCCGGAGGGTAGCGGCGCTACATGGTTTCAGGCGTAAAGAACCGTTTCTGCATGGATTGCAGCCCGAGCGTTTCCAGCAGGTTTTCCAGGCGGGCCGCGGGCTCGCGGCGCGGCAGATTTTTGCGGCTTGCGATGATCAGCTCATTTTTCATCGAGTGTTCCCAGCCCACCAGTTCGGTGACCGCGACCTGATAGCCGTGCGCTTGCAATTGCAGGCAGCGCAGCACGTTGGTGGCATGGCTGCCGAATTCGCGTGTATGAAGAGGGTGTCGCCATAACTCGGCCCATGCGCCCGCGGCCAGCGACTGCGCTTTGCTTCGGCGCAGTTCGCCGGCCACTTCGGCCTGGCAGCACGGAACCACGACGATGTACCGGGCCTGTTTATGCAGCGCGAAACGGATGGCGTCGTCGGTGGCCGTATCGCAGGCGTGCAGCGCCGTCACGATGTCGACCTGATCCGGCAAGCGATCGGACGCGATGGACTGCGCGACCGACAGATTCAGAAACGACATGCCTTTGAATGCCAGCCGTTGCGCGAGATCTTCCGCGTTCTTCACCAGTTCCTGGCGTGTTTCGATTCCGTACAAGCGAGACGGGTCGTTCAACTGCTTGAAAAACAGGTCGTACAGAATGAAGCCCAGGTACGATTTGCCTGCGCCATGGTCGACCAGCGTAATGCCTTCGCGATCTTTTTTGAGGTCGAGCAGCAGTGGTTCGATGAACTGAAACAAGTGATAGACTTGCTTGAGCTTGCGCCGGCTGTCCTGGTTCATTTTCCCGTCGCGCGTAAGTATATGCAGCGCCTTGAGCAATTCCATGGATTGGCCTGGGCGGATGTCATGAGCGGATTGCATAATATGTGCCGACGGCATGGGTGCCGTAAAGGATATGTGGTGCGAAAGTTTAACCAAAAAATAGCGAGGACACGGTCGCCATGCATACCGAAGACTTGGCGCTTCTGGTCAAGCGCGTTATGCCTTACGGCAAGTACAAAGGCCGCTTGATCGCCGACCTGCCGGGCCATTACCTGAACTGGTTCGCTCGCGAGGGGTTTCCGGCGGGTGAGATCGGGCGTCTTCTGGCCTTGATGCGCGAGCTGGACCATAACGGCTTGCGCCATCTGCTCGACCCGCTGCGGGCGGAGCGCGGCACTGATTGAATATCCCATCGGTTGCTGAAATGTAAGCAAAGAATTTATTCGAGAAAGTTTGTAGCGCGGGCGTTTCGCGAAGAAATGAGTCGATACAATGCCTTTCGGGTTTTTAGTCTGGAGAGGCGAGCACTATGAAGTTGAAAGTAATCATCCCCGTAGCAATTGCCGTGACGACGCTGAGCGCCTGCATGGAAACCATGAACGTGGATGGGTTGGTGGGGGCGGGTGGCAAGATGCTGCAAGCTTACAACTTGTCCGACCAGGAGGTCGTCAGCCTGTCGAACCAGGCGTGCGCTCAGATGGACCAGGAAAACAAGATCGCGGCCGCAAACAGCAAGTACAACCGGCGCCTGCAGAACCTGGTCAAGCCGTTGAGCAAGACGCTGAATGGCCAACAACCTAATTTCAAGGTCTACCAGACGCCCGAACTCAATGCGTGGGCGATGGCCAATGGCTGCATCCGCGTTTATAGCGGCTTGATGGACAAGATGACCGATGCCGAACTGCAGGGCATCATCGGCCACGAAATGGGCCACGTGGAGCTGGGCCATAGCAAAAAGGCCATGCAAACCGCTTATACGCTTTCAGCCGCGCGCGACGCGGCCGCGGCGGCGGGCAACAGCACGGTCACCGCGCTGAGCAGCTCGCAATTGGGCGAATTGACGGAGGCCTTGCTCAATGCCCAGTTCTCTCAGTCCCAGGAAACGGCGGCGGACGACTACGCGTTCGACTTGCTGACCCAGCGCAAGTTGAATACCAAAGGATTGGTGACCGCTTTCGAGAAACTGGCGGCGTTGGACGGCGGCCAAAGCAGCATCATGAGCTCGCACCCGGGCTCCAGCGCCAGGGCTCAGCGGATGCAGGGCAAAATAGACGCGGCCAAGTAAATACAGAAATCGCTTGCGTCCGGCCGCCGTTCCAATGCCAGGGAACAGCGGCCCTTTTTTTCAAATCGTGCCGATCAAGCAGCCAGGACGGCCAGGCTGGCGCAAGCCAACCCGATTACCATGCCGGTGGGAGCCATGCCAATGGCCATGGCCGGCGCACGCGCCAATAACTTGATTTGCAGGCACGCGGCAAGCGCCAGCATGAGCAGCCCCAGGCCTAGTCCCGCCACCACACCCCAGGTGAACACGGCCGGCGCCGGCGCCAGCGCGAGAAGCAGGCAGCCGCCGGCCTTGAAGGCCCAATCGGGCAGGGTCGGCGTATCGCGCATCCCCCACGAGTGCGCGCGATGGTGATTGAACTTCAAATTCAAGCTGGCTACCCCGGCGTAGCTCAAGACGAACGCAGCAATCATTTCCAGCATCGGAATGCTCCTGCTCAATCGAAAAATGCGGGCGTGCCGCGAGCCCCACGAACCGCGTGGAACGCGGCATGGCCGTTCAAATAAGAATAGTTCCTATTATGCATTCATTATTAATGTAAATCAATCTCATTTAAAAAACTTATGGACCAGCCATTGTAGATAGAATCGCCGGCGCACTACAGGTCGGCGCACGTATGCGGGCGCGCCGCTCGCCTCTGCTTTGCAAAGGTGCGAATTGTGCAGAGTTTGTGGATCTTTTAAACGAATGAGGACTTATCCGTTATAAATCCGGGATAGGGTCCCGAGATTGATGGTCATGCGATTCAGCATTTTTTTGAAATTGCTCCTGGCGATACTGGTTACCTGCATGGTCGTGGCCATGGCAATGGGCATCGCCGTGCGTTTCAGCTTCGAGCGCGGCTTTACCGATTACATAAAGGAACGCGAGGCGCAGCGCCTGGAAACCCTTGCGTCCATTCTGGAAGGCGACTATGAGCAGCATGGCGGCTGGGACTTTCTGCGCGACGATACCTCGCGCTGGTGGCGCATTGCGCGTTCGGCCCATGCGGCGGGCAGCGGCGGCGCGCCTGCCGGGCCGATGCCGCGCACGGTGCTGCTCGATGAGCGGGGGGCGACCGTGGTCGGCCGGCCTTTGCAGCAAAGCCATGACGTCCAGCGTTATCCCTTGAAGGTCGACGGCAGGATCGTCGGCTGGCTGGCCACACCCAAATGGCGCCAGATGCCCATCGATGACGTTGCCGACCGGCGCTTCCAGAGCCAGCAGTTGCAGGCGACATGGTCCATCGTGGGACTGTCGGTGATGATCGCCGCGCTCGTCAGTTTCCTGTTGGCGCGGGTGCTTTTGTCGCCGGTAAGGCGCATTGCCCGCGCCACGCATCGCCTGGCGGCGGGCGATTATGCCACCAGGGTGTCGGTCAAGGCGCGAGACGAATTGGGCCTGCTCGCCGATGATTTCAATCGGCTTGCCTATGCCCTGGAAAAGAACGAGGCCTTGCGTCGCGGCCTGACGGCGGATATTTCCCACGAGCTGCGCACCCCCTTGGCCATACTGCGCGGCGAAATCGAGGCCTTGCAGGACGGCTTGAGGCAGCCGACGCCGGAGACGCTGGCGTCCTTGCAGCACGAGGTTCATTTGTTGAACAAGCTCATCGACGATTTGTACGAATTGTCCTTGGCCGACGTGGGCGCGCTCAGCTACCGCATGGGCGCCGTGGACGTCGGCGAGCTCGCGCGGCGCGCCATGGAAGGATTCAGCGCGCGCTTCGAACGGGCGGGCTTGGCGGTCGCGGTGGACGTGTCCGGGCCGGCCGTGATCCAGGGCGACGAGCTTCGCTTGACGCAGCTGATGAATAACCTTCTGCAGAACAGCTTGAACTACACGGACGACCCGGGCGCCGTGAATCTGTCGGTCAAGACGGAACGGGATCGGGCCGTCGTCATCCTCGAAGACAGCGCCCCGGGCGTGCCGGAAAACCTGCATGAGCGTTTGTTCGAAAGACTATTCCGCGTGGACGGCTCGCGCCGCAGGGCAAGCGGCGGCGCCGGCCTGGGGCTGGCGATCTGCCAGCGCATCGTGCAAGCCCATGGCGGCGAGATCCAGGCATCCCCGTCCAGCCTGGGCGGCCTGCGCATCACCATTACCTTTGCATTCCAAAAGGCGAGCGGTTCCTATGAGTAAACGAATTCTGGTGGTCGAAGACGAACCCAAGCTGGCGCAGTTGTTGAGCATGTACCTGGAATCCGCTGGTTTCCAGGCCTTGTGCCAGGATGATGGCGAACGCGTGATCGACACCGTGGGCCAGTGGACGCCGGATCTCGTGCTGCTCGATCTCATGCTGCCGGGCCGGGACGGGCTGGACATCTGCCGTGAATTGCGCGCTTCGTCGGCCATACCCATCGTGATCGTGACCGCGCGGGTCGAGGAGGTCGACAGGCTGATCGGGCTGGAGCTGGGAGCCGACGACTATATCTGCAAGCCCTTCAGTCCGCGCGAAGTCGTCGCCCGGGTCAGGGCCGTCCTGCGCCGCGCCGCCGCGCAACCCGCGTCGCCGACGGCGGCGGACGGCGGCCTGATGGTCGACGAAAGCGCCTACCTGGCCAAGCTCGACGGGATCGCGTTGGATCTGACGCCGGTGGAATTCCGCTTGCTGGCCCTGCTGGCATCGTCCCCCGGCACGATCTTTTCCCGGGACCGCGTCTTGAGCCGCCTGTATGACGATCACCGCGTGGTAACGGACAGGACGGTCGACAGCCACGTCAAGAACCTGCGCCGTAAACTGCAGGCAATCAGGCCGGACCGGGATTTGATTAAGTCAGTATATGGCGTGGGATATCGCCTGGACCTGACGGCAGAGCCTGTTTCGGAGGCGCAAGCAGCTTCATGATTTCTCCATAATTCCCTCAAATTTTCGCCGCATTGTCCCGTTAATCTGTCAGTACTGCCGCTGGATCGGCATGCCGCCATTCCAGGCGCTGCGTTCCGGCAGCTTCACGACAGGAGATATCCGCCATGTTCAAGAAAACCGCTGTTTCCTACACGCTTGCCGCCATGACCGCGCTGGGCGCCGTCTCGGCTTCGTCCTTCGCCCATGCGCAGACCGCCGCCGCGCAGGTACCGGCCATGGCCGTCCTGGCGCATGCGGACGTGGCCAAGGCTCCAGGGCACGTTCACGCTCGCCATTCCGGACATGATCAAGGTCCGCGTGCCGGCATGCATGGCCGCCACCACGGCAAGGCCTGGCGGGACCTGAACCTGACCGAGGCCCAGCGCGACGAGTTCTTTCGCATTCGCCACGACCAGGCGCCCGCGCTGCGTCAACAATTCAAGCAAGTCCGCGAGGCCAAGCGCAAGGTGGCGGAACTGACACGGGCCGACAAATTCGACGAGGATGCGGCCGCCAAGGCCACGGCCGAGTTGGGCAAGGCCCAGGCCCAGGTCGCATTGACGCATGCCCGCTCTCGCGCGCAGATGATGGCGGTGTTGACGCCGGAACAGCGCGATCAGTTGAACAAGAAGAAAGCCGAGCGCGGCATGTCGCGCAAAGCTCCCGCCAAGGCGGCCACTCCTCGATCCTGATATATGAATCCGCGCCGCAGCAAGCTTTTTTGGTCGATCGTCATTCTGCTGGGGCTGGCGGGCGGGGGCTGGGCGGCGTTGCGCGCCTGGTCCGCGCCGGCCACGCCGCAATACGCGACGACGCCCGCGGTCATAGGCGATGTCGAGGATACCGTCCTGGCCACCGGGGTCATCCAGGCGTTGACGCAAGTCAACGTCGGCGCCCAGGTATCGGGGCAGTTGAAGAACCTGCACGTCGCGCTGGGCGATCGCGTCACGCAAGGCCAGGTCGTCGCCGAAATCGATTCGTTGCCGCAGCAAAACGCGCTGCGCAACGCCGAAGCCTCGCTTGCCGTGGCGCGTGCCAAGAAGCAGGCTTTCCAGGCTTCGCTGAAACAGGCGCAATTGAACTACACCCGCCAGAAGCGTCTGCACGATCAGGACGCGGGCTCGCGCCAGGACCTGGAGGCGGCGGAAGCGGCGCTGAACACGCTGCGCGCGGACATCGTCGCCCAGGATGCGCAGATCCTGCAGGCCGAGGTCGCGGTCGATACGGCCCGGCTCAATCTCGATTACACGCGCATCACGTCACCCATCGACGGGGTCGTGGTCGCCGTGGTCACCAAGCAGGGCCAGACCGTCAACGCCAATCAGCAGGCGCCGACCTTGATCAAGGTCGCGCAGCTCGATACGCTGAGTATCAAGGCCGAAATCTCCGAGGCCGACGTGATCCGGGTCAAGGCGGGGCAGGCCGTTTACTTTACGGTGCTGGGCGAACCGGGCAAGCGCCGTCGCGCCGTGCTGCGCGAGGTCGAGCCGGCGCCCGCCTCCATACAGAACGAGGATTCCGTGACGTCGAGCGCGGCGGCATCCTCCACGAGCGCGATTTACTACAACGGGCGCTTCGACGTGCCCAACGAGGACGGAAAGCTGCGGATATCGATGACGGCGCAGGTCTATATCGTGCTGGACGAGGCCAAGGGCGTCGTGACCGTTCCCTCTTCGGCCTTGCACGAGTCCGGGCCGCGCGCCAGCGTTCGCGTGCTGGGCGATGACGGACAAGTGCGCGAGCGGGAGGTGAAGGTCGGATTGAACAACAGGGTCGCCGCGCAGATCATCGAAGGCCTCGAGGCCGGCGAGCAGGTCGTGCTGGGTGAAACCGGCGCCGGCCAGGCCCCCACGGGCCGGTCGCCGCGGCGCGGCCCCACCATGAGACTCTGACATGGCGGCGTCCTTGCTGTCCCTGCGGGGCGTGACGCGTGTGTATGGCCAGGGCCCCCAGGCCGCCGTCGTGCTCAAGGGCGTCGACCTGTCGCTCGGGCGCGGCGAGGTGGTGGCGCTGAT
>CAZKBT010000018.1:0-53111 GCA_964551305.1 uncultured Burkholderiaceae bacterium
GGGGCGTGGCAGGCAGCACAGTAGGGGGCGGCACAGGCCGCGTATTGGCGACCATAGGCGGCGCTATCCTGGGCGGGGTCGCCGGCGATGCGGTCGAGCACCAAGTGGGAAAAACCAACGGCCTGGAAATCACCGTTCGCTTGGATAACGGGGAAACCCGGGTAATCGCCCAGGCGGCGGATGTAGCGATTTCAGCCGGGCAGCGCGTGCGCCTGATCAGCGGCAACGGCCCGACCCGCGTCGTGCCCATGTAAGGCCGCGCGCCGGGCGGTTTGTCCCGCTAGATGCCGAACAGCGAAAAGGCGATGCGCTCCATGATCATCATGGCGACCTGAGCGCCCACCAGCAGCACCAGCGGCGACAGATCCAGTCCGCCCAGATCGGGCAGGACGCGGCGTATCGGATCCAGCATGGGCGCCGTCAACGTCCGGAGCACGGGCATGATGGGCGACAGCGGATTGACCCATGACAGGATGACCTGGATCAGGGTTACCCACAGCAGAACGTTGAAAGCCCATTTCAGCAGCGTCATGACGGCCGCCAATGCCGCCGGACCCAAGCGCGCGGCCTCGGGCAGTTGCCCCGTAAAGAGCGTCCAGCCAAGCAGCAGAAACAGAAAGGCCGTGAGCCAGCAGGCCAGCAGGCTGGGCCAGTCGAAGAGCCGGCCGGGCGCGACGATTCTACGTATCGGTTGGACCAGCCATTGTGTGATGCGCAGGATGGCCTGCGACAGGGGATTGAAAGGATGCAGGCGTATGGCATGCAGCCATGCGCGCAAGATCAACGCAATGCCGAACAAGGAAAAAATAACATTGGCGAGAAAAAGCAGGATTTCGCTGAACATGATCCAGTTCTGATTTGTCGTTACCGCGCCATTGTCTCATGATAATTCAGCGCCGGAAAACAGGAGCTTGCCCGTCCAGCCATGCCCGAGCCGTGGATAGTCGGGCGCCATGCCGTTGCATGTCGGCCAGGAATGCCGCGTAGGCCGTTTCGAATCCAGGGATGGGGCTCATGCAGTCGGTCAAGAGCACGATCCTGGCCGTGGCGTCGGGGCCGGCATAGTGTGCGTAATGCTCCATCGTGGCCTTGACGCAATGGCTGCCCGCCTCGCCCGCGACCAGCAGGACCTGCGCCGAGGCCAGGCTTTCGAGCAGTTGTCGGTTCAGCTGCGTGCCGGCGTCAGCCGGGTCGGGAACTTCGGCCATGATCGCGCTATAGTGTTCGGTATAGGGGTTGCCGCCCTTGAGCACTTTCATGACGGGCCGGCAATGATGCCGTTCCCATGCATTGCATGCGGCGAGCACGTCCGCATGCACATTATGGCCCCAGGTGCCGATTTCGCAATGTACGGGCCAGATCGTATGGATATGGCGGCCCGCCGCTTCCAGCGCGTCCAGGTAGGCCAGCACCTTGTCTTTGGCGGCGCCGTTGCGGGGCAGGAATTTTCCGCCGCGCACGTCTTCGCTGCTCAGGCGCGTGAAGGGTGCGACCGGACCGCCATCGCGCTGAAGCCAGAAATCGGGGCGCTCGATGCCGATGTGGTGATGGGAATCCAACGTCATGGTGATGCCTGCGATGGCATCGATGCCGTGGCGGATGAGCCGGGCCAGCCGCAACATGTCGGCGTGCGCGCCCGGCACGGGCAATTGCGGCGTCAGCACGCATCCGTCGTTCAGCGGGTCCGAAGGTTGATAGGCGATCGGCAGATCGCAAAAATCATTCTGGGGATCGACGATCAGTAAATGAGCGTGGTGGGTCATGGTTGGGTCCACGGTTAACGTTGCGTACCGTCTGGAAAATGAAAACACCCCGAGGGCCGGATTGCAATCCAGTCCTCGGGGTGAGGCTTCGCGACGCCGGAGGGCCGGCGGACGCGTCAGGCTTTAAGGACGATTTCCTGTCGGAAAAGGCCACGAAGCGGCAGGGTTCGGCGTTGCGTTGGCGGCAGGCGCCGCTACCGCGGTGCTTGCCTTGTCGGCTTTTGCGACAGCCTTCGCGCTAGTTTTTTTTTCAGCCGGTTTCTTGGCTGCGGGCGCCTTTACGGATGCCGCCGCCGTTTTTTTTGCGGGCGCGGCCTTTGCGGGCGCTTTTTTCGCAGCCGGGGCTTTCTTGGCGGGGGCGGCTTTCTTAGCCGCGGCTTTCTTTGCCGGAGCTTTCTTGGCGGCTACCGCTTTTTTTGCCGGGCTGGCCTTTTTGGCGACGGTTTTCTTCGCAGCGGCTTTTTTAGGCGCGGCTTTTTTTGCCGGCGCTTTCTTGGCGGCTACTTTCTTCGTTGCCGTGGCTTTCTTGGCGGGCGCCTTTTTGGCGGCGACTTTCTTTGCCGGTGCCTTCTTGGCGGCTACGGCTTTCTTGACCGTGGCTTTTTTGGCGGGCGCTTTTTTTGCCGCGACTTTTTTCACTGCCGTGGCTTTCTTGGGCGCGGCCTTCTTGGCGGCTACTTTCTTCGTTGCCGCGGCCTTTTTCGCCGGCGCTTTCTTGGCCGCTACTTTTTTGACGGGCGCGGCTTTCTTGACGACAGACTTGGCAGGGGTTTTCTTGGTCGCGACTTTTTTCGCGGCTACTGCTTTTTTCGCAGCGGCCTTTTTGGCGGGTGCTGCTTTCTTAGGGGTCGTTTTCGGTGCTGCCTTTTTGGCTGTTGCCATGACAATGCTCCTTGAGATCGAGTCGAAGAAGATTACGTCTACCCATTTGATATGGCCCCCACTATGGGTGCGACCCATCTCAAATGGCGCAAGCGTGCAAAACGCCATGCGCTTTGCACGCCTAGAGTCTAACGTAAGCTACGCTCGGTTCAAAGCATTATTCCCAGCTAAGTGCTCCGCCGGTTTGATATTCGATGACTCGCGTCTCAAAAAAGTTGCGTTCTTTTTTCAGATCGATCATCTCCGCCATCCAAGGAAATGGATTTTCTTCTTGTGGAAATAGCGGTTCGATACCGATTTGTTGGCAGCGACGATTGGCAATAAAACGCAAATAGGATTTGAACATCGAGGCATTCAAACCCAGCACGCCGCGAGGCATGGTGTCCTCAGCGTAAGCATATTCAAGGTCTACAGCCTTTTTGAACAGTCCGCGAATTTCTTCGCGGAACTCCGGCGTCCACAAATGCGGGTTCTCGAGTTTGACCGTGTTAATCAAATCGATACCGAAATTGCAGTGCATGGATTCGTCGCGCAGTATATACATGTACTGCTCGGCGGCGCCCGTCATTTTGTTCTGACGACCCAATGCAAGTATTTGCGTAAAACCAACATAAAAGAAGAGACCTTCCATCAAGCACGCAAAAACGATCAGCGATTTGAGCAGCGTCTGGTCGGCTTCCGGGGTGCCCGTCTTGAAGTCCGGATCGGCGATCGCGTCGATGAATGGAATCAGGAATTCGTCTTTCGCGCGGATCGAAGAGATCTCGTTGTACGCGTTGAAAATTTCCGATTCGTCCAGATCCAGGCTTTCGACGATGTACTGATAGGCGTGCGTATGGATGGCTTCCTCGAACGCTTGGCGCAGCAGGAACTGCCGGCACTCCGGCGCCGTGATGTGGCGATAGGTGCCCAGCACGATGTTGTTGGCGGCCAGGGAATCCGCCGTCGTGAAGAAACCCAGGTTGCGCTTGATGATGCGGCGCTCGTCGTCGGTCAGGCCGTTGGGATCCTTCCATAGCGCGATGTCGCGCGACATGTTGATCTCTTGCGGCATCCAGTGATTGGCGCACGTGGCCAGGTATTTTTCCCAAGCCCATTTGTATTTGAACGGCACGAGCTGGTTGACGTCGGTTTCGCCATTGATGATGCGCTTGTCGGCAGCGCGGACGCGGCCCGTCGTTTCCGTTGCGGCGCTTGCCGCCGCTTGGGGAACGGAGGGTTTTGCGACGGGAGTATCTTCCCAGTTCAACATAGTACAGTTTCCGTAATCAAGGATTTATTGGCAGGCTTCGCATTCGTCGAAGCCTTCGTCGCCCGGGCGCATGGTGCAGACCGCGCCGACGACTTCGGCTTCGGGCAGCATGGCGGCGGCCGCGGCCAGAGCTTCGGTTCCGGTCGAGACGGCGTTCAGTTCACCGCCGCGGCCGGTCGATTTCTCGGCGCTGGTCGCGCCCATGGAGCGCAGGTAATAGGTGGTCTTCAAGCCGCGCACCCACGCCAGCTTGTAGACGTCGTCGAGCTTCTTGCCCGAGACGCCCGCCATGAAAATATTCAGCGATTGCGATTGGTCTATCCATTTTTGACGGCGCGCGGCGGCTTCCACGACCCAGATGGGATCGACTTCGAAGGCCGTGGCGTATAGTTCGCGCAACTCGGCGGGGATGCGATCGATGCGGGCCAGGCTGCCGTCGAAATACTTCAGGTCGGCGACCATCACTTCGTCCCAGAGGTTGAGGGCCTTCAGGTCGCGCACCAGGTAGTCGCTGACGACCGTGAATTCGCCCGACAAATTGGATTTGACGTAAAGGTTGCGGTACGTGGGCTCGATGCACGGCGATACGCCGATGATGTTGGCGATGGTGGCCGTCGGCGCGATGGCCACGCAGTTCGAGTTGCGCATGCCGTGCGTCTGGATGCGCTTGCGCAGGGCATCCCAGTCCATGGCGCTGCTTTCGTCGATTTCGACGTAGCCGCGGCGCTCTTCGCGCAGCAGCGCCAGCGTGTCCTGGGGCAGGATGCCGCGATCCCACAACGATCCCTTGAAGCTTTCATAGGCTCCGCGTTCGGCGGCCAACTGGCTGGAGGCGGAGTAGGCGTAGTAGCAGATGGCTTCCATCGACCGGTCGGCGAACTCGACGGCGTCATTCGAGGCGAAAGGCACGCGCATGATGTGCAGGCAGTCCTGAAAGCCCATGACGCCCAGGCCGACTGGACGGTGGCGCTGGTTGGAGTTGCGGGCCTTGTCGACCGCGTAGTAATTGATGTCGATGACGTTGTCCAGCATCCGCATCGCGGTGTTGATCGTGCGTTCGAGCTTTTCGTGGTCCAGGACGTACTCGCCGTTCTCGTCCTGCTTGAGGTGAGCGGCCAGATTCACGGAGCCCAGATTGCAGACCGCGATCTCCGAGTCGTTGGTGTTGAGCGTGATTTCCGTGCACAGGTTCGAGCTGTGGACGACGCCCACGTGCTGCTGGGGCGAGCGGATGTTGCAAGGATCCTTGAAGGTGATCCATGGGTGGCCGGTTTCGAACAGCATGGACAGCATCTTGCGCCACAGCGAAATGGCCGGGATTTTCTTGAACAGCGTCAATTCGCCGCTGGCCGCTTTCTGTTCGTAGCCCAGGTAGGCTTCTTCGAAGGCGCGGCCGTACTTGTCGTGCAAGTCGGGGCAATCCGAGGGAGAGAACAGGGTCCACTCGCCGTTCTCGATCACCCGGCGCATGAACAGGTCGGGAATCCAGTTGGCGGTGTTCATGTCGTGGGTGCGGCGACGCTCGTCACCCGTGTTCTTGCGCAGCTCCAGGAACTCTTCGATGTCCAGGTGCCAGGTTTCCAGGTAGGCGCAGACGGCGCCCTTGCGCTTGCCGCCTTGGTTGACCGCGACGGCGGTATCGTTGACGACCTTCAGGAAAGGCACGACGCCCTGGCTTTCGCCGTTGGTGCCCTTGATGTGGCTGCGCATGGCGCGCACAGGCGTCCAGTCGTTGCCCAGGCCGCCGGCGTACTTGGCCAGCAAGGCGTTTTCCTTGATGGCGTCGTAGATGCCGGCCAGGTCGTCGGATACGGTGGTCAGATAGCATGACGACAACTGGGAATGCAGCGTGCCGGCGTTGAACAGCGTGGGGGTCGAGCTCATGAAGTCGAACGACGACAGGAGTTCGTAGAACTCGATGGCGCGCGCGTTGCGGTCGGGTTCGTTCAAGGCCAGGCCCATGGCCACGCGCATGAAGAATATCTGGGGCAGTTCGATCCGATGGCCGCGCACATGCAGGAAATAGCGGTCGTACAGGGTTTGCAGGCCCAGGTAATTGAATTGCAGATCGCCGTCGGCCTTCAGGGCCTTGGCCAGGCGCGGCAGATCGAACTCGGCCAGCTTGGCATCCAGCAGGCTGTTCTCGATGCCGATCTTGATGAAATCGGGGAAGTAGGTGGCGTAGCCGGTGCTCATGGCGGCTTGCGACACTTCCTTGCCCAGCACTTCTTTGCGTATGCTGTGCAGCAGCAGGCGAGCCGTCACCAAGCTGTAGGCGGGATCGGTTTCGACCAGCGCGCGGGCGGAGAGAATGGCGGATTTGTAGACTTCTTCGAACGGGATGCCGTCATAGAGGTTCTTGACGGTTTCCTTGAGTATGCGGTCAACGTCGATGGCCAGGGGCAGGTTGGCGCCGGCGGCGGCGATGGTCTCGTAGAGCTGGGCCAGGTCCAGGGGGCGCTTGACGCCGTTTTCCGTGACGTGGATGACGTGTTCCTCGGTGACCTGGGCGGCTTTTTTTGCCGCGGCGGCGGCGGCGGCTCTTTCCTGGGCGCGTTTTTCGCGATACAGCACGTAGGCGCGCGCCACGTCATGCTCTCCCGAGCGCATCAAGGCCAATTCGACCTGGTCCTGGATGTCTTCGATATGGAAGGTGCCGCCGCTGGGACGATTGCGCACCAGGGCGTTCACGGCTTGTGCGGTAAGCGTATCCACCAGCTCGCGCACCCGCGCGGAGGCCGCGCCCTGGCCGCCGTTCACCGCCAGGAACGCCTTGGTCATGGCGATGGCGATTTTGCCCGGCTCGAATCCGACGACAGCTCCATTGCGACGAATGATGTGGAACTGGTGCCATTGATTGCTTGTCTCGGCGCCGGCGCCGTCGGCGGCAGTCGCGGGAATGAAATCTGGCCGGGATTCAGCGGATTGGGTGGTTTGCATGGATACTCCTGGGCAAAATGTAAACGCGCTTGGCGCGCGTGTTTTGGCGTATTGGATGAAGGTGGACTGCTACAGCAGAGAGTAATAGCGAAATAGTAGTTGACTACTATGCCGTTTTGCTGAAAAAACCACTATATGTTGTGGCTATCTTGTTCTGAAGCACTAATTGTAGTGCTGTGAGTAGAAGGAATCAAGTTCGATTTTCTTATGTTTTTATGGCCGATTTGGCCTGCAAGAGCCAACGGCGCGCAGCCAGATCAAGGCCCTGCAAGGGTCCCGGCGGAGTGCGGCGCCGCAAAGAAACATGTCGAGGAACAAAAATCCATCCCGATAAATTGTAAAGAATGTTGAACGGCCTACCATACGGGAAGAATGAGGGGCGGGAATGGCGCCGGGTCCGGGGGGAGGCTGGCAAGCACGCGCATGTCGCGGCTAAAATGGCGGCACCAGCGAAAAAGGTGTCATGAATGAAGAAGAAAGCTATTCAGTACTGCAGGACCTGGGCCGGGCCGCTGTCGCTCGCGTTGCTGCTTGCCGCCTGCGCGGCGCCTCCTTCACCGCCCGAAGCGCCGCCCAAGCCCAAGGCTCCCTCGTGCCAGGCCGCCGCCGAGGGCGACGCCCTGATCGGCAACTGGCTCAACGTCCGCACCCAGCGCGGCGTGGTGGGCGAGCTGCGCACCTTGTTCTCGCTGAATGCCGACGGCACCATGGCCTATACCGAACAGCTCAAGCGCGGCAAAAAGCCTTCGCAAGGGCTGGCCGAGACCGGCTGCTGGCATCGTGAAAACCAGAAGCTCGTATTGCGTACCTTGCAATCCAATGGCGCGGACGTCGATATCGACGACCCCATTTATGTGAACACCTATACGGTAACCGGCACGCAAAAGGATCGGATCACCTTGCGCCGCGACCAAGACGGCGTCGCCATGCCTGCGCGGCGCATGTCGCCCGGCTATAGATTGCCTTTTTAAGTATCCAGACGCCTGCCGCGCCAGCCACGGCGCGGCAGGTTCATATCAAGCAAGTCCGGAATCCCTTTGCGCCTGACTCAGCGCGGCCAAGCGCTGCAGCACCACATCCCGGCCAAAGATGGCCAGGACGGCATCGATGGCGGGTGTCTGCTTCTGGCCGGTGACGGCCACGCGCAGCGGGATGGCCAGCTTGGGCATTTTCACTTGATGCTTGGCCAGCATGTCTTTGATCAAGGCGCCAAGCGAGGCGGTGTCCCAGTTCGGTAGTTCACGGGCTTGGGCGGCGAAGTCGGCCAATAGGGCCCGGGCATCGTCGTTCAGGAGCTCCGCGGCCAGATCGGGAGGGGCCGGTGTGTAGTCGGCGCAGAACAGCAGGGCGCCGTCGGCCAGCTGATTCAGGGTTTCCGCGCGGTCCTTCAGCAGATCCATGACCGCGACCAGGTCCACCGCGTCCGGGTCGCCCCCGCGTTCGGCGATCCGGGGCGCCACGCGCCCGGCAAGGTCCGCGCCGTCGCTATTCTTAATATAGTGGGCATTGACCCAGTTCAGCTTTTTCGGATCCCATTGCGATGCCGATTTGCTCAGGCTGCGCACATCGAACCACTCGACCAGTTGTTCGCGGCTGAATAGTTCGTCGTTGCCATGGCTCCAGCCCAGGCGCGCCAGGTAATTGATCATGGCGTCGGGCAGGTAGCCGTCCTTGTCGTATTCCATGACGCTGACCGCGCCGTGGCGCTTGGACAGCTTTTCGCCGTCGGGGCCCAGGATCATCGGCAGGTGGCCGTACTGGGGCGGCTCCGCGCCCAGGGCGCGCAGTATATTGATCTGCCTAGGGGTGTTGTTGACGTGGTCGTCGCCGCGCAGGACATGTGTAATGCGCATGTCCCAGTCGTCGACCACCACGCAGAAGTTGTAGGTCGGGGTGCCGTCGGGGCGCGCGATGATCAGGTCGTCGAGCTCGGCGTTGTCGAAACTGATGGGGCCTTTGACGAGGTCGTTCCAGGCCGTGACGCCGTCCTGCGGATTGCGAAAACGCACCACGGGTTTACGGTCGGCGGGAATGGGCGGCAGGACTTTGCCGGCTTCGGGACGCCAGGTGCCGTCGTAGCGGGGCTTGAGTCCGGCGGCGCGGGCGCGTTCCCGCATGGCTTCGACTTCCTCCGGGCTGCTGTAGCAATGATAGGCGGTGCCGTCGGCCAGCATCTTGCGGATCACTTCACGATAGCGATCCATGCGCTGCATTTGATAATAAGGGCCCTCGTCGGGCTGCATGCCCAGCCATCGCATGCCGTCCAGAATCGCCTGGACCGCTTCGGGCGTCGACCGCTCGAGGTCGGTGTCTTCGATGCGCAGGACGAATACGCCGTGATGGTGGCGCGCGAAGGCCCAGCAGAACAAGGCCGTGCGCGCGCCTCCCAGGTGCAGGTAGCCGGTGGGTGAAGGCGCGAAGCGCGTGCGTGGCGTAGTGGTGGACGTAGTCATGGTTAATCGTTAGGCTTATGGCAAATGCCGTGAAATCGTGGCGACCTGTCGAACAGGCAGGATATGCATTTTAGAATATCCGTTCATCTTTGCCGAAATCGCCTCCACCATGTCCCGCCATCGCCTTGCCAGCCTGTTTGAGCCCCACGCGATATGGGTGCTGGCCGACGCCTGCCTGCCCTTTGCCGCGCGCATGCGAACCCTGGCCCGGCCGGGCGTGACAATGGTTCCAGTAACGGCGGGGCAAGAAATCACGCCGCCCTTGCCGCAGACTGCGTCGCCGGCCGATCGGGTGGATCAGGCGCTGGTCTGCGTGGAGCCCGGCATGCTTCCCGCGGCATTGGCCGCGCTCAAGGCGGCTCGGCCCCGAGTGCTTACGTTGCTGGCTCACCCCACGCCATCGCGCGATCCCGAGCAGGACAGGGTGTTCTGCCAATCCTGGGGCAGGCTCAATGATTGCCGCGTGCTCGGGCCATGCGCGTTCGGCCTGCAACGCCCCCACTCGGGATTGAACCTGAGCCATGAGCAGGCCGCGGCCCGTTCGGGCCGCGTCGCGCTGGTCGCGCAGTCCCGTTCGCTGGTGTCGGCGGTGCTGGATTGGGCTCGCGACATCGGCATGGGCTTTTCCTGCGTGATCGGCATGGGCGACGAGGCGGATCTGGACGTGGCGAACGTTCTGGACTACCTTGCGCTGGACGCGCGCACGGACAGCATCGCCTTGTACCTGGAGGACGCGTCGTCGTCCAGGCGTTTCACCAGCGCCTTGCGCGCCGCCGCCGGCGTCAAGCCCGTCGTCATCTTGAAGACGGGCCACAATCCCGACGAAGCCGCGCTGGACGACGTGGTCTTCAATGCCGTGGTGCGCCGCGCCGGAGCGGTGCGCATCCGCTACTTCGTGCAGCTGTTCTCCGCCTTGAAGGCGCTGAGCTATGCCAAGCGTCCGCGCGGCAGGCGCGTTGCCTTGTTTTCCAACGGCAACGGCGCGGCGCAACTGGCGCTCGACGTCATCGGGCCCGCCACGCCGATCTTGCCGGCGGAGCTGGCGCCGGCAAGCCTGAGCCGCCTGCGCGACGCGCTGGGTCACGGTCGGGCCGTCGGCAATCCGGTGCTGGCCCATGAGCCTTTGACGCCGCGACACGTCGCCGACGTCCTGCAAGCGCTTGACGCGGACCCCGGCGTGGACGGCGTGCTGACGCTGCTGACGCCCGACCCGCTCTCCGACATGGACGCCGTTGCACGGCAATTGGCGCAAAGCGTCGGCGCGGCGCGCAAGCCCATCGTGACATGCTTGTTGGGCGACTCCAGCATGCGGGAATTTCGTCGATTGCTGGACGGCGCCGGCGCGCCGGCCTTTCGCACGCCGGAGTCGGCCGCCAACGCATTCGGCGTGCTGGCCTCTTATCATTACAACCAGACGCTGTCGCGGCAGACGCTGCCGCCCGAGCCCTTGAGCAAGCCTCCCGACGTGAGCGCGGCGCGCGCGCTGGTCCGGCAAGTCCAGGCCGAACACCGCCAGCTGTTGAACGACGAGGAGGCGCAACGCCTGCTGGCGTGTTTCCACGTGCCTTTGCGCCACATCCTATCCAAGGGCGAGCTGAAAGCAGCCGACGCTCTGCCCATGGCGATACGTTCGAACCGTTATACGAAGTATGGTCCCTACCTGATGTTCGGCTCGGGAGGGCAGGACGACGTCATCGCCCGCGGCAATCGAGCGGTGGATCTGCCTCCGCTGAACGGCTATCTTGCCCGCCAGTTGATTCAACGCAGCAGTCTATGGAGGCGGGGCCTGTCCAGGCAAATGACGCCCGCGGCGTTCGAACTGTTGCGCGAATGCCTGGAGGGGCTGTCCGAACTGATTACCGAGCTGCCGGAATTGAAGTCGCTGGCCGTCGATCCGATGTATGCCGACGACGATTCCATTGCGGCGATGAAAGTGCGTATTGCGGTCGATGACAAGATACGCCTGGCGCCACCCGAGAGTGAGGGCTACCGGCACATGGCCGTTCATCCTTACCCCCGCCGCCTGGCGCAGTCCAGGGTGTCGAAGGACGGGCAGCCGTTCATGTTGCGGCCCATACGGCCCGAAGACGCCCAGCCCTTGCAGGATTTCATACGCGACCTGTCAGATGAATCGCGTTACATGCGCTTCGTTTCCATGCTGCGCGAGTTGACGCCCGCAATGCTGGCGCGTTACACGCGCATCGACTACGACCGGGAGCTTGCGATGGTGGCGGCCGTGCAGGTGCCCGATCCCGACCATCGCGGCTACCCGAGGGAACGCATCGTGGGCTTTGCCCATTACCTGCGTCATGCCGATGGCCGCGGCGCCGAGTACGCGCTGGTCATCGCCGACGATTGGCAGCGCAAAGGCCTGGGATCGCAATTGATGCATGGCCTGATCGAGGTCGCCCGGATACAGGGACTGTCCTATGTCGACGGCAGCGTCCTGGCGTCGAACAGGCCGATGCTGGGCCTGATGACGCATCTGGGTTTCCGGGTCGATCCCGATCCGGAGGATCCGACCCTGCGCAGAGTGTGGCTGGACCTGCGCCGCGTCGATTCGCAACCGGCCTGAGCGTGCCGCGCTGCGGCGCTAGGCCAATACCCGCCGCAGAAAGTCGCTGATATCCAGGACTTCGGGCATGCAGACCGAGTGCGGCATCGGGTAGGTTTTCAACTGGGCGTCATAGCCGTGCTCGTGCAGCCAGCGCAGGGTGTCTTGCGCGCGCGCCAGGACGATGACCGGGTCGCTGATGCCATGCGCCAGGAAGACGGGGGTGTCCTGATTGGCCGGGTCGCGTTCGGCGTCCGTCAAGGCGGCCAGAGGCAGATAGCCCGACAGGCCGAGCAGGCCCGCCAGTTTTTGAGGATGGCGCAGGCCGGTTTGCAAGGTCATCGCGCAGCCCTGCGAAAAACCCGCCAGCACGACGTGTTCCGAGGCGATGCCGCGCTCGTTCTCCCTGGCGATCAGCGCCTGCACCCTGGCTTGCGACGCGCGCAGGCCGGCCTCGTCTTCGCGTACCGCCGAACCAGGGGGGTAGATGTCGTACCAGGCGCGCATGGCCATGCCGTTGTTGATGGCGACGGGCTGTATGGGGGCGTGGGGGAAGATGAAGCGGACGGCGGGCAGGCCTTGCAGCCGCAGTTCCGGCACCAGGGAGGCGAAATCGTTGCCGTCGGCGCCCAGTCCGTGCAGCCAGATCACGCTGCGTTGCGGATTCGGGCCGGTTTCGATTTCGATGCAATCCAATAGGGGTTCGGTCATGATCAGGGTGTCGTAGTGTCCATGTTCTTGAGGGCTTGAAAAAGAGCGCGGTAATGCTTGCGTTGCGGTTCCTGGCCGGGCAGCAGCGCGGCGTTGCGCTTGGCCTCCTTGCGGCCTTCGCGGATCAGGGTGCGCAAATGCTGCACATCCGCGCCGGGATATTCCTTGAGCAGCCCGGTCAGCGCGTCGTCGTCCCTGAGCAGCAGGTTGCGCAGGGCTTCCAGCCTATGCATGGCTTGCGTTTGCTCGCGCGAGCCGTTTTCCCAAATGTCCAATTGTTGCCGGATGGCGTCCGCATCGGCATCGCGCATGAGCTTGCCGACGTAATGGCGTTGCCGGCGTCCGCCTTCGCGGCTGGTGATGCGTTGGGCCATCCGTATGGCTTCGTACAGCTTTTCGGCCAGAGGCAGCTGCTTGAGTCTCTCGGGAGGCAGGTCGATCAGTTTCTTGCCCAAGTCCTGCAAGGCCAGCATGTCGCGCTTGACCTGCGATTTGCTCGGGCGGTCGTATTCCGGCGACAAGTCGTCCTGGTCGGTTTGGTCGAATTCGTCGGGCATGGTCGTCATGAAAGTTCAAAAATATTTTTGTCAATTGGCTATGATAACCGTCTAACCTGAAAGAGTAGCAATGAGCCAGTCAAGCAAATCATTTCTTCCCGTCGCCCAAAACCAGGCGATTTTCCGCCAACTCGTCACCGACGCCCTCAAGCATGCCAAGTCGCTGGGCGCATCGGACGCGGCCGCCGAGGTCTCGGAAAGCAAGGGGCTGTCCGTATCCGTGCGCAAGCAGAACATCGAGACCGTCGAGCAGACGCGCGACCGGTCCCTGGACGTCACGGTGTTTGCGGGCACCCGTCGCGGTTCGGCGTCCACGTCCGATTTTTCCGCGCAGGCCTTGCGCGAAACGGTGGAGGCCGCCTGGCACATCGCCCGCTATACCGCCGAGGACCCGGCGGCGGGCCTGCCCGACCCGGATTGCCTGGCGCGCGACCCGCGGGACATGGACCTGCACCATCCGTGGGACATTTCGGCCGAACAGGCGGCGGAGCTGGCGATACGGGCCGAGCGCGCCGCCCGCGACGTCAGCCCCCTGATCACGAATACGGACGGCGCCTCGACGGATACCAACGAAGGGCATTTCGTATTGGGCAATACCGGAGGGTTCCTGGGCGGCTATGCGTTTTCCCGCCACAGCCTGTCGGTGGCGCCCATCGCAGGGCGCGGGGCGAACATGCAGCGCGACTATTGGTACACGACGGCGCGGTCGGGCAAGGACCTTGCTGATCCCGCCGAGGTCGGCCGCTACGCCGCGCAACGCACGCTGGCGCGCTTGTCCGCGCGGCGCATCAAGACCGGACGGTTTCCCGTGCTATTCGAGGCGCCGCTGGCAATCGGACTGCTGGGCGCGTTGGTGCAGGCCACCAGCGGCGGGGCCCTATACCGCAAATCGAGCTTCCTGCTCGATTCCCTGGGCAAGCCAGTCATGGCGGACCATCTCGACGTGCGCGAAGATCCCACGATACGCGGCGCCATGGGCAGTTCGTCGTTCGATGCCGAAGGTGTGCGCACGCAGGCCCGCGACGTCGTGACGGCGGGCGTCCTGAACGGCTATTTCCTGTCCACGTACACGGGCCGTAAGCTGGGCATGCCGACGACAGGCAACGCGGGCGGTTCGCACAATCTGTTCCTGACCTCGCGCCTGACCCGTGCGCAGGACGATCTGGACGCCATGTTGAGGAAAATGGGCACCGGCTTGCTGGTGACCGAGCTGATCGGACAAGGCGTCAACTATGTCACAGGCGATTATTCGCGGGGCGCGTTCGGGTATTGGGTCCAGGACGGGGTCATCCGGCACGCGGTCGAGGAAATCACGATTGCCGGCAATCTGGCGAATATGTTCCGCCGGATCGTGGCCGTCGGCGCGGATACGATCACCCGCGGGTCGAAAACGACCGGTTCCATTTTGATCGAAGGCATGTCGATCGCCGGACAGTGATCGGGCCGCATGCGATGTAAGGGAATTCACCGGGGTTGCCCGCAGACCGCCGGGTGTATCATCCGGCAGGTTGGCCCAAGGGCACGATAAATAGTGACAAAGGAGAGTTTATCCATGCAGCGTCGTTCATTTTTAAAGAAAGCCGGGCTGGGTGCGGTTGCCGGCTCCGCCGCCGTCGCCGCGCCGGTACTGGCGCAGGGCAACCCCAAGATCAGCTGGAAGATGACGTCTTCCTATGGGCCGTCCCTGCCGCCGCTCTACAGCACGGCGCAGTTGTTTTGCAAGATGGTGGAAGAGGCTTCCGACGGTAATTTTTCGATCCGCCTCTATCCCGCCGGCGAAATCGTTCCCGCATTCAGCGTCCTGGACGCCGTGGGCAATCGCACGGTCGAATGCGCGCAGACGGCATCCTACTATTTTTACGGCAAGGACCCGTCCCTTTGCTTCGATACCGCCGTGCCGTTCGGCTTGAACGCGCGGCAGCTTTTCTCGTGGATGTACGAGGGCAACGGCCTGAAGCTGATGCGTGAGCTTTTCGCCCAGCACCATATCGTCAACTTCCCGTTCGGCAACACGGGCACTCAGATGGGCGGATGGTACCGCCGCGAAATCAATACCGTGCAAGACCTGAAGGGCCTGAAGATGCGCACCGCCGGGTTCGCGGGCGAAGTGCTGTCGCGCCTGGGCGTCGTGCCTCAGCAGATTCCGCCTGGCGACATCTATCCGTCGCTGGAAAAGGGCACGCTGGACGCGGTCGAGTTCGTGGGGCCCGTCGACGATGAAAAACTAGGATTCCAGAAGGTCGCCAAATACTATTACTACCCCGGCTGGTGGGAAGGTTCGGCCCAACTGTCCTTGTATGTGAACGACGAGGCGTACAACGGCCTGCCCAAGCAGTATCAAAGCCTGATCGATACAGCGTCGCGGGCGGCCGGCACCAAGCTGCTGGGCGATTACGACGCCCACAATCCAGCGGCCTTGCGCCGTCTCATCGCCAGCGGCGCCGTGCTCAAGGCTTTCCCGCGCGAAGTCATGGACGCGTCGTTCGAGGCTTCCAACCAAGTGTACAAAGAGTTCTGCGACAAGAATCCTCAGTTCAAGAAGATCCACGACGATTATATGTCGTTCCGCGACGGCATCGTGCCGTGGTTCCGCGTGGCTGAAGGCTCGTACGACAACTATCTGGGCATTGCGCTGGCGAACCGGAACAAGTAAGCGGATTTCGGCGCGCGCATGCGGGCCGGCCGCTGAAGGACTTGTTTAGTCCTTTTTATATTGCCGTTGATGTGATAGAATCAACGGCTTTGCTGCATTTTGCGCACGGGCGACGTCAGAACGCTTTGGCGCAAGGTGGCGAATCCGAGGCCGTTTTCGCGGGAAAATCCGGTAAACGGCTGTTATTTCATATCTATTAGGAACCATCATGAAGACCTTTGTGGCCAAGCCGCACGAAGTCAAGCGTGACTGGTACGTGATTGACGCCAAGGGCAAAGTCCTCGGTCGTGTGGCCAGCGAAGTCGCACGCCGCCTGCGTGGCAAGCACAAGCCGGAATTCACGCCGCACGTTGATACGGGCGATTACATCGTCATCATCAATGCCGCCGACATCGTCGTTACCGGTAACAAGTCGAAAGACAAGAAGTACTATCGCCACTCCACGTATCCAGGCGGTATTACCGAGACCAACTTCGAAAAAATGCAACAGCGCTTCCCCGGTCGCGCCATCCAGAAAGCCGTCAAGGGCATGCTGCCCAAGGGCCCCCTGGGTTACGCCATGGCCAAGAAGCTCAAGGTTTATGCCGGCGCCGAGCATCCGCATACTGCTCAGCAGCCCAAACCGCTGGAAATCTAAGGACAGGTCATGATCGGTAATTGGAACTATGGAACAGGTCGCCGCAAAACGTCGGTGGCGCGAGTGTTCTTGAAAAAAGGTTCGGGCAAGATCGTTATCAACGGCAAGCCCGTCGATGAGTATTTTGCTCGTGAAACCGGACGCATGATCGTGCGTCAGCCCCTGGCTTTGACCAACCACCTCGAGTCGTTCGATTTTCACATCAACGTTCATGGTGGCGGCGAAAGCGGCCAAGCCGGTGCGGTGCGTCACGGCATCACCCGCGCGCTGATCGATTACGACGAAACGTTGAAGTCGCCGCTGAAGCAAGCCGGCCTGGTGACCCGCGATGCCCGCGAAGTCGAACGCAAGAAAGTTGGTTTCCACAAGGCGCGTCGTCGCAAGCAGTTCAGCAAGCGCTGATACGAGATCAACCGGCATGTTGTTGTATTGCCGGCTCGAAAAACCCGGCTTCGGCCGGGTTTTTTTACTTGAACGTCTTGCAGGCTCGAGTCGGCCGCCGCCGGACGTATACTATTGATCTGGACATGATCATACGCCCAAGCGTACGTTTTGCCGCCCGCGGCGAGACCGCGCCGGGCGCCCTTCGTGCGGTGGCAAATCGTTATTTCAGGAAGAAAGATGGGCTCGGCAAAAAAAATCAAAGTGGGTATCGTCGGTGGCACGGGCTATACGGGCGTGGAATTGCTGCGCTTGCTTTCCCAGCACCCGAATGTCCAGATCATGGCGATCACCTCGCGCAAGGAATACGGCATGCCGGTATCGGACATGTTTCCAAACCTGCGCGGCCGGGTGGAGCTGAACTTTGAAACGCCCGAAAACGCCGGATTGGAAAAATGCGACGCCGTATTCTTCGCCACGCCCCACGGCGTCGCCATGAGCCAGGCGCGGGCCTTGCTGGATGCGGGCGTTCGCATCATCGACCTGGCGGCGGACTTCCGCTTGCAGGATACGGCGACGTTCGAGAAATGGTACAAAATGGCGCATGCCTGCCCGGATATCCTGGCCGAATCCGTATACGGGCTGGTCGAGCTCAACCGCGACGCGTTGCGCCGGGCCAAGGTGGTGGCCAACCCGGGATGCTACCCCACGACGGTGCTATTGGGCTTGGCGCCCGTGCTGGAAAACGGCGTTGCGCTGGTCGACACGGCGCATATCATCGCGGATT
The DNA here is from genome assembly GCA_964551305.1 of uncultured Burkholderiaceae bacterium. Lineage (GTDB taxonomy): Bacteria > Pseudomonadota > Gammaproteobacteria > Burkholderiales > Burkholderiaceae_B > JBAZDC01. The sequence goes on from CAZKBT010000018.1 coordinate 17,571, forward strand.
GTAAATCCGGCGTTTCAGGCGCCGGGCGCAAGGCCGAAGTCGGCACGCTGTATGCGGAAGCGGGCGATAACTTCAAGGCCTACGGCTTGGCCGGCCATCGTCATCATCCGGAAATCTCCGAGCAGTTGCAGCGCATCGCCGGGACGCCGGTGGGGCTGACCTTCACCCCGCATCTGGTGCCGATGATACGGGGCATGTTCTCGACGATTTACGCCCGTATCCGGCCCGAGGCCATGGGCACGGATTTTCAGGCGCTGTATGAGCGGCGCTATGCCGACGAGGCGTTCGTGGACGTCATGCCCGCGGGCAGCCAGCCTGAAACCCGCTCTGTAAGAGGATCCAATCAGCTGCGTATCGCCGTCCATCGTCCGGGCAACGCGGATCATCTTACCATCCTGGTCGTTCAGGACAATCTCGTCAAGGGCGCATCCGGGCAGGCCGTGCAGAACATGAACCTGATGTTCGGCCTGGACGAGTCCGTCGGCTTGGGGCACGTCGCGCTGTTGCCTTGACCTCGGGCGCCGCGGCGTGGGGAACTTTCGCGGGGCGCGTCGGTCTATTCGTGGATGACTGGTCACGAATCGCCCTCGGTGCCGCCGCCTTCCTTGCCGAAGAAGGCGAAGATCAGCATACCCTGGATTCCCGTGGCAACCGGCTTGTTCGGGCTGGCCCTGGGCGTGGCGGGAGGCGTGTTCCTGGCTATGAATCGCGCCATGCCGAACAGCGTGCAACAGATGCATGCGGCGCAAGCCGCCTTGGTCCAGGCGCAAAAAGAGCGCGCCCAGGCGCAGATGCAGGCCGACATGCTCATGGGCCAACTCGTCATCGAGGAAAGCACGCGCAAAAGCCTGGAGGCCACCTTGCAGTCCGTCCAGGAAGAGCTGGGCCGGGCGCGCGACCAGCTGGCCTTTTTCGATCAGCTTTTTCCACCCGGTCCCAGCGGCACCGTCAGCATACGCGCGATGGAAGTCGAGCCCGTGGGGGATGCCTTGCAATACCGGGTGCTGCTCAGTCGCAATACCACCAGCGCCGGCAGCGTGTTCACGGGAAGCATGCAGTTCACGGCGACCGGGATGCAGAACGGCGAGCTTGTGACCCTGCCTTTGTCCGTCGCGCGCGCCTCGGCCGTGGATGTGGCGTCCGACGCACAGGATGAGCAGGCGGGCTTATCGTTGAAATTCGATCGTTTTCAGCGCAGCGTCGGTTTGCTGGCGCTGCCGGAAGGCTTCGTTCCCCGGGACGTCACCCTGAAAGTGGTGGAGGGGGCGACTGTGCGCGTAACACGCCGCATCAGCTTACCGGTAGCTCAGTGACGCCTCGCAATGTTATAGTTAACCCTAGCATACAACCATTTTAGGTTGACACGGAGTGCAAAAATGAATACCTCAGTTGAAACCGTTGACCTGCAAGCGCCGCCTTCGCCGCTGATTTTTACGGATGCGGCGGCCGCCAAAGTCAAGGATCTGCTTGCCGAAGAAGGCAATCCGGAACTGAAATTGCGCGTGTTCGTCCAGGGCGGCGGTTGTTCGGGCTTCCAGTACGGCTTCACGTTCGACGAAACCATCAACGATGACGATACGGCCATCGACAAGGAAGGCGTGCAATTGCTCGTCGATCCGATGAGCTTCCAGTACCTTGTCGGCGCGGAAATCGACTACAAAGAAGATCTCGAAGGCTCCCAGTTCGTCATTCGCAACCCCAATGCTACGTCCACCTGTGGCTGCGGGTCCTCGTTCACCGCGTGATGCGCTGACGGCATCGTAGATGGCGCTTGCCGGGGGTTTGTGCGCCCCTGGTGCGATGCGCTAGATTGAAATGACACCCCATGGCGCCGGTCCGGTGCCGTGGGGTGTTTTCATGCGGGGTAGCGGCACCCCAGCGGACTGCTTCTTCCGGCGCCTGTCACCGACGGCTGGCCCGCATGGACGCCGGCATCATGCGCCCAGGCCAGCCAGGCGAAAGCCAGCGCTTCCATGCTTTGGACCGGGATGCCCAGCTCGGACGTCGGCCGCACCGGGCACGGGACGCGCATTCGTATGTCGCGCAGCAATCCCGTATTGAATGCGCCGCCGCCGCATACCAGTACATCCTGGATGCCGGGCGGAGCATGTCGGCCGATGGCGTCGGCGATGGTCGTGGCGGTCAACGCTTGCAAGGTGGCCTGCACATCGGCATCCCGCAGCGGCCGGGCGAAGTCGCGCAGTCGATGCTCCAGCCAGGCGCGGTTGAACAGGTCGCGTCCCGTGGATTTCGGCGGGGGCAGGGCGAACCAGGGTTCGCTCTCCACCAGTTTGTCCAGCCAGGCGCCGTCGACGCGCCCCGTGGCGGCCCATTGGCCGTCCTCGTCGTAAGGCAAGCCCTTTTTTTCTTGCATCCAGCCGTCCAGCAACACATTGGCGGGGCCCGTGTCGAAGCCTCGCGCGGGTGCGCCCGGCTCCAGTATCGTGATATTGGCGATGCCGCCCAGATTAAGCACGACGCGCGGCCGTTCGCTGTCGAACAAGGCTTGGTGAACTACGGGTACCAGCGGCGCGCCTTGCCCTCCCTCGGCGACATCCCGGGAGCGGAAATCCGCGATGACGTCGATGCCGGTCAGCGCGGCCAGCAGGGCGGGATTGTTCAGTTGTATCGTGTAGCCCGCCGCCGGATCGTGGCGCACGGTCTGGCCATGCGCGCCGATGCCTTGAATGCGGGCGGCGTCGAGCCCGCCGTCCTGCAGCACTCGCCGCACAGCCTCGGCATAGCATCGCGCCAGGGCATTGGCGGCAAGATGCGCGCGCGCCAGTTCGTTCGGCCCGGGGGCGTTCAGCGCCAATAGTTCCTTGCGCAGATCGGGCGGGAGCGCGATGGACGCTTGCCCCAGGATACGGGGCTGCCGAGCATTCGAAAAGTCCGCCGCGACGGCATCCACTCCGTCCGTGCTGGTACCCGACATGAGTCCGATGTAGAGCTGCGCGGCGGGCAAAGCCGGCGGCGTGGCGCTATTGCTCACGGAATCCGTCTCAGCGCTGCGCGATTTTCGTTTCCGTTCGGCCGTAGCTGGCCAGCAGGTCGATATGGTCCCGATACTGGGCGATCACCTTGTCGAATGCCCTGCGCTCGGTCCCTTCCAGCTTGCGGGCGATCGGCACGTCGACGGCCATCGGGTCGATCTGCTTGCCGTCCACGAGCAGCTCGTAATGCAAGTGGGGGCCCGTGGCCCAGCCGGTCGAACCGACGTAGCCGATCAACTGCCCCTGGGCGACGCGGTCCCCGGGCTTCAGGCTCTGGGCGAACCGGCTCTGGTGGGCGTAGAGGGTGCTGTACTTGCCGTGGTGCTTCAGGACGATGGTCCTGCCGTAGCCGTTCTTCCAGCCCATGGATTGCACGACGCCGTCGGCTGTCGCGTGGATGGGCGTGCCGGTGGGGGCGGCGAAATCCACCCCTTTGTGTTGGCGCCAATTGCCGTGAATGGGGTGGCGGCGGCCGCCGAACGTCGAACTGATACGTGAAAACTTCAGGGCCGTGCGCAGGAACGCGCCGCGCAGGCTCGCGCCGTCGAAGTCGTAATAGCCGCCCCCGTCTTCGGACTCGAACCATACGGCCTGGTAGGATTTGTTCTGCGCCTCGAATTCCAGGGCCAGGATACGGCCGGCGCCCGTGGGCACGCCATTGTGGCTCATGGACTCATAGATCACCCGAAAACGGTCGCCTTTGCGCAGATCCTGAAGAAAATCGATCTTGCTGCCCAGGATTTCCGCCATCTGCAGCGTGACGGCGTCTGGGATGTCCGCATCATCGGTCGCGGCGAACAGCGAGCTTTTTATTTCGGCCTCGGCGATGCGGACTTGCGCATCGCTGGCGGCGCGTTTTTCCTCGGCGACGTAGTCGCCTTCGGCGTCGGGCCGAACCTCCAGCCATTTGGCGGCAGGCTCGCCGCCGTCGCGAGAGAAGGGCGTATGGTTGTAGCGCAGCCACATCAGGTTGCCGTCCTGGTCCTTGGCGGCTTGCAGGCTGCGGCCGGGGTAAAGCTTGTAGATGGCTTTCGCGTTTTTGTCGCTGGCGAGGAAATGCAGCAGTCCGGGGGCGTCGACGTTCAGGCGCCGCAGCAGCGCCGCAAGGGTATCGCCGCGACGGATGTGGGTTTCACTGATGAAGGGCTGGGAAAACCGGGAGTCGGCTTGTGGAAAGGGATCCGGCAGGTCCAGGGTCGTATGCGCCTGATAGATGGCCGGCGCTTCGGGGGGGCGAACCACCGCCAGGGCGGCGGCGCCTGCGAACAGGCCTAGGGCGATCAGCAAAATGCCGTTTTGAAGAACATGGCTCGAGCGCTGGGGAGCGCGATGGATGATACTTCGTGAGGGAACGTTCGATATCCCTGTCTTCGACATAAAGTAAACCTAGAAGTGGTGCTGAATTCGGTGATCGACGCGTGTATCGCCGGGGCGGCATCCGGATGCCGCCCGGACGGAGGCGCTGAGGCGTGCGCTGCTCTGATAAGATGTTGCTGCCGCGGCAAAAACTACGTTTTTGGCATATAAACAAATGCGAGCAGCCATGCAGGCATTGCGCTCGCACGTTATGCTAGCGTATTCGCCCGGGAATTTCGAGTTTTTTTCGTTTCTGAAACATTTCAAATCACATCCGTATCCGCATATGTCGTCGCCAGTTGCCGCCTCCCCAGCCCCGGAAGTCACCGAAGCCTTGCGCATCGTCAAGCGCGGCTGCGACGAATTGCTCGTCGAGACCGAATTCGCCGCCAAGCTGGCGCGCAGCCATGCAAGCGGCCAGCCCTTGCGCATCAAGCTGGGCCTGGATCCCACCGCGCCCGACATCCACCTTGGCCATACGGTCGTGCTCAACAAAATGCGGCAGCTCCAGGACCTGGGCCATACGGTCATTTTCCTGATCGGCGACTTCACGTCCATGATAGGCGACCCCAGCGGCCGCAATGCGACGCGCCCGCCGCTCACGGCCGAACAGGTCCAGGAAAACGCCAAGACCTACTATGCCCAGGCAAGCCTGGTCCTGGATCCCGACCGCACCGAAGTACGCTATAACTCCGAATGGTGCACCCCCCTCGGGGCGCAGGGCATCATCCAACTGGCCTCGCGCTATACCGTGGCGCGCATCATGGAGCGGGACGATTTCACCAAACGCTTCAAGAACGGCGTGCCCATATCCGTCCATGAATTTCTCTATCCCTTGCTGCAGGGCTATGATTCCGTCGCCCTGAAGGCCGACCTGGAGCTGGGCGGCACCGACCAGAAATTCAATTTGCTGGTGGGGCGCGAGCTGCAAAAGGAGTACGGCCAGGAGCAGCAATGCATATTGACCATGCCTCTGCTCGAAGGTACCGACGGCGTCGAGAAAATGTCCAAGTCCAAGGGCAATTACATCGGCATCTCCGAAGCGCCGGACTCCGTCTTCGGCAAGCTGATGTCGATTTCTGATACGCTGATGTGGAAGTACTACGAGCTTTTGTCGTTTCGCACGCTCGACGACATCGCCGGCTTGCGCAGGCAAACCGAGGCGGGCTTGAACCCGCGCGAGGTCAAGGTCGCCCTGGCGCAGGAAATCGTCCGGCGCTTTCATGGCGCGCAGGCCGCCAAGGATGCATTGGCCAGCTTCGAGGCGCGCTTTCGGGATGGCGCGATTCCCGACGACATCCCCGAAATCCAGCTTGGCGCGGGGCCGATGGGCATACTCAAGGTCCTGCGCGAAGCGGGCCTGGCGGCGTCCGGCTCGGAGGCGCAACGCAATGTCGAGCAGGGCGGCGTGCGAGTCGACGGCGACCGCGTCGAAGACAAGTCCTTGTCTCTGGCTGCCGGCACCTATGTTTTGCAAGTGGGCAAGCGCAAGTTCGCGCGTGTTACCTTGTCGGGCTAGCAACCCGTTTTCAGGAGTACAACATGAAGCTGCACTCTAAATCGTTTGTCAATGAAGGATGGATTCCGGAGGCCAACGCGTTCGGCAAGCCTGATCCGAGCTCCCACGTGGTTCTGGCGGGCAACGCCAACCCGCATCTGGCTTGGTCCGGCGCGCCCAAGGATGCCAGGTCGTTCGTCGTGATCTGCCATGATCCGGACGTGCCCAGCAAGCCTGACGATGTCAATCTCGAGGATCGCGAAGTGCCGGATAGCCTGCCCAGGGTGGATTTCTACCATTGGGTCCTGATCGACGTGTCGGCGAACGTCGACGAAGTGGCCGAGGGTTCCTACTCCAACGGCATCACGCCGCGCGGCAAGGCGGGCCCGCTGGCGCTGGACGGCACGCGCCAGGGCCTGAACGACTTTACCAGCTGGTTTGCGGCCGACCGCGACATGAGCGGCGATTATTTCGGCTACGACGGTCCGTGCCCGCCCTGGAACGACGCCCTGGTGCACCGCTACGTTTTCACGGTGTACGCGCTGGACGTCGCCGAGCTGCCCGTCGAAGGGCGCTTCACGGGGGCCGAGGCGATCCAGGCCATGCAGGGCCATGTGCTGGCGCAGGCCTCCATTACCGGACTGTACTCGCTCAATCCCCGGTTGATCCCTCATTCCGCCGCCTGACGGTGGACGAGGCCGTTTCTTGCTTGAAGATTGTTCATGCCGGCTTGAGCGCGGTTTTCGTTGACGCGCCGCGCGCGCCGGAACGGTGTTGTTATTGCGACGATCCCGGTTTTTCTCGCTGAAAAACCGGGTATGCGCGGTAAAATACCCAGCTTCGTCTGGCGTTGCGCCGTCTTCACTTTTTACCAGGATACTTCATGTTTGACCGCTCCCTTACCCTTGATAAAGTCGATCCCGATGTCTGGGCCGCCATCCAGAAGGAAAACGTTCGGCAGGAACAGCATATCGAGCTGATCGCTTCTGAAAACTACGCCAGTCCGGCGGTCATGCAGGCGCAGGGCACGCAGTTGACCAACAAGTATGCCGAAGGGTATCCGGGCAAGCGCTATTACGGCGGATGCGAATACGTGGACGTCGTCGAACAGTTGGCCATCGACCGCCTGAAGGAACTGTTCGGCGCGCAAGCCGCCAACGTCCAGCCCAATTCGGGCTCGCAGGCCAACCAGGGCGTCTACACGGCGGTCCTGAAACCCGGCGATACGGTATTGGGCATGAGCCTGGCCGAAGGCGGGCACCTGACGCACGGCTCGCCGGTGAATGCATCCGGCAAGCTCTACAACTTCATTTCCTATGGCCTGGACGCCGATGAGGAACTGGACTACGACGCGCTCGAGCGCCTGGCCCGCGAACACAAGCCCAAGCTCATCGTCGGCGGCGCATCGGCCTATTCGCTGCGCTTCGACTTCGAGCGCATGGCGCGCATCGCCCACGATAACGGCGCGCTGCTCATGGTGGACATCGCCCACTATGCGGGCCTGGTCGCCGGCGGCGTCTACCCCAACCCGGTCCCCCATGCCGATTTCGTCACGTCGACGACGCACAAGTCCTTGCGCGGTCCTCGCGGCGGCGTGATCATGATGAAGGCCGAGTACGAAAAGATCGTCAACTCGGCCATTTTCCCCGGCATCCAGGGCGGTCCCCTGGAGCACGTCATCGCGGCCAAGGCCGTCGCCTTCAAGGAAGCGCTGGACCCCAGCTTCAAGGCCTACGCCGCGCAGGTGCTGGAAAACGCCGACGCGCTGGCCCGCACGCTGGTGGAGCGCGGCTTGCGCATCGTCTCGGGCCGCACGGAAAGCCACTTGATGCTGGTGGACTTGCGCCCCAAAGGCATTACCGGCAAGCTTGCCGAAGAAGCCCTGGGCCGCGCTCACATCACGGTCAACAAGAACGCCATCCCCAACGACCCTGAAAAGCCGTTCGTCACCAGCGGCATTCGCTTGGGCACGCCCGCCATGACCACGCGTGGATTCAAGCGGGCCGAAGCCGAATTGACCGGCCACTTGATCGCAGACGTTCTGGACAATCCCAACGACGAGGCCGTCATCGCCGACGTCCGCGGGCGCGTCAATGAACTGACGGCGCGCCTGCCGGTTTATCGTTAACCATCCGGAGTCCCCGGCGAAGGCCGGGGACGCGCATCCATGAAATGTCCGTTCTGTAATAGCGTAGATACGCAGGTCATCGATTCCCGCGCTTCCGAGGAAGGCGATGCCATCCGCAGGCGGCGGCGCTGCACGGCCTGTGACCGGCGGTTTACGACATACGAGCGGGCCGAGCTCCTGATGCCGGCCGTGGTCAAGCGCAACGGCAACCGTGTCGAGTTCGATGTCAGGAAGCTGCGCGGCAGCCTGGACCTGGCCTTGCGCAAGCGTCCCGTCAGCACCGAGGCCATCGACGCGGTGGTGGCGCGCATCGAGGAAAAGCTGCTGCTGTGCGGCAAACGGGAGGTCGACACCGGCTACCTGGGCGAACTGGTCATGAGCGAGTTGCGCAACCTGGATGAAGTGGCCTATGTGCGCTTTGCCTCCGTCTATAAAAGCTTCGAGAACATCCACGAATTCGTCAAGGCGATCGACGAGATGCGCGACGCCGGCCCCGACGCCCGCTCCCGCTAGGCTTGCGGGGTATCATGTGGGTTCCTGACGTTTGAGTTTCCACGGTCGTGAGCCTGATTCCTTATAGCAACGATGAGCGCTGGATGAGCCAGGCGATAGACTTGGCCAAGAGCGTCCTGCATTTGACTTCCCCCAATCCGCGTGTTGCCTGCCTGATCGTGCGCGGCGGGCAGTTGCTGGCGGGCGGCGTCACGCAGGCCGTCGGCGGGCCCCACGCCGAAGTCATGGCTTTGCGCCAGGCGCGGCAGCGCGGCCTGGACGTGACGGGCGCCACGTACTATGTCACGCTCGAGCCGTGCAGCCATCATGGCCGCACGCCGCCTTGCGTCGACGCTTTGCTGGCGGCCAAGCCCGCCCGCGTCGTCGTGGCCATGCAGGATCCGAATCCCCTGGTGGGCGGAAACGGGCTGGCCAAGCTGCGCGCCGCGGGCGTCGAGGTCTTGACCGGTATCTGCCTGGAGCGGGCTCTGGCACTGAATCCCGGTTTCGTGGCGCGCATGACGCGCAAGACCCCTTGGGTCTGGACCAAGGTCGCGGCCTCGCTGGACGGCCAGATCGCCTTGCAGGGCGGCCAATCGAAATGGATTACCGGAGAGCAGGCGCGCGCGGACGGCCATCATTGGCGCGCCCGCAGTTGCGTGGTCATGACGGGTTCCGGCACTGTCGTGGCCGACGACCCGCATCTGAACGTGAGGGAGTTCGCGACGCAGCGCCAGCCCATCCGCGCCGTGGTCGACACTCATTTGCGCATTCCGGCCACGGCGCGCCTGCTCGATGGCGGACCGGTATGGATATTCACCTGCAATGAGGACCGGGACAAGGCGGCGGCGCTGGCCGAGCGCAATGCCCGGGTTATCGTCATGCCCGGCGCGGGCGGACACGTTGATCTGCAAGCCGTGCTGCAATGGATGGGCGGGCAGCAGATCAACGAGGTGCATGTGGAAGCCGGATCGCGCTTGACGGGCGCGTTGCTGCAGGCTCAGTGCGTGGATGAGATATTGCTTTACAGCGCGCCGGTGGTGTTGGGGCCGGGCATAGGCATGGCCTACATGGATCCTTTGACCAGCTTGGCGCAAGCGCAGCGCTTCGACTTTTTGGACGTCGAGCAGGTCGGATCGGACCTGCGCATTCGTGCCAGGCGCACGGACCGTTGGAACGAGTTGCTGGTGTCAGTGACGTCGTACGTGGGCTGACTTCCGATTCCTATCGGGAGTTATTTTCCCGATTGCTGGCCTGTAAAACGCATGGAGTCTCCGGTTCTGATAGAATTATGGGCTTCGCGCTCGTAAAGAGGGCGAAAAGAATCAGGACAGGTGGCCGAGTGGTTGAAGGCGCACGCCTGGAAAGCGTGTATACGTGAATAGCGTATCGGGGGTTCGAATCCCCCTCTGTCCGCCAAGAATACGTTTACAACAGTAGACAACAGTATAGAAACCCGCATGTTTAAACGCATTGCGGGTTTTTTTGTGTCTACAGCCATTGACGGTAGTTGATTGACATAGACGGTATGCTGACGGTACTTTAGACGGTATCTACCTACCGTCAAGAATAAATACCGTCATGAATCTATCTGATGTGGCAGTCCGCCAAGCCAAGCCAAAGGAAAAGCCGTACAAATTGGCCGACGGCACCGGCCTGTACCTGCTGGTCAATCAGGCGGGCAGGTATTGGCGTTATGACTATCGGTTTGGCGAAAAGCGTAAAACCATTTCCTACGGCGTCTATCCCGTCATGACGCTATCGGCGGCACGTGAGGCGCATATTGCGGCTAAACGGGAATTGAGCGAGGGCCGCGACCCAATGGCAGCCCGCAAAGCTGAAAAGCAGGCCGAAGCCATGACGTTTAAGGCGGTGGCTGAAAAATGGTTCAAGCACTGGAAGCCCAGTAAGACCGAAAAACACGCGGGGGAAGTCTGGCGGCGGCTGGAACTGGATATATTGCCTACGCTTGGCGACACGCCAGCCAATGACCTGACGGCGGCGCAAGTACGCGACTGCATTAAAGCCATCGAGAAGCGCGGCGCACTGGACATTGCCAAGCGCCAATTACAGAAGTGCAGCCAGATTATGCGGTATGCGGTGGCCCACGATCTAGCCGAGCGTAACCCGGTAGCCGACATACAGCCGTCTGACATTCTGCCCGCCAGAAAGAAGCGCAACTATTCCCGCATTGACGCCAAAGAGCTACCCCAGCTATTGCGCGACATGGACGCCTACGTAGGTGGCGAGCATACCCGGCTGGCACTGCAACTGATGGCGCTTACCTTTGTGCGCACCGGCGAATTGATCGGGGCGAGGTGGGGCGAATTTGATATGGATGCAGGCCGCTGGACTATTCCGGCTGAGCGCATGAAGATGCGTACCCCCCATATCGTGCCACTGAGCAAACAGGCGTTGGCGGTGCTGCAAAAGCTGCAAGCCCTATCCTTTGGCCGTGAGTTTGTCTTTCCAGCGGATACTGGCAAGCCTACCCACATGTCCAATAACACCATCCTGTATGCGCTGTACCGCATGGGTTACCGGGGGCGCATGACCGGGCACGGTTTCCGGGGCGTGGCGTCCACCATCCTGCATGAGCAGGGTTTTGCCCATGAGCATATCGAATTGCAGCTTGCGCACCAAGAGCGTGACGAGGTATCAGCGGCGTACAACCATGCCAGCTACTTGCCCCAGCGAACGAAGATGATGCAGGCGTGGGGCGACCACCTGGACGCATTGCGCGTTGAAAATGTGGTGGCGATGCGGCGGGCATAATTTCTCTTACGCCAGCGCCTAGCCCGACGGGGCGAAAAGCCGCAAGCCCAGCGGCCTGATGCTGGCACCTAATTCTTTGGGCAGTGCTGAGGCGGCGCTATGGCGACAAAAAAGGTTCAAGGTCTGCATTTCCAAAGTGAGGAAAAACGCAAACCCAAAATACTCGCAGCGGCGCTTCTGGACGATGGCAGTCTGCATGACCTGGTAAAAAGGGATGTTGAAGAGGATTACGACAAGCTGCTATTGCTCTGCAAGCAGTACGGGATTGAGCGGGGCGAATCCATGTTCGTTCAATTGTCGCTGGCGCTGGCGCGTGAAATCTATCCAGAACCCAAGAAACGCGGACGCAAGTCAAAGTGGACGGATTTAAAAAAAGGGGCGCTGGTGGTAGAGGTTGAGCGCCTGGTAAATGCCGATGACCCCGCGCATGGGGTGGAATGGGCGTGTCGGCAGCTTGCCAAGCGCGAGCCTTGGGCGTCGTTCCTTGAGGCGAAAGAGGGCAGTGGCCTTGGCTCTGATCCCGCCGAAGCCTTGCGACAGATTTACTTCAAATTTCGTAATGACAAATGGGCGACCGTTTCCCGTGATGCATTCAAACAGTACGAAGCCGAAGGCGCTATCACGATATGGGAAGAACAGGTTAGCCACTTCGTGAAAAATTCCTACCTGAAATAAATCACGACTGATTAAATGGTATTAGCGTGAATTAATTCTGAAAAATATTTATCACACAAACAATCAGGCCATGTTCATTCCCATAGGGGTACAGCATGGCACATCAAGCCACACAAGCCGATGACCGGCTAATCACTGATAAAGAAGTAGCTCACTTGCTGGGCGCTTCGCGTTCCTGGCCTTGGAAGCTGGCGCAAGCCGGTAAGTTTCCCGCCCCCATTAAGCTATCTTCACGCTGCACACGCTGGCGGCTATCCGCAGTCCGCGAATGGATGGCCGACCCGCAAGCATGGCAAGCGGCCAACGTGGAGGGCTAACCATGCAGAAACAAAAAAGCCCCCCGAAGGGAGCCTACGCTGGGCGGCGTGGTTTCAATTTTAAGAGCACAGCAACGGCGGCGCAACATGCCCGCATATTGACCCTGCTGGCTATCCGCCCCCACAACACCGAAGAACTGCGGCAGGCTGGCGTGTATCAGGTATCGGCGCGCATTAAAGAGTTGCGCCAAATGGTGCACCAAATCAAGACCGACCGCATAAGCCTATGGGATAGAGATGGCTTCGAGCATCGCGGCGTGGCCCTGTATTCACTGCAAGGGGGCGGCCATGATTAAAGACCTGCACCTACTCGAAAGCGCCTTACGTGCTGGTGGCCTAATCCCTGACACCATCACGGCGGGCAGCCTACAACGCTGCAAGGCGGAAGGCGACAAGGGCACCAAGCGCAGCGGGGCATACCGCTTGTTTGATGATGAAATCCCCACATGCATATGGTGGAACTGGAAAACATCGGCCATGGGGGTTTGGGTATCGGACGAGCGCCCCCTGTCTGACGCTGACCGAAACCGGCACCGGCAGCTTATGGAGCAGGCCAAGCGGGAGCGCCAGCAAGCGCAGATAGCGCAATGGGCCGACAACCGCCAGTACCTTACCCGGCTTTGGGATAGCGCCAAGCCCATGACGGCCTCTTGTCCTGCTGGCATCTATCTGGAACGGCGCGGCCTTGTGGTTCCCCATTCCGAGGCACTGCGATTTATGCCTAGGCTGGAATATTGGGATAACGGTCTGGTTGGTACTTTCCCGGCTATGTTGGCGGCAGTAACCGATAGTGAGGGGGCGCTGGTTAACGTGCATCGTACCTACCTGACCCCCGAAGGCAATAAGGCCAACGTGCCTACGGTCAAAAAGCTGTGTAAATCTGCTGGGCCGATGGCGGGGGCGTCTATCAAGATCGGGCAGCCAGCGGCGCGGCCTGATGGGCGGCTGGGGCTGGGCGTGGCCGAAGGGATAGAAACGGCCATTGCGGCAACCATCCTAGGCGGCGTGCCTGTCTGGCCTTGCGTATCAGCGCACGGCCTAGCGTCATTTGAACCGCCCTCTGGCGTGCATCACTTGTATATCTTTGCCGACAACGACGAAAGCCAAACCGGCCAAAAGGCAGCCGCCGACCTGGGCAACCGGGCGGCGCGTATGGGCTTAACGGCGCGGATACTAACACCTGATGCGGTCGGCGATTGGAACGACGAATTGATTGCACGGGGGGCGGCGGTATGACTGCAATAGTAATTGCTCTGTTTCACGCCTTGGCGCGGCTGCATCATCACATGGGGCGTTGGCTCAATAGGGGGCGTTCATGAGCGAAGCGCAAGTAATCGAGCTGGACGTAGACGACGCGGCCAAGCCAATAGATCCATTTCCGGCGGAAGATGAGCGCCCATGCTGGCGCTGTTATGACGACTGGATAGACCGCAACGGCAAGAAGCTCAAACCCGGCGTCTACTACCACGGCGTTAAAGAAAATGCTGATTCGCCCCCGACTATTACCGACGACTGGCACTGTGGCCCCCTGCATGTGGTGGCGCTAACTGCGAATCAGGAAGATGGCGACCATGGCCGACTGCTGAAATATCGAAACGTTAACGGCAACTGGAAACGCTGGGCCATGCCTATGCAAATGCTGGCGGGCGATGGTGTGGAAGTGCTTGGCGTGCTGATGGCCGAAGGGCTGGCAATAGACCGGAAGCGCAAGGCGCGACTTCTGGACTACATCAATGCGCAACTTCCCAAACAGCGCCTACGGGCCGCCAGTACAACCGGCTGGCATGGCGATGTATTTGTTCTACCTGACGCGATCTTTGGCGGGGATGATATTTGGTATCAGGCCACGGAGCGTACCGCACCCTACGGCTTGGCCGGAACGCTGGAAGGATGGCAAGCTGATGTAGCGGCGCGAGCGGTAGGCAATCCCATGCTGACGCTTGGCATATCGGCGGCGCTTGCGGGCGTCTTGCTGGAAAAGCTCAATATCGACGGCGGCGGGCTGCACCTGTTTGGCGATTCGAGCGCAGGCAAGACAACTATTCTTATGGCGGCCATATCGGTATGGGGCGGGCCAGCGTTTCGACGCACATGGCGCACCACAAGCAACGGCCTGGAAGGCGCGGCCAAGATGCACTCCGGCACCATGCTTGCTTTGGATGAGGTGGGCGAGGTCAACCCCAAAGACCTGTACGAATCGGCCTATGCTCTGGTCAACGGACACGGCAAGACACGCGCCAATGTAAGAGGCGAGGCACGGCAGGTTTCACGGTGGCGAGTGTTTGTTCTGTCTACGGGCGAGGTAACCATTGCATCGAGGATGGCGGCGGGTGGCTTCGAGGCCAAAGCAGGCCAAGCCTTACGGCTGCTGGACGTACCCATTACCGGCACCTACGGCGCATGGGATGAACTGCATGGCCTTGCATCGGGGGCGGGCCTGTCTGACGCCATACGCGACGGCGCAACCCAGCACTACGGCCATGCGGGGCGGGCCTTTGTCGAAGTGCTGGTAAAGCACTTTGCCGAAGGGCTGGAACTATCCGGCAAGCTGGAAGCGATCATCAATAAGTTTGGTGCAGCCGATGGGCAAGAAACACGGGGGGCGCGAGTCTTTGCCTTGTGTGCCCTGGCGGGCGAGTTGGCAACGGGGGCGGGTATCGTGCCCTGGCAGCCGGGGCAGGCCGCCAATGCAGCGATGGAGGCGTTTACCTTATGGCGCGATCAACGGGCGACGGGCGGGCGTAACGCCGAGGACGTGGCGATACTACGGGCGGTCAATGACTTTATCGACAAGCATGGGGATAGCCGGTTTTCCAGCCTGGACGACCACAGCACGCCAACTGTGCGAGATCGGGCCGGATATTGGAAAGACAACGGAACCGGCAGGCTGTACCTGTTCAACTCGAACGGCTTGAAGGAATCGACACGCGGGTACGACCTGGGCCGGGTGCTGTCTGCACTGGATGCGGCGGGCGCGATTGCTGACCGGGAGTATGGCAAGCGGTCAAAGAAGGTAAGGGAGCCTGGCGGGCGTCCTGTTTCCCTGTACCACATAGACGCGGAAAAGCTGACGGAGGGCCAGTAATGCTAGATGGCTACCCGTTTTATTCCGGGGAACACAGGGAACGCGGGGAACATCGTTTGTTCATGCGGGTTACGGGCGTTCCCTCACCCTGTTATGTCGGGGGAACAGAGGGAACAGAAAGCCGATTTGTTCCCTCTGTTCCCTCTGTTCTCTGGCATGGGGGAACAGCGGAAAGCCTTTGTTCATGCGGTTGTTCCCCCTGTTCCCCCTGTTCCCTCACGAAAACAAGGGGTGGGGCAAGCGAAACGAGAAAAACGGGGCGGGAAGTCAAAAGCCGGGGGCGGCCATGAGTGAGGCGGATATTCTGGCGGCGCTGGATGGCTGGTTGGGTGATGCGGAAGCGCTATCAATGGTTACCAAGCTGGTTACCACGGAAACCGCCCCCGTTGCGACAACTGACGCCAAGGTTTCGCGCAACGATTCACGCACTAATTTCACGCAGGCGCTCATGGCAAAAGGCATACCGGCACAGTCCGCCGATATGCTGGCACGTAGCCTAATGCAGCGTGACCGCCAGCTAGACGACCGGCGAAGCTGTGCAGAGTGCATGAGCTTTCATGCTGGCACTTGCCTACAGCGCATAACCCCCATTGGCGAGACAACCATACATACCTTGCACCGATGCAGGGGATTTGAACTGAGCGAGGTACTACATGATTGACGCATTGATAGCAGGCAAGCTCTACGGCAGCCCAAAGCAAGGCACCGGCAAGAACGGTAACACCTACACCACGGCCAAGGTCAAAGCGGCGTCTGGCAGTGGTGAAACGCTTTTGTGTAGCGTGATTGCGTTTGACGATAAGGCACAAGCGGTGCTACTGGCCTTGGATGATGGCGATAGCGTGGCACTTTCTGGAAGCCTTACGCCAAAGGTGTTTCAAGCCAAAAATGAGGAGTACCGCGCTGGCCTGGATATGGTGGCCCATGCTGTGCTGACGGCGTATCACGTTAAACGTAAAAGGGCGGCGGTAAGCGGTGAAAATGCGGATTAATTCAAATAGCCTTGTAAGCCAATGCTCATGCGGGTTTTGGGGCTTTTGCTGGGTTTTCAGTAGTGTATTTTGCTTGATGTTTTCGTATTCTGTGGGGGATTGAATGGGCAAGGGAGGATACAGACTAGGCGCGGGGCGACCGGCACAGCATCGTAAAACGTCCAATTTCCGGCATATGGACGTGCGGCGGCTACAGCGTGAGGATTGCTTAAAAGAGGGCATGGCCTACAACTGGCTATGGAAAGACGTCACCGGCAAAGAGGTAGCATCAATCGGCGTGAGAGTAGAGGCCGATGGTGTCCGCTTCACGTATCAGATAACGGGCGAGCATCACGTTAACGAATTGGTACGGCTAGCCACGACGGCCTGCAACTACGGCGGGGGGCGCATGTGGTTTGTATGCCCATACTGTGCACGGCGCTGTGCCCTGGTCTATATCGGCAGGCAGGTAGCTTGCCGAAAGTGCCTGAAGCTCAAATACCCCAGCCAATCCGATGATGAGACGAATGCAAGTTGGCGCAGGCAACGCAAGTTAGAGGCAAAGCTGGGCGGCGCGGTTTACTGGCGAAAACCCAAGGGAATGCACCAAACCACGTTTCAGCGTATCAGGGAGGAAATCATTGAGGAAGAATCACAACGCGAGGCGTTGCTGGTGGCGGGGTGGCGGCGTATGTTCGGAAACGAGCATTTTTAGTGCGCAGGTACGCATACGGTACGCAGGGAAACAGCCCCCGTTGCATTGGCGCAACTCTCTAAAACAGAAAACCGCAGCGGCATTTACCTTTACCCAGCCTATACCGAATCGCCCCCAGCGATGACGGTTTGACGGTATTTTTGACGGTATGCGTGATTTTTGGTTTTCGCAAATCGTTTATCCATGCGGGTTTAAGTCTTCGATGTGACTCCCCCTCTGCCGCCACTTCAGTCGGCTCTACCTCGTAAACGGGGGACGGGCATTCACATGCGCACAATCGGCTCCAGCCATGATGTTAACGTGGCAGCCAGCGCCTTAGCCAGGCTTTGTTCAAACTGGCGTGTCACTCGCTTGGCGATGAAGCTGATGGCAATTCCAAACTCCATTTTACTTCTACCCGTTCATGGGCGATGGCCTTGCTCCTCAAGGGGGGCGGCGTCGATTTCCGGCTTGAGGCGCGCATCATCGCGCAATAAGCCCTACCGTCCGTCTTTCGGATCCTTGATGTAACAAGTCGGCAGACGCTCAAGGTCTCGCCGGCCATGAGCGGCCAGTCCTTGCGATTCGTCGATTGAATCAGCGGATTCGTCGAAAAGTGCTTGGGCTATGGTGTGTTTTCCGAGTGTAATTCAGGCACTGTTACCGTTTTTGACGATTCCGTGGTGGTGCATATAGGTTGCCGGGCGCTGATGATCGATCAGTGCCCGGCAACGGGAAGTCATCGCCACGACCCAGCGTAACAATGTGGTTATCAGGGGCGCTCGTGAGAATAAAAACAACGCGTTTTGGTTTGCCGGTCGTGACGGCCACGCTGCTCGCGGCATGCGACGGCAGCGGCTCGGGCTTGGACAAGCCCATGGCTCATCCCCTTGCCTGCGGACCAAGCGCCAACGTACGCGAGATGAACGCCTCCACCCGCGTTATGAGCGCTTCGATCCATGACGATATGGATATGGACGTCTATCCCTGCGAGGTGGATACGTCAACCGGCGAGACGGAGCCGCTGTACATGTTTCAGTGGGCGCTGAACTATAAAGACAGCTATTTCAATGATTTTCCGGAGACGTTCGGCGGGGGAATGGACCTGAACGTCGAGCCGGTACATCGGCAAGGCTTCAAGGGCCAGGGCGTGAATGTATTGGTGGTGGACACGGGCCTGGATGTGTTCAACGAGGATTTGCTGCCTAATTTCGCGTCTGAATTGTCTTGGAGCTTTTCGCGCCGTGACAATTTGCCTTTTCCTCCAGACCGTTCCAAGTCTGATGCATCCCACGGCACGGCGGTCGCCGGCATCATTGCGGCCGCTCAAAACGGCAAAGGCGTCATGGGTATCGCGCCTCGGGCCAATCTGGGCGCGGTCGACTGGCTTGCCGAATCGCTCGTCAGCTTACGAAACCAGCATGTCTATCAAGTTTACGGCGGGGCGCCTTGGTCCAGCAAGGCGCACATTTTCAATGCTTCTTACGGGCGCACCATGGCCCTCGCGTCATATGAGATTGATCCCGTTGTCGTCATCATCACCCGAGGCCTGAAGAAACTGCGCGACGGCATGGGCGCCATTTTTATCAAAGGGGCGGGAAACGGGTTTGACAAGCGCAACCTTGAGCTATGCGAGGTCGGTGGTTATAGTTGCATCAATCCCGCCAACGATACATACGCACTTGAACCCAACGTCGTCATCGTGACCGGCCTCAACGCCAAAGGCTCGGCCAGCTCTTATGCCGGCGCGGGCTCGGTGGTTTGGGTGACCGGCATGGCCGGCGAATACGGCCAGAGGGGCCAGTATGGCGAAGGCGCCAGTTGGTGGTGGGAGCCCAATGACGGTCCCACCATCTTCAGCACGGATATAACCGCCTGCCGTTACGGATACAGCCATAGCGGCGCTGACACGTCCTTCTTGCGCGGCCAAACGCAACGAGACGGCAAACCCGACAATCCCGATTGCGACTACACCTACATAAACGGGACCTCGGCGGCTGCCCCCACCATATCAGGCGTTGCCGCGCTCATGCTCAGCGCCAATCCTGACCTGACGTGGCGCGACGTGCGTGACATCCTGCGCCTGTCGGCGCGCAAGGTGGACGAGGGCTACGAGCGTCTCGTTCGCCGAGCGGACTCTTTCCCCTCGGCCACCATGATGGATCTACGCACCAATCAATTGCTTGGCGACGTCATGGGCGGCGCTTCGGCCATTTTCGATGGCGCCACGTCCTTCCCTCTGGAGCTGGGATGGCAAAAAAACGCGGCGGGCAATGATTACTCTAATTGGTATGGATTCGGTGTGCCGGATGCCGAAAAAGCGGTGGCCTTGGCGTTGGCGTACAGAGAAAACCCCGCCCTGAGCCGCACCGAAGACGTCCAGATACCCGACTTCCGGCCCGTGGCCTATTGGGGAGCTTTCAAGAGGGATGGATTGAACGCGCTCGACGAAACACAGATCCGTATCGGCCCGTTTCCCTACCAGCAGGTGACGTCGGCGGGGAAGTTCAAATGGGATGCGGCTCAAATGGTGGACCAGCTTCAAGTGCGCCTGTCGGGCGACAACGTCTGCCTGGGTTCGCTGGGCATCGCCGTCAGATCCCCCTCGGGCACGACCTCTCTGCTCAAGCTGCCCAATGATCATTTCAGGAGATATGGGATTAAAAGCTTTATGGGATACGGTCTGGGAAGCTATGCATTTTATGGCGAGCCGGCACAGGGCGACTGGGAGATCCTTGTCGTCGCGGCCAACCCCGACAGCATTCCCTTTTACTTCTACCCCTTTTTGCGCGGATGGCCTTGCTCGTCGAACGATAACTTCCGAATGGAGTTCGAGGCGCGCATTATTGCGCAATAGCTCGCGCCGTCCATCCGTCCAGGAGCCTGAACATGAAAAACAGTATTCGACACTTCCTTCACCTGCTAGGCATGTTGCTGGCGTTGACCAGCTCGGCCTGCCTGGCCCTGAGTCCGGGTGAGATGCTCTCCCAGGAGGAAGTCTCCCGCTTGGGTCAGTTGCCCAGCTACGACATCGATGCAAACCGCATCAGGGTGATTCCGCCGCAGCACAGTGGCAGCGAGGACACGCTGCTGCTCAACGAGCAGGACGTAGTGGGCATCAGCCAGAACGAGGTGGTCGTCTCCGAAGCGCCGGACAATGTCCAGGCGGTGATTCAGCAGACCTTGCCCCAACCCGTATCGATCACGCACTTCGCCCCGACCGGCATCACATTGGCCAAATACGCCGACTTCGCGCAATCTGTCCAGGCGATGCGCGCGCTCAAGGCCGCTCTGCCCGACGCCAGAATCGGTTTGGCCGTCCAGTTCGGACGGCCCGTTCCGCAGTGACATGAACGAGTGCATATAAGTTAATTTGACGGAGAAGAAATATGACGAGAAGGTTAAAAGGACGTAACAAGCAGCGTCGTCGTCACCCTATTATGTTTTCTTCCGTGGTAACGGGCCTGATGACGAGCTCGGTACCGGCGTTTTCGGCCGAATGCTCCGGGACCGGTACGCAGACTTGTACTATTCAAGCTGGAGAAACGTTTACGCAACAGTACGGGAAAGTGCTTTATAACCCTCTCACGTCGTCGAGCCACGACACCAGGAACGGCAACGGGACTGACAACCTGCAGATCTATGATTACGGCGGGATATTCACCACGTCGTCCGGGTTTGACGAGGATCATGGTGTTTTGTATGGACACACTTTCGGCAGCGAGGCCGAAGGCGCGGGCAAAGGCGGTAATGCCGGCAGCGTGAAGATCCAGAGCGACGGCACGATATCGCTGTCGGCGCACGGCTCGGATGTGCCGCGAGGCTTCGTAACCGCCCGCTCGATAGGGGGCCCCGGCGAGACGGGGACCAATCATGATTACAACTCCGATGGAGGCAAGGGCGGTGACGGCAATGAAGCATCGATCATAGTCCGTAATACCGCCCACTACGTCTTCGAAGGCACTACGTCGACGAATTTTGGCGGCGTCATGGCCAACAGCCAAGGCGGGCAAGGGGGCAGGCAGAGCGATCAGCTTCTGGGCGATCAGAATGGAGGCAAGGGCGGAGCCGGTGGTTTGGCAAGTGTCGACAACGCGGGCAAGATCCACATCGGGGTGGGCACGCCCATCCAGAGTTCGGGGAATGTCATCACCGGCATCCAGGCATCGTCGCTGGGCGGCTCGGGCGGATACAAGAACGGCTCATCCGGCGATGGAGCGCAAGTCAAGGTCAATCACAGCGGCGAAGTGATCGTGCAGGTCGCATCGTCCAATGCGGACCAGCGGGTATATGGCATCTATGCGCACAGCAACGGTCGCGATGGCTATAAGTCCAGCGATAACGACAACCGGGGCGGGAAAGGCGGCAGTGCTGGCGATGTATCCGTTACCGCCCGCAGCCCGGTTCAAGTCAATCTGACCGGTGCGGGAGCGGCGAAGGGCGGCGCCATCGTCGCGACCAGCGAAGGCGGAAAAGGAGGAGGCGGACCGAGTGGGAACGTAGGCGGAGACGGCGGCAATGGGGGGCACGTTACGGTCTCGTTGATGGACAGCGAGTCCGGTTACCTCATAGGGACCAGCGGTAATGCCATGCGCGGCGTGCTGGCCTTGAGCAAAGGCGGGGAAGGCGGTGATGGTTCCGATAAAACCGCGCTGGCCGGGCGTAGCGGCGGCGGTGGCTTTGGCGGCAAGGCCGGAATTGTCAATGTAGATACGTATACCGGCGCGGCCATCTCCACCCGGGGAGAGTATGCGGACGGTATTGCAGCCATGTCCTTGGGAGGAGGGGGAGGAACGGCCGGTGATTTTGTCGGCATCCTCGGCGGCGGCGCGGGCAATGGCGGCAATGGAGGCGATGCCGCGGACGTGGCCGTGCGCAACCGCGCCGACATCACTACCCTTGGCAATCATTCGACAGGCGTGTTGGCCCAGTCCATTTCGGGCGGAGGCGGCGCGGGCGGCGTAGCGGCGGGGCTCGTGCTGGAGCTGGGTGGAGACGGCGCGGCGGGCGGCACGCCCGGCAATGTAATTGTTACCAATGCCGGCACTATCGCGACGTCCGGGTATAGCGCCAAGGGCATGATAGCCCAGTCCATTTCCGACGGAGGCGGCGCTGGGGGAACGGCCGGCGGCATTCTCGCCATTGGCGGTAACGCGAGCTCCAATCACCAGTCCGCGGCCGGCAACGTGTCTCTTTCCAACACGGGAACAGTGCGGACGATAGGCGATGCCGCCATAGGGATGGTGGCGCAATCCATCGGCGCGGGCGGCGGCGCCGGCGCCGGCGCCACCGGCATTATCGGCGTGGGCGGCCAGGGCGCGGCGGGCGGAAAAGGCGGTCAGGTAGACCTGACGGCGCTTGGCTCGGTGACGACGCAAGGTAGCTGGGCGCACGGCGTGACGGCGCAATCGATCGGGGGCGGCGGTGGCACGGGCGGGGATGTGTTCGACATTGCCGCCGTGGTGGGCGTCGGCGTGGGCGGATCGGGCTCGGGCGGGGGTGACGCCGGCAGCGTTACGGTCACGGGCGTCGAAAACGCCAACATCATTACCGCCGGCTACGGCTCTCTCGGCCTGATCGCGCAGTCTATCGGCGGCGGGGGCGGGAGCGGTGGAGACGCCGTCGGAGCCGGCATTGCCGAACTGTCGATGCAGATAGGCGGATCCGGCGGAGGCGCGGGCTCGGGCGGATCCGTCACTATCGACCGGTCCAACCTGGGCATTCGCACGGCCGGCGGCATGGCTCCGGGCTTGCTTGCGCAGTCCGTGGGCGGGGGCGGCGGCAACGGCGGCGGGATACAGTCGTACACGGCGGGCCTGGAGGTGGCAGTCAGCATGGGAGTGGGAGGCTCCGGTGGCGTAGGCGGGGATGGCGGCGCGGTGGGTGTGAGTCTCAAGCAAAGCAATATCACTACGACTGGAAGCGTGACACCGCCGGAAGGCGACCCCATCGCCGACAACGCTACGGCGATCCTGGCTCAGTCCATAGGCGGAGGAGGAGGCAGCGGGGGCAACTCCGTGGTGGATAATTTCGTGTTGGGTGTGCCTGTCGAACCAGGTGTGGGGGCGGCGGTGCCGATAAGCCTGAGCATCGGGGGTCAAGGCTCGGCGGCCGGCGACGGCAAAGCGGTGAATGTGGACCTTGTCGATACGGTGCTCAGTACCTATGGCCAATACTCCCGCGGCGTGCACGCGCAGTCGATCGGCGGCGGAGGCGGTAATGGCGGCGACTCTTCCGTTTTCTCCGTTTCGGTATCGGTGCCGACGACCACGTTGAGCTTGAGCCTGGCGTCGGCGGTGGGCGGCCAGTGTTCGGATGGCCGTTGTCCTGGAGGGGACGGCGGTGACGTCAGTGTCGCGTTGCGTCAAAGTCAAAGCGATGCAAGCCGCATTACCACGACGGGCGACTACGCCAGCGGGATACTTGCGCATTCGATCGGCGGCGGAGGCGGCTCGGGCGGACCGGGCACTGTGACGGCCTACAACTGGGGCGCCCTCAGCAAAGTGAATGCGGGGTTTGGGCTGGGTGGAAAAGGCGATGTCGGAGGAAAGGGCGGCAACGTCGACGTGATCCTGGAGCCGGGCACGTCCTTGTCCACCGAAGGTGTCGGCGCTCCCGGGGTGTTGGCTCAGTCCATAGGAGGCGGAGGAGGAACATCCCAAGGCTTGGTCACGACGGCCGGGGTGGGCGTTGGATTCTCTGAGATCGTAAAGCCTACCGTAACTGTGAGTGTGGGAGTGGGCAGGGAAGGCGGCGAAGGCGGCGACGCGGGCGCGACGACCATGAACAATGCCGGACGCATTGCCACGTCGGGACGCAACAGCGACGGCATCATGCTGCAGTCCATTGGCGGTGGAGGGGGCGTCGGCGGTTCGCTGGGAGCGAGCAAAGGCGGTTTGCTGAACACGGTCGCGTCCACGATTCAGGACTTGCTTGACCTGCAGGGCGCTTTGTCGCGCTCCACCGACACGGCCATGGTAATGAACGCAGCGGAGGTAGCCGAGGTAGCGGAGGACGACAAGAAAAACAAGCCGTTCTCCATCAAGGGCGTGTTCCAGCTGGGCGTGGGCGGCGTGGGCGGCACCGGCGGCGACGGCGGCACTGTGCGTCTGGTCAATAGCGGCATCATCGAGACCACGGGCGACAACTCGGACGGCATCGTGGCGCAATCCATAGGCGGCGGAGGCGGAGAGGGGGGCGCTTCCACGACGAGCGGCAAGTACAGCACGATTTCCGCTTCGCTTTCCGTAGGCGGCTCTGGAGGCAGCGGCGGTCAAGGCGGGCTGGTCGATATCGATCTGGAGAACGGGTCTCAGATCCATACCCAAGGCACGCAGGCCTATGGCGTGATCGGACAGTCCATCGGGGGCGGCGGCGGCATGGGCGGCATTGGAACGATGCTGCAAAAAGGCTTGTTCAATATCGGTTCGGCTGTGGGGGGCCAGGGCGGCGCAGGCACGCATGGCGGCGAGGTCAAATTCGCGGTAAAGGACAATAACGTTATCAGCACCCAGGGAAGCGCTTCGCATGGCGTCGTATTGCAGTCCATCGGCAATGGCGGCGGCATAGGCGGCACGGCAAGCTTCGGCGCCAACTCCATGTTCATCGACTTCCAGCTGATATTGTCCCTTGGCGGCGGTGGAGGCGATGGGGGAGATGGAGGGGCCGTCACGGCCTGCGGATACGAGGCTGGATGCTACGCCGCGAACATTTCCACAGCGGGCGATCATTCCATAGGGATGATTGCGCAATCGGTTGGAGGCGGTGGCGGAGTCGGTGGCGCTTCCGATCTCGACGACCCGGAAGACCGTAGCCTGCTCGAGGGGATTTCCATCGCTGTCGGCTTGGAGCTGGGCGGCAACGGCGGCGCGGGCGGCAACGGTGGTGTCGCCACGATCGACGGTGACTTCAATGTGACGACGCAAGGCGATCTTTCGGCAGGTCTCGTCGCGCAGTCCATAGGCGGGGGCGGCGGGTTGGGCATGGCGCGCACCCCTTATTTCACTATGGGAGACCATTACTGGGATGAGCGGCTTACCCTGAGGCTGGGCGGGAAGGAGGGAGCCGGCGGCGACGGAGGAATGGTCAATCTGATCAATGGCGGCAATATTTCCACGTTGGGGCATGGCTCTCACGGGATGGTGGCGCAATCCATAGGCGGTGGCGGCGGGTTGACGGGCGCCTCCATCAAGCGGGGCAGTGCCGACATGGATAGTCCCGGCATGATCCAACAGCTTGACCAATGGGTTGGCGGCGCGGCGCAAAGCAATGGTTCGGCCGTGGGCGACAGCTATGCCGTCGATCATGATGTCATTACCGTGGCCTCTGCCGGCAATATACGCACGGAAGGCGACTGGGCGCTCGGCGTGCTCGCGCAATCCATAGGCGGAGGCGGCGGGGCGAGCTTCGTCGACTGGGAGCCTATTGCGGGGGCGACGACGGAAGACAGCAGGGTCGTCGTCGGCGGTGGCGGCCGCAGCGACGGCAGTGGCAGCGATGTCGCCATCCGACTGTCGCGCGCCGACGAAACGGCAATCCATACTTCGGGCGCCGGCTCATACGGGATCCTTGGACAAAGCATAGGCGGCGGAGGAGGATTCGGCGCCGCATTGACGCCGTTGAGCGGCGTGGCCGTGACGGTGGGGAGCACAGGCTCTTCCAATGGCTCGGTAAGTCAGAAGGGCGGACAAGTCAGGTTGAGCGGTGAGAAAACCATTGTGACGGAGGGAGCGGATGCGCATGGCGTGGTGCTTCAATCCATCGGCGGCGGAGGCGGTGTGGCCGGCCTTGGCGTGTCCGCCAATGCGGTGGCCGGCGCCATGCAGGTAGGCGGCGACCGTAATTCCGCGACCCAAGCCGATGCCAGCAACGTATTCGTAGATAACGGCATGCTGCGTATCGGCACGTCCGGCGACAGGGCGTTCGGCCTGGTGGCGCAGTCCATCGGCGGCGGCGGAGGCATAGCCGTGGCAGGCGCATCCAGCAACTTGTCGCAAGTGACGCTGGGTGCTCGAGGCACCACCACGGGCACTGCGGGCCGAGTGAATATCTCACTGGCCAACGGCACGCAGATCAGCACCCAAGGCCGCGGGGCCCACGCCGTGGTGGCGCAGTCCATCGGTGGCGGCGGCGGGATCGCGGGGGATGTCGCCGCGGGCGATTTGGCGATACGGCCGATCCCCTCGGGGGCTGGCTCCAGCGGGGGAGGCGGTGACGGCAATGAGGTGACACTGGCGGTCACCGGCGACATTTCGACTTCGGGCGAAGGGGCCTATGGCATCCTGATGCAGTCGATCGGCGGCGGAGGCGGCCTGAGCGGAGATGCAAGCGGAGCATTCGCCGGCAGCTCGGGCACGGGCGGCGGCTCGAGCGGTATGATGCACTTGTCGCAGTCGGGTTCCGTCATGGCCGTCGGCAATAATTCGGTGGCGGTCTTCGCGCAGAGCCAGGGCGTTGCCCAGGACGGTGGCATGGATCTGACGCTGAATGGCGCCGTCAGGGGAGGAGGCGGCGCGCAGGGCGCCGGGGTCTGGATGGTCGGCGGCAATCGCAACTGGCTCGCGGTGCGATCCACCGCCAGCGTCTCGTCCGGCTCGAACGTGGCGATCCGTTACAGCGGAACGCGGACGACGGCGCAGGGCAGTGTCGTCGACATGGAGAACTACGGCGTCATCACCGGCGATATCCTGCTTACCAATCTCGACAGCGCGGCAGCGGGCTCGGTCACCAACAACGGTTCAATCAACCCCGTTCCGGCGTACAAGGTGTCGACCGATGCCTATTCCGCTGGTATCTTGCGCGGCGCGCATACTTATGGCGCCAATATCGTGAATCATGGCCTATTGATGGTCGGCCGCCAAGGCGCTGTGGACGGCACGACCGTCATGGGCGACTTCACGCAGGGCGCACAGGGCGCATTGCTCGTGGATGCGGATTTTGAGCTTCGTCAATCGGACCTGCTGCGCGTGCAAGGCGATGCGCAAGTTGATGGCAAGCTCGACATTGCGCCTTTGACCTTGTTGCCGCACCGCCGCTTGACGGTGATGGCGGTCGATGGAGAAGCTTCGGGGACGATGACCCCGCGGGTTTCTCCCATTTTCAACTATGCGCTCAATCGTAGCGGCAACGAGTACCAGTTGTCCGTGGACGGGGCGAACTTCACGGCGTCTTCGTTGGGACTGGGCGCCAACCAGGCCGCGTTGGCAGGCCATCTGCAAGAGATATGGAACTCGTCGTCGTCGCACAGCTTCGGCAAGCTATTCGCTTCCATCGATATGGCGGCTGCCCAGGGGCTTGGCGACTACAGGCAGCTGATTTCCAATCTGTCGCCGGATGTCATGCTGGCGCCGGCGAGCCAGACCTCCGCAAGCATGGTCCGTTTCAACAACAGCATGATGAGTTGCCCGCAGTTCGGCGGCGCCGATGCCATGACGGGCGAAGCCGAGTGCCTCTGGGGCACCGTCGGACGTCGCGAGACGAGTCAAGATGCCTACAATGACGCGGCGGGTTTTTCCAACCATAGCAATACCATTCAAGTGGGAGGCCAGAAGCGATTTGCGCCCGATTGGTTCGTCAATGTGTCCGCCGCCTATAGCGCCGACACGCTGAAAGCCGATAGCGGCCGGGTGCGCGGCAAAGGTGACACGGTATCTCTCGGGGCGATGGTCAAGCACGAAATGGGGCCGTGGACGTTGGCAGGAGGCCTTAGTGGAAGTTATGGCCGCTATGACATGGACAGACAGGTTCTTGCGCCGGGGTTCGGCCATATCGCCAAAAGCGATCCCGAAGTCTACAGCGGCACCGCGCGTTTCCGTGTGGCCAGGACTTTCGCCTTTCCCGCGTTCTATCTGAAACCGTACATGGATCTGGACGCGATCTACGCGCGCATGCCCGGCTACACCGAAGACGGCGCCGCTCTGGCTTACAAAGTGGACGGTAGCGATCAATTCACCTTCGCTTTCTCCCCCACTCTGGAAGTGGGCGGGCGCGTGGATGTCAAGGGCGGTACGTTGCGGCCTTACGTTCAGGTGGGCGGGACGTTCCTGACCAACAAATCATGGACGGCAAGGGCTCGCTTCGCGAACGCGCCGAATGACGTGGGCGGGTTCCAAGTATCGCTTCCCATGGACGATGCCGTTGCGCGTATCGGGGCGGGGCTGCAGTTTTCCACCGACAAGGGCATCGATGTTCGCCTGCAATACGAAGGCGAGTTTTCGGGGAAAGGCTCCAGCAATAGCGGCTTCTTGAAGGTCGCAGTGCCGTTCTGAGGATCGGCGGCGGTGATTTTCCGCGTCGGGTTTCCCGTTCCCATGCTCCAGCGGGAGCGGGAAACCCGGGAGGGGCGGACCGATCGCGAATGCGCTATCTGGAAAAACAGGTTGACGAGAGATAGTTCTTGCGCGGGCCTTGAACGGCATGGAGGATGCTGAATTCCAGGCGGTCAAAGCGGTAGGTGCTTTTGTAAACATCGCATCCGCAATGATGAACAGCGGATCCGACCAGGCTTTCTCCGTCTTTCACGAGAGAAATCTTATGGAAAAGATGGGACGGAAACCTATTGAAATATACTTCGAATCCATCGTCGGCTTCTTGAAAAATATAGCTTTTGGAAGTATTGCAGACGGCGCCGTTGGCAAGACGAAGGCGTCCCTCTTCGCGATACAAGAATGCCAGATCCGATTTCCTTTCGAAAACGGCTATCCCGGTCATGCGTAGTTGATCGACCCCCCGCAGTCGGTCAAGTATTTGCCTTTTCAGGGCCCATCTTCCCGCAAGGGCGCCAAACGTGAATCCGGGCTTGTCCGCATCGGATGCCATCGAGCGTTCTTTTTGATTTGGATAGGCGCGGTGATACATATATTTCGCCCTCTATTCAATTGTCCCGCCATGGGTTTTAACATGGAAGGCATTATCGTACGGCCCGCACGGGCAGGGATACGTTGCTCCGTTATGGTAAAAAATGTACGCGGAGAAGAAGAAACCCGAGATGCCGCCGTACGCTTTACACTAGGGCCGGTACCGTCTTGCAACCACACATCCCAAAGGAGACTATTTTCCTATGAATGCCTCTTGTCCGAAGCCGATCCTGGAGTCCGATGCCCCCGCCTGGGTGCGCCATGCGCGCTTGAAAGAGTGGGTGGCGGAAATCGCCGCGTTGACTCAGCCCGATCGTATCGAATGGTGCGACGGTTCCCGGCAAGAGTACGACAGGCTGTGCGAGCTCATGGTGCAAGCGGGCACGCTGCGCAAGTTGAATCCGGAAAAAAGGCCCGATTCCTATCTGGCGTGGTCGGATCCGGACGATGTGGCGCGAGTCGAGGACCGCACCTTCATCTGTTCCGAGAAAGAGCAGGATGCGGGCCCCACCAACAATTGGGCGGCTCCGGCGCAAATGCGCGCCACGCTGAACGGCTTGTTCGAAGGCTGCATGCGTGGGCGCACAATGTACGTGATCCCGTTTTCCATGGGGCCGCTGGGTTCGCCCATCGCGCACATCGGCGTGGAGCTCAGCGATTCGCCCTATGTGGTCGCCAATATGCGCATCATGACGCGGATGGGCGGCAAGGTCTACGACGTGCTCGGAGAAGACGGCGAGTTCGTGCCTTGCGTGCATTCGGTGGGCAAGCCCCTGCAGCCCGGCCAGGCCGACGTTCCCTGGCCGTGCAACGACACCAAATATATCGTCCACTACCCTGAAACGCGGGAAATCTGGTCTTTCGGCTCGGGGTACGGCGGCAACGCGCTGCTCGGCAAGAAATGCTTTGCGCTGCGCATTGCGTCCACCATGGGGCGAGACGAAGGCTGGCTGGCCGAGCACATGCTGATCCTGGGCGTGACCACGCCGCATGGCAAGAAAATGCACGTGGCGGCCGCTTTTCCTTCCGCGTGCGGAAAAACCAATTTCGCGATGATGATCCCGCCGCAGTCCTTGCCTGGGTGGACAGTCACGACGATCGGCGACGACATCGCCTGGATCAAGCCGGGTCCGGACGGCAAGCTGCGCGCCATCAATCCCGAGGCCGGCTACTTCGGCGTGGCGCCCGGCACGAACGAGAAGACCAATTACAATTGCATGGCGTCGATGCGCCACAACGTGCTGTTCACCAACGTCGCGCTCACCGACGACGGCGACGTCTGGTGGGAAGGCATGGGGCCGGCGCCGGCGCATTGCCTGGATTGGCAAGGGCGCGACTGGACGCCGGACTGCGGCCGCAAGGCGGCGCATCCCAATGCGCGGTTCACGGTATCGGCCCAGCAGAATCCGGCCATCGATCCCGATTGGGACAATCCCGAAGGCGTGACGATAGACGCGTTCATCGTGGGCGGACGGCGCTCGGACACCGTGCCCCTGGTGACCGAAGCGCGCAACTGGGTGGAGGGCGTCTACATGGCGGCCACGCTGGGCTCGCAAACGACGGCCGCCGCCGCCGGCGCGCAGGGCGTGGTGCGGCGCGATCCCTTCGCCATGCTGCCTTTCTGCGGCTACAACATGAGCGACTATTTCGGCCATTGGCTGGCGCTGGGCGAACGCTTGCAGGCCATGGGCGCGACGCTGCCGCGCTTCTTTACCGTCAACTGGTTCCAGACCGATGAAAACGGCCGCTTTCTCTGGCCGGGCTTCGGCGAGAACATGCGGGTGCTGAAATGGATGCTGGAACGCATCGAAGGCAGCGCCGAAGGCCGGGACACGCTGTTCGGCACGGTCCCGCGATACGAAGACATGAGCTGGAGCGGGCTGGACCTGGGCAAGGAGGACTTTCAGCGCGTGACCGCCGTCGACGAAGATGCCTGGAAAAAGGAACTGGCTTCTCACGTGGAGCTGTTCGACAAACTGCATCGAGGCCTGCCGGCGCAGTTGCGCGACCATTGCGGACGCCTGATGGCGCAATTGGGCTGAATGCGGACGTCGGCATGACGGCCCGAAGCCGTCGTGTATCAGGCGTTCGGATGTATCGATGATCCAGGAGGCATGGCATGCGTAAGGCGAGACGGTTCAAACCCTTGGTGGCGGGGCTGGTGGCGGTGACCGCTTGGCACGGTCCGGCCTTGGCGTCCCAGGAGGGCGATCGCATCACCGCTTTCACGCTGTCTTCGGGCGGCCTGGCGCAGATCGAGCGCCAGGTGCCTGTGCGGGATCAGCCGATGGTCCAACTGCCCGTTCCCCTGGACCAAGTGGATGACGTGCTGAAAAGTCTCGTCGTGCGCGACCCCGCCGGGCACGTGACCAGCATCGTCCTGGATGGCGAGGCGCCGGTGCGCGAAGCCTTTGCACGCCTGCCTTTCGGGCCTGACGCGCTTGCCTCGCCGGCCAACCTGGCCGCGGCTCTGCCGGGCATGCGGGTGCGCGCGTCGTCGGGTGGCCGCACCGTGCAAGGCAGGGTGTTGGGCGTAGAGCCTGCGCAGGATGAAAAATACGGCGGCGCCTTGTTGTCCGTCATGACGCAAGACGATCAGGTTCAGGTATTGAAATTGGGGTCCGATACAGTGCTGGAGATCATGGACGAAGCCTTGCAGCGCCGCATCCAGGATGCGCTGCGGGCTGGAGGACAGCGCCAGGCGGACACGGTGCGTATTCTGGACGTCGGCTTGTCGGGCCAAGGCGCGCGCGAGGTGGGTTTCACCTATGTCGTGGCGGCGCCTGTGTGGAAAAGCGCCTATCGCTTATCGACCGGCCGGGAGGGGCAGGCCAGGCTGCAGGCCTGGGCCGTTCTTGAAAACGCCAGCGGCCAGGATTGGGATGCGGTCAAGGTCACGCTGGTATCGGGCGCGCCGGTAACCTTGTCGCAGAGACTATATCAGCGGTATTGGCATGAACGCCCTGAATTGCCCGTGGCGGTCGGCGCGGCCGAGGCGCCGCAAGCGGATATCTCGGCCATGATGGAGATGGCGGACGAGCCCGCCCTGAAGCGCGCCGCGCCGGCGCGGGTCGCGGCATTGGCGGCGGGCGCGGCGGCGCCTTCGTCCGAGCCGCGGCCGCAGGCCTCGGCCGTGGCGCGCGAAGGCCAAGTCGATGTGCGCTATGAATTGCCCGAGCCGGTGACCATGGCCGCGGGGCAGACGGCGTCCGTGCCTTTCATCGATACTGTCGTGCAGGCTGAGCAAGTCGTCGTCTTTCAGCCCGAACGCGGCGGCCTACATCCCGTGGCCGCGGTGTGGCTCAAGAACTCCACGGCGGGCAGCCTGCCGCCGGGCATACTGACCGTCTACGACGATCAGGCGGGTCACTTGGGCGATGCCCGGTTGACGTCCATACCGGTGGGCGAAAGCCGGTTCCTGTACTTTGCCGAGGATGGCAAGGTCGAGGTTCGCTCCGAGCATCACCCGCAAGAGCGTTTGTCCGAGCTCGCCGTCAGCCGGGGCGTCTTGCGCGCGCAGCGGCTGCTGCGCAGCGAAACCGTCTATACCGTCAAGGGCGCCGCGGATGCGGCCCGTACCGTCGTCATCGAGCATCCGCGCCGCCAGGGCTGGAAGCTGGAGTCGGATGCCCTGGCGGGCGAAACCGCGACGCACTATCGGCTCAGGGTAACGGTGCCGGCGGCGGGCGGCGCCAATGTGCGCGCCGTCATGACGCGCCAGGAACCGCAGACGGTGGCGTTGTTGAAGGCGGATGAGCAGACCTTGGCGGCCTGGAGCGCCAGCGCGGCGGATGAGCGGACTCGGCGGGATCTGCGCCGCCTGGCCGATCTGCGGCGCGCATTGGCCGATGCCGAGCGGCAAGAACGCGAGATTGCGCAGCGGCTGGAAGGCGCGGCCGAGAACCAGGCCCGCATACGCGATAATCTCGCGGCGGTGCCCGGCGATAGCGCGTTGGGCAAGCGCTATCTATCCATGTTGGAAAAGGAAGAGGACGGCATCGACGTCTTGCGCGAGCAAAGGGCGGCCGCTCAGAAAGAGACGGCGACGCGGCTCAAGGCGCTTGAAAACGCATTGGAAGCGCGTTGATCCGTCGTTGACGATCTCGAGTTTGGGCATGCGCCGGCCGGCGACATCGTCACGTCTCTGAGAGCCGGGCGGATACAAGCTACACACTACGTAGCGTTTATATTCATGGTGGATACAGCTCTGTAAGCGGATCGTCCCAAAGCGCGGCGTTTATTTCAGTCGGCTGCAAACGGAACACTGCTGCTTGCCAGGCTCGTCGGCGATGCGCTAGCCTATCCTCGATCCTGTATCCGTCGGGTTTCGGCCCGATTGCAGCATGACTTTCAAACTTCAGGAGCTGACCATGAAGCTCGTAGCTCGAATTGCACAGTTTGCCGTGGCGGGCGTAATGACGATGGGCTTGTCGTCGAGCGCGTTGGCGTCGGACAAAACGACGAACACCTTGCTGGGCGCCGGCCTGGGGGCGGCCGCGGGCGCGCTGCTATCCGAAGGCGATCCCTTGCTGACCTTGGGCAGCGCCGCGGCCGGCGGCGTCCTGGGCAATGTGCTGACCGAAGAGCGGCGATACAGCGACCGGCGCTGGCGGGGGCACGAGCGTCGCCATTATCGAGGTGGCCGTGATCACTATCGCCAAGCGGGCTACTATAAAAACCCGGGCTGGCATCGAAGCCATAAGCATGCGAACAAGCATCGCCATCGTCACGGACGATAGGCGATAATCGCCCGGCTCATGGCGGGCCGTCGCGGGCTATTCGTCGAGATCGTATTCGGGTTCGGAAAGCGCCAGGGTGAACCGGGTGCCGCCGGCCGGCGAAATGGGTGACGCCACCTCGAGCCGCCAGGACTGAAGGGCGCAGGTGCGTTGGGCGACGGCCAGGCCTATGCCCACGTCGCCGGCGGACGGCGCGGCCGAATGACCCGCGGTCCTCTCGTCCTTGCGTCGGCGGCTGTAATAACGTTCGAAGATGTGAAGCTGGTCCGTCGGGCTGATGCCGGGGCCGTCGTCGCTGAACGTAAGGACACCGGGCCGGCCGTTTATATGCAGGTTGCCCGGCGAGCCATGCAGGATGGCGTTTCGCGTGATGTTGCGCACGACCATCATCAGCGCATAACGATTCACGGTCGCGCTCAGATCCGGCGGTACGTGGTTGTGGATGCGCAGCCGCCTTTCGTCGGATTCCTGCTGCAGCGCGCCGAGCACGTCGTCCACGCAGGCGCGCAGTTGCACGTTCTCTTTCGGCCCTTCCTCTGCCCGGGACAGGTTGTAGGTGCTTTCCAATGTTTCGGAGATCTCGTCGACGCAGTCCATGATGCGTTCGGGCCGGTCGGGTTCGCCGGGTGGAACGCAATGGCTCATCGACAAGAGTTCGGCGTCGCCGCGGATCACAGCCAATGGCGTGCGGATTTCATGATGCAGATTCGAGGCGAATTCCTTTTGGTCGGCTATCGTGCGGTCTATCCTGTCCTGCATGCGGTTGAAGGCATGCAGCAGCCGTCCCCCTTCGTTATAGCGGGCGGTCAAAGTCAGCGGCGAGCCGGGCGCCCATCGATCGAGTTGGTCCGCGACGTCGTTCAAGGGGCGCACGGCCCAGCGCGACAGACGCAGCCCCAGGATATAGCCCCATGCGATGACGAACAGTGCGATGGCGATCAAGACTAAGCCGAAATGGCTGGTCAGCTTGTCGATTTCGCTGCTGTCGTACATGACGTAGAACATGTTGCCGTGCCTTTCGGCCACCATGACGTGCGAGAAGCGCTGGTTGACTTCCATGCTGTGCAGCCCCAGGTCCAATTCACGCAGGCCTTCGGGTAGATCGGGGGCTGGCGACGATGGGCTTTCTCCCCAGGCCATCATGAAGGGGCCGAGTTGCCGCTTGAAAGGCAGCGTCAGCGTGGCGCTTTCTTTGAAGACTTCTTCTTTGAGTTTGAAGCTTTCCGTCCGCACCCAGGAGTTGATCAACTGCTGTTCCATCTCCGCGTGGACGTAGAACGCGGTCAGGCAGACGAATCCGGCAACGGTCACGACCAATATGGTCAAGGACAGCACGACGCGAGAGGCGAGCGATGGACGATATCTCATTCCCTGCCGATGCCGTCCGTAAGTCGCCAGCCCAGGCCGCTGACCGTCTCTATGCCGTCGAATCCGTGGCGGGACAGGAACCGACGCAGAATGTGCATTTGGCTGCGCAAGACATCCGAGGACAGGGAGTCGTGCGGCCAGAGCATGTTTTCCAGCTCGCTGCGCGTGACGACCTGGCCATGGCGCCGAATCAGGATTTCCAGGATTTGCAGGCTTTTCTTCGGCAGCTTCAAGTCCGCGCCGCCGACGCTGACGCGGCGGGCGCCGGGTGTATAGGAAAGAACGCCGCATGTGAACGTATCCTGTTCCGCGCGCGCAAGGCGGGCGCGCCTAAGTAGCGCTTTCAGGCGCAACAGGACTTCGGCCAGGGAGTAAGGCTTGGTGAGATAGTCGTCCGCGCCGGTGGTGAAGCCCAGGGTCTTGTCTTCCATGCTGATCCGCGCGGTCAGCATGAGGATGGGCGTGGTCATGCGCAATTCGTTGCGAATGTGCGACAGCACGCGCCACCCGTCCAGGCCCGGCAAGCCGACGTCCAGCAATATGGCGTCGAAACGCTGGGCCTGCAGCATACTCAGCGCCATCTGTCCGGAGTAGG